>JAHEBQ010000003.1:0-56398 GCA_024642205.1 Planctomycetaceae bacterium | reverse complement strand
AACCCATTTTTGCGGTTTTTTGTGTCTTTTGATCCGCGCAGCCACGTGACAATGATTGAGATGAATGGATCTACGGAAAATTGTCGGGTTCCTGCCTCGCACCTCGCGATCCGACCGGAAGGGCATGAGCGACGGTTCCCGCCGCAGGAATATCGGAAAACCAGTAAATTCGAGGACCATCGGGACCCTGAAATCGACACACTGGCTGAATTTGGAACGAGCGTTCCTGCAAGTGCAGGGCACCGGGCACACGTCGTCAACCACAACAAAGGACGAATCGCATGATCACCAGATGGAACAAGCGTTACGCGATTATATTTGCCATCCTGATGTGTGTCGTCTGGGTTGCTTCTTCCAGGGCCCAGGAAGAAACCGTACAGGAAGAAAACTTGACCGCGGAACAGGTCATGTTCTTTGAGTCCAGGATTCGTCCGGTTCTGGTGCGCGAATGTTACAGTTGTCATTCGACGCGCAGCCAGGTCAAAGGTGGTCTCTGGCTCGACACCAAAGCAGGTGCACGCGGAGGTGGCGATTCTGGCCCCGCCATTGTTCCAGGCGATCTTGCTGAGAGCATGCTGTGGAGTGCCATCAATCATCAAGATTACAAAATGCCTCCGCGCAAGAAGCTCTCCGAAGACACAATTGCGGACTTTCGTCAGTGGATTGAAATGGGAGCTCCTGATCCGCGCATTCAAGAAGTCACCAGGGTCAACACGAAAATCACGCAGGCTGATATCGAGGAAGGCAAACAGTTTTGGTCTTTCAAGAAACCGGCTCCTCCCAACGTTCCGGTGGTTGAAAACACGAAATGGCCAGTCACGGATATCGACCATTTTATTCTCAGCCAGCTTGAACAAAACGGTCTGAAGCCTGCCTGTGACGCCGAGGCCACAACATTCCTGCGGCGACTTTCGTTTGACTTGATTGGACTGCCGCCAACGCCCGAGCAAATCGCCTGGTTGACCAGGAACTGGGAAAAAGATCGTGAACAAGCCATTGCGCATGTCGTCGATTCGTTGATCGCCAAACCCGAATTCGGCGAGCGTTGGGGTCGCCACTGGCTCGACGTGGCCAGGTATGCTGAATCGTCCGGGAAAGAACTGAATTTGACTTACCCCCAGGCCTGGCGGTACCGGGACTACGTTATCGATTCGTTTAATGATGACAAACCGTACAACCAGTTCATCGAGGAGCAGATCGCTGGTGACTTGCTTCCCGTCAAGTCCGACGAGCAGTGGGCCGAAAATCTGATCGCGACTGGATTTCTGGCCATCGGTCCCAAGACGTTGACCGAGCAAAATGGCCTCCAGTTTCAGCAAGATCTGATCGATGAACAAATCGATGTTGCGACCCGGGTCGTGCTGGGTGTTTCCGTCGCGTGTGCTCGCTGTCACGATCACAAATTCGATCCGATTCCCCAAGCCGACTACTATGCAATGGCAGGGATTTTCAAGAGTACGACGACCCACTATGGAACGCTCAAGACGTTTCAAAATCGCCGTTCCAGCAATTTGCTTGTTCTTCCAGTCGAAGATCTCAATCCGTTTGATGCCAAAATCTCGACCCGGGAACTTGCCCGACTGAAAGCGGAGCTTGCTGACAAACAGAAAGAACTCAGAGAGTACCAGTTCCAGCGAAGGAATCAGCGCAGCAGTGACGCGAAAGAAAACCCGGCGTTTTCGATCGTGAAGGTGATTCGGACAACTTCCGAAGTTGGTGCCTTGCAGGCAAAAATTTCGGCGTACGACGAAAACGGACATCCTTACACGTATTTCATGGGTGTTCAATCGGCAGACCAACCTGTCAATGCACGTTTGCTGGTTCGCGGCGAGTTCGACAAACCGGCTCAGGTTGTTAATCGCGGGATTCCCCAGGTGTTGACCGACGAACCTGTCAATATTCGGTCGAAATCATCGGGGCGTTTGGAACTGGCTCGGTGGATGGCCAGTCATGACAACCCGCTGACGGCCCGCGTGATGGTGAATCGCGTCTGGCAACACATGTTTGGAACCGGGATTGTTCGCACGCCGGAAAACTTTGGCGCTACGGGCCGGGAACCAACCCACCCGGAGTTGCTTGACCATCTGGCCATTGAATTCCAGAAAAACAACTGGAGCGTCAAAACGCTGATTCGCGAGATCGCGACCTCCAGGATTTACCGCACCGATTCCACGTTTGACGAACAGAGCTTCGAAATCGATCCGGAGAATCAACTGGTCTGGCGAGTCGCGCCACGACGTTTGGAAGCGGAAGTGATTCGGGATTCGATTCTGGCAATCAGCGGTGAGTTGGATTCTGAACGACCGAGAGCCTCGCTGGTGGCTGAGTTCGGCACCGCAATGATCAGAGATGGAGTCATGATCTCAACCGTCGGAGCCGATAATCCGGAGATCAAGACCGGCATCATGTCGCCGGGCAGGATGCAGGGACGAACCGCCCAGGTGGGAACTGCCGCAGTACCTGGAGGCATGTTGGACGTTGGCCGATCGAACCGTTCGCCGGTGATTGCGAAGATCGATCAACCGGTGAAGTATCGCAGCGTTTACCTGCCGGTCATTCGAGACAATGTAACACGCTCGATGGAAGTATTTGACTTTGCCGAATCCAGTATGGTGGTTGGTGTTCGGGAGTCTTCCAATACTCCGGACCAGGGGCTCTTTTTTCTGAACAATCAATTCGTGATCAACCAGTCCGATGCGATTGCACGCCGGATCATGAAAGAAAAAAATCAGGTTCGAGAGCAGATTAAACTGGCGTTCCTGCTGGCATACGGTCGTGAAGCTTCGAGCAGCGAACTGGCAGCCGCAGAATCGTTTTATCGTAAATTTGAAATCAGTCCTTCGCGATTTGGTCCCAACAGGAGCGTCCAGCGTTTGAGTGCGGTATGTCAAGCGATACTGGCTTCGGCAGAGTTTCGATTTGTTAATTGACTTTGAGTTCGGGTTGTCCAGCCGACATTCCTGGACGCAGCGACGAGGTGGCGACCCTGGATGAGATCAGGCTTACGAACAGGAAAATTGGGGAATAAAATGAACGACCAACTCAACCCTGGATGGCACCCTTCGCGGCGGCAGATGTTGGAGAGCGTTTCGTCGGGTTTTGGCTTCCTGGCGTTTTCGTCATTGGCAACGATGGCCTTGGCGCAAGAGAAGCAGGATGGCCGGAACGCGAACCCACTTGCAGTCAAACCGCCGCATTTTCCGGCCAAGGCCAAACGGGTTATCTTTCTTTGCATGCGCGGCGGTCCGTCCCATCTCGATACGTTCGACTACAAACCGGAGTTGATCAAGAATGACGGCAAGACGGGTCCCTTCCGCGGGTCCCTGTTGAAGTCACCTTGGGCGTTCAACCAACGGGGTCAAAGCGGACTCTGGATTTCCGAGCTATTTCCCGAGTTGGGAAAAAAAGCAGATGATCTTTGTTTGCTTCGCGGCATGAATACCGATCAGCCGGTTCATCCCCGTGCCGTGACGCAAATGCATACCGGTAACGCTCAATTTGTACGGCCGTCGCTCGGCGCTTGGACACTGTATGGACTGGGAACTGAGAACGAGAGCATGCCGGGTTTCGTTTCGGTGAATCCAGCTGCGGGAACCGCTCAAACCTACGGTAGCGCTTTCCTGCCGGCTATTTATCAAGGCACCAAGCTCAACGGATCCAGATTGAGTGGCGGTCGGTTTCGCGGCGGCAGGTTGGACGTTGCTCCCGATCTCAAAAACCCGCGATTCAACGATTCGCAACAGCGAAATCAGTTGGATTTTATCCAGCGACTCAACAAGGAAAAGCTGCGCCGCGAAAAACAACATCCGGGCATCGAAGGAGTCATCGAATCCTACGAACTCGCATTTCGCATGCAGTCGGAAATGCCAGAACTCATGGACGTTTCGGGCGAGGATCAAAAAACGCTTGACCTGTACGGCATCGGCGGCGGAGAAACGGACAAGTTTGGAAAGCAATGTTTGCTGGCCCGCCGGATGTCGGAGTCCGGCGTTCGATTCGTCGAGATTACTCACGAAAACTGGGATACGCACTTCGGTATGTCGACCCGGTTACCCCAATTGTGTAAAGAAATCGATAAGCCTGTTGCGGGATTACTCCAGGATTTGAAGCAACGAGATTTGTTAAAAGACACGCTCGTGATCTGGGCCGGTGAATTTGGACGGACACCCTATGCTCAGGGAGGTGATGGCCGTGACCATAACAACAAAGGCTACACGACCTGGATGGCGGGCGGCGGCGTCAAAGGCGGATTCAGCTTCGGTGCGACCGATGAAATGGGGGGGGAAGCCGTCGAGGGTAAATGCCACATCCACGACTGGCACGCGACGATTCTCCATTTACTGGGTTTGAAACATGAAGAATTGACCTACCGCTATGCCGGGCGAGATTTCCGTCTGACGGATGTACACGGGAATGTCTTGACCGACATCATTGCCTGACGCTCGCGTGGTACCGCCGTTCCGTACGGACATCCCCTGTCGCGAGCGCCTCGGGCCGGAATCAGGGGCAAACTGGGGATCGGTGTCTGGCCGGCATATGCGCCCGCACTTGCGCGTCGTGGCGATGTCGAACGGTATCGTGACTTTGTACTCCTCGTTGATGTCTAGACATTCCCCTGCGCAAGCAGATCTTGAATTGGCGTTTGTTGAAACCGGTTCTGGATCACCGGCTGTTGATCCCTTTCCAATCCTGATTCCCGTTGGCGTTCGGCTCGCGCCTGGACAAACAGGAAAACGAACACAACCAACGCCAGGCCTTCGATGACAACTGCACCCAGTGCAGAGGAGCTTTTTTTCCGGTTTCGCTGAGCCATGATTCGTTCCTTCGTTTGCAGCTTGCGATGGATGGGGACCAGTCGGTTCGCCGACGGGTTGAACAACCAGCATGCAAACCGGGTGCCAGAATCCCAATTCGTCCTTTCAGGTACAACCGGCCACACGATTAACCGGCGAAAACGCGAAGTTCCAGGTGACAGCAGTTGCAAGTGACTGCAAGGTCGGGACAATCGTTTGTAAATCTTACATTCATCGAACTGATTACAAGCTGAGGTCAGCGGAGATCAACATTACACCCGAAGACCTTCAATCCCGCCGCGACGAAATCGCCGAAGCCTATTTTGATCGACTCCCGTTCAATCCGTACCCGGTCCAGGAAGAAGCGCTGTTGTCCTGGTTTACATCCGAGCAAGGGGTATTGGTTTGTGCTCCGACCGGAACCGGGAAGACGCTGATCGCGGAAGCCGCAATCTACGAAGCGCTTCGACTTGGCAAGACCGCGTACTACACGACACCCCTGATTGCATTGACCGATCAAAAGTTTCGGGACATTCAGGAAGCGGTGGCCAGGTGGGGTTTTTCGGCGGATGATGTCGGGTTGGTGACCGGAAATCGAAAAGTCAATCCGAACGCAAAAATCCAGGTAGTCGTCGCGGAGATTCTGCTTAATCGCTTGCTGCATAAGGAAGCCTTTGACTTCAGCGATGTGTGGGCGGTAGTGATGGACGAGTTTCACAGTTTCAACGATGTCGAACGTGGAATCGTATGGGAGTTTGGGTTGGGGCTGCTTCCGCGAAATATCAAAACACTCCTGCTCTCGGCCACGGTCGGCAACTCGATGGAGTTTGCTGCCTGGTTGAATCGGGTTCATCAGAGGAACCTGAAGCTGGTGCAAAGCAACGAACGGAAAGTCCCGCTATCGTACTACTGGGTCGAAGACAAGATCCTTCCCGACCAGATTGAAACAATGGTCCAAGGGGACGAGGCGAGTCGTTACACACCGGCTCTGTTGTTTTGTTTTAACCGTGAACAGTGCTGGAACGTCGCCGAGACGCTCAAGGGGAAAAAGTGCGTCGACAAGGAACAGCAGAAGGCTCTCTCGGAGCGTCTGGAATCGTACGATTGGTCTCAGGGTGTCGGGCCGAAACTCAAACAGATTTTGATTCGAGGAATCGGTGTCCACCACGCAGGTGTGTTACCGCGTTACCGGAGAATCGTCGAGGAACTGTTCCAGGAAAAACTGCTCAGCGTTTGCGTTTGTACCGAAACGCTGGCGGCCGGCATCAACTTGCCAGCGCGAAGCGTCGTGCTGCCGACGTTGATCAAAGGTCCCCGCGGCAAGATGAAGCTGATCGAGCCGAGTTCGGTGCACCAAATGTTCGGTCGAGCCGGCCGCCCACAGTTTGACGACTGTGGTTACGTGTTCGCACTTCCACACGAAGACGACGTCAAGATTCTCAAGTGGAAAGAAAAATACGATCAGATTCCCGAAGACACGAAGGATCCCGGGCTAAGAAAAGCCAAAAAGGCGCTCAAGAAAAAGCAACCCAAGCGCCGTGAGGGGCAGCAGTACTGGACCGAGCAACAGTTTCAGCATTTGATCGCGGCACCGGCGGCAGATCTTGCCAGTCGGGGGCCGCTTCCCTGGCGGTTACTGGTTTACATGCTCGACGCGTCGCCGGATGTGGCGCTGATTCGAAAACTGGTGGCGGGGCGGTTGCTTCAACCGAAAGAACAAATCGCGGCGCAAAAAAGACTGAATCAGCAACTGATTACACTGTGGCGTGGAGGGTACGTGACGCTTGACCCCAAACCGCCGCTGGGGGAGCTGGATGAAGGAATGCCGGTGGATAGCGATCGTGAATCCGCGTCAGACGTCGCCCCGACCGAATCGTCGTCGCTGACACTGGATCTGGGCCAGCGAACACGGGGTCGGGAACCGGGCATCGCATCCGCCACAGCGGACGGCAACGCAATTGTCGAGCCGGAGAAGCCGGACTACCAGCCAGCAACGGCAACGCCCACGGAAAAAATGACGGACCTGCTGAAACTTCGTGGGGTGCATCCGTTGTACGCAGTATTTCTCATGAATCATCTTGGAATCGCAGACAAAAATGAACGCATCATGGCGTTTGAAAGTATCCTCGAGCTCTCCCGTTCGCTGGGTCGCGCGACCAGGATCCCCCAGCCGGACGTCCTTCCGCCGGGTCCGCTGGCGACCACGCGACTTGATTCCCAACTCTTGAAACTCGGGCTGGCAACCGCTGAGGAACTCGGCGCGGTGAAACCGGACGAGGACGAAGATCGAAAGCGTGGCTGGTATGACGAGGACGACTTCGTTCCGGTATTGTCCCTGCCTCACAAATTACAGCGGTTGTTTCAACATGACTTTCCCGGGGTTCACGATGTTCGCGTCACGCCCGTCTGGGTGGTTGGCGAAGTGCTTCAATACGGAACCGACTTCAACAAATACATTACCAGCAACAAACTGCAGAAGCAGGAAGGGATTGTGTTCCGGCACCTGCTGAGGTTTATTTTGCTGATCGACGAGATGGCGGAGTTGTGTCCACCGGACATTGACCATCAAGTCTGGCGTGACGAACTGTACGAGATCGCGGATCAAGTCGAGGAAATCTGCCGCCTCACCGATCCCCACAGTACCGAACAGTGGCTGGCAGAGACTCGAGAAAAACCGAATGAGCCAACAATGGAGCACTGAAGATTAAGAGCAGTTGGAACACGATGCTGTTCCAGATCATGACTTCATGGGTGCTGATCATCCGCGCGACGAATTCACAAAAACGATGGAACGACAAACCGTTTGAGCTTTCTGAATGTGATATTTTGTTGTTCGACCTGCGTGGGGTGATTTCGAGGCCGGGAAAACAAGAATGGGTTACATGAATTGAAAAAAAATTGGATGGAATCCAGCTTTGTGAATTTTTTCACGGGAGAACTGTCGGCTACGATGCGTCGTAGGCTTGTTTTAGCCACTTCTTGAGTTCTACATCCACCTCTTTCTTGTTTTCCAATCGGACCCGGTGTGAAACCATCGAGTTAAAACTACCGGATGCCTCAAGCCGATCCGTTGGCGTGACCCCCTTGAGGTTAATGCCGACGTCGACCCGGGTCTTGGTAGACGGTTGGATGATGGCGAATTGTTTGTTGCGTCGAACACTGACGTAGGCTTTTTTCGGCGCCAGTTCGACGTCCTTGCCGAATTTTTTCATTACCGCCATCAGTTCATCATAGATCGGTCGCAGGCCAGATTTTGGGCCAGCATATTGTGCGTCGACCAAATCAGTGCCTTCTCTGGCGGGGCTGCCTTGATTGAGTGTTTCATGGGCGATCAAGTTGGCAAATCCATGAGTGACGTTGTGATCGGTTTTCAGCATTTTGACAATCTGGCCGTGTTTCTCGAGCTTCGCGGCCTTCGTGATTTTCAGCCACTCCGGCAGGGTTTTTCCGGTTTTCTCTTTGAGATTGGCGATCATTGAGACCAACATTTCTTCGGGTGATTTTGCCATGATGGTTCCTTGCGTTCAGTTACTTTCGAAAAAAAATCAAATATCAGGGTTCCAGCTTGATCGACGTTGCAGTGAATAGGCGTATTTCAACAATTCCTGTCCTCTCGAAGGTGCTGGCTGAGAGGCCTTGGTTACTCGATCGCCGGTTTGAGTTTCTGTTTCATTTGTGACCAGGTTTTTTCTTGGAAGCCGGTCAACTTGTCGGGCTGGTCGGCGTCGACGACATTCCACAACGAGATACCCGTTTTGACCAGGGGAGCTTCGTGCTGGGGCAGGAAGGCCGCGAGTTCCTTTTTCTTGCCGATCAATGCAGCGTCGTGGGCGAGGTTTTCCCATTCCTGGGGATCGCTGGAGTGGTTATACAACTCTTCGCCACCGTCGAAATACCGCGTGTACCGCCAATCGTCATCACGCACGGAGTAGTTTCCCCGTCCCCAAGTCGTGATCGCGGGCTCCGTCAGCGCAGCAATCGGATCTCGCAGTTGCTCAATCAGACTCTTGCCGTCGACGTATTCAGGGGCATCGATGCCAGCAAGATCGCCGAGCGTTCGGTAAATGTTGATCAGGGAAACGGCTTCGTTGCAATTCCCGGACTTCATTTTCCCAGGTCGCGGATCGTAGATGATAAACGGGACGCGGGTCGATTCTTCCCACAAAGAGAATTTGCGGAAGCTCCGTTTCTCGCCTTGGTGGTATCCATGGTCGGACCAGAGAACGACCACCGTATTATCGGCGTACGGGCTATTCTCAAGTGCATCCAGCACTCGTCCGATGTTGAAGTCTGCCCATGAGATACATGCGAGGTAGGAACGATGCACTTGCTCCCATGAATCGTCGGTGCGAAACCTCAAATCGTCGCTCAACTTTGCCATGGATCGACCGACCCAGGGAACGTCTTGCAGGTCGCGGTGACGGATCAGCGGGTTTTGAATCGGACCTGCATGCATGTCAAAAAACTTTTGCGGGCAAACGAACGCGAGGTGTGGTTTGACAATTCCCACAGCCAGGAAAAAAGGCTTTTCATGCTGGAGTTTAAGTACATCGATGCCGTAACTGGCGACCTGATAGTCGGGATGGTCCTCGAGTGGATTAGTCGTTGGGCAAAACGCCATCTTGCCCGAGTCGCCCTGTTGATAGCCTTTTTCCGGCGCGTATTCCAGTTTGGCGCCACTTTGCTTCAAGTAATCATCCCAATCCTCGGCCAGGCTTTTGGAGCCGTGAAAGATTTTGCCGGCACCAAACGACTGGTAGCCGTGCTCGCGAAAATACCTGGGTAGACTCGTGTATTTTCCCAGCACCTCCTGCGGGATTTTCTCATGATCGTAGAATGGATACAGTCCCGAATTAAAAGGTTCGACACCGTAGAGTAATCCCAATCGGCACGGCGAACAGGCGGGAGCGATGCAATGTGCGTTGGTAAAGTTGACGCCACGTTTGGCGAGACGATCCATGTTCGGCGTTTGGGTTTGAGGATGGCCTCCCAAAAAGCCCACCCAATCGTTCATGTCGTCAATCGCGATGAACAGCACGTTGGGTTTTTCGCCGGGGGCGGGTTTGTTTTCTTCAACGCCGTGGAGAAGTTTGATACCGGACAGGGAAACGAAAAACACAATCGCCGAGATGCGCATTTTCACGACAGTCTCCTCTGAAGAATCGGACAAGATAAGGAGATTGTAGCCGAATCAAATGTCCGATTGGAACCAGCGAGTTGACGTCCAACTGGCCTGAGCATGCAACTACGGCTTACGGCCAGGTCTTGCTGACTACTGATTCGCCACAGGTTGGGGGCGACCGTTGGAACTGGAAGTCAGCGACGCCGTTGCGATCACTGGTTGAAACAGAATACTGGTCGCCAGGATTTCTCGTTCCCCTTCGCCCCACAATCCGGAGAGAAAGACCTCGGTTTTGCCGGGTACCAGCTCAACAATTGAAAACCCGTTCATCGTTGCATAACGAAATCCCAATTTCACGGGCAGTGATTGCTGGTTGACTTCCACCCGAACCACCTGGTCCTTGACCGACAGGCTGCCGGAAAGATAGGGATCTTCGTCGGTCGGGAAATGTGGTCCAGGATCGTCTGGTGTCACTAAATAGAAGTTGAGCCGTTTGACCTCAGCGGCCATGACCTCTTTTATTCTGGCTGCATCACCAAGTCGAGAAATGAGATACAGTTGCTTTGCCGGAAGTTTGACGGCAACGCGTTTGGGGGGAGTTTCTGTCTTCGGGGTTGGTTCCGTCGGAAAACGAACTGCGTCAACGACGACCTGTTCATTTTCCCAGTCGAACCAGGGCTTGTTCATCTTCAATCCGACGGGAGCTCCATCGCCCAGCTTCACGGTATACTCGGTTTCGTCTTGCCTGACGGTGAAAGAGTATTTCTTGCGATCGGTCACCAATCCCTGCAGTCGTACTGGTCTTGCCGCTGCCTCGTTGTTTTTTTCAACCGCCGAGGGTGTTTGCGCGTGCGACTCAAGGGAGAGTCCCAACTCGCAAATGCAAATGACAATGCCGATTATGAAGTGGAAAGTCTTCAAGGTAGGTTCCGTGCGCTGATGGTTCGATGGTTGAGTAACTATTGTAATTCGAAAAAACCGGAAGGGAGGAGTTTGTGTGTGGGGCATTCGTCGGCGGAAACAAAACGGAGAGTTCGACTGCATCCGATCGACCTCCCCGCCTCTTTTGCGATTCTCCGGTCCACATTTCTGCAAGTACAACTTCTACTGGATCAGTTGCCTGTTGGGCTGATCACGATCCTCGCTTTGTATTCTCCCGTCCACCGATAGCCGCTATTTGTTGCATAACTGTCTCGCATCGCGATCCCGAGATAGAGCACGCCACCGGATTTGGCGACGAAACTTCCGCTGCTGCCAATCTGAATGCAACGACTGTTGTCGGTCCCAATTCGCACGGCCAGTTTTCCGGAGTTGATGCCGTTCCATTGACTGCGATTGGTTAAACCTTCGGGCGTGCTCGAAGTATTCCAGTTCGTCCACTGAACGACGCCGTCGGCACGGATGGCAATCTTGTCTCCTTTGCTGACACGGATTCCCGTTGATTGAGGTTTGGTTTGAAAGAAGGCCATCGCCGGTACCGAAACAGTTTTCCGGATGGCGGGCCTGGTCAACCCCATGGCTCGATCGGCAAACTTGAGATCGCCAAGCTTTACCCTGAGATCGCCAAACTTGCTTTTCACATCAAACTGTTTCTGTCGAATTTCGCCAACGATGGAAAAATCAGGAGTCACAACTGTGTCGTCAAAAATCATCGAACGTTCAACTTCGCGAAGTTCCTCTTCCCTGGCTGCGATTTCGGCTTCAAAGCTGGCCTGGATTTGAGCAATTCGTTTCTTGAGTTCCGCATTGTTGTCGTTAACGAGTTGATCCAGTACGCTGCGAATTTCGACACCCATCGACGTGAGCTCTTTCTGGGCCAAATCTCTTTCAGAGGAACTTGGTCCACCAAGCAATTCCACCAACCGGGTGATCTTTTCTGTGAGCCCGGGACGGCTGTTGAGCCCGGGGTAAATCTGGACGATTCTCGAAATTGGAATCGTAAGCATTCCGTAGGCAGTTTGTACATTGATTGACTCGGCTGCGATGTCTCCGCCAATGATCGAGCCATCAAGTAAGTGAAGTTGAGCGAACTGTTTTCCAATCTCAGGGGCTTTTTCCTGTCCTGAACTGGTGTCGATTGTCGGTTCATCTTCCTGTTTCTCGTCTTTGGTTTCTTCCTGAACATTCGCAATCCGGCCGATGACGGGAGGAGCGATCTGCCTGATGGGGAGATTGATCTGTCGGGCTTGCCCAATTTTCTCGATCTGCTGAATTTGAACTGCCAGCGTTTCCTGGCAATCGGCTAACGACAGAAATTGAATGACAAAACTGGCATAAATCAAAAATCTGAATCGCTGAGTTCGTGTCGAAAATCGAACTTTCATGGTCGTCTCTCCCAAATACCGACAATCTGCGTCTTTATTCTAACCTGTTTGAAAGCCAGCGGGTTTTTGACCCGAGACTGTTACGGGTGCCAGGAGGGGCCGGACCCAGACGGGAATTCGTCGATTCGTTCAACGAACACGAGAAGAGCGACGGCGATTCAGGAAATTATCCGCGAAACATGCGGGCTTTTTCATTTTTTCCGGAGGCAGCCGATTTGCTCCACCGATCCGCTGGAGAAGCGTCGCTGTGGAATCAACGCGAGCACGTTCTGGCACGTCCGTTGATTAATCAGGACTTTCGATTTTCGCCAGAACGGGAATGGTCTTTCGTTCAGAAACGTAAACTCCCCCGGGCTTTTCCACGGTGACTGCAAACTGTACGGCGTGATCAACGGGAACCGTGGGGTTAATCGGGATCACGATATTTCCATCAGGGCCGATGTCTGATGTTGAGATGTTGAAAACTCCGCCATCGGTGGGTGTTTCTTGCTTGGGGTCGTTGAATACCCAAAGTTGATACTGCTCAATCGACGGATCGTTTTCGTTCATGCCCGAAAACACCATGTAGCCTTCTTGTCTTGAATCGCTCCAGATCACTTTCCCACTTGCAGTCTGGTTGTCCACGGGAACCCAATCGACATTGACAAGGTCGGAAGGCGCGGACGCCATGAATTTGTCCATTTTCTCGAAAGCACTGGCGATGGGCACATCAGGACTTCCGGAAAACGGGTTGTACCCGCTCAGTATCAACATCAAGCTGGCGGCTGCCACGAGAAGGGAAACGATTTCGCGCCAACGTACGGACATCGTCGTGTCATTTCTTCCGGACCGCTCGACTTTTGAATCAGGTTCGGTTCGATCGATTGCGGAAACGGAAGCTGACACAGTGGAAGGTGACTTTTCCCCCAGGAATCTTCCAGCGGAAATCAACAGGCGATCATGAATCTCGTTCGGCATCGCCTCATATACAATCGATGAAATGGAAAGATCAAAAGCTGCCGCCGTGGCTTCGAACTGATCAATCTCATGTTGATTGTCAAACGAAAAAGCCAATTGATCAAGTTCCTGCTGTTCCGTCATCGAGAGGCCAGACGTTGCACGCTGGATCAATAGGTCGAACCAACGGTCTTGCTGTTCCGGAGTCTCGCGACTTGTGGAGTTTTCATTCATGACGCTTCCCCTTCGCCGTACCGGGGAACTCTCATCGAATCGTCGTCGGGAAACAGCGAATTGCGAAGTTTGAGCATCCCGCGCCGCATGTGGGTCTTGACGGTTCCGAGCGACAATCCGGTGGCTTCGGAAATCCTCGCATGGGAAAGTCCATCGTAGACGCTAAGTTTGATCACACGTTGCTGATCCATCGGCAACTCCTCCAGCAGCACGCGCGCTTTAGCGGCCTCGTCGTTAATCTCCACGCGCGAAGCAGCGTCCATTTCCGAATGCTTCAAATAGTCCAGCTCCAGGGATGCCGTTGACTGCAGGGATTTCTTGCGACTCAGGTCGATTAGACGGCGTCGGGCAATCATCGCAACAAACGTTGTTTCGCTGGCGACGGACGGATCAAATCGGTCAGCGACGGTCCAGAGTTTCAAGAAAATATCTTGCACCGCATCTTCGGCCGCCTGGACGTCAGGACAACTACGTCGGGCAAGTGACCAGACCAGGTTGCCGTATCTTTTCAGGCATTCCGCTACGGCAGCCGGTTCACCGGATGCGACTTTCGGAAGAACAGGAGATTCAGTGGTCAAGAGGTTTCCTTGCCAATCGTTTACCCAGCGAAAAAAATCCAGACTCCGGCCCGAATCCTGTCGTCGGGCCAAAGTCGGATTTTGACAGCTGCAGTTGAGCATGGTTACTTAGGCATGATCACGGAGTCGATCACATGAACGACACCATTCTTGCAGTCGATGTCAGCTTTAACAACGGTAGCTCCGTCAATCATCACCTTACCATCGACGACCTTGATTTTAACATTTTGACCGTTGACGGTCGCGGCTTTGGACAATTTAACAACGTCGTCGGCAGTCACTTTTCCGGCAACCACATGGTAAGTCAGGATGGCTGCCAGTTTCTGCTTGTTTTCCGGCTTCAGCAGGTCCTTCAGTGTTTCGGCTGGAATTTTCGCAAACGCTTCATCGGTTGGAGCAAATACCGTGAAGGGACCTTCGCCTTTGAGTGTTTCAACCAAACCGGCAGCTTTGACAGCGGCGACGAGCGTGTTGAATGATCCGGCGCTGACTGCGGTGTCAACAATATCTGCCCTTTCCGGCGGGAGTATAACCGCGTCGATTACGTGAATGACGCCATTACTGCACTGGATATCGGTTTTGACGACTTTGGCACCGTCGATCATGACCGAACCGTCCACGACTTTGATCGCGACCTCTTCGCCTTGAGCCGTTTTGGCGGAGGAGAGTTTGACGACGTCCGCAGCCAAGACCGAGCCGGGCACAACGTGGTATGTCAGGATCGACTGAAGTTTCTTCAGGTTTTCTGGCATCAATAGCGCTTCAACGGTTCCTTCGGGCAGGTTTTTGAAGGCGTCGTCTGTGGGAGCAAAGACGGTGAAGGGCCCCTTTCCTTTAAGTGTTTCAACCAATCCAGCTGCTTTTACGGCGGCGACCAGCGTTTTGAATGAGCCGGCACCAACGGCCGTGTCAACAATGTCTTTTTGCAGCGGTGCGGCGATTGTCGAGACCATGACTTGGTGGTGGCCCTGGGCAGCGGCCATCGCAGCTTGTTGAGCCGGGCACTGGGTTTGGGCCTGGAGACCTTGGCCACAGATCATCAACAAAGCAGGGGCTACCAGCATTTTGCCAGCAAGTGTGAGGGAGCGAATCAGCATTTCTATTTCCTTTTCAAGTTTCCTGTTCTGAATAAACGCGAAAGGCGTTTTCTATGGCAGGGTATCCGCAAGGAATTCGGAATTGGATTCAGAAATAATTGAAATCGGAATGAATTGTTCTTAATCTCGACAACCGTGACCCGAAATGTGCGAAAACTACGACGCGGTTGCTGTGGGGTTGTCTCTGCCAGCGGGCAGAATCCTCACCGGTACACGGATTGTTGGGTCTTTTGCCCAGGGAATATGCAAGCGAACTTCAATCGACCAGTCGATACTGAATTTTTCTCCGGATTGCGTTGGGGGTCCTTCGAGTTCCGGGACGACAATTTCAAACTCGTGGACGGATTGGCTGGAAATCACGCTGGGCGCATCGATTTGCCCCAGGGAATGTTGATAGATATGGCTATCGCGATGTCCATGGGCTTCGGTGGATTCGCGCCCGACAAGACTGACATCCATCCTGTCCACCGTGAGCGGTTCGGGCGACTCAACGGTCAACATCGCGAGCGCCTGTTCACCAACGGCCAGCGTATCACGATCAACGGCGACGTTCAGCTTCACGTCTTTACCAAATGTTTTGTCCCAGAACGATCTGCCTGATTCATCAGGATACACAACGTGAACCGGCGCGGTATCGTGATACTCAATCTTGGGAGGCGTGACTTCGAAGTCCTTTGACGCGGACCAATCGAATTTGATGGGAAGATCGACACTCACCTTCAGTCGATAGAATACCTCGCACTTTTTTCCCTTGAATGAGGTCGGGGAGCGATCAGGAATTTTGAGGGTCAACGAAAATTCGTGTTCTCCCGCCTCAACGAGTTGATGGGAACCGCCACCAAACCAGGTTGCCATTGAGTCGCCGAGACGTGAGAAGAATCCTTTTCGCCTGGCACCGAATAGCAGGAATTCTTCCCGCACGATGTCAACGTGCTCAACCGCTGTACGGGTTTCTGTCCTGGTTTTGCCTTTCGCATCTGTTGTGGTGACAGTGTAGGTAGCCTCGGTTCGCTCGGCTCCATGAAACAACGCGTGGATTCCGCGAACCTTGGTTGCCGAATCAAAACGAATCACGACCTGGATCGGAGTTGCTTCGTCTGGCGTCAAAGCAACCTGACGCGATCTGATTTGAATATTCGAGTTCATTATTATTGTTTCTTTTAGGTGCTGGCAAAACCAAACGGAATTAACTCGCAGGAACCTGTCGACGTGATAACTATTGGGAAAAAATTCAACACTACCGGACAATCAACACGTTCAATTGGCCGACTTGCTTATCGGCCTACTACCAGCTTCATCAAGCATTCAATTGGATTCGTGCTTCAAATTGCGGCAGTATGGGCACAATCCAAGACTCATCACGATTTCTCAAAGCGTGGTTTGGGGAGGTGTTTTTCATCTTTCTATTTTTTCGACCGAGTAATTCATATCAAAGTCACGTCGTGGCTTTACCTTGATGGAGTTGTTGGTCGTAATCGGAATCATGGGAATTCTGATCGGGATGCTGCTTCCCGCGGCTCGAGAGGCCAGCCGACGAGTGATCTGCATGAAAAACGTTCGGCAAACTGGCCTGGTAGCGCTTGATTATGAAATCTCCGTCCAGCAGTGGCCACCCGGTGTGAATGATGACGGCAACGTCTGGAGAACACGGGGCTTGCCCATTCGTCCGCGTCCCACGAACCCAATTTTGGGCCAGCAAATCGGTTGGGGTATTTGTTTTCTACCGTTCGCCGGGAAAAACAATATTTTTGATTTCCTTGAGGCGGAAACAAACCGGTGGGACCACAACTGGTATGAAAAACCTGGGTCCGCTGGACAGCCGATCGCGTCAACGATCATTCTGATGTTTCTTGGTCCCCGCGACGACCAAGGCCAGCGGAATGAGGATTTTACCACAAGAATTTCATCGCCGCCGGTTTATCGGCGTTTGCTTCTTCAACTATCGTGGCCAACAATCGTGCCTGCTGGATTTACGAATCGGCGGATCCTGCTACAACCGATTGGGAACCGTTTTCGCGCAATGCCTGGACGACATCTGGTCAATTGAGCGCTGGTTCAAGCAACATCATGCTGTTCGGCGAACGCGACAGCCGGACAGAGAAAGAAGCCGGTTTGGTCAATCCGCGGGTCACGCAAGGCGCGACATGGACTGGTGTTTTCAGTAATGCGGTCACATGCTCGATGGCAATCCAAGGCCGGGGCGTGGAAGAAGTTTTTTCACCGATGAAAATCGCCGGTAACCTCAACCCAGACCATGGCCGGTTGCCGTCACGGATGCCGAAGGCAACCTCGAGTTGAAACGGGGTACAGGGATTCTGGTGCACTGGTTGGCAGATATCCTGTGACGATGTCGTACGCTGACATGGAGCCGGGCGCGATAGACTTGCTTCATGCAGAACTAATGGATGTAAAGGCCTTTGGTGAAGACCCGGACCGATTAGGGCTGAGATTACGGAACTGACGCAGAAACGGAATGGCTCTGCGGTGATTCCCGCGTCTGCAACATGCGTCTATGGAGTTCCGGCAGCGGGCGATCAGAACCCCAGTTTTGAGTTGACCGGCGAATGGTTGGACCGAGTCAAAGTTACCAGAAATGAGCAAGGCTCCTGTCGAAATTGGCGGGAGTTGTCTTGCCCTGGTTGCGACGGCTGACGGTTAAACGTCAATTTCACTTGCCGTTTCAGCGCTTTCCATGATGAAGCGAAAACGAGCCGACGCGTCACGTCCCATGAGATCACTGATCACACGATCGGTTTCCAGCTGGTCATCCACTTCGACCTTCAGTAGCCGCCGCGTTTCCGGGTTGAGCGTCGTGTCCCAGAGTACTTTCGGCATCATCTCGCCAAGGCCTTTGAATCGCGTGATTTCGGGTTTGGAACGGCCATCGCCATGCTCTTTCAGGATGCGAGCACGATCCTCTTCATCGGCTGCCCAATAGGTCTGTTTCCCGATATCGATTCGAAACAAGGGAGGTAGCGCTATGTACAGTCGGCCATCCGAAATGAGTTGGGGCATGTGTCGATAAAAGAACGTCAGCAGCAATGTGGTGATGTGGTGGCCGTCGGAATCCGCGTCTGCCAGCAGGATGATTCGATCGTAACGCAAACCGGCAAGATCCATTTTCGGACCGATCCCACATCCAATGGCAGTGACAAGATCCTGGATTTCCTTGTTTTCCATCATCTTTTTGAGCGTTGCACTTTCCGTGTTGAGCACCTTGCCCCGCAACGGGAGGATTGCCTGGTTGTTGCGGTTGCGGCCCTGTTTTGCCGATCCGCCGGCCGAGTCACCTTCGACAATGAACAGCTCCGAATCGCCGCGGCCCGAGTTGAGGCAGTCACTCAGTTTTCCGGGGAGCATGGATCGCTTACCACCGGTTTTCCGCGAGACCGCTTCCGACGCCGCGCGGGAGGCGGCACGGGCACGGGCGGCGGCAATGATTCGAGCGACCACCCCATCGGCGACACTGCGGTTGTTGTTCATCCACTGTTCGACGGCCGGGCGAATCACGCCGTCGATCGAACTCTGGACTTCCGCATTGTTCAACCGGTCTTTGGTTTGGCCCTGGAATTGCGGCTCGGCGATAAACAGCGACAGGATTCCGACCAGTCCTTCGCGAATATCATCTGGCGCGATTTTCACGCCGCGCGGGATCAGGTTATGCATGTCAAAGTAATTTCGCACGGCTTTGTTCAGCCCCGAACGGAATCCGTTTTCATGAGTGCCGCCGTTGCCCGTCGGAATTCCATTGACGTATGATCGCAGGTGTTCGTCGGTTGACTCGGTCCATTGCATGGTCACCTCGATTCGCTCGGGCTCCTCGACCCTTAATGTGAATGGCGCTTCGTGAATCGGTTTGGCGTTTCGTTCCTTGAGCACTTGGCCCAGGTAATCCACAATCCCATGCTCGTGAAAAAAGGTCTCCTTCGTCTTATTGATTTCGTCGTCAAAATGGACCTTGATCCCACGGTGAAGAAAGCTGGTGATTTCCAGTCGCTGTCGAATCATAGCGGGGTTGAAGTCGGTCCGCGGAAAGATCTTGGGATCCGGCGAAAAGGTGATCGAGGTCCCGGTCCCACGAATCGCTCCCTTGAGTTTCTGAAGTTTCGTCCTGGGCAGACCCTGGGCAAACTCCATTCGATACTGGGCCCCACCCCGTCTGACAACCGCGACGAGTTTTTTCGAGAGCGCATTGACGACCGAAGCACCGACGCCGTGAAGCCCGCCTGCGGTCTTGTAGTTCTTGCCGTCGAATTTGCCGCCCGCATGCAAAATGGTCAATACGGTCTCAAGCGCGCTTTTCTTGGTCTTGGAATGTTTGTCGACCGGAATGCCACGACCGTTATCCGAGATTGTTATCGTTTCGCCGTCCTTGTGCAGTTGTAAAGTGATTTCGGTCGCGTGCCCATTCATGGCTTCGTCGACGGAATTGTCCAGGATCTCCCAAACGAGATGATGAAGCCCTGTGGTGCCGACGCCGCCGATGTACATGCCCGGCCGTTTTCGAACTGGCTCAAGTCCTTCAAGGACGACGATTTGCTCGCCGTCGTAGCCCGTCTTCTTGGATGCGATGGTCATGCTGGTTCAGTTGTGAGTTGGAGTTAAAAGGATCGGGAGGTGAAAGTTGAAATTGAGTCACCAAACACACTGGATAATATTGGCGATCGAAAAACCGTCCTGCAGGAAATGTTCTCTGGTGATTTCACGTTCGCCAAAAGGTGCTTTCGAATCAGTTTCCTGCAAACCGGGGTTGGCGCGATTAGCCCGAGTGGAATTCAGGTTTCCGACGTCCCGCGTCAATTTTTCAGTGGCTTCAGTTCGCCGGGTGATTCAATTGGAGGCCAGACGATGCTTGTAATCTTGCCGTTCTTCTGAATCTCATTTCCCTTGCCGCCGCGGGATGTTGTCCGATACTTGGCCGTGGAAATGGTCTTTTGAGCGCCGCGATTGGTTTCCACGACCAGCAAATCTCGATCGCCTTTCGAAGGCTTGAACCCCACCAGTCGATCGGACTTGGCCAACTTGATGAGCATCACCCCCTTGCCGGCCCCGGAAAGGTAGTTGATGTCTTCCACAGGACAGATCATCGCCCGGCAGTCTTCCGAGATGGCCAGTATCGTTTCCGTACTATCGATGGGGTAAACGCCGATCAATTCGGCTCCGGCGGATGCCCGGGCATATCGCCGACCGCTTCTCGTCGAGGGTTCGACGAATGTCTCCAAGCCGAATCGCAGCGCGAAGCCGTTGCTCGATGCCGCGAGTCCGTGGATGTCGGGGCAATATTCGGGATGCTTCGGGTCCGCATAAACATTGCCGATCACGCGTTCGTCAAACGAAAGTGCCGACACAATTCGCTCGCCGTCCTTGAGTTTGAACAGTTTTTGAATCGGTTCACCAAAACCGGTCGAGGCTGGAACGTCGATCATTCGGGCCGTGTAGCAAACTCCCGTCGACGAGAAAAATCCGATCGAATTGCGGGTCGAGCCAGCGACACAGGCGAGGACGGAGTCGCCCTGCCGCAGGCGACTTTTGGCAGGGTCGGGGATGTTCCGTTGCCGTTTCACCCAGCCGTCTTTTGTGATCAGCACGTGGCAGTCTTCTGCGACGATGAAGTCTTCGGCACTGATTTCGACCTCGTCACCGGCCGCCTCGATAATGGTCCGACGTTTGGCGTCGTCGTCATTGCAGTGGTTCTTCACCAAATCTTCGATTTCACCGCGAACAATTTTCCAACACCCGGATGCATTTGTGTCGGCAGTGTCTTCTTTGAGGAGGTTGCGAATTTCACGCGCGCGTTTCTCCTTGTTCTTGAGCTCTTCGGTAACCAGGTTGATTTCAAGTCGCGCGAGACGATAAAGCTTCAACTCCAGGATCGCCTCGGTCTGTTCGGCGTCGAGACCATTGCTTTTGCCGCGTCCCTCGCTAACCGGGAAGCGTTTCATGATCTTTTCGGCTGCATCCGATTTTCCATCGCTTTTTCGGATGATCCGGATGATCTCATCCAACGCGTCAAAAATCGTAACGAAACCGCGGAGAATATGAATTCGTTTGTTAAGTGAGGCCAGTTCGTTCTCAAGTCGCTGGGTGACGACATCGAGACGGAATTGGAGGAAGTACCAGAGTGCTTCCTTGAGTCCCAGTCGTTCGGGCCGACCGACTTCGGGGTTCTCGGTTGGAACCAGGCAGGTCAAGTTAACGTTGAAGTTCGTTTGAAACGGGGTGTGCTTATAGAGAAACGCCAGTACCTTGTTCTCGTCGGCATCTTTTTTGAGATGCAAGTCGATTCGAATATCGTCGGTCGAAACATCACGTATTTCGGTGACCAGCGGGAGTTTGCCAGTAAACACGAGTTCGGAAATCCGTTCCACCAAAACCGCTTTATTGACGGCGAATGGAATCGAGTGGATCTGAAGGATGCGACCCGTTGTCTTGTTGCCACCGATGATCTTGGCCGTCCCGCGAACCTTGAGCGCCCCCTGACCGGTCCGGTAAATCTCCCGAAGTTCTTCCTTGGTGTTGACGATCTGGCCACCGGTAGGAAAGTCCGGACCCTGAACAGCGTCGTTGGCGACCAGTTGGTAGGCTTTGGTTTCCGGGTCCTTGAGCAACTTAAGGAGCGCCCGGCAAAGTTCCTTCAGGTTGTGAGGGGGAATGTTGGTCGCCATGCCGACGGCGATTCCGCTGGCACCATTGAGCAGCAGGTTGGGAATTCTGCTTGGCAGGACAACCGGTTCTTCACGGCTGCCGTCGTAGTTGGGACGAAATGCGACGGTGCGCGTCGAAAGGTCGTCCAACAATTCCCCGGCAATTCGGGTGCGACGGCACTCGGTGTACCGCATGGCCGCGGCGTTGTCGCCGTCGATCGAACCAAAGTTCCCGCTGCCGTCAATCAGCGGCATGCGCAGCGAAAACGGCTGAGCCATCCGGACCAGTGCATCGTAGATCGAACTATCGCCATGCGGATGGTAGTTGGCCATCGCGTCACCGACGACTTTCGCGCTTTTTCGATGCTTCGAATTATGGTCGAGACCAAGTTGTCGAGTCGTATACAGGATCCGCCGCTGCACCGGCTTCAGTCCGTCCCGCACGTCTGGCAGTGCCCGTGAGGTGATAACCGAAAGCGAGTAATTCAGGTAACGAGTTTGAGCTGCAAGTCGCAGCGGTACCGGTTCCCAGTCTTCATCCTGCTGGTCGTCGAATAGTGTCTGGCCGGGTTTCCCGTTGGTTTTGGAGGATGCCGATTTCCGGGACGCAGTCGTCTTGGACGATTGGCTGGTTTTCTTTTTTTTAGGCCGACGTTTTGCCACGTCAATTTATCCTTCGTTGGCTTGTCTTGTTGTTTTTCGTATGACTCGAACCAGATTTGCCCAGTCCGTTGGTGCTGGTTGAGCGAACGCATGGAGTTTGATCCTGCATTTCGCGTCGCTTCCGGCCATCGGCGCCCTGAGATGCGTTGATGCAAACAGGGAGGTTTAGGGAGAGTATACCAATCAGGTCAACTCGGTCACAGACGGTTTTTAGGGTTGTATCGTCGGCAAAATCGGAATGCTGGGGGTGAGCCCGAATTTGGCTGGGTGGTGGAATGCCGGTTGGACGAAAAGGAAGCAGACGTGGTGTAACCACCAACGTGGCGTAACCATCATTGACCGCTTAATTCGTCCGCGAACGTTTCCCGCAACCAATCCAGGAGTCGACCCGATGATCCGCAAACTTTTTATCGCAATCGCCATTGCTGCGGTTACCTGTTTCGTAGCCGACCCCGTTTCGGCTCAATATGACAATAATCCGGGCAACGACTTGTTTTCCCAATACGTGACACCCAACGGTCCCAATATGACGACCGCTGGAATGTATCCTGCCCCGCATTATGTTCCGCCGATGGGTGCGCAAAGCTATTACACCTATCAGCCGCTGATGCCGCATGAAATGATGTATCAGCATTCGCGAAATTATTTCAACTATTACTCGACGGATCCCAACAACGGTTCTCCCAACGCTGTCAACAAGACATCGGTTCGTTGGTACAGCGGGACCAATCACATTGGTCCGCTCCGGCATACACACGGGCTTTCGGATTTGTGTTATCGCATCCATAGCCGCAAGTATGGACTTAATTGCGGAGGAGGCGGGTGCCAGGAAAGTGAAGGTGGCGGCGTCTGTGCCACCTGTGGAGACTAAACCAGGGAAGGCCTGGCATCGCATGGCGACTCACTGGTCAGCCGCCGGGCGAACATTCAACCTACAAAAAGCCGTTTGATAAACGGTTGGTTTCAATCAAAAGACGGCAAATCGAGGATCAAGCAAGATGAAAAAAACCGGATTATCAGTGGGCGTCGTGTTATTTGCGATGCTGGTCGTGGCAGTCGCGGAAACCAATGCCCAATCAAGGCTGCATACGAGGCATGCGGTCGCAGCCAATGGCAGCCGGATCCCTGTCTATGCAGGAACCGATGCCAACGGAATGACGCTCAACGTGTATGAAGGCCGAGTCAACTTTCTCCGGACTCTGAAAATGGCATCGCATAATCCGTACTCGCCAGACCCAATTTACACGTACAGCAACAAAGGCCTGAATGCAGGCCGGACAAACACCGAAAGTCAAAACATTGCGGCCGGACAGCCCTGGCATGACAATTACATGAATTGGCGTTGGCGGGAGCCGACGGCGTTGGTCGTTCCCCCGACGGCGGCTTTCCAGACCAGCTACTCCTGGGGAGTCGGTCAGGTTCGAAGCAAGCCGATTCATCACCAGTTCGGCCAACAGGGCGCCGGCACGATTGGCGGCGCAGGAGGATACTCACCAACACCCTATTGGCCTTCGAGCACAGAGCAGTTTGGAATTTATCCCGTTCGGGCACCCTGGTAAGGAAAAAGATACACGTGAAGTCGTTTTGATGACGACAGCACCATGGATGGCAAGTCGATAATCCCTGGCGTTTTCTCGGGGGATTCCGGCACTTGAACCCGTTTGAATCCAAATCGGAGTGAATGGCCCGAAACGTGCAAACTCTGCCTCTGACATTTCTTCTCGAAGAGGTTAGAGCCATGTTTCTTTACCAAGTGCTTATGTTTGTCGGCGGTTTGGCAACCACATTGTTGGCCATCAGCGCGGTGTGTCCGATTCGTGAGGACAAGCCAATCACGGGCTGCTAAAGCTGACGGAGTTGAGCGTTTGCCGCGTCAGGTCAGTCGCTTGATAGAAGTGCAGGCGGCGAATGATAGGTTGATTGGATTGTTATGAATGCGTGAATGCAAGAATCAAAAATTCACTTCTCGGAACACTAAAAACTTGATTTTGCTGATTGGTGACGTATGTTCCGTAGAAGGACAGCTGGAACCGATTTTGGCGATCGGCTGAACAGCCTGGAAGCACATTTAGGAAACAGAATTGTGAGTAATGGATCTATGAAATCTCAACGAAAAAAACTCGGATTCGGGATGGTACTGGTGGTTTTGCCCTTCATGGCGACCACGGTCTCGGCTCAATGGACGCAACAGCGGCAAGCGACGGGAGTCGTCGTCAACATCGGCGACTCCGTTGTGGAACCGACGGTTGCTCCGCCTATCATTACAAAGTCAGTTCATACTGTGGCACTGGCGCAAAACGGAACTCTGACGGGGCAAATTGCCTTGATCGATCCCGGCACCAAATCGGCTGCCGGGCTAAAAGGACTCAGTGTCTTTTTCGTTCAAAATGGACAAGTCATCAAGCAAGCGAAAACACGTGCCGATGGCTCGTTTGAAATCCAGGGCCTGGACGAAGGGGCTTACTCTTTCTTCGCCGCCGGCAACGCCGGCTTTGCGGCCTCGGGTGTTTACATCACTCGTCGTAACTGGGGTGATGCCAATGACAGCCTCGAAGCAACCATCGCCTCGTCAAACTACAGTGGTATCCAGCAGATGGTTCAACGAATTGTTCCGGCGGAAGTTCGACAGGCCATTATCAGCTCGAACCCGATCGAATCAAAGGGTTTCGCCGTCCAGTCACAAAATCAGGTTCGCCTGATCAACGGTCAGCTGAACGGACAGATCAACAGCCTGTTTGGAGACCGCCAAACAGTCAGCGGTGTCCAGGTTCACTTGATCCAGAACGACAAACCGATCGCCCAAGTCGAAACCAATGCCCAGGGCGAGTTCAGCATTCCAGACGTCGAGCCGGGGGTCTACGACCTGGTGGCTGCCAGTCAGACTGCCATGGTGGTTGGTCGGTTTGATGCCATTGGAAATTCTGGACCGATGACTCAAGTTTCCTTTCGCAAAGTGGGGACGAAACTTGAGTATGCCTTGACGGAAACACGGGAATGGGAATCGCAGGAAGGCCAGGACGAAATCACCTATCAGGACGCGACCAATGCGTGGATGGAATCTTCCCAGGGAGCCATTGAGTATGCCGGCGAGTCGGTTTGCTATGGCGGTGCAGGGGGCGGGTCGGCCGGCAATGTCCAGGGCGGAATTTTCAATGGACGCTTTGGTGGCGGTGGGGCCGGAATGGGTCGTTTGCTGCGAATCGGTGCTTTCGGAGCCGGTATTACCGCGATTGCGATCGACAACCCAAGCCCAGCATCCCCGGTCAAGTAATGTTTTTGCGGCGTCGTGATTTGATTTTTCAAGCCCACCGAAGTATTGCTTCGGTGGGTTTTTTGCTGGGATGGTTACCTTGGCGGCCATCTTTAATTCAGTGCGTGATTTTGCTTTTCAACATTCGTTTCCCGACGCCGGTGATCATTGGGTAACGTCAACACACGTCAGCGGATCCGCCTCTTGAGCGGCCATCCCGTTTTGTGTAGTTCCTTGCGTCGTGCCAAACGACAGTCGCCAACCGAGAGGCACGAGGTTGGTTCGGGCCATTCGAAGCTGGCCACCGGGATTTCAAAACCGAGCCACGTCATTGCGATTCCGATTGGGCGAGCGATGCTTGGATGTCATTTATTTTCTTCGCTCCTGCGCAAGAGCTTTTCGAATTCCGGTTTCAAAGAAGACTGGTCCCAACCGGGGGGAATGGCCTGGATGTATTTCAATAATTTGGTTGCGGACGCCGCATCGCCCGATTCAACCAGCAGCCGCGCGACTTCGTATTTCGCCTCGAACCAATGGGGTGAATGAGATTTGAGTCGGGCGGCAACACGCCGCCATTGATCCAGAGGTATTTGTGGATCGGTTTTTCCATACTGAATTGACATTGCTCGAGCCAACTGCATTTGCACACCGGCGTTTCGCGGGTGCCGTTTTTCCAGCAGCTTCAGAACCGGGATCGATTCGGATTGTCGATCAAGTGAATTCAGGGCCGCGGCCTGCTTCAGCATCCAGTTTGTCCTGGCAGCTTCGTTTTCCTGCTGCTGCATCGCGGGTGTCGCCAGTGCACTTTCAATCGCCGCCAGCCGCAACTCGTGAATGCTGGTGAGGGACTCACCCGCCGACGGGTTTTCCACGATCGCAGCCAGACAGCGTTCGCAAAGACCGAGTGCAGGCTCGTCCCCCGCGATTTGCGCAAGAAGCTGTTTGGCTTGCTCAGGCTGGGCGACGCTCAACGATACGGCGTGAATCGCCCTGGCCATGTTGGCCAATGTACCATCCGCAGCGCTTTCGATCGGAATCAGCGAATTGGCGAGACTCGGATCAGGTTTGCGTGAGCCGAACGTCAAGTCCAACTCGGCTTGCGTTAGCTCCAGCCGAAACGAGAGGGAGTTCGTTTTTTGAAGTGATCGGCGCTTCTGCGACAGCTGTTCGATCAAATGATGAGCGAGAGACTCGGTCGAACCTCCCGTTTGCTGCTGGACCAGCAATGCCCGGTTGGCGCAGTCAATCGCCTGTTCAGCGGCTTTTCCCGAATGCGGGCTGTTGTTGTCGACGAGCAGATACAGATCAAACGCTTTCTGCCATTGACGGCCTGATTGGTATTCACCTGCCAGCCAGACCCGGGCCTGGTTTGCAGCCGTTCCAGACGGCCAACGTTGGAGGTGGTCCTGCAATAATTCCTCAAACCGTTTTCGTTGTTCCGGTTGATCGCTTTGGATTGCTTTCGCAAAATTCCAACACCCGACCAGGTGTACCGAGGGAGCAAACAACAATCGGTCATCGCGAACTGCACTTGAGGTTAGCCGCTGGGCAGCCAGGCGATGCTGTCCCTGTTTTTCCAGAATTTTTCCGGCTTGAAAATCCATTCGAAGCGCTTGATCGGTTTGGTTTAAGGACAACGCCAACGTCGCGGCGCGGTCATAGGCCTTGAGGGCGTCGTCCCAAAGTTCCTTGCGATTGGCCTCCTCCGCGAGTCTCATCAACAGGTTCAACTCGACATTGTTCGAAGCGCTGGCCGGCGATGTGACCGGATTGGTTGCCTTGCTTGTTTCGTTCGCACCGGTACCGCTGTCGGCAACGCCGGTCGCGCCAATCAAAATCAAATCCGCCCGCCGGCCCCAATACCGGCCATGCGCCTGTTCGATTGATTTCGACAAGTCGGCGGCAAAGGTGATCCATTCTCTTTTTCGATTCTCGGTGCGGGCGCGCGTGGCCAGATCAACCGCCAGCTCAATGACGGCCAGTTCAAGTTGGGCCGTGCGTCCGTTGAATGCATTGAATTCGGTGAGGATCGACTGAGAATAATCTTCCCTTCCCAACTCAATTGCGCAGCGGGCTTCCTGTTCCAACAACGAATCGTGGATCGCTGGTGGAGCCTCCCGTCGGGGTAGCGATTCCGCCAGCGCGCGGGCCTCGGTCGGGGTTCCCAGCAAACGCAGACATTCGATTTGACCCAGTTTTGATTTCCACCACAGCGGCTGGCCGTCGGATGCCGACCGTTGAACTTCGATCAGTCGCTGGCTCACGCCGTTGAGCGCGTCGATTCGGTTCAGGCGATCGGAAGGTTCGTACAACCGGGCGCGATTCAGGTCGCAGACAGCCAACTGGTAGCGGACGTTATTATTCAAATTCAGCAACTGTTCCGATGTCAACTCGTGCTCGGTTAACGTCCGACCGTTGCGATCGGGAATTGCCCCGGATATTTCCCGTTGCAAATTGCCGAGCAGCGAGCGGGCCAGATTGACTTGTTCCAGGGCTTCCACCCGAGTCGAATCGGTTGCCATGTCAGCATCCAGTTCCTGCCGCAGCAATTGACTGTGTGCCAGGTGGCTGAGTGCATGCTGAATTTGAACCAGAAACTTTCGCGGGTGGTCAGGGAAGGTCCGCTCAAATTCAGCTGCGGTCATGTCGATGGCACGCCAGGCCGACTCGCGGTCGGCCAGATTGGACAGGATTGCCCGGGTAGTTTGAGTTTTCATCAGTTCAACCACAAGCGTCGATTGACCTGTCGGATCAACCGTTGGTTGGGACAGCTGTTCCCGGCAGTAATCCTCGGCGATATCAAACAGTCGCCGGTCACGGAGTCCATCCAGCAATGTCGTGTCGTCGTTGAGTTGCTGGGTGGATTCGGAGGCTTCCTGGGCAACCAAGGGTCGATGTAGAACCAACAGCGCGCAGGTTAACACCAACGTTTTCCAGCGATCGCGTCTCGTGAATCGCGGCATGATACGAGCTGCATCTGTCGATGGCGTCCGGTTCATCATCGTCTCCGCGGGTTGATCGCAAACGAAACCTGCTCGAACCCAGAAGCCTTTGCAGCATCGTAGGCTTCGATGACGAAACCCAAAGGCACCATTGGGTCGGGGTGCAGGATTACCAGGGCTCCCGTCTGAATCTCGGAAATCGTCAACAGTTGTCGTTGGACGTCCGCGAGCGAAGGGCTCAACTGATTATTGATTCTCCAGGTCGGGGCATCCCCGCTCCAACCAATCCGGACGACGAGATCATCAAAATCCCTGGGTGGCGGAGGTTCAGCTTGCTCGACTGGATCGGAGCCTGTCAGTTCAGACATTTCGCTGGGCAAAACGTGCTCAATGATCTGAAAACTTGCCGTCCAAACAAAAAACACCAACAACAGGAACACGACATCGATCATGGGCGTCATGGCACTGTCCATATCGATATCGCTGCCGCGGCGGACCAAGGGACTGGTTCGTCTCATTGCGAACTCTCCCGATAAACGGCGTAACTCACGTTCCAGATTTTTGCGCCGGTGCAGGCCAGCATGACCGGTTCAACCGTTGAGTACGGTGCGGTGCGACTCCCCCGAATTCTGACCTCGATGTTCTCACCCTCCCGGGAACGGGCTTCGACGAATTTTTGCTGCAGCTGCTCCTGGGCGATGGGCCGTCCGGCAAGCCACAACGAGCCATCGGATTTTACGTTGATCGTCAGTCGCGGCGTTTCCAGATCAAGGTCTTCCTGACCGGAACTTGCCGTCGGCAGGTCCAGTTCCATTTGCGATTCCTGCCGAGCCAGATGACTGCTGACGAGAAAAAAGATAATCAGCAGGAACACGACGTCAATCATGGGGGTCATGTTGAAACCGTACTTGCGATTCGATTTGTGCTTTGGAACTTGCATTGACAAAAAAACCAACGGATCAGTGAAGGACCAACGACGCATGCGCCATAACATTCGGCCACGGTAATCTCAACGAAACCCTCAGTCACTTCTTTCCGCCGCGCCGTCGGAGGGGAGTAAAAACATGTTGCGCCATGTAAGCCGATTCGGCAACGAATTGATCGATTCGATTTCGAAAAATGGCAAACGCGCCGATCGACGGAATTGCCACGATCAATCCGCCCACCGTTGTAACGAGCGCCTGGTAGATCCCTTCGGCGAGTTGTGGTGCGCTGGCCGTGCCCTGGGTCGCGGCGACGTTTTGAAACGCGAGGATCATGCCGATCACGGTTCCCAGCAGTCCCACCATCGGGGCAATATTTCCAATCACCGAGAGGTATTCGATTTTTCGAAACAGCCTGGCGGACTGTTCCGCGAGCGCGTCTTCCACTGATTTCTCGACTGCGTTCCAACCGAACTCGAGTTCCGAAATGCCATGCATCAATACGAATGACAGAAAACTGGGCCGCGCGTTACAGGCTTGTTGGGCAGCGGGCACATCTCCTGACAGCAAACACTGGCGGACCTGATCGCTTAACCCTTCGGGCATCAGGTCCTTCCGGCGAATCGTCATCAATTGATCAAAAATCAAGTAGGCGGCAGTCAACGACAGCGCGAGCAGGATCAGAATCATGATCGCACCCACAATTCCACCCGAAAAGATGATTGACAGGAATCCGGTTGGAGCTTCCGATTCCGCTGGCGTCGACTCTCCTCCGGGCCCGGTCTGGGCATACAGGGTCGTCGTGAAACTGCAAATCAACCCCAAGACCAAGGCTCTCAACTTCATCAGACGCGGCATGACTTTTTTCCTGTTCCGTTCGTTGTGGATCATGACGTCATCGGCCTTTGATCCGAGCCAGGCGACTCATTGGGTTGCCTGTTGCGCCCAAATGGTTTGTGGGTAGTTAGTGATCAACTCGTTCCGCAGCGACCGAGCCTGTTCCGTTTCACCCTTATTGTGTAACAAAGTGGCCGCTCGATACAACGCCGCTGAAGCCAGTGTTCTTTGTTCGGGATACAAAATTGGAATACGCATCAGGTTCACAACGGCCTGTTGGTTCTGACCGGCTCGGGCCTGGAATTCCGCCAACACCAGGTAGGGTCCAGCGCGAAGTTCCCGGGGCATCCCGTTCACCATGTTCTGCCAGACTTCGACTTGTTTGGGATTGACACTGGTCCGTGTTCGCCAAAGCTGCGCGATCGCGATGTTCTTGATGTATGGACCAGAGTCACGAGCCAACTCCTCAAGGATTCTGATCCCCTTGTCGCGTTCCGGGCCACCCAAAAGCCAACCAGCACCAATCAAACGCGTTACCGTATCTCGCGACTCAACCCATTGCCGGGCTGACGGTTCAAGTGAATGACCCGAACCTGTCCAGGGCAGGGGTGCCAGGTAAAGAAAGCGAGTCTGTGGATCCTCACCGACGATCAGCAGGAATTGATCGACGGCCGAGGCAGGTTTCTCGATCGACTGAAATGCATCAACCAGTTTGGATCGGATGATCTGCTGAACCCAGGGACGGGATTCGTTTTTCAGTGCTTCCTGGAATTGGACAATTGCAATCTGGGTCTTGCCGGTCTTAAGTTCGGTCAGGGCAGATCGGTATTCATCATTCCAATTGGTCTGAACGTCAACAATCTGATCGTTGTCAATTTCACGCTCGATTCCGTCAGAGTTGATCGTTAACGACATGCCTTTCCACTGAACGATCGTACCCTTCCGCTTGAGAGTCTGGTCCGAGTCTTTTCGCCGGGTCACCACGACGTCAAGTTGGGCTTGAGACACACACGGGTTCCCAACGGTCAAGGACAACACCGAAACGACCAGTGTTCGCGATTTCCAGAGGAGGCGGGCCAGGCCGGGTTGATTTTTTGCCTTCATTTTCAACTAATTCACGTCCAGGCGCAGGGTATTGATGTTCTTGAAAATGTACTGACCACCACTGTCACGGGCAACAGCCTCAAGCGAATGGTTGTGCAAACGTCGTTCGCCAAACTCGATGGTGTTAATCACTGCCGCGGATCGATTGCGCCTGCCGATTTCCTGCAGATCAGCTTCAGTAAATCCACCTTCGGCGTCCGTCAGAAAAAAAATAACATCGGGTCCAAGTTTGAACGCCTCGGCCAGCGCTTTCATGTGGTCCGTCCCTCCGCTGGGCCGGACTCGCTCGATGAAGCTCCTGGCCTGTTCCACCGTTTCCTCGGTCGCAAAATAAAATCGCGACTCTCCATTAAAGATCTTCACGCCATCGTTGTAAAACACGATTTGGAATTGGCTGTTTTCCTGGAGGGAATTCAGGCTTTTCCATAGTTGTTGACGAGCCGCCAACATCGGCCGAAACTCAAATCCGGCCATGCTCTCGGACCGGTCAATGATATAAACAAACCGTGAACCGGTTCCCTTGATACCGAAGATTTCCGTCGTGACTTTCCCGCCAACTTCGCCAGTGAACTCCGGACCGACGATCATGGAGTCGGCACCGGGTAGAGATTCGGTCAGGCTCTCTCCCACGCCGCTGCCCTCGTTGAGGGACAATTCCATTCCAGGGAATTCGGGAGATAATTCGTTTGTGGCTGCTAGCGGCGTCGGGCTCTCCGGGCTCAGGATCGGGCTGCTATTCTGTTCGATATCGCCTTCGCTAAGGTATTCCGTTGTCACGGATGTCGCATCGACCAGCACGATCCCGCCTGTGCGGCTTTCAGTATTTCCGGTTCCAGTGTGGATCCGAGACAGCATCAGAAACAGGATGCCAGCGAGAAACGCATGCAGCGACAACGACAAGACCCAGGCCGGGATGCTCTTTTTCAAGACAAGCCCTGAATCAGGTGTCTGTTTAAACGACGACAAACGGTGCGGCGTCGTCGCGTTGAAACTTTGGGATTGATGCTTCATTCATTTGGCATTCAAGCAAATCAGCCTTGCTGCTTTATTCTAGATGCGGGGCAAAATCGCGTCAATGTTAAGCCAGTTGCCGACATTTGATCTCGGCTCGGAACAACCTGAAGCGCGAAGTCAACTGGACAAACTGAAACCGCTCGGATCCATCCTCCAGTTGTGATGAGAAGGAGAATCCCAAATGAAGAATGCGACAGTGCAGGGTCGTGTCCGGATCTGAACCGCGACTGGGATGGCTGAGCTTCGGACGCATGGCCAGCACGTCGCCGACGTTGACAAGGATTCTCTTTACGACACGCGCCGCATCGGGGTGTTTTCGTGAATCGTAAATCCGTCATGCTCGAATTGAGACCGGTGTTTTGATGAAAACTTTTGCGGTTTCTCGTTGACGCCATTTTTCCCGTGTGACACGTTTGGTCATTCGCCTTGAGAATGGCAAATTGCGGGTAGGCAGCAGGCGTTGTCTGCCGGCAAGATTGGCGATTTTTCCTTGACTGACGAATTTTGCCAAAAAAGCTTTTTGCCCGGACCAGATGTGTCACGGTCCAACCCAATAGTTGTTTCCAGACAAGCGATCAGGTCGCTCGTTGGAAAAAGAAACATTGGGGAACCAGCCATGATCAAGCCACTTAACGCACCACAGCTTTCAGCAACCAGGACTCGAACGGGCCTGCAGAGCATTTCCGATCTCTTGCCTCGATTGATTCGGCAGTACGAGTTGCAAGCCGAGATGGTGAATCGACGAGATCAACATCATGTAGCGATGCCCGCCATCGCGATTGAGCAAACGACCTCCTCCCACCAAGCGACGTTTGGTTGGTTTGAATGAAACCCGTCGCGGCAGCGCCATTGACCTTTGAATGCCCGGCGGTCGTTCAGTGCAAAGGGAAACTCATTGCATCGAATCAGTTCCCAGGGCAGTCAAGTCGATCTTGATGCTGGCTGAACCGGTGTGGAAGCATCACACCGCCACGGGAACGAAACTGGGCAATGGAAGGAAAGCTCGACAGGCCGAATGATCAATCTTGCCGGTTCCGGTTGATCCTGTCGGATGATAACGAAACTGCCGGGAACGCTGGCTTCAAGTATCGCTTCAGTTTCGCCATGCTGCTGTGATGCATGGCGTTCGAAACAGCCTGAGCGAATGCTCCTAGCGCACAAACTCATTCTGCAGTGCGTTGACTTCGCGTGCGTACCGTTTTTTTCTCTCAGGCGTATAACTCCACCAGGTTCGCGGGCGTTTGCCATTCATGTATTCAATCGTCGCCATGTACGTGTCCAGAACACACGGATCGTGGAACTGATTGTCGACACCACAGATCTGCCGATAAAGCTCCAATGGATCCTGCCCGATCAAACCTTGTGGAGTTGCAATTCCCAGCCGTTCAAAATCGCGGGTCATGGCAGAACCAATGTTGATGATCTGGTCGAATCGGGAAATTGTTTGCCGATCCGTTTGATGAGTTGCTTTGCGTGGCATGGTCTTGGGATCCAGAATCTCATGAATTGCAGAAACGATTTGGGTAGATGCCAACAAACATTTCGAGAGTGATTCGGAATGCTGGAACTGGCTGACGTCATTGTACACCTGTCGGCGCTTGTCCGGATGCCATCCGGAAGATATGGGAGTGGTCGATCGTGAATAGCCCGATTGTGATACGAACCTTCGATTTTCCCACCGAACGTAGTGTCTGGTGGTGTTGGATTGCTCACTGGTTGATGTTCGCAACCGCCTCTGCCTCCAAAATTGTGCGCTCAAACGCGCCGTGACCGACCCGGAAATCTTGTCCGGAATTGGCACGCCTGTCCGGATGAGATTCTCTTGGCAGCCCGGCATCCCCCTTTGAAGCAAACACTTCAGTCAAGTGACGACGGATCGATAGGCTTGTTCGTGACGAACGTGGCCACACTCAATCAGTGAATTCTTCGGCTCCACGATTTGCCGGCGGACAGATTTCTGGAACAGGCCACCGCGTTTCATTCCGAGCTGGCCACACATGGAGAGAGGGTGAGCCGCGTCCGGATTGCCATTTCCCGATTCAGCGAATTCGCCAGGCGGATTCGAACGTCACGATTGCGAACGATGTCAAACCGGCGGCAAATTACTGGCCGACCCAAGTCTCTCAGGTTTGCCCAAGGACGACAGGACCAAGACGATCGATGACTTGAAATCCTGAATTTGCCGTTTCTTGAGTTTCAATCCAGAAACGCAGCCAGGCCTCGGTTGAACTCGCCGGGGTTTTCCAGGGGAGCCAGGTGACCGGCGCGGCTGATTTTGAGGAATTCGGAACCAGCGACCAGGTCAGCGTTGGCTCGCATTTCGTCAGGCGGCGTGATGGTGTCGTGCGCGCCGACGACCCAGAGCATCGGAATTTCGATCTGTTTCAACCAGGTCGTTGTATCAGGCCGGATTGCCATGGCAAGCTGGCCGCGAGCGATCGATTCTGGATCCGTCTGCAGGATTACCTGGTGTACCGATTCCGCGACCGATTTCTTTTCAGGATGATCCGGGCGATAAAACAGCTTTTCAACCATCGCATCGGCGACGGGTCGGGTTCCGGTTTTTCGCACGTTCAGGGCGGCAAGCTTGCGGCCTCGAGCGACTTCCGGCAAATCGTTGGCGGCGCGGGTATCACAGGCGACCAGGTGCGAAAGCCTGTTCGCATGATGCCTCCAAAACTGCCAACCGACATATCCACCCATCGACAGCCCGCAAAACACGACCGGCTTGTTGACGGTCAAAGCCCCAAGTAATGCCGCGATTTGATGGGCCAATGATTGCATCGTCATCGGCGTGTGGCTGGCTGGGCTCGAACCGAATCCTGGCAAATCAGGGCAGATTACCAGATGGCGTTTGGCAAATTCTTCAAATTGATATCGCCACATCGAATGGTCAAGCGGAAACCCGTGAACAAACAAGATTGGATGTCCACTCCCTTCCACGGCGACGTTCATGAAGGAATCACCGACTGCGACCTGTCTCGTTTTCATTGCTGATTACAAAGTTCGAAAAAGTGTCCAGGCCCAATTGATGGACAACACAACGACGACCGCGACCGGCGTCAAATAAACAAAACTCCATTCCATCGGGCGCTGATTCCGACGGAGCCTTTTGATCTGGTTCGCGTGCCAGGGAATCTGAACCGCCACGAAAAAGTAAACAACCAGACTGGCATGATTCAAATGCCAGGCCCGTGCAAATTCGCCATGACTGATCGAAATGAACGCCCGTGTCATACCGCAACCGGGACAGTCAATTCCCAGTAACCGTCGGCTGGAGCAAGTGTCAGGCAGCGGTGAACTGGATCCGGGCAGGAATACAGCTTGGTCTCCATCGGTTCGCATGATGAACGACATCAGCAAGATGATGGCCGCCATCAAAAAAAAGAGCGCATGTAAACGGATCTCGCTGCGCACAAACTCCGGCAGAACCGGCGATCGGCCCGGGGTGACGTCAACATTTGATTCTTCAACGACGCAATTGGGAGTCACGATTTGTTGCTCAACAAAAACGTACCTGGAAAAAACCTGGAAAAAGACCGCAGAAATAACAACGTCGCCAATCCGCTTTGACTTTCCCATTGTACGAAATAACCGTTCCTCAATCGTAAACCAACCGCGGTTGGGCTAAAATATTTGAAGAATCGCGTTTCACCCCCTTGAGCCCTGTGGATCCAATATGAAAGCGGAGTTTACCACCCCGATGAGCAACCGGCGGCGCGACCTGGTGCGATTGTGGGTCTTCGTCGTTCTCTCTGGTTGTGCCTCGAGTTGTGATGCGATCCAGGATTTCGGTACCGAGTTTTTTGAGTCGCGAATTCGACCGGTTTTGATCGAGAATTGTTACTCCTGTCACAATAGTGTGGACCAATCTGAAGCCGGTTTTGCACTCGATTGGCGCACTGGAATCCGGGCCGATTCGGAGCACGGGACCGGCGTGGTTCCGGGGAAACCAGGTGACAGCTTGCTGTTGAAAGTTATTGAGCATCAGGTCGAAGGATTGGAAATGCCCGAAGGCGGTGCGCAGCTGAGCCCGGAAGTCATCGCGGATTTCAGGAAATGGATCGCGGACGGTGCTTCGGATCCTCGTGACCAGCCGCCTTCGGAAAACGAATTGAAGCAGTCGATTTCGTGGGAGTCGACGCTGGAGTCGCGAAAAAAATGGTGGAGTTTTCAGCCGGTTCGAAACCCCGTGGTGCCTCCGGTGAACGACTGGTCCGATCATCCGATCGATCGATTTGTTTTTCGTGCCGCACAGCTCAAATCTCTGGAACAAAGTCAACCGGCCGAAAATCGAGTGCTCGCAAGGCGGCTTGCATTTGCCCTGACCGGGTTGCCACCGTCGCCAGGCTTGCTGGCCGAGGTGGAATCGGGAGCCAAAACCATCGAAGCGCTGGTCGATGAGTTGCTTGCGTCTCCCCAGTTTGGGGAGCGGTGGGCTCGACATTGGATGGACCTCGTGCGTTACGCTGACTCGCATGGATCGGAAGGCGACCCGGCGATTCCGAACGCATTTCAGTATCGCGATTATTTGATTCGGGCGTTCAACGCCGACGTCTCCTACCAGCAGTTGGTTCGGGAACACATCGCGGGGGACTTGATGGCCAATCCGCGGATCAACGAACCGTTGGGTATTAACGAGTCCATGATTGGGCCGGCCTACTGGCGACTTTGTTTTCATGGATTTGCACCGACCGACGCTCTGGACGAAAAGGTTCGTTTTACCGACGACCAGATTAACGTATTCGGGAAGGCGTTTCTGGGTCTGACGATTTCTTGTGCTCGTTGCCATAACCACAAATTCGATGCGATCAGTCAGTCCGATTACTATGCACTGTTTGGCGTGATCGGTTCCTGTCGACCGGCCATGAAGGACGCGAACACTCGCCGGCGTCAGGTTCAGCATGAGGTCGAGCTGGGGGAGATAAAAAACGGTATCAAGAGCCAGTTGGCCCAGGCGTGGTTGAATCATGCTGATCGAATTGCCGATCGTTTGTTGGCCCCGGACGAGACGATGAAAGCGATGCTGGTGTCGGCCGATGCGCCGACGCACTCCCTGCACGTATGGAAGACCCTGTTGGCGGAAATCGAAAAGCAAAACGACTTTAAATCCGCCTGGCAGGCGCAGGAACGCCAGTGGTCAGTTCAGCAAACGAGCCAATCCGACCAGCGAAACGAGGCCGTTCACGATTGGGATTTGGCGTCCCAAACTGACTTTGAAGCGTGGTTTGGAGAAGGGAGCGAATCGTTTGCACCCGTCGTCGCGGGCGAATTTACGCTCGCCAACGACGGAAACCAAATCGTATCGGCGATCTATCCAGCCGGCGTGTTTACCAACCTGATTTCCGATCGTCATCGGGGTGTACTGGGTTCTCCCCGGTTTCATGTGGATGAGAAATGGACGGCCTGGATGCGGTGCGTCGGTGGCGGTCAGGCAACGGCCCGATATGTTGTACAGAACTATCCGCGTAACGGTACGGTTTATCCGATTAACGAAGTCAAGAATCGCAACTGGCATTGGCAGAGATTCGACCTCGACTACTGGCAAGGCGATGACGTTCACCTCGAAATCGCGACCGCAAGAGATGCCCCGTTACAAACCCGCGATTCTGATCGGTCGTGGTTTGGCGTTCGCGACGTGGTGATTCGGAAAAGCGAACTTGGGCCGCCGTCGGATTTTCCGATGGAGTTTCTGACGCCGGTGTTTGCAGCCGCGAACGCCAGGGAACCGACGTCGATCCAGGAACTTGCCGAACGTTTTGCCGTTGCGACAGCCGATGCGGTCAAGGCCTGGCGGGATGGAAAACTGACCAACCCGCAAGCCCTGTTTCTCGATGCACTGATACGGGATGCGGTGTTGCCCAACACGATGGAGACACTTCGCGACGTACGTGAACCGGTCCAGCGGTACCGAAATACGGAGCTTGCCGTTCCACTGCCTTTCCGCGTCCCTGGTGTTGCGGAAGCCGATTCGTTTGACCAGCCGTTACTGGAACGGGGCGATCACCACAAGCCACTGGAACCCGTTCCTCGACGATTCCTCGAAGCCATCGATGCGACTTCCTATCAAACCGGACAAAGCGGACGATGGGAGTTGGCCAATGACCTGTTTCGAGCCGACAACCCGCTGACATCACGCGTGATTGTGAATCGAATCTGGCTGTATCTGTTTGGGCGCGGACTGGTTGCCACGCCAGACAACTTTGGCAGGCTGGGAGCCAAGCCATCACATCCGGAATTGCTTGACTTCCTGGCGACGCGCATGGTGGAACAGAATTGGTCGATCAAGGATATGATTCGCTTCATCGTGGATTCAAAAACCTGGCAACAATCGTCCGTTGCGTCGCCGCGGGCCAGAGAAATCGACCCGGAAAACAATCTGCTGACGCATTTCAGTCTCCAGCGTTTGGATGCTGAATCGATCCGCGATTCGCTGGTTTCGGTCTCCGGCGGGCTAAGTATTGAAATGTACGGCCCTGGCTTCCTCCCCGATTCCCAATCCAACCGGCGTGCGGTCTATGTTCGATCGAATCGAAACACCCTCGACAAATTTCTGGTTGCATTTGACTCGCCAGTGCCCTTTGCCACGACAGGCCAACGAAACGCGACCAATGTGCCGGCCCAGTCGTTGGCGTTGCTGAATTCACCGTTTGTGATTGAGCGATCCAAGAAATGGGCCGAACGCATGAGAAATGAGATGCCAGCGGCGTCGGGTGGCGAGCGAATCAATGCGATGTTCGAAACCGCAGTTGGTCGAAAACCCGATCATCACGAACTGGCGGCACTTGCGGATTATTTGAATTTTTCGGAAGAGGTCCAGCGCAACCGGATGGATCAACAGAATGAAATGCAACGCTCCCTCATCAGCGCAAAAAACGAACTCGCTACGATACTTGATCCGGTTCGCACACGAATGATCGAGGCCAGAACGAAATCCGGAACTGCCGAACAGGATTTTCCATTGCCGCTGGCCCGATGGGATTTTTCCCAAGGCCTGACGGATACCATGGCCGGTCTCAAGCTAACGCTCAAATCATCCGCACGGATCGAAAACAACGCCTTGATCCTTGATGGCGACGGGTTCGCAATAAGTGATCCGCTTGCAAAACCGATGGCGGCAAAAACGCTCGAAGCCTGGGTGCAACTGGATGGTCTCAAGCAAAAAGGAGGTGGAATCGTCACCCTTCAAGACCTCGCGGGTAATGTGTTTGACTCGATTGTGTTTGGGGAGCTTGAAACCAGGCACTGGTTGTCAGGTTCCAATTTCCACCTGAGAACACTGCCGTTTGGCGGAGCGGCCGAAAAGTCCGCGAAAAATGAACCGGTTCACGTGGCGATTACATACGCCGCTGATGGGACGATCACCGGTTACCGAAACGGCGAGCCGTATGGAAAAGCGATTCGAAAATCTGATCTTCAAACGTTTCCACAGCAACAATCGCAGATCGTGCTGGGAATTCGACACGGGATCAAGACGACTCCCGGGCGGATGCTGATTGGCAAGATTCATGAAGTCAGAGTGTACGACCGGGCGCTTTCGAGAGAACAGATCGCGGCCTCGTTTTCGGGTCAGCCGGTCATTTCCGATGCCAACGTGCTGGCGGAATTGTCGCCAGATCAGCGGGACAGCGTCTTTCGATTGCGCGACCTGGTGGCCAACGGCGAACAAGAGTTGCACCCATCGGGCAGTTCATCCGGACCACACGATCCACTGGCACGGGTGGCGCATGCGATTTTCAATTTGAAAGAGTTTATTTACATTCGGTAATTACATGTATCAACAGCAATTAACCCGGCGGCAGGTTCTCGCCCGAACGTCGACCGGGTTCGGCTTGCTTGCCTTGCAGGCATTGATGTCGGACCAGAGTTACGGGACGAATCTGAAGCGTGCGGGAAATCGAGATTTGGAAGACCGGTTGCCGGTAACTCACCATCCGGCTCGCGCGAAACACGTGATTTTCTGTTACATGTCCGGTGGTGTTTCACATGTGGATTCCTTCGATCCGAAACCTCGCTTGAAGCTGGACCATGGAAAACCGATGCCGGTCAAGATTGAGCGAACCCAGTTCAACCAGAACGGCAACGTCATGGCTTCGCCGTTTGAGTTCAAGCAATGGGGAGAGTCGGGTCTGCCGGTCAGTTCGATGTTTCCGGAAATTGGCGGGGTCGCCGACGAACTGGCCGTGATCCGTTCCATGACAAGTTCTGTCAACGAACATGCCCAGGGAAATTACGCGATGCACACCGGTTTTCCGTTCATCGGACATCCGAGCGCCGGGGCATGGTGTAACTATGGCCTGGGAACGGAGAATCAAACGCTGCCAGGTTTCGTGGTCTTGCAGAGCGGCGGAGCCGTCCCGCCCCACGGCGGGATCGGATTATTCAGTAATGGTTTTTTGCCGGCCCAGCATCAAGGTTCGATTATTCAGGCTGACCGGACACCAGCCGTTGGAAATATCGCACCGGGGTTGGAAAAAACCGATCAGCGTGCCCATCTTGACTTGATTCGGCGGCTGGACGAGACGTTTCATGCGCAGACGAACGACTCGAGCATCGACGCAGCCATCCGAAACTACGAGACCGCGTTCAAGATGCAAACGGCCGTGCCCGAAATTTGCGATCTTTCCGGCGAATCGGAGGCGACGAAAACGATGTACGGCCTGGATTCGAGTCAACCCGATAAAGCGGCTTACGCAAGGCAGTGTCTGTTGGCGCGTCGGCTCGTTGAGTCGGGCGTCCGATTTATTGAGTTGAGTTGTATCTCGGTTGGGATTGGGGCAGGCGGGTCCCCCAATCCGTGGGACCAACACGGGGCGCTGGCCAAAGGACACGGAGCAATGGCCAACCAGGTTGATCAACCCATCGCGGCGTTGATCCGGGACCTCAAGCAGCGCGGACTGTTGGACGAAACGTTGATCATCTGGGCGGGTGAGTTTGGGAGGACCCCGTTTTCCCAGGGCTCCGATGGCCGTGATCACAATCCCTTCGGATTCAGTATCTGGATGGCAGGAGGCGGCGTCAAAGGGGGCACTGCCTACGGCGCGACCGACGAGTTTGGTTACCGGGTGACCGAAAACCCATGCACCGTTTACGACCTGTGGGCAACCGTGCTGTACCAGCTGGGTCTCGACCACGAACGCCTGACCTATCGATACGCCGGGCGCGATGTACGGTTGACAGACGTTCATGGAAACGTCCTCAAGGATCTTCTGGCCTAACGGCGGAGCCCATTCGAATCGAGCGCCGTTTGACTGGCGGTCGGGCTTTACTCTTCCATCGCTTACTGGTCGCGCCAGAAGCGGGGGGCAAACAGCACAAGAATCGGAAAGATCTCCAGCCGACCGAGAGTCATCAACCAGATGAACAGCGACTTGGATAGAAAGCTGAAATTTGCGTAATTCTGCGTTGGACCGACGACACCGAGTCCCGGTCCGATATTGTTCAGCGTCGCCGCCACGGCACTGGCGGTATCGATCAGTTTGTTGCTGGGATCATCTCCCCAGGTCAAATCCGGCTCGATCAACAACACAAACATGAAGCCGAACACAAACAGGATAATGATCACGCCAAAATAGACCAGGATCGAATGCCTTAATGATTGATCGTCGGTCGGTTTGCCGCCCAGTTTCAACAAACGAACTTCCTTCGGTTGAAACGAACCTTCAATCTCCATCCGGAGGATTTTCACAAACAGGACGTGTCGAATCACTTTTAATCCGCCCCCGGTACTGCCAGCACAGCCACCAATGAACATCAGCACCAACAACAGACCGCGTCCGAAATTATTCCATTGATCGAAATCGGCCGTCCCATAACCGGTCGTCGTCATGATCGACACCACCTGAAACAGTCCGTTACGAAATCCACTTTCCAGTGAACTGAAATCGGCATCACCGGCCCATATCCCGAATACCAGGATCGCTGCCGTCGCCAATGCGATAATCAGTACGTAGGTCCTGAACTCGATGTCTTTGAAGAGTTGAAGCGGATTACCAATCAGCACGAGAAACAGCAGTGAGAAATTGGCACCAGCCAGGATCATGAAAACAATCACCACGTATTCAATTGCGCGACCTTGATTCGCGGCAAAAAAATGTCCCAGGCTGGCGTTGTAGGTACTGAATCCTCCGGTCGCCATCGTCGCAAACGAATGGCAAACGGCGTCAAACACGGACATCCCAAGAAAGGTCAATATCAAGGCGAGGATGAAATTCAATCCAACATACATTGCGGCGAACAGCCAAGCGGTATGTTGCATCCGCGCGCTGGAGCTTTCATGCGTGGGTCCAGGCATTTCGGCGCGCATCAGGGCCTTCCCCGACGAGCCCTGGCCCAGCAAAACGACAAACAGCACGATAATTCCGAGCCCGCCCAGGAAATGGGTGCTCGCGCGCCAAAACAGAATACAGTGAGGAATCAAATGCGGATCTTCCAAATCGCAGATTACTGTCGCTCCGGTAGTGCTGAATCCGGACTGGGACTCGAACAGCGAATCGACCAGGCCCATTCGAACCCAGTTCAGACGAAAATTGGAGGCTCGATCGGCAGGTGCCGTTGGATCTTGACCCGGTGAAGCGAGCCATTTCTGGAACGGCCACCGTTGTTCGAGCTCCAGGAAAACCTGCGGCGCATCTTTCAAATCGGTGTGGCCGATCAGCTCGCGCTCGGTCAGTCCCCGCGCATTTGCCGTCGAGACAGCCCGCAGCACCTTTAACTCGTCAGAGCTTACCGTGTTCGCCTGCTCCCAGTCTTCCCAGAACTTCCATCGTGAGGCAGCCACCAGTACCAACGGCGCGTCGTTAACGACTCGGACCGAGGGGCCACGAAATGTTCCGCTAAAAATGTAGGGCATCGCACCGAGAACCGTGGCCAGGACCCAACTCAAACCGACCACTGCCATCGCTTCCTTGCGGTAGATCTTGGTTCCACTTCCACGTCCATAATGAAACATCCATCCGCCCAGAACCCAGCAAATGATCGCGCTGTAAATCAGCCCCCAAACGCCGTCAGTTTCCGGGCGACTGCTTTCAACGACCGGATCGGTATGCGCTCCAATGGCGGGATCGGCCCAGATCAGGCTGAACAGCATGAAGCATCCAATCAAGACCGTGAGGATGCCGAGCAGTTTGGAAAGGAGACGAAAGTTCATGTGTAACCGCGGTTAACGAAAGCCTTCAAATCATGACGCGTCATGTACCGGAGTCTAACTCAAATCGGCAGGTGGCGGATCTGTGCCGTCCACTGGATCACGCCGGCCGATCGCCAGTTTTGCTCCGATCAAAACCGCAACGGGAAATACCATCATGAAAACGATCGTCATCGACTTTTGCTTCTGAGGTTGGGCAATCACCAATTGAAGATAATTGATGAACATCAGCACGGCCAAAAAAACGGCGTGTGAAAACGGAGCAAAAGGCGCCGTTCGAATAACCATCCAGCCAATCGCGATGCAGGCAATTGAGTTAAGCAACACCACGGACCAAAACATCATGGGCGGGATCGCCGACTCAGGGTTCGTTTCCATGATCGTATCCCGCGCCTGTGCATCGAGCCCCTGAAACTCCACGTATTGAGGAAAGAACCCGTAACCCAACACGACGAGGATCGCGATCAACGACAGGATACTTAACACGTACCCCGAACCCACGGTGAGGAAACTCCGCAGCAACATGATTGGTGGCAAGGCGTTGTCAGACATTCGAGTTTCGCTGATTGGGAAACCCGTATTCTATTGGACGCCGCGGAGAACTTGAAGATGAGGCTGAAAACGGCGCGGAAGTGGTATTTCGGACCACGAAGCCGTAACGCCGTCATCCGCGCACGTTCGCGATTGCCGACTGAAGACGCGACCTGTGGCGTTTCTTGGCAGTCGAAAGGTTGCCGTTGGGCACGTGTTATTTGTTCTGCGTATTTGAATCGCCCTCGGCAAGACTGGCATCGGGTAACTTCTGGCGGTCAAAAACCAGCATTGCATCGCATCCCAGGAGATCGTCGCAGACGGGGACGGCCGCCACAAAACGGCTTCCGTTGGCAAAGAACTTCAGGTAGGAATGACCGGTTGCAACCGAGCCGTCAGAAAGCGTTTCCTGCGTTTCGATCACCAGCCCGTCATCTTTGGATTCAACGACTTTCCAGGACCCGGTCGAACCATCCCGCAAGACCTGGCCATCGATTGAAATCAGCTCCAGATCATTGACAAGCGTGCCATCGCGCTTGTACTCGACGGACATCACTGTTGAAAGAAAACTCGTGGCTTTGGCGAGGGCGAGCTGCTGTTGATCGGATGTCAGGTTATCCAGCTTGCTCCGAAACTTGGCTTCGTCCAGCGTGGCGCTGCCCAGCCAAATGCCCATCAGGTTTTTCGACGTAATCGGATCGGTGATTTCGTGCCGTCGTATTGCCTGAGTTGGTGAAACCGCGATTTTCGATTCGCCTTGGGCAACCGGGTTGGGTGATTCTGACCTGGCACATCCAATCGTAAAACAAACCGCAATGCCTGAGACGGCCAACAGAAATCGAGCCAGGTTCTGCTGGAAGAAAAATACTGGCTTACTCATGGTAAATTCCCTTTCACCACTAACGGATTGCGTTCAATGTTGGCGTTTGAATCTTATTTTCATTGTGGTTCCGGCCATGTTGGGCGGCACCAGTTTAATGGTATCCGGATCAAGAAATTCGATTTCGTGTTCGGTTTCCTGATCCTGAATATCACACAACAGCCTCATGGCGTTGGTGGTTTCGTTAAACGAAATCAACTTCCACTGGCCTTGTTTTTCCTGATTCACTTCACCCATGTGCGTAGAAGTCTCAAGCCGCCCGCTCTTCAAGAAAGAGATGAGCATTTTGGGTGGAGGGGAGTCGCGTCCATTCCCGATGGGAGAATCAACTGCCTCGGAGTCCGGTCGGCTGATGCGACTCATGACATTATCGGCTTGTTCGATCGTCCAGGTTCCGACGATTTTGGCACGAATCGGGTCGCCACAGCCGGTCAGCATGCAAGCAATCAAGCCTGCAATCAGGAGATAGTGTCTGTGGGTTTGCATGGATGTGTGCATGAAAGTCATGGTCAGATGTAAAAGGGGTGAAACTTTTCCAATTGTAAGGATTTTTTTGATTAGCCAAGCCTTGGCGACCGATAACTTTTCAATGTGCACTTGGTACGTGTAGTTTTTTCGAGGGGCGAGTGATGATCCGGCTTTATTTAATCGTAACATGTTTGGCCATTTCAATGATGTCGATTGGCTGCTGCGCTCCAATGGCCTGTAATGATTGCAATGGACCGATCGTTCGTGGAGGGCTAGTTGGCGGACCGTTGGATGGACTGCGACAGATCAAACGGAACATGACCTGCGGAAGCGGTTGTGGCGAAGTTTACGTTGGCGAGTGGCGGAGCACACCACCAGATTGCCAGGATCCATGTTGTGGAGATCAGTGGACTGGTGGCGCGATCAAGGCCCGTCCGTTTTGCGGACATCGAATTGGCTGTTGGCAGCCGGGCGCGTTCCTGGGTGCACTGTATGGAAGCCGATTCTGCAGTGGCGCTGAGTCGTCGGCGAGTTGTGGTTGTGGAAGTGTCATTTGCGATGGCGGGTGCGAATCTTCCGGGTACGTGGACGGCGAATTCATGAGTGAAGGTGACGTCGGTAGCACTACTGGCAGCTGCGGCTGTGCGAGTTGTAACTCCATTGGAGGTGTTCGGATGGCACATGGAATTCCCGCTTCCGATGGACTAACACGTTCCGCGTCAACACGAAACATGGACATTCAAGTCAACCGAATTCGGCGTTAGTGCTATTGCGTATCCGCACAAAGAAAAACTGCGTCGGAACTCGAATCGACGCGATGTGCGGCTTAGCCCGGCGGCCATTGAAGTGGCCGGCCCCCCAGAATATGCAAGTGCAGATGGTCAACCGATTGACCGCCATCGCGTCCGCAGTTGGCCACGACACGGTATCCTGACTCCTCGATTCCAAGTTCCCGTGCAATCCTGCCGGCCGTCAATAACAGGTGCCCGGCAAGGCTCGAGTCGTCTTCCGTCAACCCAGCCACGTTGACAACTTCCTTTTTCGGGATCAGCAAGACATGCGTGGGGGCCTGTGGCGAAACATCATGGAAAGCCAGGCACAAATCGTCCTGATAGATGATGTTCGCCGGAATCTCGCCGTCGATGATCATCTTGAAAATCGTTTTCTTGTCACTCATGCTCTTCTCCTGAAACCTGCCCGGGCCAGAGTTTTCCAACGCGACTCCCAAAATTCAAATTACGACGCCACTCAAGCCAATGGCCTGGTCTGAAACCAGGATGACAATTCCGCCGCGGACCGGAAGCAACAATGATTGATCCTCGTTGATGAATCCGCCATCCAGCTTGATTTCGACAGTCTGTCCAATGCGGTTAACCAGGGTACCGGATTCGATTTGCCGGTTCAGTTGTTCGATAAGAGTCCTGGAAGCAGCCGACAGGGGAGACTTTGTAATCGGACAGCGAATCATGGAAATCAAATCGGGATCGAATCGGGTCGACATGGCGGCGGTGTGCTCTCGTTGATTAATGTTCGATCAAATTGGGAAACTCCGAAAGGATCGAAATCCGACTTTTTCGATCGAAAAAACAAACGTTGACGAAACGTCCTCTTCGAATGATAGCATTTTAACCCACCGTTGCTCAACGGACCCGATTGGGGCGGGATTGCGATAACCTGCGTTTCTTGGCCCTTTCAAGATTCGTATTGTTGAAAAGCAGCGTCTGGATTATCAACAAGGATTCCCAGGATCGGGATTGTTGAAAATTTGATGTACTGAAGGAGTCAGGCATGTCCACGGTAAAGAACGGATTTCTATTCGCCACCATCGTTCTGCTGACGGTGTCCAGCCAAACGGATGGTCAAACCAGCGACTTGGTTCCGCCAAGCGATACCCAGCAACGAGATTCGCTCCACCACCGGGAACAAGGTCTCCCGTCGGTTCAACCTTTTCTCCCCCTGGTCCGTCAAGCGATTGATGGAACGACCAACAAGACCGACGAACCGACGTTCCGAACGTGCCAATTGAATGCGCCCCGGCCGTTCAATTCCAATTCGAAGGATTCACCGTATAAAGTCGCAGCATACCATCAACCGACGACCGGTGACGGTTCGGCGGTTTCCACGGCTTTGATGTTGAGCGTCACGCCCGAAATTCGGATTCAACATGAGTGTTTCGATTGCGACTTGTGCGGGATCAACACGTCCAGTTGTGAAACCTGCGCGAGCGAATGCGATGCACGACGCCCGACAGTCCCTGAATCGAACCCGGTTGATCGGTCAATGGAACAGTATTGCGAACAAGTCGCAACTTTGTTGCAGACGACGCTCGAAGGCAGCAAAGACAATCCGTTGGCTCAACAGCGGGCAATCCAGACCGCGTTGAAAATGGTTGTGGAAAAATCCGACGTGAATCTCCGAGTGGAAAAGGAGAAACTCGAGCAGTCTCACCAACAGTCGTTAAAACAGATTCTGATGGAACACGCCAGGAAGGGTCAGCCGAAATTTGCGGCAGAGGATAAATCTCTTCTGGAACCAATCTACGCAACGCAGTTCCGCAATTCCAGGGAGTTGACGAAACTTAACGATGCAGACCAGTCAATCATGCGGGCGTTGTTTTCCCTGGAAAAGAAGTTCGCGAGTTTTACGATGATGCAGCGGGCAAAGCTCTCGGGGACAGACGTACAACGTATGATGGATGCTCTGAAAGAGGAACAGGCTCGTGAGCAGGAATTGGAAACGCTCCAGGCCGAACTGAAGGTTCTCGATCAGCGAATTCAACAGCTTCAAGCCCGTCCGGTTGTGCCGGCCAATCATCTGGAGCCAATTTACATGCCAGCCAGTCCGTTGCGGCCGATCAACGATCCGGAACGTCGGTAGGGCTCGAACCATTTTTTTGGTGACGCTGAAAACCCGTCCCTTGATTGGGGTACGGCCATGCGGTAACCCTTGGGCGGACCGAATCGGCTAGAACCCCGCTGTTTCAGATTCGGCTGCCTCTACCGATTGCTGTGCGACCGCCATCCAATCGACTTTCTCATCGAACGCGTCTCCCTCGTAGCGCAATCGCGTCAGCACGGGCACCATTGCCCGACTGGCGATCTGCTCGCGGTTGGTTTCCATGCTGAGATCGCCATCAAACATTCGGGCGTCGTTGAGGATGACGCCCGCGATCGGAATCCCGTCGCGGAAACATGCGGCCGTAATCAGGGCTGAAAGCGACTGGTTGATCACGCCAATGGAGTTGGGGGCCACGACGACGACCGGGTACCCCAGGTCGCAGGCGATGTCGGCGAAATATTCGTCGTCGCTGATGGGCGACATCAAACCGCCAGCTCCTTCGACAATGACGATATCGCATTCATCCGCCCAAGCCGAAATGCCAGTTCGCATGAGCTCGGAATCGACCTCGCGGCCTTCGTTCCGGGCCGCCAAATGGGGAGCAAGCGGGGCGTGAAAACGTTGTGGACAAACGGCGTCGAGCGTCAACGGCCGTCCGGCGGCTTCCCACAGTGCTACCGCGTCTTCAGAAACCAGCTGGCGACCATCAAAAACGCAGTCGCTGGCGACCGGTTTATAGACACCGACGCGATGTCCCGCGGCGACCAATTCCCTGACGATCAGTGTTGCGACGTGGGTCTTGCCGACCTCCGTATCGGTGCCGGTAATGAACAATCCATGGGGTGGTTTATTTAACATGCTGTAAGACTACCATTGATAGGATGATCGTCCAGATAGGGACGGTGAATTATCAACGCGACACCGCCTCCAGTCTGAATGGAATCAGGTCTCGGGTTCAGGACACCTCGTTTCATGCATCCAGAACACTGAGTTTCATTCATCCGGAACACTGACTTTGTGAGCGACCAAACCGTCGAAAACGAACTATGAAACCAACACTTACCGTCGCCGCAATTCAGCTTGGTTGTTCAACGAACGTGCCAGCGAATATCGAAACGACAATTGCCCAGATTGTGGACGCGGCGGCCGGCGGCGCGAAGCTGATTTGCCTGCAGGAATTGTTTGCCAGTCGATACTTTTGTCAATCCGAAGACCACGAACATTTCAACCTGGCTGAGTCCATTCCTGGCCCGACAACGGATCGGATCGTCGAGCTTGCGAGAAAACTGGGTGTTGTCATCATCGTCCCCATGTTTGAGCGACGAGCTGCGGGGCTATTCCATAATTCTGCCGTGGTGATTGAGTCAGACGGCTCAATCCTGGGTACCTACCGCAAAATGCACATCCCGGACGATCCCTATTTTTACGAGAAATTCTATTTCACGCCGGGGGATCTTGGTTTCAAGTGTTTTGACACGTCGGTCGGCAAGATCGGTGTGTGTATCTGTTGGGATCAGTGGTTCCCCGAAGCGGCTCGCCTGACGGCGTTGCACGGGGCCGAGATCCTGGTTTACCCCACCGCGATCGGCTGGCAGGCCCCCGAAAAAGCCGAATTCGGGGCAAGTCAGCTTGACGCCTGGAAAACCATGATGCGGTCCCACGCGATTGCCAATGGGGTGTTTCTGGTCGCCCCCAACCGAGTGGGTGTCGAAGACAATATTGAGTTCTGGGGTTCATCGTTTGTCGTTGATCCGTATGGCAGTCTGGTGAAAATTGCTTCGCATGAGAAACCGGAAACGTTGATCGTCGACTGTGATTTGTCGCTCATTGAAACGGCACGGACCCACTGGCCATTCTTTCGCGACCGGCGAATTGACGCTTACCGGGGGCTGACGAAGCGATGGTTGGAATCCTAGTGCAGTGTCAAGATTTGATTCATGGGTAGTAGACAAGGTCGCGGGTCTTTTTGATCAAAAAAATGCAAGGACTCGTAGCCTTGTTCACTACGACCAGCTCTTATGCCCACCTTGATTCTCAGCGGTGACAGAACACTGGTTTCCAAGCCTGCGAATGGACCATCCGGCCAGCACGATCATCGTTCTGGCTCGAGTCAATCCGAGGTGATGATTCTGGAGACTTGAGGGGCCGGCACGAGCTCGAAAAGGCACGCGTCGACGTTGTTTGCCGTGACGGTCTGATGCAAAACCTGCCGCCCACCTGGCGATACAGTTAAGAAAATCTCCATATTTTTTGTAACGTAACCAATCCTGATGAGAATCGTACCCGGGAGCGTAATACCTTGACGAAAACCAATCCAACACGACTTCACATGCCGGCTGAATGGGAACGACAAGCCGCAATCTGGTTCAGCTGGCCGCACAATCTCGAGACCTGGCCGCACAACCTGGCTGCGGCCCAAAACGAGTTTGTCGAACTGGTGACCATGATTGCGCCGACACAGCCCGTTTTTGTGATGGCCGCAGGTGATGAGCTCCAGGCGGCCGAAGAGCGTCTCGGGTCGATTTCGAACATGACGCTTGTCAGTATTCCGACCAACGATGCCTGGGCACGAGACTATTGCCCGACATTCGTCATCGATTCGAATAACCAACTGGTTGCCATCAATTGGCACTACAACGCGTGGGGAGGAAAGTATCCTCCGTTTGATGAAGATCAAAAAGTCGCCAAACGCGTGGCCGACTATCTGGGAATTCAGTGTATTTCCCCCGGTTTTTGTTTCGAAGGGGGCGCAATTGAAGTCAATGACGACGCCGTTTTGCTTTGCACCCGATCATGTGCTTTTGATCCAAATCGCAACCCGAACGTGTCGCTTGCGCAGGTCGAGAAACTACTTCGGGATCACCTCGGCGTACGGGCCTTGATCTGGCTATCGGGTGATGCGATTGAAGGCGATGATACTGACGGCCATATCGATCAGCTTGCCCGATTCACCGATCGTCAGACAATCGTCTATGCCTGGAGCGATGATCCCGGTGATCTCCAGTCGCCAGGGCTCACGCAAAACCTGGATGACCTCAAATCAGAATTGAACGCGGTTGAATTGGGACATTATCGCCTGATACCGCTGCCGATCCCCGGTCCAATCGAGTATTGCGAGCGAAGAATTCCGGCGAGTTTTTGCAATTTTCTGATCACGAATGAACTGGTGTTGGTTCCCCAGTTTGGCGTCCCCGAGGATTTGAAAGCCATCGATATTCTCAAACCGCTGTTTCCCACCCGCCGTGTAATCGGGTCGCCTTCGAAGAATTTGTCTGTCGGTCTGGGGTCCTTTCATTGTTTGTCTCAGCAACAACCGGCGATCTGAGTTTGGGAAGCATCCCGCTGCCAGGAAAACTCACAAGCGATGAGTGAACGTGAATTGTGCAGGCCGGTGGAAATCAAGGATTGGCTGTGTTCGTGGCCAACTGAAAAAAACGCCGTGGTACGATGGCCAGGCGGTCAAACGATAATCACGTTTGACCTTGCTTTACCCGTGCGGCGGGCTTTGACGCGAATGTAAGGAGCGACGAATTGGCAACGGTGGGCGAAGCTGCTGGCAACCCCGTCTGGTTTGGCATGCATTGGTTCAGTGATGTCTTCGATCACCAACCCGACCCGGCACATCGTGCCCAGCAAATTCTCCCAGCGATGCAAGTATTCCAGCGTACCGTCCTCGCGAATCAGATTGGGCTTGGCCGATGGCGGCAGCGGATCGGTTCGGTAATAGGGGTATTCGATGCGATATCCACCCGAATCAGCGTCGATCGTCGTTTGCAGGCTCGTCGGTTGTTTGTGTTGGCTGATGTAAAGTCCTCCAGCACATAGCACGCGGGCGACTTCCTGGTATACCGGCAGGACATCGGGAACGTAGCAGGTACTTACCGGTTGAATCACGATTTCGAAAGAATTGTCCTGAAGGGAAGAAAGGTCATCCATCGAAGCTTCGATGGTTTTCAGCGACAGGTTTCGTTCGCCAGCAACGGCCCGATCCAGCTCCAACATCGCCGGGCTGATATCAACCACCGTCACGATCGCGCCTGCGGCAGCATAAATCGGACCTTGCCGACCCCCCCCCGCTGCCAGGCAGAGGACACGCTTTCCGGTGATATTGCCTCCGAGCCAGCCGGGTCCATCAACTGACTGCAGGGGTCTGGCAAAATCGACGTCGCGCGCGGGTTTGGCGAGTCGATCCTGCTTTTTCGCCAGCCGATCCCAGGCCGCCCGGTTGTGCCAATGCTGTTCTGACGGTTTCATAGAAGTCAAATCAATCGCTAAATCTGAATGGTTTTCAGCAGGGATGTTTATCACCGTACTGCTGGGCCTGTTTTTTTGGTTCCCGTTATTTTGAGCATTTCATCCTCAGCCATTGCAAGTTTCGAGTATTCCCGCGAGGTCCGGTTTGTGGACACCGACGGAAGCAGGTTCGCCCATTTTGCGACTTACATTCGGATGATGGAGGAAACAGAATACGCGTTTCTTCGGAGTCGTGGTCTGCGAGTCGTATTGTATGATGAGCGGGGGACCATGGGATTCCCCCGTCTCCATGTGGATCTGGAAATTCACCGGCCGGCTGTGTTTGGAGAACAGGTTGAGGTGACGTTGAGGCTCGTAAAAATTGACGGTAAGCAAATCTGGTATGAGTTCGATCTGGCCAATGATCGAGGGCAGCCGGTTGCGGAAGGCCGATTTCAAGTCGCCTGTTGCCGATTTCCCGACGGCAAGCCTCCCTTTGCGATCCTGATTCCTGATTTTGTAATCCAGGCCCTTCACTCATCCTGATTTCAGCTCCCGTTCAACAAAACAAGACAACTCATGAACTCCCAAAATCCATACGACGCCCTGTTACTCGTTTCCTTTGGTGGGCCCGAAGGCCAGGACGACGTCATGCCATTTCTTGAAAACGTGCTTCGCGGCAAGAACGTGCCGCGGGAACGGATGCTTGAAGTCAGCGATCACTACCGGCATTTTCAGGGTATCAGCCCCATCAATGAGCAGAATCGCAAGTTGATTGCGGCGATCAAGCAGGAGTTGGCCGACCATCAGATTGACATGCCCGTCTACTGGGGAAATCGAAATTGGCATCCTCTAATCCCGGATACGCTTCGGCAGATGAGGAACGACGGAATCAAGAATGCGTTGGGTTTTTTCACGTCGATCTTCAGTTGTTATTCCGGGTGTCGACAATACCGGGAGAACATTGCCGAAGCGCAGGCCAGTCTCGGGGCCGATGCTCCGGAAGTGCACAAGCTGCGCATGGCGTTCAACCATCCGCTGTATATTGACGCGTCGGTTCGACGAGTCGAGGATGCGATTCATCATATTCAGGCGGACCGACGGCAGAACACGCGGTTTGTGTTCACGGCCCACAGCATTCCAATGTCGATGGCGGAAGGTTGCATGTATTCAACCCAACTGAGGGAAGCTTGCCGGTTGATCATGGAGTCGATTGGTGATTACCCCTGGGCGTTGGTCTATCAAAGTCGGTCGGGTCCACCGTCACAACCGTGGCTGGAACCGGACGTTTGTGATTACATCAGGGAACTCAAACGAGAAACCGACGTTCAAGATCTGGTCTTGATGCCGATTGGTTTCTTGTCCGATCACATGGAAGTTCTGTTCGATCTCGACACTGAGGCCCGTGAGGTATGCGATGAACTGGGGATCAATATGGTTCGGGCGCAGTCTGTTGGCACGCATCCGAGTTTTGTTTCAATGATCCGGGAGTTGATTCTGGAGCGAACGACGGGTTCGGAGAAACGGGCCATTGGAAACATGCCTGCCAACTGGGATATTTGCCCGGCTGACTGTTGTACCTACGATCATCCCAGACGTCCGACGCGGACGAAGTCAGCCAAGGGCTCCTAGATCGGGATGCGGCGTCGCCGGGTACTCCGGGGACGATTGCTCCGCCGCGAACTTCTGCCGCAGGTATTCCACGGTAATGCCCGCTGATTCAATCACCGAAGGCAACCTGCTGGCAATTGGTCGTCGATTCGTGCAATGTTAGCATCGGCCGAAAAAAAACAACTGGCCGTCGCAACGGCAATCATGCCACTGGTCGGCTAAGATCTGGAATTCAGTCCAAGTCCAGCGAAAATCGCGTGTCGGACTTAATGACCGAACACGTGTCCGGGAATGTATGAAACGTTCGGACTTTTACATGGTGTCGGAACGCCTGAATGTTGATGTAGCTGATCGCACCGAAGGCAATTCGACCGTTCGATTGAAATCGGTGGATCAAGCCTTCGCATTCCACCTTCTGGTCGAGTTGTTGTTTGATGGCGACAAATGTCTTGGGCGGGACGCACTCAAGCTGAATTTGCGATTGGTAGCCGATCTTTCCGTGAATCACCGTTGCGTCGCGGTTGGTGCCTTCGATCGGATGCGATAGAAGGACCAGGTTTGCGGGAAGCGGGTGATGTGCACCGGCACTGACTTCGGTCAAAACCAGGGAGTCATGCAGAAACGAAATCGCATGTCCGTCGGTCGTGATATTCAGTTTCAATGTATAGTTTTCCCGTTCCAGTATCCGGCTGGCACAGACCTCAAATAACTCGGGGTGAATGCTTCGCGCGAACAGATGAAAATTCAGAGCGGTAATTTTTGGACGAACGGTTAACACAACATGCTTTCTAAATATCGCGAGCCAACAATCAGAACGAATTTTCGTTCCTTGACCGAGCGAATGTCTGTACTTCTATTGTAAAGCTGCAATGAAACAAAGTCGCGAAATATAGGGTTATTTTCGACTCGGAATCTCAAAAACGTAAATCAAATTCTTCGGCAAAAATCCGGGAATCGAGTTGACAATCGGATATGTCCAGGCCGAAAACCTGGACGCGTGATTCCAGGCCGTGAATCTCCGAATCAAATCTGCGTTAGCACGTCGTACGCCACGTGGGCGCCAACGGCAATACCGAATCCGCGAAACAAAAACAAAATACAAAAAACCGTACTGGCAAAAAATCTGAACATGAAACTGGAAACTTCGAATGGGTTGCCGGCAGGATTGAAAACGCTGTAGTGAAGTGCAGCAAACAACAAACTGACGGCGATCACGCCGGTCAACGCCGCGGATAAATGGCCGGGAAACAGCTTGTTGGCCCCGACAATCAAAACTGACAGCAAGCCGATCCGGAAAACAAGTTCTTCGTAAATCCCGCTTCCGACACAGGCAACAATGTTTGCCCACCACGCGTTTTGGGATAGGACGGCCGTTGCGGCGGGCGCTTGAGCGCCATCGGCCAATTGGTCGATCGCGTTGGCGGCCCAAAACAGGATCAAGCCCAGCCCGATCGCTTCGGCGAACATACCGGTCAATAACGAGATGCGGAACTGCCAATGATCCCGTTTCCGGTGATGCCAATAAACCAGAACCGCGATCGTTATGATCGGTAATACGACCAGCTCACCGAATCCAAGCTGGTAGAGATTTTGATGAAACCACTGATCGATTCCACTGCGTATCGATTGGCGTCCCAGCCAAATGGCCCCCAGTTCATATAGGAAGACCATTGGCAGCACGAATGCGAGGCATACAATGGGTCGACGTATTTCGGTCTGATAGCGGATGTTTCTCGCCCGCGCCAGTGCCCGTTGTTTTCGGTTTTCCGATTTGGACAGGAGCACGGCTTCGATAGACTTGCTGATATGGCAGACATCTCCTTCCAAGGACGGTAACGTCTGGATGCCGGCTGGGTCCGCAAGCTGACGATTTTGACTGCCAGCTTCGTCGGATTTCATGGTTCGCGAGTTCGTATCGCGCCATCGAACATGACGTCGTCGGCGCCTGGTTTTCTTGCGGTTTGTATTTGTGTCCATCGTTGTTAGTCTGACGATTCAGCAAGACGAAATGGATGCAACGTGGTTTGAATCACCGGCTCAGGTTTTGAGCGGGGGTGAATCGTAGCGGTTTTGGATCACCAATCCAACGCTGATATTTTTGTCGACTTTACTGACAAAACTGAGGTTGACGTGAGTTTTTTGATTTGATGGTTGATGGTTGATGGTTGATGGTTGATGGTTGATGGTTGATGGGTAATGGGTAATGGGTAATGGGTAATGGGTAATGGGT
>JAHEBQ010000137.1 GCA_024642205.1 Planctomycetaceae bacterium | reverse complement strand
TTCTGCGAAGAGCCCGAAAGTGCTTTAACCGTCTCGCGAAGCTCTTGGCGTTCCTCCCTGGAAAGCCGAACGATATACTTTTTATTCATCGATTCCTCCTTGAGTTACTCAAGGATCCTCGGTAAATGAATTTTCACAAACCCCAACTTCGAGCTGTGACGCTGCAGTAGATTGACCCGCGTTACTTCCCGGTGATGGAATCGGGCCGAGTGCGTGGACGCAAATCGAATCGTACTTGATCGAATGGTTGCCGACATACCTGGTCTCGCTTTAGAATTTTCGACAGGCCAGGCTGATGCGGAATTGTTTCGAAAAACTGGCCAGGCGCTTTCAGCGGCGATGTTGGAAGATGGCCTGGAGCCGGACGCCTTGGTGGTTGACACCAGGTCGGCTGGATCCGCCGTGGTAGACGCTGCGTCCGTGCTTGCCACAAAGGCGCGCAGGGTTTCCAAGTCATCGTCCGTAAAAGAAATTTATATTCCTTTGTTTGCGAAATCGAAATGAAACCAACACGAAACCTGCCATCTTGCATGGCAGCCATGCTCTTTGTATTGAGTCAAGCTCCCGATGTCTCAACGTTGGCCCAACAACCGATCAGTGGCGAGTCGGTTGTGTTTACCGAAGCGGACAGTGTTATCGCTGTCGAAGCAGAACACTGTTTCAAACTGACGTCCGCAGATGTCCGGGATTTCCATTTCGCGCATTCGAAATTAACACCCGTGATCAAGCCGGATGGGGACCCCAATCACGTGGCAGGCACCAGTGGAGAGCCCTTCAGGATCGTCCTGGATATCAAACAAGCAGGTGAACACACGATTCAATTCTCGATGCGCGAGTTTGGTTTCAAGTTTCACAAGTGGTTGATGACCAGTGATTTGGACTTTCACTGCCCGGAAAGAACCGGTTCCGATCCTGTTGCCACACGTGGAAGCCTCCCCGAGCCGATTCCCTTTGTTGAACCCGGTGAGCCTCCCGTTGATCAAGCTACATCGACTCCGGCAGAAATCCAAAACCTGCAAATGCCGGCGAGTATGTTTTCAGAAAGTAAAGTGACGGACGATTGCATGGAAAAGAATCAATGGCTGGCCCTCAATCCCGACAAAAACAGAAACGGTATCGCCGAGTGCAGTTTTCGGTATCAAACCGGCAACGACAACATGACGCTGCAAAACGTTGGAGAAGACGATGGCAAGTCCTTTGATGAGCTAGAGATCGACGGAGAGTCGATCGGCAGCTTCAATAATCCGTTACGTCGCGAAATGTATGAGAATGGTGCTGATTTCAACAGGACCCGCAAGAAGACACAAATAACCGAAAGAGCCATCATCCAGGTTGATTCGACAATTGGCAGTGAAGACGGAAACGAATTCAGTCGAGCCCGCTGGCGTTTGGCTTCGTTCCAAGCCTCTGACAATGCGACGAGAAAACAAGCGGCTTCCACGCTGAAAGAACAGGTGAAACAGCAGACGACCGTTCCAGGTGATTTGCATGAATCGAGCCCGTCGAAACCGGTTAGTCTCGCTCGACTACAGTTGCCACGCCAACCCGATGGCGATGGAAGTGTCAACGTTACCGGCGAACGGAAGCAATGGCACAAAATTACTCTGGACCTGAACGGCCCCTTCGCCCATGAACAGGATAACGATCCTAACCCGTTCACCGACTACCGAATGACCGCAACCTTTACTCATGCCGACGGGGCGAAGTACGTCATCCCCGGTTACTTCGCGGCCGATGGAAATGCGGCGAACTCATCTGCGAATTCGGGAACAATCTGGCGGGCACATTTTGCCCCCGACAGGATGGGGAAGTGGTCGTACGTTGTTTCTTTCAGCCAAGGGAAGAACGCAGCGCTCGATCAAGATGCGCCGACCAGGCCCGTGGCGACTTTTGACGGCGCAAGCGGTATTTTCCGGGTCATGGCCAGTGACAAAACGGGCCGTGACCTGAGGGCCCACGGTCGACTCGATTACGTCGGTAAACGTTATCTGCAGTTCGCCGGAACGGGACAGTATTTCCTGAAAGTCGGCGCCGACGCTCCGGAGACACTGCTGGCCTACGCCGATTTTGATAACACGATCGCGGGAAACCCCAGACGGGCGCCTCTCAAGACCTGGTCACCGCACATCCGGGATTGGAAATCGGGCGATCCCACCTGGGGCGAGGAAAAAGGCAAAGGCCTGATCGGTGCGATCAATTATCTCTCAGGAAAGGGCTGTAACGCGTTTTCGTTTCTGACCTACAACGCTGGCGGTGATGGAGACAATGTTTGGCCGTTTATCGAGCGGGAGGACAAACTGCATTACGATTGCAGCAAACTGGATCAATGGTCAATCGTATTTGATCACGGTACCGCCCGCGGGATGTACTTGCATTTCAAGATGCAGGAAACCGAGAATGACGACGACCGGAAAGGCAAGGAAGAGAGTGGGTCCGTGCCTGAGAGCCTTGACGGAGGCAACCTGTTCAACCAACGAAAACTCTATTGTCGTGAGTTGATTGCCAGGTTTGGTCACAACCTCGCACTAAACTGGAATCTCGGTGAGGAAAACACGCAGTCGACCGAGCAGCAGCAAGCGATGATTGATTACATCGCCGGCCTCGATGCCTATGGTCACAATATTGTTCTTCACACGTTTCCCGATCGACAGGATCAAATTTACCTGCCTCTGATCGGAAACAAATCGAGACTGACGGGGTTATCGCTTCAGAACAGCAGCTTGAAAACGACGCACGCCCAAACGGTCAAATGGGTGTCCGCAGCCGAAGCATCTGGAAAGCCGTGGGTGGTTGCCTTCGATGAGTCTGGCAGCGCGAAACATGCGCAGTCTCCCGACCTCGGCTACAACGGCTTTGACGGCCATGACCGATCCGGCAAGATGGCCCATACACAACACGAAGTCCGTAAACAGACGCTTTGGGGTACGTTGATGGCTGGTGGCGCAGGCAACGAGTATTACTTCGGGTACCAGTTCGATGAGAATGACATTTTATGTGAGGACTGGCGCAGCCGAGACCAAAGCTGGGACTACTGCCGGATTGCAATCAATTTTTTTCATGACAACCGGATTCCGTTCTGGGAAATGAAGAATGCCGATCAGCTCGTCGGCAACCCGGATCATGGCATCTCGAAATATTGTTTTGCCAAGTCGAATGACACGTACCTTGTTTACCTGCCTGAGGGTGGTACAACCGAATTGGATCTGGGCGGCGTCAAAGGCGAATTCGACGTACATTGGTTCAATCCGCGTTGCGGGGGCGAGTTGAAGCAAGGCTCGGTATTGTCAGTCCAAGGCGGACACAAGGTCTCGCTTGGAAAAGCCCCGGTCGATGAAAACGAAGACTGGTTGGTTGTCGTTCAATGAACCAGGCAAGTCTTGGATTACGATTTTGGACGAGGTTCTTGTTTTGTATTGCGGAGACTGAATTGCATGTTTGCGGAATAAACCATTGTGTTACGATTGACTCTGATGGCCCTTTATCGTCTTTCACTGATGCTGTTACACGACACAGGCAGAGTTAATACGAATCATGACAAGGTTTCTCATTCGAATGCTGACGGTCCTTTCGCTGGTTGCGTATGTTCGCAACTGCGAAGCGGCAAGTGACGAACCAGGATCGAAACCCAACGTTGTGTTTATTCTGGCCGACGACCTGGGATGGAGTGACACGACGCTGTTTGGGACGACGCAGTTGTACCAAACTCCAAACATCGAGCGACTGGCCGCGCGTGGGATGACATTTTCACGTGCCTATGCTTCAAGCCCGTTGTGCTCCCCGACGCGCGCGAGCATTTTGACAGGGCTCAGTCCGGCCAGAACAGGCATTACGTCGCCGTCGTGTCACTTGCCAAGAGTCATACTTCGAGCCACGCCCGGCAACAAATCTGCTGACAACAAGCAAGCGATTCTTCCCAATGCCGTGACGCGGATGGACACAAAGTACTACACCCTGGCGGAGATGTTCAAAGACCACGGTTATGCGACCGGTCACTTCGGCAAGTGGCATTTGGGAGCCGCACCCTATTCGCCGTTGGAACATGGCTTTGACGTCGACGTTCCCCATTGGCCCGGTCCCGGGCCAGCGGGAAGTTACGTTGCGCCGTGGAAGTTTCCGGACTTCGATCCTCAGGTTCCTGATGAACACATCGAAGACCGGATGGCCGCAGAAGCTGTTGCATTCATGGTAAAACACAAGGACAAACCTTTCTTTCTGAACTATTGGATGTTCAGTGTTCATGCGCCGTTTGATGCCAAGCAGGATCTGATCGATCGCTACAGGAAAATCGTCAATCGCAAAGACCCCCAACGCTCGCCAACCTATGCGGCGATGGTCGAGAGCATGGATGACGCCGTCGGTACTCTGCTGGATGCGATTGATCGGCTGGGAATTGCGAACAACACGATAATTTGTTTCGCGTCTGACAATGGCGGCAACATGTACAACGAAGTTGACGGCACGACTGCGACGAGCAACGCGCCGTTACGCGGTGGCAAAGCAACCATGTACGAAGGCGGTGTTCGCGGTCCAGCGGTGGTCGTCTGCCCAGGGCTGGTGAAGGCGGGCTCGCGAAGTAATGCGCTTATTCAAAGCAGCGACTTTTACCCGACTCTGCTGGAATTGCTATCCTTTGAACCGCTGGTCAACCAGAAGTTTGATGGAATCAGTATTGTCCCGGTATTAAAAGGCCAGACGCTAAATCGCGAGGCGATCTTCACGTATTTTCCACACAGCCCGATTGTTCCCGATTGGCTGCCACCTGCCGTCAGCGTTCATCAAGACGGTTGGAAGTTGATCCGGATTTTTTTCGGCGGCGAAGCGGGAAAGCATCGTTGGAAGCTGTTCAATCTTGACGAAGATCTCGGCGAAAGGCATGACTTGTCTGCGCAGTTCCCAGATCGTGTGAAGGAGTTGGACGCACTGATTGAACAATTTCTCGCCGACACCCAAGCGGTAACTCCGACTCCCAATCCAACGTTCGACCCGTCCAAATACCGACCTGAACTTGAGGGTAAGGCGGAACTGAAAGGGAACAAAAATGCTCCCAAAAAAACGGAACGGAAACCTCGCGAGTTGTTGTTGAATAATTCCATTCTCAAGGTTGGCATCGATCGAACCAGGGGCGGTGCGCTGACCTGGCTTTCGTCATCGGAATATCCCGGAAATATTGTGAACCTGGCAGACCCTGGCCGGTTGATTCAGCAATCCTATTACGCTGGTGCGATGCGAGACCGAACAGCCGAGGGGCAAAGTACATCCTGGACCCCGTGGGCCTGGAATCCAATCCAGGCTGGTGGAATCGAATCCTGGGCGCGCGTCAGTGATTTTAGAAAAACGAACGATGGTCAAATTCTGTACTGCGAAACAGTTCCCAAGCTCTGGGACATGCCCGACGAAGAAGCTGCTGCGCGAATCCGCCAGTGGACATCATTTGAACCCGAGATGCCGGACGTAGTAGCTGTCCGGTGTGAGTTGATCTGCGCGAGAAAATCAAGTGATCAATGGGGCCCGGCAGTGCTGCGCCCACAGGAAGTCCCGGCCTGTTATTTCACCCGGAATTTTTCCCGAATGAAATCGTACCTTGGTGATGGCTCATGGCGGGAAGAACGACAGGAACCGGGACCTCCCTGGGGAAAGACGAATCCGCCTCGCAAATCGATGGCCTTTTTCGAGTCGGGCGGGCAAGGCGTTGCCATATTCAG
>JAHEBQ010000085.1 GCA_024642205.1 Planctomycetaceae bacterium | reverse complement strand
CAGGATCATCGTGTTATCCAGTTCGTTGTTGGCGCGCAGGTCTTCAACCAGGCGTCCAACTTCCTGGTCGACACGATCGATCATCGCTGCCAGCGTCGTCATGCGATTGCTCTCGTAGTTACGTCGCCAATCGCTCAGCGAACTCCAGGCCGGAATGTGCTCTGGGCGGGGACTAGGCTTGAGACCTTCGGTCAACAACCCCATTTGTGTCTGTTTTGCCACGCGAGCATCGCGGACCAGGTCCCACCCCTGCTTGTATCGGCCCTTGTATTTGGCATAGTCTTCAGGCAATGCGTGCAACGGAGCGTGCGGTGCATTGAAGGCAACATACAGATACCATGGCTTTCGGGCTTGCCTTGCCTCCTTCAAAAACCGGAGCGCATAATCGACATTGGCTACCGTCGTGTAGAAATTGTCCTCAGGAACCTCCCAAGGCCGGCCGTTAAGCCGAAACGACTTATCTCCCGAAAAATAATTGCACGCGCCACTGAGATGGCCGAAATACCGGTCGAACCCAAAGTCGGTTGGTTCCCGTTTGAGATGCCACTTGCCGGTCATGGCCGTAAAATAACCTCCTCCACGCAGCACTTCCGCTGATGTCACTGCGTGAGTCAGAGCCGTATCACCGGCCGCGATACAGTATTGACCGGTCAACAAAGAGACTCGAGACGAGTGGCATTTCGCAGTATTGTAGAACTGCGAAAACCTCAACCCGCCGGCTGCCAATGCGTCCAGATTGGGTGTTTCAATCTCGCTGCCGTAGCATCCGATGTCCGAGAAACCGAGGTCGTCGGCCATGATCACGACGATATTAGGCCGGTCCGTCGCGCGAAGTGATTGTGTGAATAAGGTTACGACTGCCAGCGCAAGGAATATTTGCTTCATGATTCTCAACCGGTTTCATTCTGAATTGCGAGCGAAGAAATACCGACCCACTAAGTGTTCACGTGACGATGATTCTCACTCGAACCATTTTACGATGCCGATGAACCGGTGTCACGATTTACCTACAGAGAGAAACCGCATTCTGACGAATTGCGAACCCGAGCCGATAGTCTGCATCTCGATTATCTGTTCGGCCAGTAGCTGCGAGGTGCATCGGCATATTCCAAGTTGGCATCAACCGGCAATACCGACTCGACCTCCAGAGTCGCCGCTGCAAAAACGCTATCGGAATAATTGGGTGCCCTGTTGGATGTATTGTACGCGGCATTGTAGGGACGCGCATAATAGGACATCTGGATCGCCATGTAGGGATACCGCTGAGGCATCGTTTCGGGATGAGCAAACGAACAACTCCGCGTTCCCAGGTTTCTCAAATCCATCAGCCCACAACGATGGGCATGGAGAGGCGGGCACCTGCAGGCACAAATACAGCCGGTACCAGTGAAAAATTCCTGGTGAACGGCCGTTCGTTGATCACCCGGGTTGTCCAACGAGTCGTATGCGGGGAACTGCGCACTTGCCAGGCCGTTCAAAAGACCGGCAAAAATCAACGGAAACAGGGTGACGATCTGGAAAAGGAAATGGATACGCAACGACCGACTCCGGATTTAAGCAGGAATGGAAGAATGGTCGGCCAATAGGGCGCTTTAGGTGGAATCGGTGTTTACCCGCAAAAACTTGATAACGGTCAAGGCAAGATTCTGGACGGCATGATTCTTTTGGTTCAAACCGGAAATCATGCTGGCTGGAACGCTAGCAAACTGGCTGATTCACGCGATTGATCTGCGACCAGTTCCAAGTGATCTAGCATAAATCGCTGGATTTCAGAATGATCCCCAACCTTTGTCAGTGGGCCATTGAATGATCAACCACCCAACCGAATCGATTGAACGAAAAAACGCCTCGCCTCCCGGTCGCCAGAAACGGAACTGGTTGGGCCCGTGCATGTTTGGATTGTCGTTAATCGCATGGGTCAACGGATTACCGGTTGATCGGGCACAGGGACAGACGGTCGTCGCTGATCAGCCGCCAACGCGTATTGCGCGTCTGGCCGAACCCAGTGAACTGACAATCGGCAAAGAGCGTGAGTTGATTCGGGAAGTTCTTGATCCAGAATTGTTGCTTCGCCTCGAACCTGCGGAATCCATCATCATCCGGACAAAGTTTCCGATCGTGCGAACGGCGGTTAGTCATGAAGAAGTGGTCGACGTACAGGCTTTCGGTCTCGATGAGATTGAAATTCTCGGCAAGAGCGTCGGCCAGGCAACGTTGACGTTCTGGTTTGAAGTTGCGCCCGGCAATGTCCAAATGCTCAGATATTTTGTCTCGGTGGACAATGTTCGACAACGACGACTGGTGCGTGAGCATCGGTATAAACAACTTCAAGCCCGAATCAATGAGATCTTTACGAACAGTCAGGTGTTCCTGTTTCCCATCGAGGACAAAGTCATCGTTCGCGGGCAAGCACGGGACGCCAAGGAAGCCAGTGAAATCATGCGGCTGTTGGGTCAAGCCAATGCCCATCGAAACAATCCAGTCGGTTCAAACCCGATCGATCCGCAACAGGATGTACCCGGGGAACTGTTGACCGAAATCGAGCCCTATCAATTCATCAATATGCTGACCGTTCCTGGTGAGCAACAGGTGCTTTTGAAAGTGCGAATCGCGGAGCTGACACGAACCTCGTCCCGGGAGCTGGGCGTCAACATTCGGGTGGTCACCGATTCCTTCTCGTTCAGCCATCTGATTACCGGATCCGGAAATCTGTCAGCCATTCTCAGCGATGGCGATGTCAAATTCCTGATGAAGGCGATCTCGACGCATGGCTATGGAAGAATTCTTGCTGAGCCAACGCTCGTAACCATTAGCGGAAAGACCGCAAAATTCCTGGCCGGAGGCGAGTTTGCTGTTCCCACCGTCGTCGGAGTCGACGGCGTCGGTGCTGCCACAACCACGTTTCATGGTTTTGGAACGGAGTTGTCATTTACCCCCACCGTACTCGACAAGGACCTCGTGCGACTCGAGGTAACTCCTTCGTTCAGCACTCTCAACAGTGACGCCACGGTCGGCGGAATTCCGGGCCTGAATCTTCGCAGCGTGGACACAACGGTTGATCTGCGGGAGGGCCAATGGCTGGCGATCGCCGGTTTGATTCAGGATGAGCAAGGAGGCCAGAGAACCCGGTTGCCTTTTATCGGTGATCTGCCTGGAGTGGGAGGATTGTTCGCCAATCAAAACACGGCTCGCAATGAGACCGAGTTGATTGTGTTGGTCAGCCCCGAGTTGGTTCACCCGATCGACGCAGTTGATGTCCCGATGTTGCTGCCGGGAATGGAAGTAACTGATCCAACAGATAAACAGTTTTTTGGTCACAATATGATCGAAGGATTCCAGGGTCGAGAATACCGCAGTACCAATCGACCTGTAATCGCTTCGCAGGTTGCCGGATTGAAACAGAACGGTGTTCGGAGCATGCGACATCATGCTCGTCAACAAATGAAGGCAGAAGATGCCTACATCGTAGGACCATCGGGGCTATCGAAATAGTGATTCCAAAAACGAACAATCGTCAATTGGCTTTCGTGTCCCTGACGCTGATTGCACTGCCGGGATTCTCCGCGTTTGGATGCCGGTCGCATCATCCCGCGGCGACCCGTTGCGACGTCCGTACACTCGGCTCGGTGATTGATTCGGTCAACCAGCAACAGGAAGAAAACGCCGAACTGGCCAAGTTTACAATCTACATGCACGAATTCGAAATCAACGCGGCACCGATTGATGATGTCCCGTCCGTTCTCGGGCCCGAGACCGCCAATCGAGAACCTCGAGGTTACCGGTTGACTTCCGCAGGCCAGGATCACGTGCGTGCGATTGCTCAGCAAATGCTTCAAATGGCCGCCAGTGACGGTGGCCGGCAACCCACGGTTAACGTCGTCGTGGAACGGAGTAACACCAGCAAGTTGTCCTCGACGGTTTACCAATATCCTGTCAACAACAACCCTCAACTCGATGTCGTTCGTCGACAAATGGTCGTTTCGGCGCTTCAGCAATTGGGGGTATCCTGGGCCGAATCTTGCGTCATGGTGGCTCCGGCCTTTTCGACCGGATTAAGTGCGTCTGAATCGGCCACAGCCTATCAACGGGCAACCGGCATCCAGGCGTCGTCCAGCGGCGGATTTCGCTCGGGCTCGGGATCAAGTGGAGTGACCAATAGCCGCTGATCAAACGGAAGGAAAGATCCAACCACAGCCACTCGAATGCACCTCTTGTTATTTCAGAACTCAGGATTACCAGCTCAAACACAAACCCATCACCCTCGAAAAACCAAGTGACTTGCCGATATAGAATTGCGATCTGGATTGCCTTGCTGCTGATTACGAGCGGCTGCGCGCAAGTTCGGTCTGGTTTGTCGCCGGCAGTGGTCGTGAGCGGAACCAACAAGACACACGAGATGTATTTTGGTATGGCGCGGATTGCCGAACGCAATGGCAAAATTGAAAGTGCCCGAAAAGCTTACCTGCAAATTCTCGAGCAGGACCCTGGACATGTGGATTCACTTCATCGCATGGCCATCACATCCGTTCACGCCGAATGCCTGGACGAAGCCGTTGAGTACTTTGAAAAGGCCATCCATCTTGGCGAACCGAATGAAGAGTTGCTTTGCGATTATGGTTACGCACTCTATTTGGGCGAAAACTTCGCGGCGGCTGAAACCGTATTGAAACGAGCCCAAAAGCTGGCACCCGATCATCCACGAATCGCCAACAACCTTGCTCTGGCCCTGGGTCGACAAGGAAAGTACGACGAAGCATACGAGTTATTCCAGCGGTCGGGAGACAGGGCAGAAGCGCTTACCAACCTGGCATTTGTCCAGTCACAGGTTGGCGATATCAGCTATGCCAAAGACAACTACCATCAGGCGTTGGGAATTGATCCGACGCTGGCCGCCGCTGCCAATGGTCTCTATGAGATACACCGTGCTTTTCCCGCCAGCGATGCAATGTTGATTACGCCCTTCCGGGGTGGCGTTGGTGATCCACCTGAACGGATGGCAAGTCAGACAGGTGCAGGACAAGATGGAACCAGGCTGATCGCTCCATCGGACGAAATCGATCAACTGATTCGTTCCATTTCAATTCAACCCGGGGCGAGCTCAGGATCCTCACGTTCCCAGCCTGTCGTTCAAGCGACCTATCATGGCCCGCCAGCTCGACAACAAGCGTATTTGGATGCGAAATCCTCCGAACTGATTGTCGTGGATCAGCAACCCTCGGTTTTCAACCGCAAATCAAACGCCCCGGAATCAGCCAAACCGGTTGCTGCGCCTCGCATTCCGATTCAATCCCGCAATTCACTCCGCGGTACCGGCTCTTCGGTTCGCAAAAACGACTCGTCCCAACGATAGTAGTCGGTTCCCGAAGGTTCGATTTCCAGAGGCTTGGCGCTCGAAATCTCCTCTCGATCAAATGGTCGGCTGGAAACGACTTTCCCCAATTCCGAAAACTCATCGGAAATCTTTCGACTGAATTTGCTCATTCCGCCGAGAATCCCGGCCGTGACCAACGAAGCAACCAGTACGAGTTCCGTTGAGATGATCCCCCCGCGCGTGTCCAGCCAGAAGTCCTTGAGCATGGTGGGTTGTCCCAAAAAGAGAAATTGATGAAGTTCGATTCGACGAACCGGTAATTTCCATGCTGATTCGAACGTCCTGCACGTCAACCCCGGCCGCCAACAATCGTTTTGTTGCCGTGTATCCAATCGGTCCAAGTTTCGATTGTACCGGTAAGCAGGACTGGATGGTCGCACCCATCGTTCGACATGAGCTTCCAACGTTCAGTGACATTACGCGGCGTTGACAGTTGACGTGGCAATCGGACTTAAAAAAAGGTCCGAGATGATCTCGGCAAAGTTTGCCGGATGAAAATAGTCAATTCGCCGGATGAAAAACTTCCCAGGAAATTTGGTGATTCCTGGCCTGCTTTGGATAGCCGATGGAAGAGTTTGAGATTCGAAGTCAAACTTCTCCAGGAGATGGATCACATGGAAGCAATTAAGAAAATTACCAACAGGCTGTGGAACGATGAGGCCGGCTTTATCGTTTCGCTTGAACTTATTCTGATCGCAACAATCGTCGTGATTGGAATGATCACGGGTTTGGCTACCGTTCGCAACGCTGTCGTTCAGGAGTTGTCTGATGTCGCCGGTGCCGTTCAGGATATCAATCAATCCTACACGTTCAACTCGGCGGCAGGCCCGATTTCGAATACGGCAGGCAGTGTTTTTGTCGATACCATGGATAGCCCCTCCGATGGCGCTGGTGATCCCTTCGCTCAGTCTGACAACGGAATCGTATTCGACGGAATTCCGACTGCCGAAGTCAACTTCTAGACCGATTCCGAAATTGACCGCAAAGAGAATAGCCCCACTGGGAGCTATTCTTTTTTTATGCGCCGTCGTTTGCTCCGGCGCGTCCTGGTCGCAACATTCGTCAATCTCGATTTGTCGATGAAGTTCTGCGCTACCGCGCCAAACCGGCCGCTGGCGATCGGATCAGGTAAGCGGTAGGGATCTTTTGGATGGTTTCTCGATCAGGCCAGTTCCGGTTCCGCGTTTTCCGGCAAGACGATTTAGTTGCGGACAGGCAGACGCCGCGCCGATAGAAGGCAAGGAGGGTTTTCGATGATCATTGAATCAAGTCTCGTGGACGAAAGTATCTGGGTGCCAATTCTGGTTCTGGGATTCGTTGCGATTGCCGTGTTCACCGATCTCAGATCGCAGAGGATTCCGAACTGGTTGACGGTATCAGCATTCGCCGGAGCACTCGTGTTTCATCTCGCCGTTGCTGGCTGGACCGGGTTGGCGTCATCGTTTTGCGGGTTTGCGACCGGATTCGTGACGCTGTTGGTGTTATTTCTGATCGGCGGCGGTGGTGGTGGCGACGTGAAACTGATGGGCGCCGTCGGAGCTTGGATCGGTGCCTGGCCGACGCTCCTGGTGTTTGTGGGCAGCGCGGTGTTCGTGATTCTCATCATGATTGGAATGTTGATCAAACGAGGAGCGGTGGCGAATCGCTCGCTCATCAAGCCGGTCGTAAAACAGAAGCTTCCCTACGCGGTTCCCGTCGCCTTGTCGCTGGTGTTCTTCTTGCTGCTTCGAATGTAGCTGCTCGACACGAAGGCGGCTTTCCGTTGATTCTCCTGGCTTTTTAACCCGCTGCGATATGTCAAAGATAAATTCTGGATCCATCCTGCTTGGCTTCCTGGCAATCCTGTTTGGCCTGATCGGCACGTGGGCCTTCCGTGAATACTCAAAACAGCCGCCTGTCAGCGTTCCGGAACGGGCTGTCGATCCGGGCAAAGTTGTGGTCCCCATGGCCAGCCGAACACTTGAACCAGGCCATCGGATCAATATCGATGACATTGCCCTGGTCAAGTTGTCCCGGGAAGAGATCAGGGAGAACGGATTGGACAAGGGGTTCATGTCCAACGCGGCACAAATCGTGGGGAAGACGGTCAAATCGGAAATTCGGCGCGGTGGAACCTTTGACACGCGAGAGTTTTATCCGGACGGGACGGGACCGGGAATCGCGGATCGCCTCAAGCCCGGGCAGCGCGCCGTGACGGTTTCGCTGACACCGACCAACGCCCTGATCGGGTTTGCCGGCGCTGGCCAGATTGTCGACGTTCTGTTTCATTACGGAGAAAAACGCAAGGCCGCCAGTGAAGACAATGAAGCTCAAGCTGCGACCCTCGGACGTGACTCGGAACAGTTGCGGTATTACCAAAGCGCGACCGTTACTTTGGTGCAAAGCGCCGAGATTCTCGCACTGGGAAATTCTTCCGTGCCGACCGGTGACGCGAATGGGATTTCCACCCAGGATCGGGTGCTGGTGACGTTGGCGGTAAGTCCAGCCGACATCGAAGCGATTCGGGTGGCCGATGGAAATGGTGAGCTGTCACTTTCACTTCGCAATCCGACGGACCAGAAGGCCGTCAATCTGGGAGCGCCCAAGATGCTTTCCGAGATCATCCAAATCGATTCAGGGTATCGTCAAATGGAAATCTATCGTGGCACACGGATGACCAAAGTTGAATTCAATACACGTGGCGAGGATTCGCGGTTGCGTGCCGTTGATCGGCCTGATCCTCTGCAGGGATTCGACGACGAAACCGCTGGCAGGAATCCCGATGTAACTCTTTTGCATGGACGAGGCTCGAATTTGATCGAAAATTCAATGATCGGTTCGTCGAACCGGACACCGGGATTGGGCGGGCTCGACCGGGCTCATGTCACCATCGAGGATTCGCGAAAGAGCCTGCTTGATACCAGGCGTACGACCCATGCTGCAAACCCGTATGGAGCCAGACGGTGAATTTGAACCCGGCCCATCCCTTGGAACCACTCCTCACCAGTTCATTCGTGTGTCGGCCGGCCACGCCAACGGTCACGTCAACCCAGGCCCGCGAAATCGAGTTCCAAAAACTCAAGCAGAGAATTCACACCGAAATTGTCGGGTCATTGGACTTGGTCAGTGAATTAACTGACGAACAAATCCGGCAGCAACTGGGGCCTTTTGTCGACAGCTGTTTGCAGGAAAGCCGGACAGTCGTAGAACCGCTGTGGCGCCAGCGACTGGACAAGGAACTACCTTTCGAGTTGTTCGGCCTCGGGCCGCTTGAACAGCTGATGCGGGACCCTACGATCAGTGACATTCTCGTTAATCATCAACATCAGGTTTTTATCGAGCGCGGCGGCCGCCTGGAAACCTCGGACATCGTGTTCGCCGACCAGGAACATCTGTTGCGAATCATTCAGCGAATCGCGTCACTGGTTGGCCGTCGGATCGATGAAGTTTGCCCAATGGTTGATGCCAGGTTAGCCGATGGTTCTCGCGTCAACGCCATCATTCCGCCGCTGGCGCTCGATGGACCGAAACTCTCCATTCGGCGATTCGGCAGGAATTTTCTGACTCTTGATTCCCTGGTGGTCAATGGAACGCTCACCGAATCGATGGCAGAGTTTCTCGCAAGCGCAGTGCGAGCCCGTGTCAGTATGCTGATTTCGGGCGGAACCGGTTCCGGAAAAACGACGTTGCTTAACGCATTATCGTCAGCTATTTCTCCCGATCAACGAATCGTCACGATCGAGGATTCAGCCGAGTTACTACTCAACCATCCTCATGTGGCACGTTTGGAAACGAGACCAGCCAACAGCGAAGGCAGCGGGCAGTATACCCAGCGGGACCTTGTTCGAAACAGTTTGCGGATGCGCCCGGATCGAATCATTGTGGGAGAGATTCGCGGTGCTGAAGCCTTGGATATGCTGCAGGCCATGAACACCGGACATGATGGCTCGTTGACGACGATTCACGCCAATGACACCCGCGATGCAATTGCGCGACTGGAAATGATGGTGGCGATGACGGGGTTGGAGCTGCCGACCCGCGTGGTTCGATCCTATATCGCCAGTGGTATCGAAGTCGTCGTTCAGCTGGCCCGGCTTGCCAGCGGCGAACGCAGGGTCTTGAGGATTTCTGAACTGGAAAATTCGACCGACGGCGAGATCGTTCTCCACGACCTGTTTTCGGAAACCAGTAATCGAACGGCGATCGTAAAAACGGATTATCCGCCACGATGCATGTTCAAGATCAATCGAATGGAAGCACCGTCGGCCCACCCATCCGGCGGATCCTGTCCCGGCTCCGCCGAAAGGGGCGAAGCTTGATCGAGCCCATCGAAATTGTGATTTTTGCCTGCTTCACGTTTGGTTTTCTGCTGGGCTGCGTGGTTGTCCGCCGAGTGACGGTTCCTGTTTCAACCACAGCTCCGGTCTTGAAAAAACGCGCCGGCCGTTCGCTTGCGAAAACGGCCGGGGTGTTGGGCAAGCTGGACGATTGGATCGAGAACACGACGATCCGCAGCGGTTTGCCGACCGATGCGGCCACGCAGCTTGTCGCGGCGACGGCTGTGGCGGTACTTTCCGGAGTGGCAGCGGGCGTCGGCGGATTGTCGTTGCCTGTAATGGTATGGATTGCGCTGGCTGGTTTTATTGCGTACTGGTTGGTGTTGTACGTCCTGGCATTTCGCCGGCAGAAGAAATTTGTCGAATATTTCCCGACAGCGATCGACATGATCGCTCGTTCCGTCCAGGCGGGCGAATCGTTTGAAGAGGCGTTGGAAACGGCTTCGAGAACCGTCGCCGAACCCGTCGCGGGAGAATTGAAACGCCTTGCGCAGGAGTTGGAGTTGGGAATGCGAGTCTCGACGAGCATGGATGCGTTTGGCCGACGAAACTGCCTGACCGAGGTGAAGATTTTTGCCAACACGGTTTCGCTGCACAGTGAGATGGGAGGTCGGCTTGCCGAGACGCTTGGCCGACTGGCGGAGGTGATTCGGATGCGAAGCGACTACTTGCGGAAAATCCGGTCAGCAACGAGCCTCGGGCGTTTTGCGGCGATCGGGATCGTTTTGGGCGGCCTGTTCGTGCTGGGTTACATGTTGATCGTGCATCCGGATTACATCAAGAAGCTGTGGGAATCGGAATGGGGACTGAGGCTGGTCTACTACGGCATCGCGTCTGAGATTCTCGGGCTGGTGTGGGTGGCGACGACGCTCAAACAGGAATACTGATGTGATGGAATGGATATCTCTGATTTTGATTTTCCTGTCGGTCGTGTTTGTTTTCATGTCGATTGGTTTCGCGATCCGCCCGGCACGCAAGGAGATGGACCGTATGATTGGTCCACCAAAAAGTTTTGGCTGGCTGAATCGTCCATTGGCGAATGTTATTCCGACGAGCCAGTCAAAGCGCACCAGGCTTTACAGGGAACTTCTCATGTCGGGGAGGTACCATTCGACGGCCGTCGAAAATTTTCTTGCACTTCGCAACGTCGGGGTCATGGGGGTATTGTTTGGGTTCGCGGTTGTCCTGGTCAGTGGAATGGTCGAGGAGTTCGAAAAACAGGCATTCATTGGCGCGGGCTCGATGTTGATCGTCGCCTATGGCTTGCCTCGGATCGTTTTGTCCTCCCGCGCCAGTCGCCGAGTTCAGGAGATTGAACACGCGTTTCCGGATTTGTTGGACATGATATCGATGTCCATCGAATGCGGAATTCCGATCGAGCAATCGTTGGCTCGGGTCGCAGCCGAGTTTTCCGATACGCACCCAAGTGTATCTCGCGAAATGGAAATCGTCGCCAGACAGGCGCAGACAGGATCCTTTGATCTGGCGCTTCAGGCACTCGGCGAAAGAATCGATGTTCCGGATGTCGTGGCCTGCGCGACGATGCTGCGACAGGGAAAACGTCTGGGTGTGAAGATCAGCGATGCGATGCGCCAATCTGCCGATCGCATGCGCGACGTGCGACGTCAACGAGCGGAACAGGCAGGCAACCTGGCATCGATAAAACTGCTGTTGCCGGTTGTGTTGTGCCTGGCGCCGCCAATTTTCATCCTGTTGATCGGTCCGGCAGTTCTCGATTTCAGGGAATTCATTCAGCGGGAAAGGTCCAATGTCAGTGCGGTCGTCGAACGAGCCGACGTTCCCGACGTTCCAGGCATTCAAAAACAATGAATGGAGTGGTGCGACGGCAAGAGGGTTCCACAAATGATTTCTAAACCTGGAGTGACCTAAACCCAGATGTCAGAGGTGCAGTCGCCGCCGGGGAATCTAATCTCGTGTGCCCGTGAGGCCCCGCCAGGTTCCTTGCCAAAATCAACCATAAATTTTTCGTTGACTTTCAAGCCACCCTTTTCAGTATCGCAATCGATCTCCAGCAGGTATGAACCTTCCTGGGCCATCGATGGATAGAACTGATTATCCCAGGGGCTATACAGCGAATTGGTGACATACAATCGTTTGCCGTCGAGGCTGAGTTGCAACATCTGCGGGCCGCCACCGAGTTTCCTGCCCCGGAAGGGCTCCCCTTTGCCAATCACGCCTCCCAACCAGACCTGTCCCGTCAGTTTCGGATTGGCCGGATCGCTGACATCGTATTGGCGAAGATCTCCGTGCAGCCAATTGGAAAAATAGAGCCACTTGTCATCCAGTGACAGGACGAGATCGGTGATCAGACCCGGAACCGGAAACGGCCAGCCTTTGGTTTCCACGGGATCGACTGCGACGACGGTGTCGGCGGTCCACTGATCGCCCTTTTTGTACCAATGCCAGATAGTACTGCTTAGTGCTGCGCCCACGAATCCATGTACGCTGGTCGGGTCGTGATGAAAACGGACTTCCAGCGGGATCAGTCCCGTGGCACCCAGGTCCAGCGACTGCGTAATCGTATGCTCTTTCCAGTCCCAGAAGTGCAATTGCTGGCCGTACTTGCCGGCTTTGACGTCATCGAGGTTGAAGCCCTGCGAAACCGTATTTGGTGCCCCCCATTCGCTTGAAATCATGACGTTGTGACGGGGCTGATACCAAAAATCATAATTGAATTTCATGTTGCCGGTCTCTTTTTCCCAGCGACCTTTCACGTTGAACTGGTCGTCCAGCAGCAGGAATCCGCCCGGACCGTCTCCGTTGGCGTCGCCGAGCATCGAGATCATGATGTTGCCATCCGCCAGGCAATGGACGGTGTGGGGGGCCGAAAGATCTGTTTTTTCGGCAATCTCTTTTCCTTCAATGACCTTGTGCAGTTTCGGCTGACGGGGGTCGGAAGTATCGACAAAGTGGATTCTCCCGGATCCGATTCCCGGTAGCACGATGAACCGGCGGCTCTTCGAGTCATCACCATGACAGCTGCTACAGGCGTTCCAGCCAAAATGATGTAGCTCGTCACCGACGTTGGGCATGGGCAGGCGACTGATGACCTGGCTGTAGGTCGGTGACGTTGGATCCACATCTACCGTCGCGAGGTAATCCGGTTTCTCGACTTCCGTTCCAACGTATATCGCGGGAACATAAGCGACCGTTTCCGGCGGGGCTTTCATTGCGTCAGCGGGAGATGCATACGTCCGGTCACAACATGCCATATCCTGATCCTGCGCGACGGAATTCGTCTGCCCGAACGAAGCCAACCCGATGGACGACGAAGAAACAATTGCCGCAGTTGCGGCAGTGGATTTCAAGAATTCACGGCGTTTCATGATTTACTCCTTCGAAGGACCGATACCTGATACCTTTAACCAATGCGCCTGGATTCTAGCGGTGATTCGCCTTCCTTCAAAGTCGCCGTCCGCACCTTGCATGAGGGCGACCTGCAGCGAGTCCCGATCGGCGTGTCCCGGTCTCGAAAACGAGGCCGGGGAATGGCCCAAGACGGCACTTTGTTAATCTGAGGGCAACTCAAAATCTGAGCCGTCGGCGTTAGCCCATTGGTGCTTGCATTCGTCACCGATGGGGCGATAGCTATGAGCCCAGGGCGAAAACCCTTACTTTTCGACATGGACACGACCAGCGCAACATTTACTTGGTCTTGTCATGCTTTGCGTGCGTGGTTCTTTGGTTTTCGGATACTGCTTCATGATCCAATGGAGAGTCGAAGGAAAAAATCATGTGGCATTTCGATTTGTGAAATAGCGCTCATTCACAGACAGAATGGACACACCCGTCACGCCCCGCCAAGTTGCGTGTGATTGGGTAGCGTGTGATTGGGTATTAGCCTGGAACCAGTGTCAAAGAAAGACACGGAGCGCTGGAAGATTGGCCCAAGCCAATGGCTTCGGACCACCAGTCCATTGAACAACAGGTTTTGAGAGGCCATTCAAAACACACCACCTCCCGATTAGGTCCACGGCAGAACGAGAGGGAGCCAGTGTTTCAAGTTTGACATTCCCGGTGAATAACCGAAAATGGAGGTGTGAAGGGACAGGACCGAACCGGAACGACCATTCTCTCAATTCACTGAATTCAGACAACGCAACGAATAGACGCGCCGACAATGAACATCTATTGCATTCACTGTGGCCAGTCGTTTTCGATCACGAAAGAGCAGCTGGGCAAACGGGGAAAATGTCCGCACTGCCGGGCGACTGTCGTGTTGCCCAAATCGAATCTTCAGTATGGCCACCGAGAGCGACAGATTGACCCGCCAAGTCGGTGGCTCGAGTCCTCGCTTTCGAGCATCGCTGCAATAATCATGCACCTTTTGTTGTTGGCTCTTCTGGCCATGGTACCCTGGGGCAATTTTTCGACCGGCGAAGGGGGCGAGGGTGATCAGATCTTGATCGGCCAACTTTCCCGCGAACAACTGGTCGACACGCCAACAGACCAGCTTCAACCAATGGAAATCGAAAACCCGGTCGATTCTACATCCGTTGACGTATTGGAAAGCGATATGTTCTCGCCGACCGACCTCAACCCGCTTGCCAATGACTCGCTGGATCTGAACCTTGGTGCGATCAGCGGCGGCGCGAGACGATCGTTTGAAATTCAATCGGAGAACCAGTCGTCTATTCTGGCTGGCGGCTCGGAAGAGTTTGGAAAGATGATTTCGCGATTGCAAAAAGACGGGCTGGATATCGTGATCGTGTTTGACAGTTCAGGCAGTATGAAAGGCGAGCTCGACGAGGTCAAATCAAAAATCCAGCGGATTGGTGGCGCGCTGACCCAGATGATTCACAAGACCCGAATCGGCGTTTGCACTTATCGCGACCAGGGCGATGATTACGTGGTCAAGGGCCTTCCGCTGACCAACAACATTGGCCAGATCGTAACATTTCTCAATACGATCACCGCCAAAGGAGGTGGCGATCTTCCGGAAGCAGTGGATGAAGGACTGCGGTGGGCTATTCAAAACAACACGTTCAATCGTAACGCGCGCAAAGTCATCCTGGTTTTTGGCGATGCTCCGCCTCATGCCAATAAGTCCATCATCTGCCAAAAATGGGCTTCCGAATTCCGGAACAAGCAACGGGGTGTTGTCAGCACCGTGACCTGTCGAAGCGCGCAAAAGCTTGACGAGTTCGTCGCCATCGCTCAGATCGGCGGTGGCGAATCATTCCTGACGAGCAATGAACGCGAGATCATGAAACAGTTGATGATCCTGGTGTTCGGATCGCAACATCGAAGCAAAGTGCTGGAGGCCTTTAACTTGATGGATGGAGGGTAACTCCTGGAGAAGGTCGGAATGACGAGTCTGGAATCTGAAGTGTGGAATCAGGCACGGATTTCAAAACTTGAACTTCAAGCCTCCCGACCGGGCCTCAAGCGATCGAAGGATCTGGCCTCCTAGCCCACATCGCTTGAACGTGCAATCGCAAACGGCCCAGCCGGGATTGAGCGTCGTAGCGACCAACGGCGAACAAACCCCCCGCCTCGGTAAATGCCGGGCGAATTTGACCGAATTTGAATTCGCATTGTGGCTTTTTTGGCCTCCAACTATGATGGCTCGTTTCATTTTAATCCACGAACGGCGGGTTTCCTTTGTCCTCCTATCAACTGACTCACCTCAAGCAGCTGGAAGCAGAAAGCATCCACATCATTCGCGAAGTCGCGGCTGAGTTCGATAATCCGGTGATGCTATATTCGATCGGGAAAGACTCCTCGGTGATGGTCCATCTGGCGCTCAAAGCGTTTTATCCTGCCAAGCCACCGTTTCCGCTGATGCATATCGACACGTGCTGGAAGTTCAAGGACATGTATCGGTTCAAGGAAGAGTACGCGATCAAAGAGCTTGGACTTGAGGTCATCACGCATATCAATGAAGAAGGGCGGGCCTTGAAACTTGACCCGATGGTTTCCAGCGGCAAGCATACGGAGGTCATGAAAACCGATGGCCTCATCCAGGCCATGAACAAGTACAAATTCGATGCGGCATTTGGTGGTGCCCGACGCGATGAGGAAAAATCCCGAGCCAAGGAACGGGTCTATTCGTTTCGCAGTGCGACGCACCAATGGGATCCCAAAAACCAGCGTCCCGAGCTGTGGAACCTGTACAACGCCAAAGTCAACAAGGGTGAGAGTATCCGGGTGTTTCCGATTTCGAACTGGACCGAGCTCGATGTCTGGCAATACATTCATCTCGAAAAAATTCCGATCGTGCCGCTGTATTTTGCCGCCAAGCGTCCGACCATCGAACGCGACGGGATTTTGATCATGATCGACGACGATCGCCTGAAGTTGCTGCCCGGAGAAGTACCCGTGGAGCGCACGATTCGCTTCCGAACCCTCGGGTGTTATCCGCTGACGGGAGCCGTGGAAGCACCCGCCACGACGCTTCCTGAGATTATCCAGGAGATGCTGCTGGCCACGACATCCGAGAGAAACGGACGCGTGATCGACAACGATGATGAAGGATCGATGCAAGACAAAAAAGAAAAAGGTTATTTCTAGTTCGTGAAAGTCCAACCGGAGTCATTTCCTTGCTCCTGAGCCGAGAATTTACCGCGAACACGGAACCGGTGCTGCGGCACTTTGAGACACCGGAATCCGGTTCTCCATAACATCAAAATGCTGGTCAACGAGTGCCCGGCCAACCCTAAGTCCCCAACCCTACGTCGTTAACGGCGAAAGTGCCGTTCCAAAACCTGTCTGGCGAAATGACCGTCATTTCCGCTGTCCGAACTCCGAATTCCCGATTAACAACATGTCGCACCAAGACGAACTCATCGCCACGGATATCGAAGCCTATCTCGACATGCACGAGAAAAAGGAGCTGCTTCGCTTCCTGACCTGTGGCAGTGTCGATGACGGAAAAAGTACGCTCATCGGTCGGTTGCTCTACGATTCCAAGATGATCTACGAGGACACGCTTGCCAAACTGGAAAAGGATTCAGCCGTTCACGGCACGACGGGCGGCGGTTTCGACCCGGCGATGTTGACCGACGGACTAAAGGAAGAAAAGGAACAAGGCATCACGATCGATGTAGCCTATCGATACTTCTCGACCGCCAAGCGAAAATTCATCATCGCCGACACGCCGGGTCACGTGCAGTACACGCGTAATATGGCGACGGGAGCTTCAACCGCGGACCTGGCAATCATCCTGATCGATGCCCGGCCTGGTCATGGGGTGATGGAGCAAACGAAACGACACAGTTTTATCGCTTCGCTGCTGGGGATCAAACACGTCCTGGTCGCGATCAACAAAATGGATCTGGTCGGCTACAGCGAAAAGGTCTACCAGCAAATCAGCGACGACTACCGCGAGTTCGCGCAGCGGCTGGAACCGAACGATCTGCACTTCATCCCGATCTCGGCGCTCATTGGCGACAATGTGGTGGATCGAAGCGAAAACATGCCGTGGTACGACGGTTCAACGTTGATGAACTTTCTGGAAACCGTTTACATTGGCTCGGATCGGAATCTGAAGGATTTTCGCTTTCCCGTGCAGATGGTGATTCGCCCCGACCTGAATTTTCGCGGGTTTGCCGGAACGATCGCATCTGGAATTGTGCGCGTCGGCGATGAAATCATGTCACTGCCTTCGAGAAAGAAAAGCAAAGTCAAGGAGATCGTGACATTTGACGGCAACCGCCAGGAAGCCTTCACCCCGATGTCGGTGACGTTGACCCTGGAAGATGAAATCGATTCCAGTCGCGGGGATATGATCGTCAAACCGGGCAACCTGCCGAAACTCGAACAGAAGTTTGACGCGATGCTGGTTTGGATGTCCGAGTCTGCCATGGTCCCGGGTAAGCAATACATTTTCAAGCACACGACAAAAATGGTGACGGGGAATTTCTCGACGCTTCGATACCAGATCGACGTTAACACGATGCACAGCAGTCCTGCACCGACGCTCGAATTGAACCAGATTGGCCGAGTCAACGTGGTCTTGAATCAGCCAATTGCGTTTGACCGTTATCGGAACAACAAGCAAACCGGCGCGTTTATCGTGATTGATCGAATCACGAATATTACCGTCGCGGCTGGCATGATCATGGACCAGCGGACCAGCGAAAATACCGGCGCGAGTTGGGAACAGGTTTCGGTGAGCAAGTCGTTGACACAGGAATTCAGCAAGGTTTCTGTCGACGAACGAGAGTCGCGATACGGACAGAAGCCGGTCACGGTTTTGTTCACCGGACTACCAGGTGCCGGCAAGACCACAACGGCCTATGGCGTCGAACGTCAGTTGTTTGACCTGGGGCGCAGCGCGATGGTGATAGACGGTCAGAATTTGAGGATCGGACTCAGCCGGGATTTGAGCTTTACCAAAGACGATCGGAGCGAGAACGTGCGCCGTGCTGCGGAAGTCGCAACATTGATGAACAAGGCGGGTTTGATCTGCTTGCTTTCGTTGGTGTCTCCCAATGACGAGGTTCGCAAGAAAGCGGCAAAAGTCGTGGGTGCTGAGCGTTTTGTCATTGTGCATCTCACGGCTCCGGACGAAATTTGCCAGGAAAGAAACCTGTCAGCCAGAACCCTTGGCTCGGAAGACCTGCAGGAAACACAGGTCAATTATCAATCGCCAACCGATGCAGATCTGGTGTTGGACACCAATACCATTCCACCTGTCGAATGCGTCGCCAAAGTGATCGGGCTGCTGGAAGCAAGAGGGTTTATCAGCTGATCGTCATGGCTGTCGGGGTCGTCTCGATTATTTAAACACTGGATTCCCGGCCGCGCTGCGGTATCATGGACGCTTCCTGATCATTCCTCCAGTCCCAGGGGTCTCCGAAGTGTTGTTCGCCGACTATCCGCCCTTTCGACCATCTCGGCTGTTGAATTCGGCCCATTTGCAGACGGTCGGTGCGTATTTTATCGGCAGACAAGCACTCCCGTACAAAGCGATCAAACATGTCGTGCAACTGCACGACGATGATCGGATTGTCATTCACGACGACAAACCAGGCAGCTGGATTACCGGCGATCGAATCGCGATATTGTTTCATGGGCTTTGCGGTTCCCATCTTTCACCGGTTGTTGCCCGCGCCGCCGAAAAACTTGGCCGCCGCGGTATCCGTACGATCCGCGTCGATATGCGGGGGTTTGGCGACAGTACCTATATTTCAAGATCGCATTTGCATGGTGGCAACTATCAAGATGCGGTAGCGGTGGTTGAGTTTGTCCATCGACTCAGTCCGCTTTCAAAAATCAGCCTGGTCGGGTTCTCGCTTGGCGGGAACATCGTTTTGAAGACACTTGGCGTCTGGGGTCAGGAGCCCCACCCTCAAGTCGACTCGGCGATCGCGATTTCACCCCCGGTTGACCTGGTTCATTGCTCTTGGAATCTGCGTCAGCACGGCAACCGTTTGTACGAGTCGTATTTCGTCAGCATGTTGCAGGCGCAATTGCGCGAGCGTCGAAGAAAGGTGAAGGGCCTGGTCGATAACAAACTGAGTCGTTTTCCGAATCGTTTGATTCATTGGGACGATCAGTTTACGGCGCCTTGCTGGGGATATCGCGGGGCGATGGAATACTACGAAGATGCCGGTTCGGCAAGGCAACTGAACCAAGTCAATGTTCCGACGATTATCTTGACGGCCCAGGACGATCCTGTCGTTCCGTTTGCGATGTACAGTGAATACGAACTGTCGGAATCCATCGAACTGATTGCTACGAAAAAAGGCGGCCACCTCGGGTACTACAGCCAGGGGGCCAGAGACCCCGATCGTTTTTGGATGGACTGGCGAATCTGTCAGTGGGTGACAGCGATGGATGAAGATTTCAAACCGGCAACAGCCCGGCAGATTCCGGCGCGACATCGACCTCCAGTTTCCTCGAACCGTTGGCTATAGGTCCCTGGCGGACGGGAACGAGTATCGGCCGCCGAAGATCAGGCAACGACGTTATGCCGATCCAATCAGTGGCTTGATGTGATATAATTTATGGCTTGTCGATGGCACCCGGAAGGAATTCATATGAGACATCAATTGAACTGCATTGCATGCCGGATGTTGATCCTGGTTGGGCTTACGATCGTGGCCCTGAACGTACAATGCCAATTGAACGCACAGGATAACTGGTCGCGTTTTCACGGACCCAACGGTACCGGGTTGGCCGAGCAGGCGGATTTGCCCAGCGATATTTCCGACGACAATTACATTTGGAAAATCAAATTGGCTGGGCTGGGTGCCAGCTCTCCCGTGATTTGGGGCGATCAACTGTTCGTTACCAGTTGCGATCCGAACTCGGGAAGACTCACTCTGCAATGTTTCGACGCAGTGACGGGAAAAGAGCGCTGGCAAACGAATTTCCAGCAGGAAGTCTATCGCCTCCACGGCCGAAACAACTTCGCTTCCAGTACTCCGGCCGTCGACCAGGATCACGTCTATGTAACCTATGCCGATCCGAACCATACCATGCTTGTCGCAGTGGACCACGACGGAAATAAAAAATGGGAACGCGATTTCGGGACCTGGGTTTCGCAACACGGATTTGGCGTTTCGCCGATGGTCTATCAGGACAAGGTGATTTTTTTCAACTCTCAGCAAGCCGAGCAGCTGGAGCCCGGTCAATCGCCAGGCAAAAGCCGGGTGATTGCTGTGAGTTGCCAGGACGGTTCCGATATCTGGGAGGCCCCTCTCACACCAACCCGATCCTGCTATGCTCTTCCGGGCATTTACCGGGACGTCCATGGAAAAGAACAGCTGATCACGTGTAACACCGGAGACGGATTTTTCAGCCTCGATCCACAAACCGGCAACCGAAACTGGGCGACACTGCCATTCAAGATGCGAACGGTCGCCTCAACCCTGATCGTTGATGACCTGGTCATTGGAAGCAATGGTTCGGGTGGCGGCGGCGGAAACTACCTGGTGGCCATTCGTCCGGACAAAAACGGCGTCAATCCGCCCGAGAAAGTCTATCAGGTCCCGCGAGCCAACTACGTTCCCAGCCCGGTGGCCGTCAAGGGAAAATTGTTCATGTTCGGCGACAAGGGCATCGCACAATGTGTTGACTTGCAAACCGGAAAGCAGCTGTGGGAGAAACGTGTCGCGACCGGGTTTTCCGGATCTCCCATCGCAACTTCCGATCACGTTTATGTGATGGACGAACCCGGAAACCTGTTGGTGATTGCCGTCGCCGACAAGTACCAGGAAGTCTGCAAACATTCGCTGGGCGAAACGACTCGTTCGACGCCGGCCGTTGCCAACAACCGGCTTTACCTGCGCACCGATTCCCACTTGATTTGCGTTGGAAACAAACCAGATTAACAAAACGCTGGCTCAAACCGAAACGTCATCGGACATGTGGCAATTCTGGATCGACGTTGGAGGAACGTTTACCGATTGCCTTGCGCTGGATCCGCTGGGGGTGCAGCACAAGACGAAAGTCCTCAGCTCCGGTTTGGTCAAAGGCCAGGCCAGTCTTGACGTTGCCGAGTCGAATGGCCTGTTACTGGAGTCGGATGCTGGTTTGCAGTTCTGGGTCGGGGCAACGTTGCGAATCCTTGACCACGAAGGAAACGCGAAGCACGAATCCAGGATTATCGCCTACGAGTCAAAATCGGGCTGGTCGGAATTGGAGAGTTTTCCTTCGGCGCCTGTTCCTGCGTCCGGGGCGAAACAGTTTTCCTATGAAATCGATCACGGCATCCCGGCACCCATTCTCGCAATTCGGCGAATCCTGAAACTTGGTCCGTCGACCCCGCTTCCGCGCTGCCAGGTGCATCTGGGAACGACGCGCGGTACCAATGCTCTCTTGACCCGCAGTGGGGCGCGAACTGCATTTGTTACCACACGGGGGTTTGGCGACCTCCTGCTGATCGGCGACCAGGCCCGACCGCACTTGTTTGAATTGACGATTAGGAAACCAGAAGCGCTGTTTGAAAACTCGATCGAGATTGATGAACGGATTCTGGCTGACGGAACCGTCGAGGTCGAACCTTCGTTGCCGGTCGTTCGTGAGCAACTGTTGGCCCTGAAATCCACAGGCATCGCGTCGTTGGCGGTCTGCCTGATGCATGGATTCCGGTTTCCGCGACACGAGCGGTTGGTTGGCGAAATTGCCCGAGAGCTCGGATTTCCCGACGTGCGTTTGTCGTCCGACGTGGCGCCGCTGATCAAAATCCTGGCGCGCGGCGAAACAACGGTTCTGGATGCTTACTTGAGTCCGGTGCTGGACAACTACCTTGATCAGATTGAGCGATCGCTTTCTTCCGAAAGCAGTTTGCAACTCATGACGTCGGCCGGCGGATTGGTCCATCGAGATCGGTTCTCAGGAAAAGACTCGGTGCTTTCCGGTCCCGCCGGCGGAATCGTCGGAGCGGCCCGTGTTGCGGAGCAAGCCGGGTACCATCGCGCTTTGACGTTTGATATGGGGGGCACCAGTACGGATGTCGGGCGGTACGACGGTGAAATTGAACTTGAATTTGAATCACGCAAGTCGGGTGTACGGATCATGACACCGATGGTCGCGATTGAA
>JAHEBQ010000136.1:4045-5729 GCA_024642205.1 Planctomycetaceae bacterium | reverse complement strand
ACTTTCGCCCATGAAAAACCGGCACTTCAATAAAGGTTGTTCCACGCTGGGGTTGTATTGGCAGGACTTCGAAGGCGTGAGCATTCCCGAAGGCGAAGTCAAAATTACTTTGAAACACACAATCAAGGAGGCAGTTCTGAACGGGCCATCAACGGTCGAGTTCCTGATCAACGAAAAGAAAGTGGGTGAGCTCGACATTAAAGCCGCCGTCTACGGCTCGTTCACTGCCCATGAAACCTTCGACATCGGCAGAGACGAAGGGATGCCTGTCAACCGCGAGTACGAGGACAGGGGCAAGTACAAGTTTACAGAGGGACAGCTTCACAAGGTGGTTATTGATATTGAATAACCCACTCAATCGCGCGGGCGATTGATGCTGACGACATTTTTTGATAGGCGGAGCTTTCGTTTCTGTGGATGGATTTGAGGGCTGGCCAATTCGTCAAATCCCTGGAGGTTCATGGCGTTGTTCGGCCCAGCTTACCGTGTTTTCTTTTTGCCGCGACCAAGTTGTTGATGCAACAATTCCACTTCTCTCTTAAGCGTTGGTTCCAACTCGGATAGACGTTCTGGGATGTCCATATTGGCATGCATGACCGTCAGAACGAATACGATTTCAGTTTGCACGTCGCATACCAACAAGTGTTTATTGACGCGGTAGAAATACAGGTATTTGTGGAAGTTCGGCTCTTCTCGAAGAACATCCGGGTTTTCAGAAATTCTTTCCAACGCTGCTTCGATGTCGTCCAAATATCTGTTGGCGACTCGTTTTCCCCACGCATTGATGGAGTACTCTTCGATAGAAACAAGATCTTGCAGCGTCCGCTCGGTGAGGTGAACCGACATCTTCACCGATTTTCGTCTACTCACTTTTTCGCCTTTTGCATGAGACCGCGCAAGTTCCCTTTGAACGCAACGGTTCGACCCGAGATCGCATCTTGATAGCCCTCGAGGATTGCAATTCGAGCGGCTTCTGCATCTTGCCGTTCTTTTTTCTCACGTAGCAAATGACGAACGAATTCGCTCGGTGTTGCGAACATGGTTCCGTCACCCGAATTGGAATCCACGAACGCACGCAGTTCATCGGTCAAAGATAAGTTCAAGGAAGAGGCCATCAGCTTACCACGCATTAATTCGTTTGAGACTCCTATCAATGGTACCCTTTATGGCATCAAACGTCAATATTCGTCAAAGTTGGGCTTGTCCATTTCCTCAAAATCGGAGACATCGGAGAAAGCCGCTTGGCGGAAAATCGTTAGCCCCGTTGCGAGTCCTTGTGGCCGCCTCCAACCCGTATCCTGCGTGACTGATTTGTCTGAAAACATGTCTGAGTATGTACCTGTTGCCAAGCAGGGCGAAATTTGAAATCGCGATTCCACTCGACAAAATGCGAGTCGAAATGCGATCACGGACGTCGACGCTCCCGTCCCCGCCGCCTCCATACAGAGTCGAGGTAAAACTCGGCTCAACCTAACACGAGGCCCGGAAGTTGATTCTTCCGGGCCTCGTTTTTTGCGCAACGTATCGCGGGTTTTTAGCGCTTTTCAAAAAATGGGCCGGCAAAGTCACAGGACGCACCCCACCCAAAATCGTTCTCAAAAAGGCTCAAATGGGCCCAAAGGCTCAAAGTCACGGGATACACCCCCAGTGCGTCCTGTGAATGAAAATGCCGAAAAAACAGGGG
>JAHEBQ010000136.1:0-4035 GCA_024642205.1 Planctomycetaceae bacterium | reverse complement strand
TTTTCATGACCGACGTGACTCAAATTCTGAACGCGATCCAGCAAGGCGACCCCTCTGCTTCCGACCAGCTTCTCCCGCTGGTGTATGAGGAGCTGCGGGTCTTGGCCCGTCAACGGCTGGCCAATGAAAAACCCGGGCAGACGTTGCAGGCGACGGCCCTGGTGCACGAGGCCTACCTGCGGCTGGTCGGTCCGAAATACGACGTCAGTTGGGATAACCGTGGCCATTTCTTTGCGGCCGCAGCTGAGGCGATGCGAAGAATTCTGGTCGATGTGGCCAGGCGAAAACAAACACTTCGTAAGGGCGGTGAGCACGATCGGCTGGAATTCGATGCCGTCGACATCGAGGCGCCTGCACGTTCGGCGGATCTGCTGGGAATCGACGAAGCCTTGAGCGCGTTTGAAAAAATCGAGCCTGAAAAAGCGAAGCTGATAAAGCTTCGATATTTTGCCGGGATGACGATTCCGGAAGCTTCCCAAGCGATGGGGATTTCTACAGCCACGGCGGAGCGTTATTGGGCCTATTCTCGTGCTTGGCTGCATACGGCGTTGAAAAACGCCTGAAAACGATCCGAATTTTCTGGAATCTATCAAATTCCTGATGGGATTTTCGGCGGGATTCCGCATTGACTAATGAACCCCAACGGATTTTTCAATGACCGTCAATCATCAAAATGAAGTCGAGTTGTTTATCACCGCGCTCGAATTGCCGACGCCGGAAGAAAGGCGAGCCTACGTCCGTGGGGCCAGCAAAGATAACGATGAGCTCTACGAACGGGTTTTGGCTCTGATGGAATCACACGATCAATCCCTGGGGCCTCTCGACATCCCCCCGACCGAATTCGATAACACCAACACGATCTATCATTCGAATGAAGGACTCGGCCAGCAAATTGGTGCTTACAAATTGTTGGAGGTCATTGGCGAAGGCGGAATGGGAACGGTCTACATGGCCGAGCAGACCGAGCCGGTCAAACGCCGAGTCGCGCTCAAGCTGATCAAAACCGGAATGGACACCCGGCAAGTCGTCGCCCGGTTTGAAGCCGAGAGGCAAGCGTTGGCGCTAATGGACCATCCCAACATCGCCAAGGTTCACGATGCCGGGGCCACCGATGCAGGCCGTCCCTACTTCGTGATGGAACTGGTCAAGGGAAAGCCGATCACCGAGTTTTGTGACGAACAACGATTGGATACCGAGTCCCGTTTGAAGCTGTTCCAGAAAGTTTGCCAAGCCGTCCAGCACGCGCACCAGAAAGGGATCATCCATCGCGATCTCAAACCCTCCAACGTGATGGTGGCGATGTACGACGACCAGCCTGTGCCAAAAGTGATCGACTTCGGAGTGGCCAAGGCGACGGGTGACGGGCTGACTGGGCAGACCATGTTCACGCGGTTTGGCCAGATCGTGGGGACACTTGAGTACATGTCCCCGGAGCAGGCCCAGTTCAACAACCTCGACATCGATACCCGCAGCGACATCTATTCACTGGGTGCGATCCTGTACGAATTGCTGTCTGGCGAGCCGCCGTTCGAACGGGAGAAGATCAAAAGCCAGGCGCTCGATGAAACGTTGCGGATGATTCGTGAGGACGAACCGACAAAGCCAAGCACAAAACTGAGTGGAACGGATCGTACAGCCAAGGTTGCTTCCAATCGAAAATTGTCTCCGGAAAAACTGGGGGCAATTCTTCGGGGAGATTTGGACTGGGTTGTGATGAAAGCCCTGGAAAAGGATCGCACACGGCGTTACGAAACGGCCAGCGCACTTGCCGCTGATGTGGGGCGATTCCTGGATAACGAACCCGTCTCCGCTTGTCCACCATCAACACTTTACCGATTGAGAAAGTTTGCTCGGCGAAACAAGTTTGCATTCACCAGTGCTTCACTGATTACTGTTGGATTGGTCGCGTTGATTGTCGGGCTTGGCGTAGCCAACAATATGATCAGTCAGCGAGAACAGCAAAAACAGAATGCCCTTGATCTCGCAGAACAACGACTTTCGACGCTGGTCATGGGAAATGAAATTATCACTGCGATCTTCGCAGATTTGAATATTGATGAGATTCGAAATGGCACTGATTCATTAGAGGGGATTCTTGGTTCTCGGTTAATCAATGCTGGCAAACAACTGACGATCGACGCGGTAGGTGACCCCCTGATCGTTGCGAAAATGCAGAACCAACTCGGTGATTCTTTGTTTTCACTTGGTTTCGTTGACGAAGCCCTTGAACTTTACGAGAAAAGTTGGGCTTCAAGGCGCAACTTGCTTGGGGCCAATCATCAAGACTCAATCGAAAGCGCAATTAGTATCTCGAGTTGTTACGGTTACAAGGGCCAAGCCGAATTGTCGTTGTCGATGCTCGAAGAAGTGTTGGTTCTTGCTAGCCACAACCTCGGCGCCGGGCATAAATGGACTTTGCAATGCATGAGTGATATTGCCGTTTGCCAGAGCAAACTAGGAAAATGGGATAAAGCAATTCCGATGTACGAAAAATCGCTAACGTTGGAGAAAACGTATTTGGGAGAGGATGACCCTCAAACAGTCAGGACCATGGGGAACCTCGCCAGTTGTTATTGCAAGGCCGGAAGGCTGGACGAAGGACTTGATCTGTTTGAACGAGTATTAGTTCGTATGAAAGCCAAGTTTGGTGCAGACCACAAGGCGACACTCAAATACATGCGGGATTGGGCAGGCGCGTATCGCGAAGCTGGTGAGTTAAACAAGGCACTGTCTCTATTGGAAGAGACATTGAAACTGCAAAAAGCCAAACTACCTTCAGACCACCCCGAATTGCTCGAAACAGTCAACGCAATCGCAGCGACTTATTGGTCAATGGGACAACTTGATAAATCGGTTCCGCTTTTTGAAGACCTGCTTTCACGGCAGGAAGGCCGGTTGGGTCGGGACCATCCAGATGTTCTCAGGACAATTGGAAATTTGGCGGTCAATTATAGAGATGCAGGAAGGGTTACTGAGGCGGTGCCGTTGCTTGAAGAAGTTTATGGATCAACTAAGCAAACGCGCTTATTTCAGTTCAGTAATACAGGCTTAACGTTACTACACACTTATGCTGTAGCAGGAATGGTCGGGCCTGCAAAAGCACTTGCGAAGGAGCTCGTGAATGACCTTCGAATGCGGATAGTCCCGAATAGCCTGGAATTTGCACATTCGTTGGCATTTATCGGTGAAGAGTTGGTCTCTGTCGAAGCCTACGCCGAGGCGGAGCCTTTGCTGGAAGAATGTCTGGAAATTAGGGAAAGAATGATTCCCGATGATTGGCCGACGTTTAACGCAATGTCTATGTTGGGTAACGCCCTGCTTGGACAACAAAAATACGTGGACGCAGAACCGCTGCTGCTGTCTGGTTACCGTGGGCTTGTTCTTCGCGAATCGTCGATACCACCATTCGCCCAAGCCCGCATTACTCAATCCTTGCAACGAGTAGTCAAACTTTACGAATCCTGGGATCGGGACCAACCAAATTCCGGCATTGATGTCAAAGTTGCCGAGTGGCAACATCAACTGGAACAACACAAATCAAATCACAAAACCGAAAACATCGAGTAACAAAACGGACCGATTCGCCCCAGCTGACAACCAAGTCGAATCGGCCCTGTGGAAGCACCTGAGCGAACCGTTCGCGCGCTCGGGGTGCAGCTCCTTTTTCATTTTAACGCGAACAAACAGGAGTATCGACCATGAAACGCTCTGTTTTTCAATCCCAACTTGTGTTTTGTTTTTTTGCCGTTATTGTCGCAGTCCCGACTGTCGCTCAACAAACCGTTGAGCAGCACATCTCCAGCGCCGATTATTACGTTGTTCATGATGTCTCACAGGACGATGATCCGCAAGGGCTAGGTTGGATTGTCGACGATAGAATCTACTTGTCAGATAACAGTCGCCAAGAAATAGTCCCGGGACGGCAGTACAGATTCAGTATCGTTTTTGACGATACAATTTTTTTCAATGATGCGGAATCTTTTAACAACCCCACTGGACTTACAGCGCAATGGCGATTGGAGAATGAGAATTTAC
>JAHEBQ010000084.1 GCA_024642205.1 Planctomycetaceae bacterium | reverse complement strand
GTACCAAACCAGGTTGCCATCGAGATCCAGACACGCCAGATCGTTCGAGGAAAAGAAAACGTAAACCTGCTTGCCATCGGTAACCGGCGTCGGCGCAGCGTTGGCGCTAAGCGGGTGAACAAAACATCGCCCCGTCGCCCAGAACTTTTGAGTCCAAACGGTTTTCCCTGAACTTTCGTCAACCGCGACGGCGTACAACTGATCCTGGTTGGCGCCGCCAGAGCAGGTCACAATGACTTTGCCATCAACAACGATCGGGCTGGAAGCCCCCTTGCCCGGCATCGGTATTTTCCAGGCCACATTGGTTTCATCGTCAAACGTCGTGGGTAACGAGGCGCTGGCTACACTGACTCCCCCTTCCCCACGAAACTGCCACCATTCGTCGGCCAGGCTGTTGTTCATCGTCAACGTGAGTGTCAGCAAAAGGATCGTCAGGCTTGGCTTCATTGTTATTCTCTAGTCGCAGATTGGATTCGGATGATTGTCTTGGCGATGAACCGGAACCGCTGAATCCGTGATTCACTCGATGGATCCGTTCAGCGAAGGAAAGCAGTCAGCTGGTTACTGCGATTGGGTCGGCGGTTTGGATTCGGCAATCGGTTTACCAGTTTCATCACAGATGCGAATCTGGAACTGCCAGTCCTGCGCCCATGATTCGGTCTGCTCGTTCTGGCAAACCTTGATCAGGATCTGATTGTCACCCTTATTGAGGTGCACTTTGCCCGTGAACTTGTCGATCGAATTGCTGTTGTGATAAATCTCGTTTGCCATCACAAGTTCGCCGTTAAGCCAGATTTTGGTTGCGTTAGCGGTTCCAATTCGAATTTCGGCATTCCGATCTTCGGCAGCTTTGAAATTGCCAAATGCGTAAACCGTCGCACCTTTGACTTTGCCGATGAACGAATTGAGGTCGACATTACCTGTTGCATGATCGGTTGTGACCTCTCGCCACGTCGCATCCATTCCATTTTGATCTTTGTAGGTCGCGTTCAAGTCGATCATCCCGACTGCCTCTTCGGGACCATATGCCACTTCGAAACCGGACATGTCTTTGTTGTCGAATGTTCCCACAAGATGCCAGGTATTAAGAAACCCCATCTGCTCCTGCAAGTTGACCTTCACGCCCAGTCCATCCAGTTTCTCTGCGATGCTCTGGATCTGCGCCACGTCGCGAGCTTTTGTCAACGCATAACCCAACTTGCCAATCGCAGCTGGCGGATCCGAAGACAGCATCGTTTCCGCATTTCTGATCAACGCCGAAACGGCCTTATAGCGAAGCGGCATGCTGGGATCATCGATCAATTTTGGAATCATCTCGCTCGCCAACTCCGGCATGCCGTCGGTTAACAGGTCGAAAGCCAGTAGACGCCCCATCGAACTGTGACTGGTGTCGTGAAAGAACGCCGCCACAGCATCACGGGGAAGTTCGCCACCCCGGCCAACGACTGAAAGCACCGCGCTTCGCAACCAATTGAGTGAAAGCTGATTCGCGCCATCCATCGCTTCGAGCATCATAGGGACCTGGTCGATCGTTGCGGAGTTCAACGTTTTCATCGCCTGGACCGCCGAAGCGTTGCCAAGACCGTTAGGCCCAACCGATTTAACTGCCGCCAGCGCTTCGGCCAGCGAGTCCTCGGCATCAACCAAACCAATCGGGCAACCAGTCAGTGCGACGCCGCATACGACCGCCAGAAATCGCAACATCATTTTCGTTCGTTGGAGACGACTCAAAAACATTCCAGTTTTCCTGTTACTTTGTAAACGGGTTTCAGCCAGCCCGGAATTCTACACCAAACGGAAAGCCGGCGAAAACCGTCGACCGACCCGGCACCTGCATGCAATCTCCGCACAGTGCCCTGCCGTACATTGCTTGCCGGACATGATTAACGGAATAACATGATTAACGGAGTATTAACATAGGGCGATTGTGTTTCGCTTCAAGGTGCTCGCACGGTGCAGGTCATCCGACCCCACCCAAAGGACAACATGATCTCAAGGGCCCTCCCCTGGATTGAATCGGGTAATTGACAACGGCCATTTGCGGGCCTGTCGCGTGGAATCTATACTTCTTGTCGAAGTCGGCTCGTGAAATCCGATCGCGAGTCCAATTGACCGACAAACCAACCGGAGACACCCCCGATGCATACTGGATTCAACCGCCGTCAATTCCTGGCCGCCACCGGCGCTTTCGCAGCTGCCGGAGCATCGGCGAACCCGTCCTGGGCTTTTCAGCCCGGCTGGCCCGGAGCCAAAGACGAATTGTTCAAAATTTCACTCGCTCAATGGTCTCTCCACAGAGCCCTCAAAGCGGGCGAGATAGATAACCTGGACTTTGCCAAGATTGCCAAGAACGATTTCGGCATTGAAGGGGTCGAGTATGTCAATCAGTTCTTTAAGGATAAGGGCAAGGATGGAAAATATCTGGCCGAAATGAAGAAACGCGCCGCCGACCATGGTGTCACATCGGTGTTGATCATGATCGACGGCGAAGGCGCTCTCGGAGATGCCGACAAAGCCAAACAAGAGCAGGCAATTGAAAATCACCATCAATGGGTCGCTGCTGCCAAATTCCTGGGCTGTCATTCGATTCGGGTCAACGCCCAATCCAGCGGAACTTACGATGAACAGGTTGGGAGGGCTGCCGATGGACTTCGAAGCCTGGCCGAATTTGCAAAAGACGTCGACATCAATGTGATCGTCGAGAACCATGGCGGGCTGTCGTCCAATGGCCAATGGCTTGCCCAGGTTATCAGGAAGGTCGGCCTGGACAACTGCGGAACCTTGCCCGATTTCGGCAATTTCCGCGTCGGCAAGAACAAGAAAACGGGCGACGATATCTGGTACGATCGCTATCTGGGAATGTCGGCATTAATGCCCTTCGCCAAAGCCGTAAGCGCGAAGAGTCACGACTTCGACGACGAAGGAAACGAGATTAATACCGACTTCATGAAGGTGATGCAAATCGTCCTCGATGCAGGCTACCACAATTGGGTTGGAATCGAATATGAAGGGAGCAAGCTCAACGAATACGATGGTATTCGGGCGACAAAAGCGCTCCTGGAAAAATGCCGAGAGAAATTGGAAGACACATAACCGTCAGAACTGGACTTCGACTGGGGATAAACCACCCAGACAACCAATCCTGTCAAATCGCCCTTGATCAAAGCCCAGCTGCTCGCCAGCTGGGCTTTTTTTGCGAATTGCCCTCAAGATTCAGAGAAAAAGCAAAACAGGACACCTTGATTTTGGGACAAATCAGTTTGCGTAATTTTTGTGCACATTTGAGATGCACAATTTACATGCATCCGTGCACTCATTATTTGCAGCTTTCAGTTTTCGACGTAAGTGCAAGCAGTTTAATGACATTAGTGAGGCGGCTTGCCATCGGCGGAATATGGGTCTGAAGAGAAGCTCAACTGCGGCTATGACAGCCACGGAAGGGCAAATGTCATTCGAACCCCTCGATATCGCAAAGCGAAAGGAGTCCACTGTGAACGACCTGATGATTCAACAAGAAGGTTTTGCCGGACGTTGCCAAAAAGTTCTTCAAGTTGCCAAGCCTTTGTTCCAGGAAAAGCCGGACTGGGTCACATTTTTCCGAGAGACTTTGGGCGTAAAAGGAGCCGCTAGGGCAGTATTCCCGACTCAGGAAGAATACGTGCTTTTTGAACAATCAAAGGAGTTCTCCGAAATTCAGAATATGGTTGCCAGCCTCCGAACCCGGAAAGCCGGTGGAAGCAAGAATGAGCCGACTCGGGTCATTACTGTCCGACTTCCAGAAAGCCTCCATGAGGCTCTCAAGGCAGAGGCCAGCGACCACAATACCAGCATGAACAAGCTTTGCATTTCCAAGTTGCTTCAAGTGCTAGTGGAAAATGAAAAGGCGGCTCAAGCGGCTGCCGCCACCAGTCGACCGTCGATCCTGCCGATCAATCCTGCCCCGGTTCCCACACCGTCAAGTGTCTCGCCGCAACCGCAGTCGGCCCCCCAAAGCGCCAGCTTCCGTTCAACCTACAGTCCGCCCGCTACCCACAACCAACCACAGCGGTTTGGCCAATAGCTGCAAGCGGAACCGATTTGAACAATCCCCTCGGGAGCGTGGAGGAGAATCACCAGCCCAATGTGCAAGACGGGTCCCACAAGACCAGTGGATCTTCAGCATGAGTATCGGGTTGGCATTCTCAGGCTACGCCGCGAAGGTTCGATGGCCAAACGCGTGCTATCGAAACGGCACATCGCGTATTGAACGCCATGTTGTGACAACCTGACCGCCCGTCCATCGAATGAGCCTGCTTCAAGGATCGGGCGTTGGCCAAGATTCTCTTTTCGATCGAACGACATCGCTTCCAAGCGTCCCGTTGCCACAACCTGTGCCGACAGGACGCTTTTTTTGTGATCCAGGTCCAGTGCAAAGCGGTGGCGGCCAAGGTAGGCTGTTGATTGGCGCCGAAACGGCCTCGCCGATTTTCCACCGAGGGATCACCCATCGAATCACGTGCCGTCGCGTTTCCAACGAACCACGAAGCAAGTAACCTTGAACACCTGGGATGTCATCATCATTGGAGCAGGCGCCGCGGGGCTGATGGCTGCCGCCAGCGCGTCGGAGCGAGGACGAAGAGTCCTGCTGCTAGAAAAAAACAAAAAGCTGGGGGTCAAAATCCTGATGTCCGGCGGAACACGCTGCAACATCACACACAACTGTGACGTACGCGAATTTGTAACTGCATTTGGCCGGCAGGGAAAATTTCTTCACTCCGCCCTATCTGCCTTACCTCCGTTGGCCGTCATCAGCAGAATCGAAAACCAGGGCGTCGCGACGAAAATTGAAGCGACCGGAAAAATATTTCCCGTCAGTAACAAAGCCATCGATGTTCGCGACGCACTGGTTCGGTTGGCGATGCAAGCTGGCGCGACGATTGCGAGCGAACAAGCAGTCCGCAAGGTTGAAAAAACAGAGAACGAATTCGTCATCCAAACGGATCGAGATTGTTTTCGTTGCACCTCGCTGATCATCACCACCGGCGGCAGGTCGTATCCAGGATGCGGAACGACCGGTGACGGTTACGATTGGGCCACCCAGTTTGGGCACTCGATCATAGAACCGGTACCGGCTCTGGTTCCGATTCTCAATAATTGCCCATGGGCCAACGAACTCAAAGGCATCACCATCGAGAAGACGATTGTGGACGTCTGGCAACCCGACCAACCTTCAGACCCCTTGATCGAACTTTCGAAATCCGCGCGCAGAAAACTGGAATCCCGATCGCTGGCGCGCCGCGAGGGCTCATTCCTGTTTACGCATTGGGGATTTTCCGGACCTGCGGTACTTGACGTCAGTCGCGAGGTCGCTCGGCATGCCAACCGAAAATCTCTCGAATTGATTTGCGACTTCCACCCGTCGCTGCCACGGGATCAGTTTGAAGCCATGCTCTCAGCAAAGAAATCAAGAGACGGCAAGCAGATTGCCAGCAACCTGTTAAACGATTTTTTTCCAAAACGACTGGCCGAAGCGATGCTGCTCTCGGCCAACATCGATTTGCAATCTCGCATCGCCGAACTTTCCAAACCACGACTCGCAACCATCGTCCAGCAAGTCAAGCAATGTCGGTTCGCTATCAACGGCACGCTTGGTTTTGAAAAAGCCGAAGTCACCGCTGGAGGTGTGAACCTCAACGAAATTGAAAGCAAGACGATGCAGTCCAAACGAACTCCCGGACTGTTTTTTGCCGGCGAAGTCCTCGATCTCGACGGTCCGATCGGCGGCTTCAATTTCCAGTCAGCCTTCAGCACCGGTTGGCTGGCGGGAGCCTCGGTGTGAATCACGCCGGCATCGCGGTTTTTGCAAACAGCATCAGAGAATGTAGCGACTCAAGTCCTCATCGTCGGCGACTTTGCCCAGTCGGTCTCGCACGTAGGCGGCGTTGATCGTAACGCGGCCAATGTTTTGACCGGGGGCCTCGAAACTGAGTTCTTCCAGCAATCGCTCGAGGATCGTGTACAAACGACGGGCTCCGATGTTCATCGTTGATTGATTGACTTGAAACGCGATCGTCGCCAATTCATCGATTCCGTCTTCGGTAAACTCCAGCGTCACGCCCTCGGTATCCAGTAACGCCCTGTACTGTCGCGTCAACGAACTGGTCGGTTCCGTCAGGATTCGCACGAAATCGTCTTTTGTCAGATCGCTCAATTCCACACGTATCGGGAAACGCCCCTGCAGTTCCGGCATCAGCTCACTCGGTTGGTTGCGATGGAATGCACCGGCTGCAATAAACAGAACATGATCGGTCCTGACGTAGCCATGTTTTGTCTGGACCGAAGTCCCTTCCACGATCGGCAGCAAGTCTCGTTGGACACCCTGTCGGGAAACATCGGCGGACTTACTTTCAGTCGCAATGACTTTGTCGATTTCGTCAAGAAAAATGATCCCGGTGTTTTCGGCCAGCTCAATGGCACTGGAATTGATCTTGTCGGAATCCAACAACGCGTCGCACTCCTGCTCAAACACAACTTTGCGGGCCGCAGAGACAGAGAGTTCCTTTTTGGTACGACTGGTCGGCATGATTTTTTCCAGCATTCCCTGAAAATCCATGTCCATCTGTTCGACCCCCATCCCTCCCATCATGACGGGCGATGCTTTTTGTTCGATCGTGATCTCGACCGTTCGATCCTCAAGTTCACCGTCCATCAACATCTGTTTCATTTTTGATCTGGTGCGTTCCAGCGATTCGGTACCCACGGCCTGGGAGTCGTCAGAATCGGGTTCTCTGGATTGTGTCGCGAATTCGTACTTGACCGGGTTCGGACACAGCAATTCGACCAGTCGTTTGTTGGTTCTTTCCTCTGCTATTTGTTTGACATTTTCGCGCTCGGCCGTTCGTACCAACGTGATCGCATTATCCACCAATTCTCGCACCATGCTTTCCACATCGCGTCCATAGTAACCGACCTCGGTGTACTTGGTCGCTTCGACTTTGATAAACGGTGCACCCGTCAATTTCGCCAGCCGGCGAGCGATTTCGGTTTTCCCAACGCCAGTCGAACCGATCATCAAGATATTCTTCGGCGAAACTTCATGTCGCATTTCTTCCGATAGTTGCTGACGTCGCCAGCGATTGCGAATCGCGATTGATACGGCGCGCTTCGCCTCAGCCTGCCCTACGATGTGGCGATCCAGGGCTTCTACTATTTCCTTTGGCGTCATCGGTTGCATTAGATTATTACTCTTGCGGGACATCCCGGGGATTTCATTTGATCAATTGTGATTGTCCGGTTGGTCAGGCAGGACAGACAATCTCTTCTACGATGATGTTCGTATTGGTATAGATGTCGATACTTCCAGCGATCATCAACGCTTCGCGGACAATTTCTGCCGCCGATAGGCGGCTGTGCTTTTTCAATGCCCTGGCCGCAGCGATTGCGTAATTTCCTCCGGAACCAATTCCAACAATTCCGTCGGTAGGTTGGATCACATCACCCGTTCCGCTAACCAGCAGCGTATGCTTGCCGTCGGTCACTGTAAGCAGCGCCTCCAGTTGTCGAAGCATCTTGTCCATCCGCCATTGCTTGGCCAATTCAGTTGCCGCCCGAACTATGTTGGTCGGCGAGTCTTTTAACTGTGCTTCGAATCGCTCCATCAATGCGAACGCGTCCGCGCTACTTCCGGCAAACCCACAGAGAACTTTGCCTTCCAGTAATTTGCGGATCTTCATCGCATCCGCTTTCATGATCGCGGTTCCCAATGTCACCTGTCCATCGCCTCCCATCGCAACGTTGTCGCCCTGGTGAACCGTCAATATCGTTGTCGCGTGAAATTTCATCAAAGTAGCCAGGGTTCGGCAGGTTCGGTTTGACTTGATTTTATCCAATTCATGATTATCCTCCAGCAGGGTGTTTTGCTGGTCAGGAAAAAACGGGCGTTGCCAATTTTTTCAGCCTCCGTCGACAGCCAGCGAGGAACAGAAGAAATGCAGACAAGGTACCGTAGTTCAGACGTTTGTCTTCATTTGATTTGCAAAAGAGCCAGTTCCCGTAAATTACTCCGACCGTTCGCGGCAACCGGAACAAGTTCCCTATTCCGAGCTGATGTCTTTTAGGGAAGGTGAGTGGTTGTGCCCAGGCCGGTGTCCATACTGAAGACCGGATTTCCCTGTCCTTGACAGAGGTTCCGCACCCGCTGGATCGGTTCGAACGGAGTATTGCGATCAAGCACGTCGCCGCAGGCTGGTTTTCAAGTATCTGTCGTTTCGTCAATCCGACGGTCAAAAACCAACGAAATCCCTGACTTCCTGAAAAGCCGACCCATATTGCCTTGATAAAGAAACGACAGGATACTCAAAATCGGAACATGATTCCTCGGAAGTTTCAGCTGGAGAACTAGACGACAATCGGCCAGCAATGGTCACTGCGGCGATCTCCAGACCAGATACAACGTTCCGCAAGCCGAAACCAGTGCTTTCAGATGTCGGTCAATGCGAAAGCTATTTTCACCGTCGCCCTTAGGCTGTGCAAAAGCAAACCGTGCCAAAGGTTATGCGAGCAACTTCAATTCACAAATTCGATCGTTTTTTAAAATATGTCTGATTCACCACAATCCATTCCTGATTCAGCTCCATTCCGCAGCCCGTTGTTGATGAACACAAGCGACTCGGCGATTGTCATCATCGATGTGCAAGAAAAACTGTTGCCGCTCGTCGCAAACTGCCAGCGGGTTGAATGGAATATTTTAAGGCTGTTAAAAGGTGCCGAAACACTCGGCGTCGCTGTGTGCGGCACCGAACAGTATCCCCGCGGCCTCGGCAGTACCGTGGAGTCAATCGCTGACTACCTGAAGTCAATCAGCAAGCATGAAATCCCGGCCAAAACAATGTTCAGTTGCCGGGAGTGTTCCGGGATGTTCGATGCACTTTCGAATTCAGGCGTACATAACCTCCTGTTGTGTGGCATCGAGTCCCACGTCTGTGTCGCGCAATCCGCACTGGACTTGATGTCACAAGGCTTCAACGTATTTGTGTGCGTCGACGCGATCAGCTCCCGCTCATCAAAGGACCACCGGATTGCGATTCGGCGAATGGAAAACAGTGGCGTCACAATAACCACGACCGAGGCAGCGTTATTTGAATGGTGTGAAAAGGCGGGACACGATCAATTCAAAACGATCTCGCGATTGGTACAGCAGACCGGGCCCAATTCGGCACATCGTGGCAAGACGAACGGTGGTGCGAAGAAAAAAACGGAGTAAAAATAACGTTCCGGTTTACTTCCCTGTTTCGGTTTTCGATTTTGGCGCTTCACCAACTTCTTTTTTTTTCGTTTTTTCTTCGGGATCCATTTTCTCGATCGTGCCAAACATATGCCCCCCGACACCTCCACCTTCGCCAAGGTGAGCCCAGGTTCCGGCATATTGGCCCTTTCGAATCAAGACCCTGGCATCGAAGGTACCGAACCCGGGAAAAAACGCCTTGTCGACTGTGATTACGGGCGTCTCTCCGGCAAACTTGATTTCGATCGGTGGGAGCGGTAAGGTCGCGTCCTTTTCTCCATATTTGATCCGCGCGACCAGGTTCCAGTAGTCGCCAATTTCGGCTTTCTCGGCGCTGATGATTTCATAGTTCTCAGTTCGGGTTTCCTGATTACCCGTGATCGTGAACTCGCCGGTCCACTTGGTCCCGCTGAGAAACTTCGCCAATTTTTCGTAAAGCGCTTTTTTCTCGTTATCGACCTGGACAGAATTCGCCCCCGACTGGGCAAAACTGGATGAACATGCCACAAAAACCAGAATGACAGCAAACGCCCATCTGGGGAGCAAGCCGGTGTATCGGAGTCGTCCAATCGGATTCATCAGGGATTTATTGCGCGGCATGTTTACGGCTCCGTCAGGTTGATTTACGGTGGCAGACTTTCGGAATCAGACGTCAAATCTCTTTCCGAACTTCCGTCTGATCTATTCTAATGCCATCAGGGTTCGACCACACGGGCCGGGAACCCAATTTGAAGGCCAATTATCGCAGGACTTGATTCGACAATCTGTGTGTCCTCCCACATCCGTGGCATTGCGGACGGCGTTCGCGACTGGTGTTGATCAAAACCCGCAGCCCATCTAAGCTACGCATCTAAACGTCGGTCAATCAACCGGCACTTTTTATTGAAAAATTCGCGCGAAGGAGTTGCGTGTGTTCGTCGCCGCTACCACCCAGTGCTTTCCAGATCGATCCCTGGACAGCGCAATCGAAAAGCTGGCAGATCTTGAGTTTTCCCACATCGAGATTGGCATTCATGAGAACAGTGAGCACATCAAACCGTCCGATGTCAAATCAAACATCTCACAGTGCTATGATCGAATCAATTCAACTCGTCGTCTGACCGTAACCGGGCTGAGCCTCGAAATTGAAGACGAAGGTGAAGAGTACTACAACACATTTACCAAGTGTTGTGAATTGGCCAAACTCTCGAGAATCGTCACATTGACCGTCCCGTCGGGCGAACACGGCACTCCGTTCAACGAAGAAGTCGAACGCTATAAACGACTCGTCGCAATCGCTGAGCAGCATGGTGTCCGAGTCGCAATGCGCTCAAAAGTCGGCAACATTTCCGCCGATCCGGACACGGTTTCCGTGATTTGCGGTCACGTCAAAGGCCTCGGTCTGTCGCTGGACCCAAGCCATTATCATTTCGGCCAGCCGCCGGAAACTGCGACGTACGAAAAACTGATGGGGTACGTTCACAACGTTTATCTTCGTGATTCGACTCCGGACAAGCTTCAGGTCCGCGTCGGTCAGGGAATCATCGAATACGGAAAACTGATCAACTTGCTGCGCAAAGCAGGATACGATCGTGCGTTATGCGTCGATATTCAACCCGATCCGGAACTCGATCACGATGGCGAACTTCGCAAACTGAGATTGTTGCTTGAAAGCCTCGTTATGGTTTAGGCTCCCGGCGTCTGGACATCGCAATACTCATAGGCACGAAACAGTCTTCGTTGCCTCTTTTTGTTTGCAATGCATACGGGGCGCAGTCTGCCAGTGAACGCGGAAGTCACGTTCAAGTCCTAGTCCAATTCACTGTTTCGATTCTTGAGATACTCAAGCGAAAGCGGTTGCTCGGATTTTGGATTGCCAACCCGAATCGCCAAGGTCCCGTCGAGCACACGGTCAATCAGCTGCCCGACAATTTCGGCCCGCCATCCGGTTGCCAGTTCGGGGGGAGACTTCAAATCGATCATTCCCAAACGCCAGGCCGCCATGGTACGAACGCCCTGGGAAGAACCCACAATGTTGGGCGCGATGTTCTCGGTTTTGCAAACAACGGCCAGCGCAGTGTTCAGGAACTGCCCCAACAAACCGAGATTCATGGTTTTGCCTCGCGGCATCCGCTTTGGACATTGATCCTCATCGAGCTCGTTGGCAACTTTGATGGCATCGGCAATGGGCCGGATCATGTTTCTGGATACTCGACTGTCGAAACCACGAATCGCCTTCAGCCGGTCCACATCCGACGTGCCACGCTTGGCCAGTTCGACGATCAGATCATCGGGCAGAACACGCTTGGGTGAGCGGTTTTTCTTTTCGGCTTCCTTGTCACGCGCGATCCATAACTCGCGAACAATCGCCAGTTCTTTCCGATTCAGACTGGAGATCCCCGCCACGCGGCGCCATTGCGGCTCGTCCTCGGAAAGTTCAAGTGACGTCTGCCAAGCGTCCATTTCCTCTTCGAACCAGCGCATTCGATTGAGTTCGTTCAATTTCCTGGAAACTTTTTCATGCAGTCCCTGGAGAAACGTCACATCCGATAGCGCGTAATCAATCTGGCGTTTTGAAAGCGGCCGTCGCATCCAATCGGTCCGCGTTTCGCCCTTGTCGACCCGTCCACCGATAAGCTTGGACACCAGGTTTCCATAGGACGCTGGATATTCCAGCCCGATCATCCCTGCGGCCAGTTGGACATCAAACAGGAATTTAGGGCGTTTTCCACACGCCCGGTAACAAAACAAGAATTCTTCGCGGGCCGCGTGAACGACGGTCACATGCTCGCCCTCGACCAGCAATTTCCAAAATGGCGAGATGTCTTTGACCGCCAACGTATCAACAATCACATACTCGCCGTCGGCAGCCACTTGAAGCAAACACAGTTCCGGGCGATAGCGGCTTTCAGAAACAAATTCAGTGTCAAATCCAATGAACTTGCATCCCTGTGCCCGGTCGCAAAAATCTCTCAGCCCTTTTTCGGTTGTGATGTGTTCGAAAGCAGTTCCGTCTTCCATAGTCTCTGACGCCAGGATGTTTTTTAGAATCGCGATTCGTTGCCATAGCATGTCGTTTTTCAGCGACAATGTGAACTCAAAGCGTATCGTGTATTCCAAAACTTGAACACCAGTCTGACGGGGCATTGCGAAGGATACCGGAGGTAAAAACCACTGGCTGGCCGATCCAAAGGATCCAGAATTGACCCCGCTCCGCCAATTTCATTAATTGTATTTTCCTGACACAATGGTGGCTGCAAAGCCGAACAGCCCTGTATTGGAAGATGACTTGACCCAACTATTGGTAAGCGTCCGAAACGCCAAGGAAGCCCAAACGGTCTCGCCCGACGTGGTCGCGATCCTCGATGTCAAGGAACCAGATCGCGGGCCGCTCGGCGCTCCCGATCCTCAGACGCTACGGCAGATTTCCCAAGTCGCCGCGGAAGATCAAATCATGAGTTTTGCCGCCGGTGAGTTGTCACAGTGGCAACCTTCGATCCGCGGATCAAACGGGAACGAATTCGATTCCCGGTTTGGCGATTTGTTGCACGAGTTTCGCTATGTCAAAGTCGGATTGGCAGGGATGGCCATCCGGAAAAACTGGCAACTCGATTGGCAGACAATGTTCGGCCGTCTGCCGGCAGGGACGAGTGCTGTTGCTGTTGCCTACCTTGACTACAGGATATGCAATGCACCCCCTCCCGATGACCTGGTTGCCTTTGCGGCAACTGAACCGAATTGTTTTACCATTCTGTTCGACACATACGACAAGTCAAGCAACCTGTTCACGCATGTCACCCAAGCGGAACTTGCCTCGCTGGTCAACCACTCCAAATCCAAAGGCCTACAGACAGTTGTCGCAGGTTCGGTCAACCGTTCCATCCTGCCCCAGGCGGTTTCCGTCAGACCGGACTACATCGGAGTTCGTGGAGCGGTATGCCCCGGGGGGCGGGCCAACCCAATCGATGGGTCCTCGATTAACGAATTGGCATTAACATTGCAAGCGCTTTCAGAAACTTGAAGATACGAAAATGAATTTTTTTGATCGATGAAATTAAAAAAATTTTTCCCGGAGGCAACAAAAAATGTTGACATTGGATTAATTGTCGGGATATTGGTTTCTTAAATCGACTGGCAGGGTTTGCTGGTTGATTTTCGTCGAATCTCAGGCGCTGGATGCCGACTTCTGGCCTTTGGTGATCTACTTTTTTTTCGGCAGGTGAACTTTCGGATTGAATTCAATGACGCTTCGGATGGCTTGAAGTGACTTGAGATTGACAACTTGTTTCATGGATGGCCTTTTGTGGCGGAGATGCCAGGATTCTTGAATGATCTAGAAAGGAATTTGTTGTGCCAGAATCGGTTTTGGAGGCGATCAGACACGGTCAATGGGATTTCGAACCCTCCGAGGTGAATGAGGAGGACTATCATTCCACCGCAGCATTGCCGGGATCCAATGAGAAAATCACGATGCTTGCGGTACGTGCGGAAGAGGGACTACCACTTTGGCATCCTGATGATCGTCGCTGCTTCGACGACACGGATGAAGCCCTCAAGTAGGCGATTCGTCCAGCACCCGATCAATTCAACCATTCATTTAATTTTTCCCTCCGCTTGGCCACGGCGACATTTTTGGCTGATGTTGAGGGACCAAGAATTCGCGGTCTGTTAAGCCGGTGGATTTGTGGCAATTGTCGTCGACGGGGCCGGCACGATGGCTATTCGAACCGGTTGGCGACGGCGACAATGCGAGACGTGCGAAAGAAAACAGATCGTCTCCGAAAGTAACCATGGCGAAGTTTAACGTTGTTGTCATTCATGAAATCCACCGAGAACTTGCGGTGACACGACTCAGAGGTTTTTCGGAAAAAATGCGGGATCAGGCTCCCGTCGAATTGACCGATTTGAAAGAGGCCTGGGACGAACTAGGAAACCTTGAGTTCTCGTTTAAAGCGCTGGGCTTTGAGGTTTCCGGTTCAATGGTCACATGCGAAAACAAGATCACGGTGATCGGCAATCTACCGTTTGCCGCGCTTCCGTTTCGAGGTGCCATCGAAACTCAAATCGCTGACAAGGTTCGTGAAGCGATTGCCTGACGGATTCCCGTCAATTCGTTTTTGGAGGAACTGACCCAATTTCGTCAATGCAATGCCGTCCTGGCGAACATTTGACAACCTCCGGTCGGACGATTGCCACCTTATCTGCGACGGTATTGGTCGATTAACGCCTTGACCCGGTCCGGTTCCGGAATTCCTGCCACCAGAATCTCCAGCCCGCTCTGCCCGGCACTGGAAATTCCGATGGTTCCTACACCAAATATTCGCTGAAAGAACGTTTGATCCAACTGCACATTGCGGACGTCTTGATGCCAGACTTCCGTCACCGATTTCGACAAAATTCCACGGCGCAGTCGCGTTCGATCGCTCGTTACCGTGAGTGTCGTCCCTTTGCATTTCAACCACCAGAAGAAGAACATCACGAATCCGACGAGCGCCAAGCACAACAGACACGTGACAACAAACTCGACCGGTCGATTACGAAACATCGAAGGATGTTCTTCGTACAGGGTTTCTTCGGCAAGTGGTTTCATAATTTCAATTACGCCCAATCAGTGACAAACGCGTTTTTACTTCGCTTTCGCGATTGAAGGGTCTCGCTCGCGCCTTAAACGAAGGTATTCGTCAATTCGCGACGATTGTTGGAACCTTCCTGTAAATTTAAGAAACTTCATCAATGTTTCCGATGACCCTTTGTTTCGGCCTACGACTCCAGGGCGCTTTTCAGATAATCACTTTGAATAAGCTGGACTTTCACCCATTCAATGTCCTGATGAAACGTCCGGTCGTTCCGATAGAACGGCACCTTTTCCCGGACGCGCGCAAAAACGCGCTGCAATTGGGGACTGGTCTGCATTGGCATGCGAAATTCGATCCCCTGACAGGCTGCCAATAACTCAATTGCCAGGATAGCCGACGTATTATCGCTCATCGGCCTCAAACGCCAGGCTGCATAAGTCGCCATGCTCACATGATCTTCCTGGTTTGCACTCGTGGGCAGACTATCGACACTGACAGCACTTGCCAGGTGCTTGTTTTCGCTGGTTAATGCAGCTGCCGTTACATGCGGAATCATGAAGCCCGAATTCAGACCGCCATCCTCAACCAGAAAAGAAGGCAACTCGCTCAAGTGTCGATCGATCAACAGGGCAATTCGACGTTCGGAAAGCGATCCAATCTCGGAAATTGCAATCGCCAGTTCGTCCGCTGCCATCGCGACGGGTTGAGCGTGGAAATTCCCACCCGACAAAATGGATGAATCGTCAAAAAAAACCAGTGGATTATCAGATACCGCATTGGCCTCGCGAATCAGCACGTCACTGACATGTCGAATTGACTCCAGGCAGGCACCCATCACCTGCGGTTGGCAACGCAGCGAATAAGGGTCTTGAACGCGACTGCATTCCCGGTGCGAATCTCGAATTTCACTTCCGGCCAGCAACTTCCGATACATTTTCGCACAGTCGATCTGCCCTTGGTGGTTTCGAATCTCGTGGATTCGCGAATCAAACGGAGTGTCACTGCCCATGGCGGCATCCACCGACATGGCACCCGTAACAATTGCTGCATTGAAGCATCGTTGTGATTCGAACAGCCCGGCCAGTGCGAGCGAGGTGGAAACCTGGGTACCATTCAAAAGCGCCAGGCCTTCCTTGGGTCCAAGCCTCAGTGGCGAAATTCCATGTTGTTGTAACGCCGATTCGGCCGATACTATCTTACCTTCACAGCGAACCTGCCCTTCACCGATCAATGCCAGGCTGAGATGTGCCAGCGGAGCAAGATCACCACTTGCACCGACGGAACCCTTCGCTGGAATGCACGGCAGAACTCCCGCATTCAAACACGCCACCAACGTTTCAATCACCACGGGTCGAACACCGGAATAGCCGCGCGCGAGACTTGCCAGTTTCAGCAGCATCGTCAGTCGGACAATTGAATCTTCGAGCAGTTCTCCTGTACCTGCGCAATGCGAACGCACAATGTTCAACTGCAATTGATCCAGATCGGTATCAGGAATGCGTTTATTCGCAAGCAGCCCGAAGCCGGTGTTCAGTCCATAAATCGAGGCCCCTTTTTTCAGCAAATTCAATACGACATCGTATGATCGCGACACTGCCGCCCAACATTCGTCCACCAGATGGACTTGCACCGGCCCATCGTAAGTCGCCAACAACTGCTGGTACGTCAACTGACCGGGCTGAACTGTGATTTGTTCTTGCATTCGTGGTGTTCAATTTTATCCAAATGAGGGTGATATCCTGACAGTCCCGAGGCAGGGAATTTATTCAGTCAATGAAATTCAGCCTTGGCGTGGTCCTGAAGAATCTTCTGTCGGCGGGATGTTCCCTGGCAGGCGACTTGAATCCGTTGCAATGGCCAACCTTCGCGGCGTGACGGATCGCACGCCTCCAATAGCCCACACACACCATCGGTGACCGGACCCTTTGGCCACGCCCCAGGCATCATTTATCCGCCCGAGCCTGCTCGGTCAAATAGCCAAATGGTCCGGACACCCGCTCGACGCAGACGCCTGAACGACTAAATCATTGGCAGATTTAATTTCCTTTCTCTGGCACACTTGATTGCAATTTCGTATCCCGCATCCGCGTGCCGCATAACACCGGTAGCCGGGTCATTGAAGAGGACTCGTGCAATCCTCTGATCGGCAGCCTCGGACCCGTCACAAACAACCACAACTCCCGCATGTTGGGAAAACCCCATTCCCACGCCACCGCCATGGTGAATACTGACCCACGTTGCCCCGCTGGCGGTGTTAAGCAACGCATTCAATAGCGGCCAGTCCGAAACCGCATCCGAGCCATCTTTCATCGATTCGGTCTCGCGATTCGGACTGGCAACGGAACCCGAATCAAGATGGTCGCGGCCGATCACAATCGGAGCCGACAGTTCCCCCGAACGGACCATGTCATTAAACGCTAACCCCAGCCGATCCCGATCGCCGAGCCCAACCCAGCAGATTCGTGATGGCAATCCCTGGAACTGAATTCGTTCATGCGCCATATCCAGCCATTGATGTAAATGCGGATCGTCGGGAATCAGTTCTTTGACTTTGGCATCCGTTGCAACAATATCCCGGGGATCGCCTGAAAGGGCCGCCCACCGAAATGGGCCTATGCCCTGACAAAACAAGGGACGAATATAGGCCGGCACGAACCCCGGAAAATCAAAGGCGTTCCCGACTCCCATTTCGAACGCGACCTGGCGAATGTTGTTGCCGTAATCAAACACCGCAATACCCATTTGCTGAAAATCCAGCATCGCCCTGACATGCCTGGCCATCGACAATTTCGCAGCGGAGATAACCGACTCGGAGTCTTCGACACGAGCAACTGCAGCCTGCTCGAGCGACCATCCTTCGGGCAAGTAACCGTTCAAGGGATCATGCGCCGAAGTCTGATCGGTAACGGCATCCGGACGAATTCCTTGCTTGACCATTTCGGGTAATATTTCTGCCGCATTTCCCAAGAGGCCCACGGAGACCGGTTGGCCATCGGTCGTCGCGCGATGGATCACCGCCATCGCTTCGTCGAGCGTCATTGCCTTTCGATCCAGATATCCGGTTTCCAGACGTTTGTCGATACGCGTTTCATCGCACTCGATTGCCAACATCGACGCGCCGGCCATCGTCGCGGCCAGTGGCTGAGCGCCTCCCATGCCACCCAATCCAGCTGTCAATATCCACTTGCCGGCCAGATCACCATCGAAATGCGCTTTACCCATCGAGACAAACGTCTCGTATGTACCCTGGACGATTCCCTGACTGCCAATATAGATCCACGAACCGGCGGTCATCTGCCCGTACATCATCAAACCGGCTTGATCGAGCTGGTGAAAATGTTCCCAAGTCGCCCAGTGAGGAACAAGGTTGCTGTTCGCAATCAAGACACGCGGGGCATCGGCATGGGTTTGAAAAATCCCAACCGGTTTTCCCGATTGAATCAACAGTGTTTGATTCGAATCCAGGTTACGAAGCGAGTCAACGATCTTGTCATAGCACTCCCAATTTCGTGCCGCTCGCCCGATGCCACCGTAAACAACCAGATCCTCTGGCCGTTCCGCAACATCGGGATCGAGGTTGTTCATCAGCATCCGCAACGGAGCCTCGGTCAACCAGCTTTTGCAACTCAGTTCGGTTCCTGTGGGCGATTTGATCACACGTTTGTTGGTTTCAGTAGCCATCTCGACGCCATCGGTAGTTGAATCGGTTATTCAAAAACATTTATAGTGCCTACCGTGAGGCGGATACAGCCTACTACAACCATTGGAAAAGAGAGGCACGCCACAGGCAGCCCTGGGCGGTTCGCATGTTGGACAACCCAGTCCGACCCCGTTGACAGAACCGAACAGGAACTAGCTGCTTTATGCCACGCCAGGTTTGCCAGCCCACACTTCCCGGAGAATTCATGAACACAGATCTGCCCCCCGAGACCATTTTCAGCGGATTCAAAATCGCCACAATGGCCAATGCATCGACGGCGTTTGTCTGCGGTTTTTCCGGCAAACCTATTTATCGGTCGGTCATTGATGGGGAATATGGCCTGCTCGAAAACGTCTCGATCGGCGTCAGAAACGGTACCATCAGCTGGTTAGCGTTGGAAGAAGAGATCCCCACACATGAACCCTCACTGGTGCAACGGGTCGATGGACAGGGGGCGCTATTGACGCCCGGTTTGATCGATTGTCACACGCATCTGGTTTACGGAGGCAACCGCGCGGTCGAATGGGAGATGCGACTCAGCGGGAAAACTTACGAGGAGATTGCTTTATCGGGAGGAGGAATCCTCTCTTCCGTTCGCGCCACGCGTGCAGCCTCCGAACAGGAACTGTTCGACTCAGCCGCCAATCGCCTCAGGTACTTGATGATGGAAGGGGTGACGACGATCGAAATCAAGTCCGGCTACGGTCTGGATGTGGAAAACGAATTAAAGATCCTGCGAGTCGCCCGGCAGTTGGAACAGCATTTTCCGATTTCGGTAGAAACAACGCTGCTGGGCGCCCATGCCATTCCGCCAGAATTCAAAGGAAACGCTGACGGTTATGTAAGACTCGTTTGCGAATCGATGATTCCGCAAGCCAGGGATCTCTGCTCCAGCGTCGATGCGTTTTGTGAGTCGATTGCGTTTGATCTGGAACAAACAAGACACGTCTTCGAAGCGTCCGCCAAAGCCGGATTGCAAATCAAGGTACATGCCGAACAACTCACGCACACCGGCGCTGCGGCCATGGCAGCAGAAATGGATGCGGTTTCGGCCGACCATCTCGAGTTTCTTTCCGAGTCCGATTGCGAAATCATGAGGCATCACGGGACCGTCGCCACGCTGCTTCCCGGGGCGTTTTATTGTCTGAAAGAAAAACAGAAGCCTCCGGTCAACGCGCTTCGAAAAAACGGCGTTCCGATCGCGATTGCGACGGACTCAAATCCGGGTAGTTCACCGGTACTTTCCCTGCTTTTGATGGGAAATATGGCCTGCAACCTGTTCGAAATGACTCCAGCTGAGTCATTGGCCGGGATGACGCGAAACGGAGCGATGGCTCTCAGGTTGCAACAGGAGATTGGTACAATCGAAATCGGCAAGCGGGCGGATTTCGCTGCGTGGAATGTCAATTCGCCGGCGGAACTCTTTTATAGTATCGGCCACAACCCTTGCGTGGGAGTCTTCAAGGCTGGAAAGGAAACTCGATTTTGAACGAATCGAATCCACGAAAATTCAAGTTCCGGTCGGCACTCGTCGAAACCGCGCCAGGCAAGCCGGAATGGCGCAACAACGTTGTCGTTACGATACATGCTGGTCAAATTATCAATGTCCAACCGGATGTTGTCGACGCCGTTGGCACCCTTGTTGAGGGAGCTGCGATTCCTGCCATGGTCAATGTCCACAGCCATGCGTTTCAGCGAGGATTTGCCGGCCTGAGCGAATTCCGCACCGCCAGCAATGACAGCTTTTGGACCTGGCGAAATCTGATGTACGAGTTCGTCCGGGAACTTTCACCTGAAGACGTGTTTGTGATAGCCAGGCAGGTTTATCTCGAAATGGTTATCGCGGGATACTCTTGGGTCGGCGAATTTCATTACTTGCATAACGACCCGGCGGGAAAACCATACGCCAACCGGGGCGAGATGGCGGGTGCCATATTACGGGCGGCCGATGAAACGAAAATTGGGATTTGCCTGCTTCCGGTGCTTTACCAACGAAGTGGATTCGCAACCGAGCATGTCGAGGAAGGCCAGCTTCGGTTTGCATTGGCAAACGACGACTATTTTGGCCTGCTGGAAATTTGTCAGAAAAAAACCAGAAATACCCCCGATGCCTTACTCGGAATGGCAATCCATTCGCTGAGGGCCGTCGGGCGGAATTCAATCGCTGCGGCACTGGAATACCGCGACGCAGCACTACCGGACTGCCCAATCCACATCCATGCAGCCGAACAGACTCAGGAACTTGAGGACTGCCTGGCCGCAACAGGCAAACGCTCGATCGAGTATCTGTTGTCAACGTTCGCCGTCGATCCACGTTGGTGCCTGATCCATGCGACTCACATGAATCAATCAGAAACAGAAAACCTGGCGGCTTCCGGTGCGACCGTCGGCCTGTGCCCGACGACGGAAGCCAACCTCGGTGACGGTTTTTTTCCGGCCCAGGAATTTCTGTCTCACAACGGTTCAATTTCGATCGGTAGCGACAGCCATTGCAGCGTCGATGTGCGGGACGAAATTCGCACGCTCGAATATGGCCAACGCTTAAAAACACGCAATCGTTCGGTGCTGGGAACCGCGACCGAATCGGTCGGCCGGCGACTCTACCTGGCCTGTTCCACCGGCGGCGGCAAAGCGATTGGCGTAGCGACGGGGAGCATCGCCATTGGATTTCGCGCGGATATGATCGTTATCAATGACCAACACCCAACCATCGCCGGGGCGGCACAGGATCGCTTGCTGGACCGTTTGATTTTTTCGAATTCCGGCAATCCCATTTCAAAACGAATGATCGGCGGGCAGTGGATCGGGGACTCGGAATTGCAATCGGCGTGGCAAAAAAGCAGTGACGAATTTTTCAACCTCAACCGGCGATTTTTGGGATCCCGTTGAAACGGGTTGTTTCCATTTGGCCATCAAAAAACACCGGCCGCGACAAGTTAACACGCCTTCCCAGTGAACGGAATCCTCCGCCACACCCGCCCGTCGAAACCCAAAAATGGCTGGTATAATCAATCGCTGACGAACTCGCCTCCGATCCCATGCAGAAGCCCATGTTCAGCCGTATTTGGAAACTGATCTCGATGACGTTCACCATCTGGGGCACTTCCAATGCGTCTCGAATGGCGGCCGCGTTGGCCTACTTTGCCATGTTATCGCTGGCGCCCTGCCTGATGATTGCAATCGCCATCGCCGGATACATTTATGACGATTCCGTCGCTGCCGATGAAATCGTCAAACAGGTCGAATTGGTAACGACGACCGAGATTGGTGAAACGGTCTCGGGTTTGATCAATCGAGCTTCCAAACCGAGGTCGGGACTCGTCGCAGGAACAATCAGTATCTGCGTTTTGGTATTTGCTGCGTCTGGTGTTTTCACCCAGCTCTACGACACGTTCAACGATATCTGGGACGTTTCTTTCAATGGCATCCATGGAGTACTCTTCACGTTACGAAAGCGATTGTTGGGAGTTGCCATGGTTTTGATTGTCGGGTTGATGTTGGTCGCTGCGCTGATTCTCGATTCGACGATGGCGTATATCAACACACTGGTTGAAGGTTACCCTCGCTTGATTTCCTGGCTGAGCCTGGCCGATCGAAGCCTCTCGTTTCTGCTGATGCCGCTCGTCTTCTCGATGATGTTTTGGTTTTTCCCCGCGACCAAGATTTATTGGCAAGATGTCTGGCCCGCCGGAATCTTGACGGCATGCCTGATCGGGGCCAGTCGATACCTGATCGGTTTTTACCTGGAATTCTCGACAACCAGTGAAGTTTATGGTGCGATGGGTTCCCTGGCAGTGCTTTTGATCTGGGTCTATATGA
>JAHEBQ010000027.1 GCA_024642205.1 Planctomycetaceae bacterium | reverse complement strand
CCGTCCGACAGCGAACTTGTCGAACTTCTCCCCGACCGCTGGCTCAAAGCCAACCCCGATCACCGATGGGAAATCGCCGAAATCCGTCGTAACGAGCGGATGTAGTTCCTTGTGCGCTTACAAATAATGCAGGTGACGTGGCCTGCCGGGGTTGGAATTCCATTGGCAGTTTTTTTTATCATTCAGATTTGGGACAATCATTCTTGATTGCGGAATTAGTTGATGACCCATTCCTGAGCTCCGCCAGAATAAGCCCAAATTTTTTGAGCGAAAGGGTACCACTATCGGAGCCAACACCCGTAATTTCTGGCTGGGCAACTGATGCTAATAACGAATCTCGCATGTTCTTTCTTTTCCCTGAAGAGCCAGGGCAAACTCCCGGGATATCAGTCAGTCCCACGAGTGGACTGGTCACCGATGAAGCCGGGGGCACAGTCACATTCGATGTTTCACTCGCTTGGGAGCCCACTGCCGATGTCACGATTGCTCTTTCGTCCAGTGACACCAGCGAAGGGACCGTCAATCCGGCCAGCGTGACCTTCACACCGGCCAACTGGGACACACCGCAAACCGTCACGGTCACCGGAGTGGATGATGCCGATACCGACAGAAACGTGAACTACTCGATCGTGACTGCTGCTGCGACCAGCACCGATCCCGACTTCGACGGTCTCGACCCCACCGGCGGCGGACAACTGCAAGCCTACCTTGACCTCACCCCGGACCTGAAAAATGTTCCGATGGACGTTTTCTGGAACGCGCGAGTGCCGATTCGGTCAATTCTGTCCGCATCAATCGCGCGTTGGGCGCGTCGCGCCAAAAACATCAATAACTCCCTCAGACTCCCGACCATGTGTCAAACCGACTGCGAATGGAGAAACGCGTCAGCGAAAATGATCCGTTTGCCGCTCGGTCCACCAGTCGGAAAGCACTCGAATGTTTGACAACGATCCAAGTTACGGTCAACATGTCAAAATGTTGAGGGCGCAAAACATTTACCACCTCTCGCTTTGGAATCGAGGAAAACCAATGATTCGTAACATCTCTGGTAGGCTTGGACTCGTTTTCCTGTTCGCGATGTTTGCTGTGGCTTCTTGTCCCGTCGGCGCACAGGACTTTGAGAAATCAACGATTGTCGGTGTTTGGCACGCTACCGCCGAAACCGATAACGGTGAGCAGACTTCCGTCTGGACGATCCAGCGTTCTGGCGAAGGCTATGCCGGCAAGTACGTTTCCTCTGAAAGTGATCAGCAACGGGAACTGAGCGACATTAGGTTTGACGGCAAGGTGTTGACGTTTCAGTTCGACGTCGAAGTGGAGGACAGGGAGTACGTGATCAAGGTCGTTTCAGAATTGAATGACAAGAGCATTGATGGTAATTGGGCGGTGGAGAAAAAGAAGAATGGAAAAGAACTGGCATCGGGTAAGCTCAGCGCGGTCAGGAATGCCTCGCCCGAATGGGTCGGCCAGTGGAAGACCACTGCAGCGCTCCCCGACGGAGCTGTGTTGAGGGGTACGATGTCGTTGAAAGGCAATCACAAAGTACTTTCGGGGACCCTCGTCGTTGACGAAAACGAAACCAGAATCGATAAAATTGCCGTCCAGGACCAATCAGTACGAATGGAATTCAAACTCGATGTCGAAGGCGATTTGCGGGACATTGTCATCGAGGCGAAGATGAAGTTCGGGAAATCGCTGGATGGGAAATGGATTTTGTTGGATCGCGATGGGAATGAAGAGGAATCCGGTAACTGGGGTGCAGAGCGCATCGAGAATGAATCCTCGGCATCATCTGCCAAAACCGACACAGACGTTGTGTTCGACGGCTCCCGCCCGAATATTCTGCTGTTGATCACAGACCAGCATGCGGCCACCGCGTTGAGCTGTGTTGGCAACCGCAACTTGAAGACCCCTGCATTGGATCAACTTGCGGCCGAAGGAGTCAGATTTGAACGGGCTTATGTAACTCAGCCACTTTGTCTTCCATGTCGGTCAAGTTTGCAAACGGGACGGTATCCACATGAGATCGGAACCATCAGTAACGGCAGGTCCATTCAAGGTGAATTTCCGCTACTTGGCAATTTAGTCAACGACGCGGGATACGAGTCAGCCTACATCGGCAAGTGGCATGTCGGCACGTCTTTGCAGCAGGCGGGATATGCCGAGGCCATCGAGGCAAAACGCGACCGGGATAAATCCCAGATTGCCAGGGAGTTTCTGCTGCGAGATCATGACAAGCCTTTTTTCCTGACAGTCTCGTTTCTTAATCCGCACAATGTCTGCCAGCTGGCGCGAGGCCAGGAGCTTCCCGACGGCCCTATCGGCAAGCCCCCTGGTTTACTAAACGAGCTGCCAGGTTTGCCCGACAATTTTGACGTACCCGAAAACGAACCGACGGCCATTCGCCAGGTTCAAGCCAGTTCGCCCAGCCATTACCCAACCACAGATTGGGACGAACTGAAATGGCGGCAGTATTTATGGGGTTATTACCGGTTGGTGGAACAGGTTGATACTGAAATTGCGACCGTCATCGAGGCGCTCGATAAAAGTGGACAGCGTGATAATACCGTTATTATTTTCGTCAGCGATCACGGAGAGGGAGTCGCGATGCATCACTGGAACCAAAAACAGATCCTTTACGAGGAATCGGTTCGCGTACCATTTTTTGTCAGTTGGCGCGGAAAGACGAAGCCCCGCGTGACCGATATGCTGGCATCGGTTTCCCTGGATATACCGGCAACGATCCTGAGTTTTACTGGCGCAAAAAAACCGGAATCCATGCGAGGAATGTCATTAAAAGAATTCGCGCTTGGCGGACCCGTTGCCAGGGAGCGGAACTTTGTGGTCGCGGAAACGATGTTTGCCAAAGGTGACCGCAGCCTCGGGCTCGTTGGGCGTATGGTTCGCACCGACAAATACAAGTATTGTGTTTATGATGTTGGCCAACAACGGGAGCAGCTGTTCGATATGGACGCCGACCCGGGTGAAAAAAACAACCTGGTCGTTGACGCAAATTTCAGCGACGAAGTTGATCGGCATCGTGCTTTGATTGCCGAGTGGGCCCGGCAGACATCCGATTCGGACTTTCCGTATGTGAAAGCCAAATCGGTTTCCTCGGATCGGAATGGTGTCCATTCCCGATAGAATCGACAACTGCTTTGGTTTTGTGGACTGACTGGCTTGAACGAGGTCACCGTCTCGGTGAAATAGTGACGTGGTGGCTGTGGCGGCCAAATTGACCGCATCGGCTGCGCTGGTTGAATCAGAAAACAGGGATTTCCGAATCATGAAGACAATTCAAACTATTTTCGCGATCACGTTGGCGTTGAGCGCCGGTGGTTTACATGCCCAGGAGAAGCCCAATGTGATCGTCATCATGGCCGATGACATCGGGTTTGAATGCTACAGCCACAAAGGTAGCGAGTTTTATAAAACTCCCAATATCGACCAGTTGGCGGCGACCGGCGCAGAATTTACTCAGGCCTATTCGCAGCCGATCTGCACTCCATCTCGCGTCCGAATCATGACAGGCCGATACAATTTCAGAAACTATACCCAATTCGGTGAACTTGATCTAACACAACCAACATTCGCCACAATGGTCAAAAGCAATGGCTACGCGACTGCGATTGCCGGCAAGTGGCAGCTGTCGCCTGGCGATTTGGACGGGCCGCACAAAGTCGGTTTTGACGAATATTGTCTCTGGCACTTTGCTCCGGCCCACGGTGGCAAGGATGAAAAAGCACTGCTGCCCAAGCAGTTCCAGAACAAAGGATCGCGATACAAATCTCCGACTCTGTTTCAAAACGGCAAGCGGGTATCGGACACCGAGGGCCAGTACGGCCCGGACCTGGTTTCTGATTATATCTGTGATTTTATCGAGCGCAAGAAAAACGAACCGTTCCTGGTCTACTATCCCATGTTACTGACGCATTCTCCGTTCAACCCGACGCCGGACAGCATCGACTGGGAGAAAACAGATGAAAGTCGTGAGCCCATCGAGCATTTTCGGGAGATGGTGAATTACATGGACAAGATGGTTGGCAAGGTTGTGAACAAGCTCGACGAGACCGGACTGCGTGACAATACCCTGGTCATCGTTACTGGCGATAATGGAACCAATCGCGACCTGACTTCACCGTTTCCTCCAAGAGGTGTGATTCATGGCGGCAAAGGAACCATGCAAGACGCGGGAAATCGCGTCGCCTTTGTCGCCAACTGGCCGGGCACAATCAAACCTGGAACGGTTGTCGCTTCGCCGATTGGGTTTACCGACGTGCTTCCGACGATCGCCGAGGTCACCGGATCGACCGCGCCTGCGGGCATCGACGGACTGAGCGTCCTGCCATTGACTCAAGGCGACTTGTCAAAGGCCCGGGGATGGATGTTTCAATCCTATTCCAAGGGAGGATCAGGTAATACGCCCTACCGATGTTTCGTCCGGGACGCGAACTGGAAATTGTACGCTGATGGCACACTATTCAACGTTCCCAACGACTGGCTGGAAAAGGCTCCTGTCACCGGACCCGAAGGCGAGGCCCATCGCAAGCGCCTGCAACCAATTCTCGATGGAATATTGAAAGATGTGCCCTCCAGGTTGATCGACCGCAAAGTGCCGGTAACGCAATAGCAGTTCCTGTTGAATCGCTGTTTTTTTAGATCGGGTGGATAGGATCCGCGAACACTTATCGTCCATTCTGAATTCCAACGAGGTTTGGACGCAATCGGTATCCGTCTGCGGTTGCAGACAGGTCGATTGGTGGATCGGGGGCGAGGTACGCCGATCCGACATGCGATTCTTCATTGGTGGTGAATGGCAGAATCCACGGTGCGACGATGTTCACCAGCCGAAAACCAACCTCCAGATTTGCGCGACAAGAAAACATGTCGTAAGCCCCGTCGTGAGTGGTAAAAGGGTCGCCACCATTGTCCACTTCAGACTGCCGGTCTCTTTCCAGATTGTGTAAATCGTTGTTGAACATGGGTTGTGCAGCAGGCTGAACAGCATCAGGTTGATGACCGTGAGAATCGTCCAACCTCCGGCATCGAGAACTTCCCGCGTATCAGCCAGTGAATCAAGCTTGAAGATCACACCGGCACCTTCACCAACGTCGGTCATGCCGCCGACCAAAGCGGTTAACATCAACACTGTCGGAATCACAATCTCGTTGGCGGGTATGGCGACAATGTATGCCAGCAAAATGATCCCGTTCAAGCCAATCAACAAACCGACGGGTTCCAGCCAGCCGATCAGATACTCGGCAATACTCATGTTGGCGACATCAACGTTGGAAATAATCCAGATCACGCCACCTGCAGGGGCGGCAAAAATAATCGCTCGCCAAAGCACAAAAAGCGTTCGATCAATGAGCGACGTATACAGGGTTTGCAGGATTCGCGGAGGCCGATACGGGGGAAGTTCCAGACTGAATGTCGAGACTTCACCGCGCAGCATCGTTTGAGACAGAATCCACGAAACCAGCAAACTCAGCAATACGCCGAGCAGCGCCACACCGACCACAGCCGCCGCGGTTGCGAATCCCGCCAGCCAGGGCGGCACAAGGGCACCCAGGAAAATCGCCGCGAGCAATATCTGCGTCGGCCAACGTCCATTGCACAATGAAAAGTTGTTGGTAATGATTGCAATCAAACGTTCGCGGGGACTGTCAATGACTCGGCAGGCAATCACTCCTGCCGCGTTACAACCGAACCCCATGCACATCGTCAGCGCCTGTTTTCCGTGTGCGCCGACGCGCTGAAACATCTTGTCCATGTTGAAAGTGACCCGCGGCAAGTAGCCCAAGTCCTCAAGCAAAGTGAACATTGGGAAAAAGATCGCCATCGGAGGGAGCATCACGGCCACAACCCAAGCCGTGCAAAGGTAGACGCCGTCGATCAGAATTCCGTCCAGCCACCATGGCAAGCCAACCTGTGCCGAACCTGCCTTGAGCAACCCCTGAATTGTGTCCAGCAGCAGCCAGGAAAGGAAGGCGGATGGATAGTTTGCGCCGATAACCGTAATCCAGAAAACCAGCATCAACAGGAGTAGCATGATCGGAAATCCAAGCCAACGACTGGTCACGATCCGATCTACAAATCGGTCCAGATCGAATGATGAATGGCCCCCTGGGCGAGTGATGCTCTTATCGGTAATGCGAGCGGCTTCTGCATAAATCGTTTGCATCAATGTTCCTTGCAAGTCCTCTCCGATGTTCCAGCGAAGCTCCGACGCCAGGGAAATTATTCCATCTCCCGCGGCGTCCGTCGTTTCCGGCAACGGTTCCTGTTGTTCGGTGTTGACATCCCGAGTGCTACCAGCAGGGATGGATCCTGGAATCTCGGATTCGGACCGATTTCGAATCAAAGCAGGCTGCTGCAATGCTCCCAACTCACCGCTTCGAATTGCCGCCATGATCGCCTCGTCGCCATCGAGCAGCCGCATCGCCACCCAGCGGCCGTTCGGCAATCCCGGGTAGAGCGTCTCAACTCGCTTGCCGAGCTCATCGACTGCCTGTTTCACGATCGGTGACTCGCTGACAATCCGATGAGGCTTCCCGATTGTCTGTCGCGTTGCGACTTCATGGATGGCTTGCGTCAATTCCGCGATGCCTTCGTCAAAACGGGCGGAAGTCGGAACGACCGGCACGCCGAGCTCCCTGGCCAACATGCGATCGTCAACTTTCAGTCCATGCCGACGCGCTTCGTCCATCAGATTCAAACAGATGACAACCCGATCCGTAATTTCAAGCACTTGAAAGACCAGATTCAGGTTGCGTTCCAGTCGAGTCGCATCGACGACAATCACGGTGACATCCGGTTGGCCGAAGAGTATGAAGTCTCGAGCAATTTCTTCATCAATGCTCGTCGCCAACAACGAGTACGTGCCGGGCAAGTCGACGATCCTGTACCGCTTGTCGCCGAACACAAATGCACCTTCCGCACGGGCAACGGTCTTGCCGGGCCAGTTTCCAGTGTGCTGACGCAGTCCTGTCAATGCGTTGAATACGGTGCTCTTGCCGGTGTTCGGGTTGCCGCCCAGTGCCACGACGAAATCCGTATCATGCATTTCGACGCCCAGTTGCACCAACGTTCCAACGTTGTGGGTCGAACAGGTATTACAATTCCCGTTCATCAGGCCCCCCTTTGCCCATACGCGTAATATAGACGAGTTTGGCCTGGTCCTTTCGTAATGCAATTAATGCCCCGCGAACACGATAAGCCGTTGGGTCACCGCCGGGGCTCAGTAGTTCGGCTTCCACCTCGGTTCCCTGCACGAAACCCAAATCGAGCAAACGCCTCATTTGCGAACCACGACAGGCGGGACTGATACCCACGACCTTCCCACGCTCGGAGATTTGCAGGTTCGAAAGCCGTTCAAACGGTTCTTCCACGTGCGCATGAACCGAAATCGGTACAACTGCGATGCTGGCTGCCACGATTGGAGCCAAAACAACTTCTTCCCCATCGGCATCAAACCGAATCCGCGAAGCGGCCGATTCGATTACACGAATCACCATTCCCGGATGAAGCCCTTCGGCCACAAGTTGCGCATAAATCGCGTCGGGTTCATCTTCAACGTGCACGATTGTCGCTGACTGTCCGACCCCAAGCTTCGTCAGTGCAATCCCCCGTTCCGCAGGCATCTGTCCATCTGGCAACGGAATCGGATCGCCATGCGGGTCGAATCGAGGCGAACCGAGTCGCGCGGATAGCGCTTCGACTTCTCGGGGACTCGTCGAATGTTCTCTGCGATCCGCGAACGCATGCCAGGTTGATTCTTTCAAGCCCGTGCGATCGGCGAGGTACCGCTCCCACAGGCGGTGAATGCGAATCACACGGAGCGCCGCCTCGCGTCCGCTGGTTGTCAAGTGAAACGTGTTATCTTTCGTTACCAGTAAATCGAGTTCATCGAGTCGCTGTACAAGATCAACCGCACGATCGGTCGTGATGCTCAGACAGCCGGCCAAACTGTCCACGGTTGAGGGACGGCTCGTATATTCACAGTTGTAAACATGTTTGAGCGCGTCTTCGACATCAACCAGTTCACTTTTCCAGTACACTCGCTGCCAATACCAAAACAACCCGCGAACCGGCCAAAAAACGATCGCCAGAATTGCGGCGATTGTCGCAAAAACGGATAGCGCGAAGATTGGATCAATCATGGTGGCGCCTCAACCTCGCAGTCGACATGCGGTCGCTGATTTCAATTGCTTATTCGTGTTTTACATATTGGGCGCGACCACGTCCTGGTTTTGGAATGGCCATTCGGATAAATGGTTAATGCAAATGACATGCCAGTGTCGATTCACGTGACAACCAGAGAAACACCCCTGTCGCTCCAACCCATGCCGAAAACAATCCGACGTGGAACGTGATCGAGTTTCGATGTCGATGGCTGCCCAGTGTGCGGATTTGACAATTTTCCGCTCACATCACTAAATGGTTCGTACTGGTTGTATCGGCCCGTTTGGCTAAAGTCTTCCGCCGACGTCGGAACGCGCCGGCTTCCAGGATCCAACCCGACAGGTTCTGTCCTCAAGATCACAAACGGAAGTTTGAAGACAAACTACAATGAGCAGGAATGCCGGATTTAACTCACCCACATCGCAACGTATTTCGCGAGCCGGTGCCGGTCCTGGCTGAGCCGATCACGGAACTGATGCGGAAGGCCGGTTCCTTCGTTTGTGACTCTGACGGCTCAATCGGCAAGCCGGGGAAGACTGACGATAACTTCCAGCTCCACGACGAGATGGTGAGCGCGATCGAAGTCGCATCCACGACCCAGGCGTCGCCGGGATCAGGATTCCTGAGTGAATTGTAAGGCTTGCAATCTGATACAGACGAGTTATCGATACTCGCCAGCGATTCGTGATTTTCAATGACGATACTTCCACGAGAGGTGGTCCCAGTCAACCGATGAGTCGTACAGGGAATCAGGGCTCAACGGCGGAAAACAAATTGCCGGAAGCAATCGATACGAGCGAAAAATGGTATCGGGACAGCATGAAGAAACGTGGATGTGGCCACCCCGCCGAACCCGGAAAGCTATTTAAGATGGTGGTAAGCAAGGTTGGTGGTAAGCCATGGTTGGGTGTCATGAATAATTGATGTGCTGATCCCGTGACAAAACCAATCGGTTTTCGATATTCGTATTCGGGATGCGGACCCTTGTTGCAGACTTAGGTTGGCAGTGGCGAAGCGCCCGAAATGGCAACGAGTTTTGGCGATATTTCTACTGCGTCGTGGAGTCGAAACTCGTTTGGGGCGTTGTTCCTCATGAGGAGCGATTCTGGATTTTCGATCAACAAACTCGCGAAAATTTGGGGTTTCTCGCGAAATGGACCCCTTAAATTGAATGTAACGCAAGGCAGACCGTCTCGCGCAGGTGTCCTGACCGAATGCTTTCGTTGGATAAATAATGGCAATTGTCTGATTCTTGACAAGATCCAATATTGGCGATAGATTGCGATCATGTCGAACGATCCAGCCAATATGCTTCGCGAACACGGTGTCCAGGTCACAGCACAGCGCTTGGCCGTGCTCAAAGCCGTGTCTGGCCGACCGCATTGCACAGCGGACGAAGTCGCCGAAGAGGTTCGGGCTGTGATTGGAGCCATTTCACGACAAGCGGTTTACGATGCCTTGGGGATCCTGGCCGATAAGGGCCTCATTCGGCGAATTCAGCCGGCTGGATCGCCGGCACTCTACGAGGATCGAATTGGTGACAACCATCATCACGTGATCTGTCGCATTTGCGGAAAGACAGTCGACGTTGACTGCGCCGTTGGCGAAACCCCTTGCTTGTCCGCCGCCGACAACTCGGGTTACGAGATCGATGAGGCTGAAGTGATCTACTGGGGCACCTGTCCTGACTGCCTCGCGGCGACTCGAAGTTCGGCTGGTGATTGAACACCAGGATCCCGAAACTTCGCATTCAAACCAACCAGTTTTCCAACAACCATAAGGAGAAATCACATGTCGAAAAATACCTGCCAGGGCCCGTTGATCAACGACGCGCCTCAATCGGCAACCTGGGGATGCCTGAGATTATCGAAGCAGCATTTCTGTGGAGCATCGGTGGTTTGGCTTGTGGCCTTGACCCTGGGCTGTTTTGCCGGGACCGGCGGCAGCATGGTGCTGGCCCAGTCGTCCGGTTCAAATCCGCCGATCAGTAATGGGGAACAAGCCGTTGAGATCAACAATGGCTCGCCCGCTGCGGGGCCGCATGGAGCGAACCTGCCGGCGGGAGTCAAATGCCCTGTAACCGGGTTGACGTTTGCTTCAACCACGGCGGCAACCAGGGACAAAGCCACGGAAGCTACCGTAGACTCGGAGGCCAGCAGCATTCAAATGGCGGCCGACGGATTTTCGAATCGCGACTGGTGGCCGAATCAACTGAACCTGCAGATCCTGCATCAGAATTCGATGAAGAGCAATCCAATGGGCGCAGATTTCAATTACGCCGTGGAGTTCAAGAAACTCGACCTGAATGCAGTCAAGAAAGACATCAATGCGTTGATGACAACATCACAAGATTGGTGGCCGGCCGACTATGGCAGCTATGCTGGACTTTTTATCCGGATGGCTTGGCACAGTGCCGGAACCTATCGAATCTCCGATGGGCGCGGCGGCGCGGGCTACGGCACCCAACGGTTTGCGCCCCTCAACAGTTGGCCCGACAATGCGAATCTCGACAAAGCCCGTCGGTTGCTGTGGCCAATCAAGCAGAAATACGGCAACAAAATCTCGTGGGCGGACCTGATGGTCCTTGCTGGTAACTGCGCATTGGAGTCGGCCGGATTCGAGACGATTGGATTCGCTGGAGGTCGAGCGGACGTTTGGGAACCTCAAGAAGATATTAACTGGGGGCCTGAGAGCGAATGGCTGGGGGACAAGCGTTACAGCGGGGATCGGAAACTTGAGAATCCTCTCGCCGCCGTCCAAATGGGATTGATTTACGTCAATCCGGAAGGACCGAACGGAAAACCGGATCCGCTTGCCGCGGCCCGGGACATCCGCGTCACTTTTGGACGCATGGCAATGAATGACGAAGAAACCGTTGCCCTTATCGCTGGCGGCCATACCCTGGGTAAAGCCCACGGCGCTGCGACCCCAAAAGGAAACGTCGGCCCTGAACCGGAAGCCGCCAGCCTCGAAGAGCAAGGCCTTGGCTGGAAAAATACTTTTGGGAAAGGAAATGCTGACGACACGATTACGAGTGGCCTGGAAGGGGCGTGGACTTCGACCCCAACGGAGTGGTCCAACGGATATTTCGATAACTTGTTTGACTACGAGTGGGAGTTGACCAAGAGTCCGGCCGGAGCTTCGCAGTGGACTCCCAAAGACAAATCGGCAGAAGGAACGGTGCCCGATGCGCACGATGCATCGAAGAGCCATGCCCCGATGATGTTCACGACGGATCTGGCACTGAAGATGGATCCGATTTACGGGCCGATTTCAAAACGCTTTCATGAAAATCCCGACGAGTTCAATAAGGCCTTTGCCAAAGCGTGGTACAAGTTGACCCATCGCGATATGGGGCCGTATTCCCGGTGCCTCGGTCCGGAAGTACCTGAACCGCAGTTGTGGCAGGACCCTGTTCCCGCGGTGGATCATCAACTGATTGGAGCCCAGGACATCGCTGAATTAAAGAAGACGGTACTCAACTCCGGACTGTCCATTTCGCAGCTCGTTTCGACCGCCTGGGCATCGGCGTCCACGTTCCGAGGTTCTGACAAACGGGGTGGCGCTAACGGGGCCCGGATTCGACTCGCACCTCAGAAAGACTGGGCCGTCAACCAGCCAGCCGAACTTGCACAGGTTTTGAAGGCCCTGGAGAAGATCCAGCTGGACTTCAATCGCTCTCAGACCGGCGGAAAGAAAGTTTCTCTGGCTGATCTGATTGTGCTGGGCGGATGTGCAGCCGTTGAGGAAGCTGCAAAGAAGGCCGGGAACAACGTTGAAGTTCCTTTCCTGCCGGGTCGCACTGATGCCTCGCAAGAAATGACTGACGTGCATTCCTTTGCCGTGCTTGAACCGACTGCAGACGGATTCCGCAACTACCTGCAAACCGGCCATGATCGCTCCGCAGAGGAGTTACTGGTGGATCGGGCCCAGTTGCTGACGCTGACGGCTCCCGAGATGACAGTACTGGTCGGCGGCCTGCGAGTCTTGAATGCAAACTTTGAGAAGTCCCAACGAGGTGTGTTCACGAACCGGCCCGAGACCTTGACCAATGACTTCTTCGTAAACCTGTTGGACATGGGTACTCAGTGGCAAAAGTCCGCCGCGGGAGAGCCATTCTTCCAGGGACGTGACAGCAAGTCCGGCGATGTCAAATGGGAGGGGACCCGCGTCGATCTCGTGTTTGGGTCCAATTCTCAGCTTCGAGCGCTGGCGGAAGTTTACGCCAGTGCCGATTCGAAGCAGAAGTTTGTCAATGATTTCGTGGCGGCCTGGAACAAGGTGATGAATCTTGATCGTTTCGATCTTGACCCGGCTCTTCGAAATGGATCCAAGCGCATGGCTCTTGGTCAGCGCTGAGACCGTTGGTAAATCGTTGATTGATTCAACCGAGTCCATCAGGCTCGGCAGAACGATGGCCCGGAAGTTCATGCTTCCGGGCCTTTCTTCAGAAAATTACTGTCGACGTATTCGAGATTCAACGCATTGAATTGGTCGTGTCAGCATAGCCTGGTTATCGTCACGGTTGAGTCAGCACGAAATCGACGTTGATGGAATCCGGGGAACAGAGAGGAGGAACAGGAATTTACTAATCCTGTAAATCCTGTGAGACAACGTGAAGCTGAACGCGGTTACGGCGAAAGCCGATCCAGGGACGTTTCGCTGAGGCAGCTGATCGTGTCGGTGCGATGTTGGGCCGATGGGTCGCTACTTTTCAAGGATTGTCGATCCTTGTATACAGAACAAATCGAATCAAACCATGCAAAACCCGATCGGAGAGAATATGAGTACCGAAAGTAAGTGCCCGGTGATGAGTGCGGCTCGCAGACACACGGCGGCTGGGGCCCTGTCGAACGGAACCTGGTGGCCGAATCAGTTGAACCTGCAGATTTTGCACCAGCATTCTTCTCTTTCCAATCCGATGGAAAAGGGGTTCAACTACGCTGAGGAATTCAAGACAGTTGACCTCGATGGCTTGAAGCAGGATATCTTTACACTGATGACGACTTCGCAGGAATGGTGGCCAGCCGACTACGGTCATTATGGGCCATTCTTTATTCGGATGGCGTGGCACAGCGCGGGCACGTACCGCATCTCCGACGGACGTGGCGGCGCTGGCGCCGGCACGCTCCGCTTTGCGCCGCTCAACAGTTGGCCTGACAACGTCAACCTTGACAAGGCACGTCGGTTGCTTTGGCCGGTCAAGCGGAAGTACGGCCGAAAACTTTCCTGGGCGGACCTGATGATTTTCACGGGGAACTGTGCCCTGGAGTCAATGGGGCTCAAGCCGTTTGGTTTCGGTGGCGGACGTGAAGACGTCTGGGAGCCGGAAGGTGACGTCTACTGGGGACCCGAGAGTGAATGGCTTGGCGACCAGCGCTATTCTGGCGATCGCGAACTCGAGGATCCTCTCGGCGCGGTTCAGATGGGCTTGATCTACGTAAACCCCGAAGGGCCCAACGGTAACCCGGATCCGATCGCTGCGGCAAAGGACATTCGAGATACGTTTGGCCGCATGGCGATGAATGACGAAGAAACCGTGGCACTGATTGCTGGCGGACATACATTCGGTAAAGCCCATGGTGCCGCCGATCCAGACCAGTATGTCGGTCCCGAACCGGAGGCCGCTGGACTGGAAGAACAGGGCCTCGGCTGGAAAAACAGCTTTGGCAGTGGCCGCGGTGCCGACACAATCGGCAGCGGGCTGGAAGGCGCGTGGACCACCGAGCCGGCGAAATGGGACAACAACTACTTTGACAATTTGTTCGGATACGAGTGGGAGCAAACAAAAAGCCCAGCCGGTGCGACGCAATGGATTCCAACCGATGCCGCTGCAGCGCAGCTCGTCCCGGACGCTCACGATCCAGCAAAGAAACACGCTCCGATCATGTTCACAACGGATCTTTCATTGAAGATGGACCCGATTTACGGGCCGATTTCAAAACGCTTCCACGAAAACCCCGACCAGTTTGCAGAGGCTTTTTCCAAGGCGTGGTACAAACTGACTCACCGCGATATGGGTCCAGTCTGCCGATGCCTCGGTCCGTTGGTGCCCGAGCCGCAGTTGTGGCAGGACCCGGTCCCCGACGTCGATCATGATTTGATTGACGAGACAGAGATCGTGGACCTCAAGGATAAGATCCTTGCATCCGGGCTGTCCATTTCTCAGTTGGTTTCGACCGCCTGGGCCTCGGCCGCAACCTATCGTGGTACGGACAAGCGAGGTGGGGCGAACGGGGCTCGCATTCGCCTCGCGCCGCAAAAGGATTGGGAAGTCAATCAGCCAGCTGAATTGGCGAAAGTGCTGCAGATTCTCCAGCAGATCCAGACGGACTTCAACAGTTCGCATTCCGGCGACAAGAGAGTTTCGCTGGCTGACGTGATTATTCTGGGTGGGTGCGCGGCCGTTGAGGTAGCTGCGAAAAATGGTGGACACGACGTGCAAGTTCCTTTCACGCCCGGTCGAACCGACGCATCGCAGGAGATGACCGATGTCGATTCGTTCGCCGTGCTCGAACCGACTTCAGACGGGTTTCGAAATTATGTCTATCTCGAAAACGGGTACGATCGACCGGCGGAAGAGTTGTTGGTGGATCGTGCGCACCTGTTGACACTGACGGCTCCAGAAATGAGCGTTCTGGTGGGCGGCATGCGGGTCCTGAATGCAAACGTCGGAAAATCCAAACTGGGAGTTTTCACCGATAAAGCAGAAACGTTGAGTAACGACTTCTTTGTCAACCTGCTGGACATGAATACGGAATGGCAGAAGTCCCCCAGATGCGAGCATTTCTTTGAAGGACGAGATCGCAACACCGGGGAAGTCAAGTGGACCGGCAGCTCGGTTGACCTCGTCTTTGGATCCAACTCACAACTCAGGGCCATCGCAGAAGTCTACGGCAGTGACGACGCAAAACAGTCGTTCGTTCGCGATTTTGTGGCTGCCTGGAACAAGGTAATGAATCTCGATCGTTTTGACCTTGCCTGATCCATTTGAATGGCTACCCAAATCTGCCCCACACGTTAAAGGCTTGTCAACGCCGGTTGGCAAGCCTGTTTGTTGACAGGGTGAACAAGGTTACTTGATCCTGCAAATCCTGTTCATCCTGTGAAACAATCAGCGGATTCATGTCAAACAAGGGGCGTCTGGCGCCCTGCACTGTCTGTTGACTTCATTTGGCGTTTGCGACCGGCGTCGCTTCGGCGAACGCTTTTTCGATCTCCGCCAGCCATCTTTCTTGTACCGGTTTATCTCGTTCCTGATCTATCGCGTGTGAGGATTAGCATCCAGTTCCTGGTCCCAAAACTTCTCCCCAGAGTGGCAATCACGTCGCCCTCGAATTTTTTTGCCAGCAGACGCGGCCATCCCGTCACGGAAATTCTGATGGGGTTTTTGCAACCCGGTTGTTAGGGTCAGTTTTCCCTGGTCGGCCCACCGGCAAGTACAAAGTGCTGTCCTGGACCAATCTCCGACAGGACGTCTTCCACCGTAAACTGGCCGGTCGCGCCGATCTGATGTTCGGCCGAAAAACCTCATTTTTGCGAAGGCATGGGTGGACTGCTAGAAGTCGATTTTATCAAGTTTAAAACCACTGTTTGGCATCGTCGCTGGAATCGAGGGCGGAGACGGGCCGGCCCATGGAGTGTTGTTCGCTCAACGCGGACGCTTTGGTGGCTGGGCCCTGCGCGTGAAAGACGTGACGCTGTACAATTATGCGACCTTGGTTTAACGCGGTCCGCAGCCGCCGGCTCGTCTAAATTGCCGGCGGCAAGTCCACGGAGGGGATCGACTTTGCCCAAGATGGAGGCGAGAACCCTGGTGCAGGAGTCACGGCGGCCCTCGATGTGAATGGCTTGTCTGGTGAGTCCGCAAAGGTACCCAAGCAGGAATTCCTGGAATTCTCCGCAGACGAGATGGCCGGCGTCGGTATCGATATGGCGACGACGGTGTCCGAAACGCATGGCCGGGCCTTTAGCAAGTTCATTGGCAAGATCGGCAAAGTGACGATCCAGGTGAATTGACAATAGGATCCCGGTTGAGAAAACAGAAAAGCGGCACGGTCAACTTCCATTCAACGAGTTGCCAAAACAATTTCAATAAGCAAAGGAAGAGAGCTAAACATGAGAACGAGAACAATACTGGGATTCGTTGTCATTCTTGCCTTGGCAGGAATGAAGACGGAATGTCTTCATGCCGACCAGGCAGAGGACGAGGCGGCCATCCGGCAATCAACAAAGACCTACGTCGAAGCATTCAACAAACAGGATGCCAAGACGGTGGCGAGCCTATGGTCGACGGTCGCCGTGTATTCCAATCCGGAGACTGGAGAAGAAGTGGTTGGCCGCGAGGCCATTGAGCAGCAGTTGAAGGGAATCTTCCAGAATTCCAAAGAGACGAAGCTTGAGGTCACGGTTGAGTCCGTGCGATTTGTGTCGCCCAGCGTCGCGGTTGAAGAGGGAACCGCTCGTGTCTTGAGGCCGGGAGCCGAACCAGACGTGACGGTCTATTCAGCCGTCCACATCAAGTCGGAGGGTCGCTGGCTCCTCGATCGAATGACTGAGGAGTCGGAGCCGGTTTTTCGTTCGAATTACCAGCATTTGAAAGAACTCGAGTGGATGATCGGTACCTGGGTTGACCAGGACGAACAATCGACCATTGTCACGACTTCCAAATGGACCAAGAATCAGAACTTTATCTCGCGTACCTTCGCCGTCTCCGTGGAAGGTGAATCTGATCTGGCCGGTGTTCAGCTGATTGGCTGGGACCCCGTTTCTCAAAGGATTCGATCGTGGGTTTTTGATTCGGACGGTGGGTTTGGAACTGCGACCTGGAAGAAGAAAGACAACAGCTGGGTCATTAATGCGACCGCAACACTTCCTGATGGGCGAAAAGCAACGGCTATCCGGACCATCACGCTGGTCGACGACAACACAATCACGTGGCAGGTATCAGGCCGGGAGCTGGACGGAGAAATCCTGCCCAATATCGAACCCATCAAACTAACTCGCAATCAAGACTCGGAGTAAAACCATGAACTATAGATATCCTGAATTAACGAAAGCGTCGCGAATCGCTGTCGTAATCGCAATGGCTGTGACGATCAATCTCTTGTCCATTTCCGATGCCACGGCGCAACGAGGTCGCGGCGGCGGCGGTGCACGGATGGGTGGAGGTGGGGGTGGCGGTTATCGACCTCAAGCCCAATCGTACAGTCGAAGTCCGTCAATGAGTCGCCCTGCGATGCCCAGTCAATCGCGGCCTGCGGCTCGACCGTCGACGGGGGCTGTCGGGAATCGTCCTGCTGCAGCAGGCGGCAATCGCACAGGGGTCGCAGGCGGTAATCGCGCAGGGGTCGCAGGGGGTAATCGCGCAGGAGTCGCGGGCGAAAGTCGAAGTGCCGCAACGGGCCGCGCTGCCCAGGGGGCCAGCCCTTCGAGAGGAGAACTGAACAGCTTTCTCAACGTCTCCGGCCAGGGAGCGGGCGCGCGAGCCAGCGGTGGCAATGCAGCCGTGAATGATTTCTTCAACCACAACTCGGCGTCGGCAACCCACAATGCGGCGACAACTCACGACGCCGGCTCGGTTGCCAATCAACGAGCTGAGAACATTGCCGGAAGAACCGATACGCGTTCAAACGTCCGTGACAGCCGGGGCGAAAATCGGGAGTTTGCTTCCGACAATCGCCAGGATCGAGTCTCCAACCGCGGTGATAATCAGGCGGCACGAGTCACCAATCGAGGCGAAACTCGTTCCACTCTGGCCGCCGGACGAGGTGAAAACCGGTCGCAACGACAGCAGCAACGAAGTGAACATGCCGACAGCATTCGTGATGAACTGGAAAATGAATTCGACCAGAATCATTTGTTCGATGATTTCTGGAAGAACAATCCGGAAGCCTATTATCGATTCAACCAGAACCCGGCCTTCTGGACCTGGGCCACTGTGGGTGCCGTAGGAACCTTTATGGGCGCTGGATACAGCGAGTCTGGTGGTGGTGGCGACGTCTACTACGATCAAGGCACTGTCTATTCCGGTGAGCAACAGGTCCCCGCGGAAGAGTACGCGGCACAAGCAGAACAGATTGTCGATAGCGCTCCGGAGGTTCAAGAGCCGGACGAAATGGAATGGCTCCCATTAGGGGTTTTTGCCCTGGCGAAAGAGGATAATTCCGATGCTGCCCCCAACATGTTTCTGCAATTGGCGGTCAGCAAAGAAGGCATCATCGCTGGTAACTACAATAACAAATCAACCGACGAAACGAAGTCGGTCGAGGGTATGGTCGATCCGAAAAGCGGAAGGGCGGCTTGGACGATCGCGGGTAAGAGTACGCCAATCATGGAGGCCAAGCTTGGCAGTTTGACGGAAAATGAAACCGATGCTCTGGTCCATTTCGCCGACGGCACGACTCAGCAATGGCTGATGCTTCATCTCGAAAAGCCTAAAGACAACAAGTGATGATCATTGCGGCGCTGTCCTGTCGGAGGGAGCCAACGTGATGTTGTTTTGAAAACTGCTTCGAAAACCAGTCGATGCGTGGCTGGGGTCTCGAGCCCCAGTCATGCGACGACTTGCCGAATCATCGTCTTGAATCCTTTGGCGACCAGGGGTGAAAGCCGGTTGAGAATTGATCAATGCCTGCCAAAACGCGGCCGTGGGTTGATGCGATTTGACCAATCCTGTCGCGAACCTCTGGTACGATCGACGGGATCCGGTCGAAATCGTGGCCCTATTGCCAGCGCTGCGTTGGGCTTGTTACGGGTCGCAACCAGCAATCCAGGTGCAAACTTCGCAGGGTTGCACGGCGGCGGTCGCATTAGAGCAGCGCTTCCAGGTCGGTGAAATTCACTTTTTCTGAGCGACCACTCAATGCAAGCTCCAACTGGCGACGGACGATGTCGGTGTCCAGTATGATCTGCCTCCTGTTGTGATACGTATGTCGGGCCTTGTTTTGCAATTGCAACATCCAGATGTCTTGATGAAGGGCCTTCATCAAGATCGGCCTGGCCACGAGGAAGAGCAGCCAGGCAGGAATGATTCGTTCCTTGATCGAGACAATCGTTACCATGCGGACGTGATCCTGATCGATAGGGGTGACGTAGAATGTGTTCGCGAACTCGAGTTGGTCCTTTGAATGGAATTCCAATTCAATGATGCCGGGCATTCGAAATCTTCCCAGGTCCATTTCGATATCGCGTTGAAAACGTCGAAACCATGTGGATTGCGCGGCCTCCTTGGTGTAACGAACTTCGAAACCATCTTCTGAATGTCGGGGCATTACTTTGTTGATACTCCGAATCGTATCTTTTCGGATCAGGTCGTTATGGAGAATCGCCGTATGAAAGGGGTCCATGAAGTTTTCAAGAATGTCGATCATGTTTGTCGCGATCTTGAAACTGTGGATCTTCGTTTTCATCTCATTTGAGGGAAGGTGAGGCGTGACGAATGGCAAGTCGTTGCGGCCTTGATCCGCGGTACAAACCCAGATCAATCCATGTGCTTCATGTGTTTGGTACGGCTTCAGGAGAGGCGTCGAAAATGGGTCACCAATTCTACCGGGTACATTCGTGCAATTTCCCGACTCGTCAAACGCCCAGCCGTGATACGGGCACCTGAGCTGACAATTGACAACCTGACCAAGCGACAACGGGATCTGGCGGTGGGGACATCGATCTTCAAAACAGGCCGCTTTGCCATGGCTGGCCCGGAACAGGACATAATCATGGCCGAGCAAACGAATCTTCAGCGGGGTTCGCGTCTTCAGGTCAACCGACCTTCCAACCACCCACCAGAAATTTTGCAAGTAATTGAAGTCCGGGATTTGGCGTTCTTCGTCAGATTCGGTCATGGAGTGGTTCCGGTCGTGGTGAATCTTTTCAGAGTTCGTGTTTCTGAACCAGCGGAGCGGCGATATTTTCCATCATCCATCCCACGGCTTTCCAGATCGTCCTTTGCGCTGGCCGCAAGTGCCTGGTGTAGATCGCCGAATATTCCAATTGGGGAGTCGCGCCACGGTGCTGTTTGAATTTTCCGACTCCCGAACTCATGTTGAAGAGCTTGTTTTCGTCGAAGGCTTTTTGGATGACAAGGGCCGTCAGTAAGCGATACAGCCCCGCTGTTCTCGGAACGCTGAAGTCGTAGCCCACAATCGGCGTCGTGAACTGATGGTTCAATTCCAGGGTGGCAATAACGCCGACCAGAATTCCAGCGCTGTTTCGAAGACCCATGAATTCCAGCTGGCTCGTTTTCCGGAACAGGCGAATGAGCTCAGTTGTGAATTGAGGGTTGTGTTCCGAGTATTTTCCAAGATAGAGTTCGTCGTAAAGGGATTTGACCCGAGCGTCATCGTCGTCAGTAAACTCGTCATGCCTGACAATCGTGTATGGTGACTCCCGCATCAATCGATAGTCGATTCGAACATTTCTTTTCTCAAGGATTGAGCGATCGGCGGGGTCAATGACGTAAAGCAACCGACTGGGAACAAATTGGTAGTCGGACGACTGAAACACCTCACACAATCTCGGAGTCGTGGCAACGTTCAATGAGCGAAACATGATTGCATGACGTGGAAAGTGCCCCGTCAGTTTCTGTGTAAGCTCAAGGAGATGCTCACCCTCCCAGTTTGGATAAAGATTGGTTGACAACATCGAATTGTTTACGCATGCGACACGATTTATTTTGGCGAGCTTCAGCAGTGGACTCATCCCTGTTGCCAGCAAGCGAATGACTGTCCGGAGAGTCACACTGTCAATGTTCTCCAGTTCCTCAAGCGAATAGGAGATCATTCCGGTGTACGGCGAGCAAACATAAGAGTTTTCGTATTCGGTGTCGTTGACGGTGACCGGGAAACAGAACGGGTCCACGCGAGCGAGAAAAAACGTCGTCTCAACATTGGAAACGAGTCGAGTTGAATCAGCCGAAAGCAAGCCACGCAGGAATTCCGGCCTCAATCCTGCAGCTTTCGCTTCCGGATGACCCGTTACCCGGAGGAAGTTACCAGCCTGGACCGGGTCCAGTATTCTGCGGTCACCAACCTGCGTATCCGGGCTCATATCGCCTCGCCGTTCCACTCGATGTCATAGGTCGAAGCCTGTTGAAGGGTTTTTCGCTCGCGGAGCGCGACCCAGCACAGCTCGCCTGCCGTGAAAGGTATTCCGAGCCAGGGAAGTGGATCCGTCCATCGAAATATTACGTCTTTACTCGTAAACACGTTTCGCAGGTACCGCAGGAGACTTCGTTTTGCCATGGCGTCCTGAAAGCCCAGTAACAGCATCGCAGCACCAATCATGTGTGACGAACCAGGGCCGGCTTCAAGTAATACGTCTGTTCTTCCCAGAATTGCATCGATCAGTAAGCAGCTGTCAAAGCAATGCAGACCACTGGTGGCACGCGGGTTGCCTTCGAGGACCCAGACTTCCCCACCTTCATTGACGATGAAATCGAAACCGATTTGGCCCGTGAATTCAAATTGTCGTACAAAGTTGTGCGTGAATTCCAAAATGGAGCTGTTTGGTTTTGCCTGAAAGCAGATCCCGGCCCCAATTCCGGCGCGAAAGGACGACTGATAGGTGCAGTGAGCCACGAGTTGTCCTCGCCGTGCGACGCTATAGGTGGAGTATTCCGTGCCTGGGACAAATCGTTGTGCTATCCAGGGTGTTTTTTCCGACGCGGTGACACACGCCAGCTGTTCCCGGTTCGGTTGAATCAGCGTTTGGGAAGCGAATCTTGAATAAACGGGTTTGAAGACGAAATTCCTGGAACAATCTCGAAACTCGATCAGCTGTGATTCAGATTGGATTGGATAGGTGTCGGGGACGATTCCTGCTTCATTGGAAGCCATCTGTGAAAACGTCCATTTGTTGTGAATGTCCCTCAACGTCTCGAAGGAGCCGGCAAACACTTCGCAGTCCAGCTGGTTCCGGCAGGCCGCAAGAAAAAAAATTTCTTCGCAAGTCGGGACGAGTAAATCAATACCCTGACGGTTGACAATCCTGTTGATGGCCTCGACGTAATCCGCAGGAAACGCGTTTGGGCGGGGAGTCGAGAAGGCCTGGATTTTTGAACGAGAAAAATTTCCGCAGCCAAATCTCAAACTGTCGCAAAGATAGACTTCGTCGCCGTGTGCATGGAATCTTCTGGCAAGATCCAACGTGACCGGTGCCCTGGGGCTCGTGAGCAGCACACGCATCAGATTCGCGCCTCCACCAATTCCCGGAGTTGCCTGTCGAATTCGTACTGGTCTGCGACGGCGGGACAATGGGTCGGAATCAATTCAATCTGGGGAAAGCGCTGGTGAAATTCACACAGTTTGCTGAGCGTCTGACGGGCGTCTCTGACGTTGTCAGCGAATCCTCGAAACGCGAACGTCGGAGGCAGGCTCTCCGTAATCGTCCGTCGCGTCCAGGCAGCGTCGGCGATCAGGAATTTCCGTTTCTCCACGTCGGCCTGCAGTAGAGCGCCAAGCTGACCATTTGCATGTCCCGGCAGATTTATCAGACGAATGCTCCCGTCGGAAAATAGATCATGACACTGCTCAAAAGGCCCTATCCCGGGATCAACAAATGATGGCAGAAGGCACAACCGGTCTTCCATGTCGTCAGGCAGCAAGTCAGGGAGAAACGCGCGTCGCAGCGCTCCCCATCCCCTGGTTCCAGCCACTGATTTCCAGGCGGTTTCTGTTGTAATAATGTCAGCTTGAGGGAAGTCGCGGAGACCACAAACATGATCAGCATGCAAGTGTGAAAGTATGATCCGTTTCACCTGGGCTGGATCGACGCCGGCTTTTTTTAGCACATTGATGCAGGTACTCTCCAACGACGTTACGGCAGGCGTTATCTTGCCGTACACGCGATACGGCCATCGACTGGTTGCTTCATGAAAGCGGGGCGAATAGCCCGTATCAAAAAGCGTAACTCCATGTTTCGGATGGATGATTAACGCGATCATCGCATGGAATGCCACGGTCTGACGTTTCCCGCCGTGTTCCACGAGATGAAATGACTGGGACGTGTAGCCCGTCGTGAAAAGCTGGACGTCGACTCGTACTCGTGAGTCGGTTTCCGATTTCATGGTCAAGGATTCAATGGTCCGTTCGATGCCTTCGCCCATGCTTACCACGGGCTGGTAACCTAACTCGCGTCGGGCTGCCACCGAAGAGAATGTCTGGTTCTTGGCCAACAGTCCAACCGTATAGCGCGTCAGTGGTGGTTCATTCCGTCGCCCAAATCGTCGGTGCGAAATCTCGGAAATGTGGGCCAGGCTATGGGCAAACCCATAGGGGATCCTGCCGAGTTGGGCGTCTCGGTTGGTGGCTTTCAGAATGCGACGTACCAGATCCCAGAGCTGAACAGGTTCACCGCCCGTAATGGTACATGTTTCGCCCGACTTTCCTGCATCGATCGCCAGGACGAGGGCGTACACCAGATTGTCAACGTATGTCAAATCGGTAACGTTGTTTCCGTCTCCGATCTGTCTTAGTTTGCCTTGGTCGTACACGCTGAGCATTCGCGGTAAAAGGCTCTGATCACCCGGTCCAAAGACCGCTCTCGCCCGCACAATCAGCCCATTGAGACCCCGATCGCAAGCTGCTCGTACGGCCGCTTCCGCCGCGTGCTTGGTTTCGGCATAACCGCAAGCGAACTTTCTGGGAAGGTTATCGTTTTCGGAAATGTCAAATGCATCTCGAAAACCAAACTGGACGGAAGTGGATGAAACATGCACCAGGCGGGAGACACCATGTCGCGAGCAGCCGGCGATCACGTTTTCGGTACCTCCGACATTGGTCTCCGCAAGCCGGTCGTACGACGCCCAGGGTGATGTATTTGAGGCGCAGTGAATCACAACCGACTGGTTTCGGCATAGTTCGGCAATTTCACCGGCGTTGCGAATGTCCGCGCGAACAAAGGGAACATGAATGGGCGCCAGGTAACGATTTCGACCGGTCGCCGTCACATCGTGCCCTGCTTCGGCCAGAATTGCCGCTACCCGCCGGCCGACAAATCCCGTTGCACCCGTGACCAGAATCTTGCGGGATGTCGCACCGAGCAACCGTTTCGTGACATGTACAAGGTCTGAATCTACCATCGAACCAATGCGGCTCCGATCGACAATCCAGACGCGGTTCCCAACAGCAGGATATTGTCACCCACTTGAATTCGCCCCTCCTGCCTGGCAACGGACAAGGCCATTGGCATCGAAGCGGCAGCGCAGTTGCCGTAGTCAGAAAGGATGTCGACGATCTTGTCACTGGGAATTCCGAGTCGGTGCAAGAGTTTCATGCCAGAGCCGGAAGTTTGATGCGGTACGACCAGGTCAATATCTTTCCATTCGAGCTGACAGTCGTGCAGGAAACGCCGAAGAAACCGCGTGAGCTTGGGAGCCATGAACCGCAACAGCTTGATTCCATCCATGTGGAACTGATTGTCGCTTTCGGTGGTGCCAGGATTCGTCGGCTGAAATTTGAACCCGCCGCCGCGGAATTCGGCCAGTTCGGCTGATTCTGGCCAGGATTCCATGGCGTAATGACGAATCCCGACCTGCATTTCCGTCGCTGACAACATCATCGCGGCAGCCCCATCACCAATGAGGGCAGCTGATTCAGGCTGGTTGAAGTTTCTGGCGTGAGTCCCAAACTCGGATGAACAGATCAGAATGCGTTGGTGGGATCCATCTGCAATAAATGACGTCGCGGTCCGCATGGCGACCAGAAAGGAAAGGCATGCGGCATTGACGGTGAAACCCGGAATACCTGACAGGCCAAGTTCACGCATCACGAATACCGACGTATCCGGTAGCAATTGTCTTGGCATGGTTCCCGCGTGGATGACGAGGTCCGGAACGCCCCATTGGTCAATGATCGGCCGGGCAATGCCGGCGACCAATTTCGCCGGATCGTCGTTGAGCTGACTGGTGTATCGGCGATCGACTCCGGCATTCTCACGAATCCATTCAGCGGTTCGACCGATCAACGGCGATAGATTTTCGGCAGTCTGAACATTGATGGGGACCGCATGATCAACTGCCACGATCTGGGTATTCATGTGCCCATAATACACGTCGCTGGCCCGTCGGGACATCGTTCTGGCATTGAAGTCCGGGGAATTCCAGTCGACTTTACCGGTTATCCGGATTGTAGAAAGGGTGATTGAGCGAAAGCGCCTGTTCGGCCTGCAACCGTTAATCCGATCCTAGGGCATATTACGATAAAGCGAACGTGTCCTGCGTCTGCTCCGGCCTGTTCTATGCTTCGGATTTCTGGCAATTCCTTCGGTTGGTTGCTGGTCGTTTTCCTGACGACCATGTTCTGCGGTTGCAGTCTGCGCCATTCCAGAACGCCGACCCGATGCGCTCCCTACATTTCCCAGCGTCACGATTTTCAGGCGGTACCAAAACCGGTTGGAGCAGGTGTTCAATCCGATTTTGATTCGATAGGCGATTACAGGACTGTTCGCCGTTCACTGATTGAGCCCTTGACGCCGGAGAACGCGTTATCCGTTGACCTCAATGAGGTCCTTTGTGCGGCTGCCAGGAATTCCGCGTTGGCGGATCTCATCGAAGCCGAACGTCATGCACTTGCCTGCCGTGTTGACGACTGCAACCCGCTCGCCCTGGATTTGCTCTTGCAGGGCGAAGCGCTTGAGCAGCGGAATAAGTCTGCGGGAGCTGCAGGCGGGTTGTTTCTGCGGCTCGTGGAAATCGAACTGCAACGTGAACTGCTCAGTGAATCTGCGGCTCATTTGGATCAGTTGTCGGATACGATCCAGGGGGCCGCCGCGCAGGGTTTCTCCACGACCGACGGTGAGCACGAACTGGCCGTCGGCCGGACCCGGTTGCAGGCGATGGAGTCCAAGTTGAATACCGCGTCGCAACGGTTGTCGTGCGAGCTGAGCGGTTTAATAGGTTTGGAAGGCCAGGCTTTACTGCGACCGGTTTACGACCTGAAACCGTCGGACCTGGATCTCGACATGCAACAGGAAATTCAAATTGCCGAGTCGAGCCGTCCTGGTATTTTGGCAATCGAATCCGCGCTTTCGATCGGAATCAATCCGGAAGCAGTCCTTGAATTTCTTGGACTGTCAGATTCGCGATTGGGTCTTCAGAAACGAATTCAACCAGTTGGAAAGCGAACCTTGATCCGCAAGGTAATCGAGAAATCAAGTTTGGAACCAGACACCTCAAACACCCGTCGCGATCAGTTGGCTCGATTACTGGAAGGGCGAAAAGGCCAGGCCAGAAATGCTGCCGAAGTCGCGGTGATCAAGATCCAGGGCTCACTGGAGAAACTTGCGATTGCCAATGAGAATGTCGCCAGGATGAGGACCAGGGCTGAACAACTATCGTCCAAAGTGGAAATCGACGTTCAGGGGGTATATCTCGAACTGAATCGAAACTGGTTTGATCTGCAAACGGCGAAATCGGAGCGCGTGTCGGCCGCCGTCGAATACGACTCGGCAGTCATCGAGCTCCTGCAGGCCCAGGGTGCGTTGTCCGAAGAGTGCGGGTTTTGCCTGAAAAACGTCGTGAATTGACACGCGGGTCAACGCGAATTCCCTGAGAGACTAGAATCAGGGAAAGTCCTGCAACCTGACGTTCAACTGTAAACTCGAAGATGCGCAAATTCTTGATGATTGGCTTGATCCTGGCAGCGATTGGAAGTGCCTGGATTCTTGGGGCCCGTTCAGGGCTTCCACGATTTGCCCGCCCAAGTTCCAGGACCGCCGAGGTGTCCGAGAGCCTGTCTCCTGTCAGGCCTTCGACGATTCGCGGCCAGGGCAAGTTGATTCCTGCGTCCGGTTTGATCAACATTGTTGCCGCACCGGGCGAGCGTGTTGACAAGATCGTCGACAAACAAAGTGGTGACGAAGTCGGACTGGGAGAAATCCTGGTGACGCTTCACAGTCGAGTCCTTCGCGAAAGCGACCTGAAACTGGCCAAGGCTCGCCGCGTTGACGCGCTGAAAAACGCCCAATATGAAAAACAACAAGCGGCCTTCCGGCTCAAGTCGGCTCAATTGGCGCTGGAAGAAGCGAACGCAAGCGACAAGAAAATTGCCGAACAGGCCAACGCGATCCGCTTGCTCCAACGCCAACTCAACGTTGCGCAGGCGTTGTTTCAGCGGCTGCAGAAACTCAAGTCGAATCCGGCGACAACATCGCTTGTCAATCAGACGGATATCGAAAGGCAGGAGTTGCTGGTCGAACAGTTGCGCTTCCAGATTGAGCAGGCGGAAACCGAAGGTGAAATGGCAAAGAGGAGTGCCGTTCGCGCGAAGGAAGTCGCTCAAAACAATTTGAACACGGTAGAGTTTTCCATTGAAAATGCCGACGATGCAACGCCAGTGCAATCACTTGACGCCGCAGTCACTCTCGCCCAACAGGCCTGCGATCTGACGCAGATTCGTTCTCCGATCCAGCATGGAACCATACTCGATGTGATCGTACATGAAGGGGACTCGGTTACGAATCAACCAATCATGGTGCTTGCGGACCTGTCACAAATGAATTGCGAAGTGGAAGTGGTCGATTCATTCCTGGGCATGATCGACCTGCAGAAACACAAGAACCTGAGAGCCAGGATTACCGGCAATGCCCTGGACGCACCATTGCTCGGTACAGTTATTGCGAAAGGAGTCATGATCGGACCGGTATCACTAATGCCCCCCAACCCGTTTGCGAAAGTCGATCAGCGGACTGGAGTTATTACGGTCAAACTGGATGATTCGGAAACCGCCGCGAGGTTTGTGAACTTGCAAGTTGACGTCGAGATCGAGGTCGAACCGGGTGCACTCTTGATGGACGATCGGCGACCGCCCGGATTGGATTGACGGGAGTGAATTCCAAATGTGAAAGCCAGAGTCCTTGATCGGCGCGGTTCTCGCGTTTCTGCTTTCGGTTGGTGTGGGACTGGGCGATCCAACGTCAACAAATTCGGCCTGGGCGAAAATGCCTGGCGAGACTTTGCACGGTCCCGTTTGGGAAGCTGGAGATACGAAATTCATGTACACAACCGTTTCCATTTCGAGCTTGCTGAGTGGTGGACGGCAAACCGTTCTTTCGATTGCGGGTATCTGCTTTGCGATCATCCTGATTTTCATGCAATTGGGGTTTCTCGGTGCCGTCCTGGATACGGCGGTGCTTTTTTATGACAACCTGAAGTTTGACCTTGTTGTCCGCTCGCCGGACTACTACCACTTTTGCGATCCCAAAGAGGTTTCGAGGACGTATCTGAGCCGGATCGAGAATGTTATCGGCGTGGAGGCCGTCAAGCCATTTCACATCAGCCTGGGAAGGTGGAGTTATGCTGAACATTCGGTTCAGCGAGGAATGATCATCATGGGAGTCGACACCAACGGTCTGACATTTTCGTCGATCAGTTCGAAAGTTGCATTGCCGGATTTGAGACTGTTGACGGACGACCGGTCCATTTTGGTTGACGAAAAGTCGCGCCCGGACTTTCTGGGGTTCGACAATTCCAGACGTTTTTCGCAACGGGATATCGGGCTGCGAATCGAACTCAACCAGGCAGAATGTGAAATTGCGGGGTTGTTCAAGATGGGAACGGGCCTGGCAGCCAACGGCGCCGCGATTATCAACGAAGCGGGGTATGAACGTATTTTCCCCAACTACGGTACCGGTCGTGTTGCCTTGGGATTAATCCAATTGAGGGGCGAATCCGCTCTCGATCCAACGCAGGCCCGGGACGCCATCAACCGGTCTTTGGGGTTCGACCCGGGTATTTCGGCTCCGCCGGTGGAAATCCTCACCAGAGCGGAAGCTATCGGTCGCGAGAGGATTCACTGGCTGTCCAACACGCCGGTGGGTTTTATCTTTCTGGCTGGCGTACTGATGTCCTTCATCGTGGGTGCGATTATTGTCTACATCATTTTGTCGACCGACATCAGCAGACAGATAGGCGAATATGCAACGCTTAAAGCGATGGGTTACACAAATGGATTTCTCAACCGCGTCGTGTTGGAACAGGCTTTTATTTTAGGAATGGTCAGTTACCTTGTTTCATTTGTCGTCTCGTTGTTTCTGTACAGAATTGTCGGCGAGGCGGCCAACCTGCCAATCACAATGACCGCAGGTCGCCAATTGGTTGTTTTCATTTCGAGCATGTTGATGTGTTGCCTTTCGGCGGTGATTGCAATGCAAAAATTACGAAGGGCGGATCCGGCGGATCTGTTTTGACTTGTGAACCTGCGTTCTGCTATCCAACTTGCCTGGTCAAACGCCACCGATGATTGGCAGCGTCTGTGGGTCCGGTGTGCCGGGATTGCCTTTGCAGTGGTGTTGATGTTCATGGAGACGGGGTTTCGCAATGCCCTGTTTGACAGCAACGTCCGCGTCATGCAGACAAAGATCACTGCGGATATTGTGATTCGCTCAGCATCCCGGTACATGTTCTCGTCGCGCCAGTTGCTTCCGCTCAGCAACGTCATTGCGGCACGATCATGTGCGGGAGTTCGGTCCGCCGATCCACTGTACCTTGAAAACAGCGTGTCAGAAATTCGCAGTTCCGGCCACTTTTCTCGGCGCGTGCGGGTGTTGGCGTTCGACCCGGTTAGCGAGGTTTTTGCCAACTTCGGATTGTCCGGCGTTGCGGTCCAACTCGCCGAAAACGGAACAGCCGCTGCCGACCGGAAGAGCAAGGCCTGTTTCGGGTTCCCTCGCCGACTTGCCGATCTCACCGATCATCAGCATTACGAGCTTGCGGGCCGGCACGTCCGACTGGTCGGGCTGTTTGAAAATGGCATTGACTTTTCCAATGACGGTAACCTCGTCATGACGCCCCGGAATTTTGCTGACTATTTTCCGATGCGTGGCAACGGCGATCCACTTGGTTTTGTCGACTATGGTGTCATCGATTGCGATGAAGGCTGCCCTGCCCCGTTGGTCATTTCGCGACTTCGAAAGCTGCTGGGACCGCACGTGACCGTGCAGACGAGGGAAGCGTTTTTACAGTCGGATCGGGATTTTTGGAGCAGCAACACGCCGATTGGCCTGGTCTTCTGGGTCGGCACCCTGATTGGTTTCATCGTCGGAATGAGTATCTGTTATCAGGTCCTGGCCACAGATATTGCCGACCATTTGAGCGAGTTTTCAACGCTCAAAGCGATGGGCTACTCCCCGTGGTTTTTTGCCTCAACGGTGATTGTTGAGGCTTTGTTGCTGTCCCTGGTTTCTTTTCTTCCCGGCTTCCTGATCGCCATGATTGCATTTCATGTAACCAACTATGGAACCGGACTGTTTCTGTTTCTCAATTTCGAGCGAACGATGCTGGTTTTGGGTTTGACGGTTCTGATGTGTGTCTTTTCCGGAATCGTTGCGCTGCGAAAACTATTGGCAGCGGATCCAGCAAGCCTGTTTTAGAACATGGAGCGAGTTTAACCATGCTGAATACTTCAGAACATGAATCTGTGATCCAGGTTTGCCACCTCAATCATTGGTACGGATCCGGTGAGACCAGAAGCCAGACCCTATTTGATAACAGTCTGGAAATCTGTTGTGGCGAAGTCGTTTTTCTCACCGGCCCTTCCGGTTCGGGAAAAACGACGTTGCTGACGTTGATCGGATCGCTTCGAACGGTTCAGGATGGAAGCCTGAAAGTACTGGGCGAAGAGTTGCGTGAAATATCGCAACCGGCAGCAATCAATGTTCGCAAGAATATTGGATTCATTTTCCAGGCCCACAATTTGTTTGAGTCAATGTCGGCGTTCCAAAACGTTCGCATGGCAACGGATTTGATCGGTATGCCTCGTGCCGAATCAAGACCGAAAATCGAACATCTGTTGTCGCGTCTGGGATTGGCCGATCGAATATACGCGAAACCCCGATTTTTGTCCGGCGGCCAAAAGCAACGCGTGGCGATCGCGCGGGGCCTGATCCATGGTCCGCGAATCGTCCTGGCCGACGAACCGACCGCGGCACTCGATGAACAATCCGGGCGGGATGTGGTATCGTTGTTTCGCGAAATGGCTGACCGTGACGGTTGTACAATCGTAATGGTCACTCATGATAACCGGATTCTTGACGTGGCGGATCGAATCATCAATATGGTTGGCGGCATCATCAAGAACGATTCCGTGCTGCGACAAACCGAAAACATCTGCTCGTTCCTTCGCAAGACAAGTCTGTTTTCTGATCTTACTCCTCGAACGCTTACCGATCTGGCAAGCAACATGGAAACACGAGAGTATTCGACCGGGGAAAAGATCGTGACGCAGGGTGACGAAGGGCGCGAGTTTTTCATGATCGCTCAGGGTCGCGTCGAGATCACCAGGATCCGCGAGGGCAGACCCGAAACGATCAACCAGCTTGGAACCGGTGAGTACTTTGGTGAGGTTGCACTTCTCAAGGGACAGCGGCGAAACGCGACGGTGATTGCATCCGAACCGACGACGTGTTACGTACTGGACTACGATAAGTTCCGGCAAGTTCTGGATGCCAGCGATTCGTTTACATCAGAATTGCGCAAGGCGGTGTTTGAGCGTGTTTAGCCGGTGAGCGAACAGCCATTCTCGGACCCTGTGCATTTCTGCGGTGATGGGGCTCCGGTTCGCGTTCCCGATTTGCGGGTTTGATTCAAATCGTGGGGTACCAATTCCGTTGATGCAACCGTCGACAAGACCCCGATTTCGGTGCGTTTGTGGAGTTGCACCCGTGTCCCGCTGCTGCCAACCATGGGAGTCCGGCACTGCACGTATGTGACGGTTCGCTTTTCCGAAATAGCGCTGTTCCGTAGAGCGAAATGTCACACGCGTCCAAACGCGATGGATGGTCTGATCCGTGTGTAACTTCCCGAAAACGGCGACCAATCCAACGACGATCCAATCGAAATGAAATGTCAAAGCAGTTTCAGAGCCCTGCTTTCCGGAGTCTACCCGGAGGACATTCGGTCGACACCTGTTCACCTGGGAAATCGGATTGGGAAAACGTGCAGAATCATGGAATTCTCGGAATCCGGTTTGAGCGAGAAAACCGAATTCATTATCATGAAACCGAATCCTGCAAGACCATTGAACGGGTGAATCCCAACTTCATTCCATTCAATGAACGCCATTCCAGAATCAGAAGGAACCATTGTCATGTCGGACCAAGAGTTCATCGCTGAACGGAAATCTGTATTGTTTGCCATCAGCCAATTGTGGTGGTTGCCACTCATGCGAGGCATCATGTTGATTATTCTGGGCCTCTACGCCCTGTTTAATCCGGGAATGACCGTAGATGTCCTGACCAAGGTGATCGGTATCTGGGTCGTCGCAGAAGGCATTGTCTCGATCATTGCAGCGGTACTGGGAAAGACCTCGTCGCGGCTCTGGACCGGCATACGCGGGGCTTTGATGATCCTTGCCGGCTTGTTGGTATTTGGTCATTCGGCACTCGTTGCCGGGATCACGGCGACCACAATCCTGTTCGTCATTGCGTTTTTTGCCGTCCTCGCCGGTGTGCTGGAAATTGTGGTTGCCATTCAGGATCGCAAGCAAATCGAAGGAGAGGGCTGGATGATTCTGAGCGGCGCGCTGATGATCCTGTTTGGCTTGATACTGTTTGTCGCGCCATTGAGCTTTGGAATATTGATGATTCGAGTCCTGGGCGCATTTGCAATCATCAATGGTATCTCGTTGATTGTGATGGCATTTCGAATTCGCGGAATCGGTAAAACCTGGCAAGTCGAATAACGGGGCAACCGGGAGTTTCGACGCAGAATCGAAGTTACCACACTGGCCCGTAACGACATGGATCGTGGCATCACTTCTTGAATGAAGCGGTTACAGCGGTAAGAATCATGTTTTCCAATCGCCCTGCGTTTCGCGATGTTGTCCATCGCAAGTGTTTCGTTCGCAGGGGTTCTCGTCTCGGGGATAACAGATTCATGTTCAGGCATCGCTTCAACAACTTGACCTATGATAGTCCGGGCCTTATTCGTTCTGGCGTTTGCACCCTTTCCGCAATTATTCTGCTGACGTTCGGTGCGGTGAGTTTCTTGCCTGCACAGGAAAAGAACGATTCGGCGACAGAGAAGCCCAAGCCGGTTACAACGGTCGATCCGACGATTCTCCAGGAATACCTGGAAATCATTGTCAAACCGCTTACCCTGGAGGAACTGACGGTTGAAGCCGAAGGGTGGCGAGATTTGCTGAAGGAAAACGTTCAACAGATCGCTGACGTTCGGATCGCCGTCAAAAAGAATCAGGGAGGAGGCGAAGCAATCCCTGAATTGACCGAGACCAAAGCCAAGCTGGTTGACAACCTGAATGTAGTGCTCGCCGAAATGGAAGCCAAAGGCGGAGAGGTCACGTCGTATCGCAAGTATGTGAGCGCCCTTTCAGGCGTTGGCGTCGAGGTCGCTGACGCGGCGACCGCTTGGACGCTGATTCGTAGCTGGTTGGTATCCGAGCAGGGAGGACAGCGATGGCTTTGGAATCTGCTGAAGTTCTGTCTGATCCTTGTCAGTTTCTATTTCGTCGCGGGTATCGTTTCCAGGGTTGTCCAGCACGCGGCGATGCGAGTTGAGGGTTTTTCCAAATTACTGACCAACTTTCTCGGGACATTCGTCAAACAAGCCATTGTGGTGATTGGATTGATCGTTGCCTTGTCCGCACTGGAAGTGAACATTGGTCCGCTTTTGGCCGCTGTTGGCGCTGCTGGATTTATCGTGGCGTTCGCCTTGCAGGATACATTGAGTAATTTTGCCAGTGGTCTGTTGATCCTCGGTTACCGGCCGTTTGATGTGGGCGACTCAATCGAAGCCGGCGGCGTCTCGGGAACCGTTCAATCGGTATCACTTTTCTCGACGCACATCTCCACACCCGATAACAAGAAAATGATTGTTCCCAATAACGACATCTGGAAAGGCACGATCACCAACGCGACTGCCAGCCAAACGCGCCGCGTCGACCTTGTTTTTGGAATCGGTTACGAAGATGACATTGACAAGGCGAAGGACATTCTCGAATTCCTGGTCAGACAGCATGAACGGGTCCTCGACGACCCAGTGCCGCTGATTCGAGTTCACGAACTTGCGGATTCTTCGGTCAATTTCATCTGCCGCCCCTGGGTCAAATCCGAAGATTACTGGTCGGTTTACTGGGATCTTACCCGATCCGTGAAAGATGAGTTCGATCGCCAGGGCATTTCGTTTCCGTTTCCGCAGCGGGACGTTCACCTCTATCCGGCGTCAGCCTCCGAGGCCAAACTCCTGGCGGGCAATTGAGCTTTTTTCGTTCAGGAAATTCGTCGGTTGGAACACATTGCTGACCTGCTCAATCGCTTCTCCCGTCGCATTCCCGGGGGTCGGTACGTTGCCATCGTTCCGGTTACTGGAATGGAAACGCAGCCTGGCGTTTCACGATGGGGGACGCCGGCCAGGTGAATCTCGATAATTCTGCCCAACCCGGTTTTTTTCAAGAATAACTCATTGACATATCGAGAGATGTCGATATGTTTAACCAGGAGGACAATCATGATCAAGAAAACACCGCATCTCGATTACAGCGCATTGGCGGAGGCTGCCGAATGCCTGCGTATTCTGGCTCATCCAAACAGGTTGCAAATCGTTCAAATTCTGCTCACAGGCAAAAAATATTCGGTCGGCGAGATTGCCGGTTCCTGCGAGTTGTCTCAGCCAACGACATCGGATCATTTGCGGTTGATGCAGCGTTGCGGTTTTCTGGAAAGTGTGCGGGATGGCCGCACGGTTTACTATTCGATTGCCGAACCCCATTTGAAAGATATCATGGATTGCATCCAAAAGCGGTTCGGATAACAGCAGCCGTCTTTTTTGACTGAATAACACGTCGAAATAATTCGAGTTTTAGATAAGCCAACCATTCGATGCGTCGTACTGGCGCGGTCCATTTCTAAGGAGTCTGACCATGTTACTGAAGTATTTCTACGACAAAGCACTAGCACACGCGTCTTATATGGTGGGATGCCAAAAAACGGGCGAGGCAATCATTATCGATCCCGGTCGTGACATCGAGCAGTATCTGGAAGCCGCTGCCAAGGAGAGTATGAAAATCGTTGGCGTAGCGGATACCCACATTCATGCCGACTATGTTTCGGGCGCACGCGAAATGGCAGAACGAATTGGGGCCAGGTTATTTGTCTCTGACGAAGGGCCGGCAGAATGGAAGTATGAATATGCCAAAGACTACGATCACCAGCTCCTCAAGGACGGCGATACGTTTGCCGCGGGCAACGTGGAACTCAAGGTCATGTACACGCCCGGCCATACTCCCGAGAGCATTTCCTTCATTTTGACGGACAAGGGTGGCGGTGCCGACAAACCAATGGGGATCTTTACCGGTGATTTTGTTTTTGTCGGTTCGATTGGTCGCCCAGACTTGCTTGAAGAAGCCGCTGGTATCATGGGGACGGCCGAACCGGGGGCACGCGATCTGTTCAAGTCCATTCAAAAGTTCAACGAACTTCCAGACCATTTGCAGGTGTGGCCGGCACACGGTGCGGGCAGCGCCTGCGGCAAGGGGTTGGGGGCGATCCCCTCCAGTACGGTCGGATACGAAAAGCTTTTCAATCCGGCACTCCAGTACTCCGACGAACAGGAGTTCGTTGATTACATTCTGTCGGAACAGCCGGAAGCTCCACGATACTTCGCGCTCATGAAGCGGGTCAACAAGGAGGGCCCGGCAATTCTGGGTGAGCCGAAGCTGCCCCGAAAGATGCGTGTCGACGTACTTCGCAATACGGTTGCTAACGAAATGGTCGTCGACACGGCCGTCTCCAGAAAATTTGCGACATCGCATGTCATGGGCACCATCAATATCCAGCCAAAATATATTGCGATGTGGGGTGGGTCGCTGCTTGATTATGAAAAGCCGGTGTTCCTGATCTCAAGTGAACACGATCTGCCCGAAGTTGTGCGGATTCTCCACAAAATCGGCATGGATAACATTGGCGGGTACTTTTGCGCTGACGAAGTTGCCGACGGTGGTTTTAATACGGAGCACATTCCACAGGAATCACCCCGACAGCTGGTCAGTCGAATCAAGTCGGGCGAAGTCCAGCTCATAGATGTGCGCGGTTTACCGGAGCGACACGAGGAGATGATCCCTGATTCGCGTCACTGTTTCCTTGGCAAGATGATTCAGAATATTGATCAGTTCGATCCCGCGAAAACCTATGCTTACCAGTGCAGGACCGGCGGCCGATCCGTCATTGCGGCGAGCATCGCCGAACGAGCGGGGATCAAGAATGTCATCAATCTTGATGGCGGAATAGAAGCCTGGAAACTGGAAATGTTGCCGGTGGAAACCGCTTCGCACGAAACGGCCACGATCAACTGATGGTTCGACGTTTCGTCTCGACGTGTCCAGGGTTGCGGGATTGATGGTGAAAAGTGAAACGTGAAATCAATGGAAGTCAAGTCGGTCGTGTCCCAACCACGGCTGCTCTCAAACGACCTTTCATCGATGGTACTAGTTGGAAGGCCGGGAATAACTCCGGCGCCTGTTTCCTTGACCGATGGTTCTTCAGCCATGCGACGGAACCTGGATTGCGTCGCGAATTTTCGTCGGCGTGCGGATTGGCATTTTCACCGATTTGAACTCGAATCCTCAATGACATCAGTAACCAACGACTTAATTTCCTGCTGCCAACGCGGTAGTTTCTTCCGAAAAAATTGAGCATGACCACAATCATTGGGGCACTTTTGATCGGCGCAACGCTGGGACTGCTCGGTTCCGGCGGTTCGGCGATCACGGTTCCGATTTTAGTCTACCTGGTTGGTCATGATGCCAAGGTGTCGATTGCCGAATCGATGGCGATTGTCGGTGCCATTTCTCTGGCCGGTGCCATACCCAAGGCCATCGCCGGGCATATCGATTGGAAAAGTGTCATTTGGTTTGGCATTCCGGCAATGTTGGGAACCTATCTTGGGGCCTGGTTGGGTGGGTTGGCAACCGACGCGCTGCAGTTAACCGTGTTTGGTGGAGTTGTGATTCTCTCGGCGATCGTGATGATGCGGAAAGCATTCGGATCGGGCCCATCCGAAGAAAAAGTTATCGAACGGCGGTCGCACAACCTCGTGAGTTCTTTGAAAATCATTGGTGAAGGTGTGCTGGTGGGCATTCTGACCGGCTTCGTTGGTGTCGGTGGCGGGTTTCTGATTGTTCCCGCCCTGTTGATGCTGGAGAAACTGCCGATTCGCACGGCGATTGGAACCAGCTTGGTCATCATCGCATTGAAGTCGTTGATTGGATTCGCCAAGTATCAGTACATTCTGTTTGAATTGGGACTTTCGGTGGAACGTGAAACGATCCTTGTCTTCTCTCTGATCGGAGTTGCCGGTTGTGCGGTGGGCCAGCGACTGAATACCAAGATGAACCAGAGGACATTACACAAGGTGTTTGCGGTTTTTCTGGTATTGATTGGCGCGTTTGTGATTTTCCGTGAAAGCGGCAAACTGACGGATCATCAACATCAGAAATCAGGCAACCAGCTCCCGTCCGCTGTTTCAGGACCGAATCTGAATCCGAAGGCTGAATCCGCTCGAGAATCGGAGCGCGACCGGTTTATCACTTTCGCTGACCCGAATGATTCACGGCTGATGAAAAAATGAACTTTCTGGCCCGGATAAAATCAATTTCTCCTCTGGCCACGCGGCTGTCGGATTATCGGCGTGAACATTTCACCGGTGATTTGATCGCCGGCGTTATCGTGGCCATCATGCTCGTGCCGCAGGCGATGGCTTACGCGATGCTGGCCGGACTGCCACCGCAAGTCGGATTGTATGCCAGTATCGTTCCGCTGGTGCTGTACAGCCTGTTTGGAACAAGCAATTCGTTGGCGGTGGGTCCAGTTGCCATGGTCTCACTGTTGGTTGTCTCGGGCGTTGGTTCTCTTGCGGCGCCCGGAAGCGAACCGTTCATTTCGCTTTGTCTTACCTTGGCGTTGCTCGTTGGATTGCTCCAGATCCTGATGGCGGTCTTTCGAATGGGCTTCCTGGTCAATTTCATCAGCCATCCGGTGTTGGTCGGATTTACGAGCGCCGCCGCGATCGTGATTGGCTTCAGTCAGTTGAAGCACCTCCTGGGAGTGAGTGTTGAAAGCGGCGAATATCCATTTCAACTGATTGCCGGAACCCTGGCGAACATGGGCCACTCAAACCTGCCGACCCTCGCGGTCGGGCTGTCCAGTTGCGGATTGTTACTGGTGTTTGGCAGGGTGATGGGGCCATGGTTGAAAGGATTGGGTCTGGATGAAAACCTGGCAAATGTGATTTCCAAGGTTGGTCCATTGGTCGCGGTCACCGCAGCGGCGATCGCTGTTTACCTGGGCGGCTGGCACGAGAGTCAAAAAATTTCCATTGTCGGCGAGATTCCTGGCGGTCTTCCCACGTGGACGATGCCCGAGCTCAGTCTCGCGGCGCTGCGCTCCCTGTTTCCCCTGGCATTGGTTATCACTCTGGTCGGATACCTTGAAAGTATCTCCGTTGCAAAAGCACTTGCGACACGCCGTCGTGAAAAAGTTGATGCAAATCGAGAGCTGTTTGCCCTGGGAATCGCAGATGTCGGGGCTGCATTTACGGGAGGGTATCCGGTGACCGGTGGATTCAGCCGCTCGTTGGTGAACTATTCCGCAGGTGCGCGAACGCCGATGGCGTCCGTGTTTACCGCCGTTCTCGTAGCCATTTCGGTTGCTTTGTTGACACCGATGTTCTTCTATATTCCCAAGGCAGTACTCGCGGCAATCATCGTGATGGCGGTGATCGGATTGATCGATATTAAAACGCCCATCAAACTGTGGCGGTACAGTCGCCCGGATGCGATTGCCGTGATCGTTACCTTTGCAGCTGTGCTGGGGTTCGGTATTGAAAACGGCATTCTTGTCGGCGTGTCGGCGACCATTCTGATGCTGATGTGGAAGATGAGTCGTCCTCATGTGGCCGAAGTCGGTCGAGTCGGAGAAAGCGAGCATTTCCGAAATATCAACCGACATGATGTCCATCTTTCTGAGGGGGTCCTGGCATTTCGCGTGGATGAAAGCCTCAATTTCGCCAATGCGCCGTTTCTTGAAACCTGGTTGCACGAACAGATTTCCGAACGTCGGGACATCAAATCAGTGCTGTTAGTTGCTTCCGGCATTAACGACGTTGACGCGACAGGTATCGATGTCCTCGAGACAACCATTCGTGAACTGCGTTCGGCCAACGTCGGGTTTTATCTGTCCGACATCAAAGGCCCGGTGATGGATCGTTTGAAGGCTGCCGGTTTCGAAGCGGAATTCCTGGAAACGCATGTTTTCCTTTCGACCCATCAAGCAATCTGTGAACTCGCTGGATCAGGACAGCCTGTTTGCCAACGCAGCGATACATCGGGCGATCCGTCATTAATTCATCCGAAAGGAAGCAAAATCCATGAACCCATCTGAACCACAAACGATAGAACAGGTGCTTTTTGAACGTATGGGGATGTCGGTCGAAGACGCCGTTGCGACCGGGGCCGATGTCGTCGATGAGCGAGTTGCGAAGGCGGTCCGTGCGGGGATCGACGTCGACCAGAGAATCACGGGACTTGGCCAGCTTCTGGAAAAGCTATCGGAACCGTCCACTGTTTCCGCCCTTCGCCAACTGCTCGACAGCCTTCCGCAGTTGGCCCAGTTGGCGAGAATTGCTGATCAGTTGCCGAACATCCTGGCGATTTTGGGTGACGTCCTGGACGACTGTCAGAATCGCTATTCTGCCAGTGGTATCGACGTCGAGCGAGCCTTGACCAATGGTTTGCAGGCGGCCATGTGGCTGGGCAGCAATGTCGATAACGATCACCTTCAACGAATGGGTGATCTACTGGATTCCGATATTTTAAATCCGCATGCCGTGAGCGTCGTTAACAACGCTGCCCGGTCATTGACCAATGCGCAACAACAGGTTTGCGAATCGCCAACGCCGATGAGAGTCGGCGTCTTGGGGTTGCTTGGCGCGCTGCGCAAGCCCGAGATTCAGCGCAGCCTTGCGTTCGCCGTTCAGTTTGGTAAGTGTTTTGGCAAGAACCTTGACGGGCACCATTCATCAACTTCACAGTAAATTCGGGAATCGAAACCATGTCCGAAAAAAAACGAATCGTCATCGTCGGTGGCGGAACCGCCGGTATTACCGTTGCCGCTCAGCTGAAGAACGCCGATGCCGATCTTGACGTCACAATCATTGAACCAAGCGAAAAGCATTATTATCAACCGCTCTGGACACTGGTGGGCGGTGGGATTTTTCCACGGGAAGAGTCGGAACGAAACGAAGCCGACTACATTCCCAGGGACGTTAAATGGGTCAGGGACCACGTGGAGTTCTTTGATCCCGACCGGAATTCCGTCACGACGCGCGGTGGCGACCCGGTTGAATATGACTATCTGGTGGTTTGCCCCGGATTGCAACTGAACTGGTCAGCGATCAAAGGACTGTCGAAAGAAGTCGTCGGCACGAATGGAATCTGCAGTAACTACAGCTTTGACACCGTTGAGACGACCTGGGATACGCTGCGAAACTTCAAGGGCGGAACGGCCTTGTTCACGCACCCGCTGGGAGCCGTCAAGTGCGGAGGTGCTCCCGTGAAAATCTGCTTTCTGGCCGAAGATTATTTTCGAAAACACGGCATACGTGACCAATGCAACGTGATCTTTGCGGTGGCGATGCCGAGGATTTTTGCCGTGGATCGTTATGCCCGGACGCTGGAGGCCGCGGTCAAACGCCGGGCGATGGATGTTCAACTCAATCATGACCTGATCGAAATTCGACCCGAGTCAAAGGAGGCGATCTTTCAGGTTCTCGAATCGGAGGAGCGAAAAACCATCAAGTACGACATGATTCATGTCACGCCAAAGATGGGACCACCGGACTTTATCAAAAACAGTCCGCTGGCGGGCGAAGGTGGCTGGACGGACGTCGACAAGCACACGACTCAGCACATGAAATACAGCAACGTCTTTTCACTTGGCGATTGCTCCAATCTGCCGACCTCGAAAACGGGCGCGGCCATTCGCAAGCAAGCACCCACAACGGTGGCGAACATTCTTTCCATGATTCAGGGTCGCGAGCTTGACGGTCATTACGACGGTTATACCTCCTGTCCTTTGGTTACCAGTTACAACAGTATGGTGTTGGCTGAGTTTGACTACGATAAAAACCCGCAAGAGACGTTTCCCTTCGATCAGTCCCAGGAACGATTCAGCATGATGATGTTGAAGAAGTATGGATTGCCGAACCTCTATTGGCATGGCATGCTCCGAGGGAGAGTCTAGGCTCCGACCGGTTACCTTTCGTATCAATCAAGTTTGGAAGTTTGATCGCCGCCGGCGGCCGCTGTTCCGATTCACCCCCTACCGAGAATTGTCTTCACTCCATTCCCAGCCATGAACGAAACCAACGAGAACTCAAATTGTGCCGTCAAGTCTGATGTATCGGAATGCGACCCGCGAGTTCAAATGGCGGCCGAACGGACGTTGCTGGCCTGGATCCGAACAGGACTTGCCCTGATGGCCTTTGGATTTGTCGTCGCGCGATTTGCGCTGATTCTGCAATCGCTGGGGATCAAGAAAAGTCCTTTCTTTACCATCAACGCGACGGTCATCGGCGTTTTGATGGTGTTGCTCGGCGTGGTGGCAACGACCGGCGCTCCATGGCACTATCGCAATTACTTCAAACGCATCGGTGTTCAGGTCGAACGCCCGTTCGCCGCCTGGTCGCTGGTTGTGTTTGTCGCCTATGCCACTGCGTTGATTGGGGCGATGTTGGCGGTGTATTTGTTGTTTGTGGATATCGCCAACTGGAATTTGACCCCCGGAATTAACCAGATCAAACCATCGAGTTAACGAGACAGGTAAACGTCCTGCATTCATCGATGGAATTGAACGACGGTTAAATTCAAGCGTGCGGCCGAAGCCAGCCGACAACCAGCAGCCGCGCGCTACCAGCCGAAAGGCGTGCGGTTACGCACATCACGAAGATTTCACGCGTCGTTTGGCGCGTCTGCAGTGGGAACGATTCCATGCAGCAACGTGGCACGAATATTGCGTGAACCGATGCAGGAGAAGCGTGATGCCCGCATCTGAAAGCCAATTTGTTCTACCGTTGTCGGCTACCGGGATTTGCTGTTTGTTGATTTTCTGGTGGCTGACGACCCCGATCAAACAGGAAACTGCCTTAAGGCTACCGGGTGAAGACTCCGTACCAGTTGTGGCATCCGACTCGAATTTGAAGACCGAAGTGGTGTCAGCGGGTCAGCCGATCAGGGGAGATGGTAGCGCGTCAGAGATTCGCCAGGCATGGTCTGGTTTTCGCGGCCCTGATCGCGATGCAATCGCCAAAGGTCAGCCGGCACTGGCACGGTCGTGGCCCGACTCGGGGCCACCGGTGCTGTGGTCGCGCGAACTCGGCGAAGGATATGCCAGCGCTGCGGTCGCTGGCGGATGTGTTTATGTTCTCGACTATGATGAACGGGCGAAAGCCGACACGATCCGATGCTTGTCGCTCGACGATGGCCGCGAGATCTGGCGCAACAGTTATCCGGTCATGATTGCGCGCAATCATGGCATGTCCCGCACCATTCCTGTGATTGTCGACAATTATGTCGTCACACTGGGACCACGTTGTCACCTGGCCTGTTGGGACGCCGAAACGGGCGACTGCCATTGGTTGATTGATCTGGTGCGTGATCATGGAGTGACCGAGCCCAATTGGTATGCGGGTCAATGCCCCTTGGTCGACGGGGACCGGCTGATCATTGCCACCGGTGGCAAGGCGTTGCTGATGGCGATGGACTATCGAACCGGTGACGTGCTTTGGCAAAGTCCCAATCCCCGGGGATGGACGATGACTCACGCGTCGGTGATGACAATGGATTTTGGCGGGCAGCGAAGCTATGTCTGCTGCTACAGTGGAGGAGTTGCCGCGATTTCCACATCCGGTGATTTGTTATGGGACACCACGGCTTGGCCAACAACGTTTGCGACCTGCCCTTCGCCGCTCGTATTGCCTGAGGGACGAATCTTTCTCTGTAGCGGCTACGGTCGGACGGTCGGCAGCCTGATGCTCCAGGTTCAAATGACGGCAAATGAAATGTCCGTCGAACAGGCATTCACCCTCGCACCGAGCGAGTTCAACTCGGAACAGCAAACTCCGATCCTGGTTGGTAAGCATGTCTATGGCGTTCGCAAACGCGGAGGTCAGCTCGTTTGCCTGACCGATGATGGTAAGGAGCAGTGGAATAGCGGAAGTGATCACTTTGGTAACGGACCCTACCTGATCGCCGACGAGTTGATTTTTGTAATGGACGATCATGGTGTTTTAACCGTTGCGACAGCGACACCAAAGGGTTACCAACGCCTGGCACGGCACGAGGTCTTTCCCGAGGGGCACGACGCATGGGGTCCCATGGCGATGGTCGATGGCCGGTTGATTGTTCGAGATATGACGCGGATGGTCTGCCTGGACATGACCTCGAGAAAGCCCGGTGGGGAGTGATTTGAGCATGCCAAACCCAACACACGAAATTCCCGTATCACAAGTTCGCGTTCTGGCGGTCCGGGGCTTGATCGCCGCGTTCATTGTCTTGCTGGCTGGGCTGGTGATGTTCATCGTTATGCGCACCGATCCCTGGTCGGGCGAAACGAGTGATCCTACGACCCGTCTGTCACTCCATTTGACGGAACAGGTTGAGATTGACCCGCAGTTGATTGATTATCAGCAGGTCGCATTGATTGATGTTCCGATGCAGCAGCTGCGAGCGATTGCCAGTGGTCCGCAGGACAGGATCTATGTCGCTGGCGACCGGGCGATCCATCAATTCGGCGCTGATGGAGAACCCCAGGAAGTGGTTACGCTTGACTGCAATCCTCAATGCCTCGTCGTCGGGCACGCCGACCCGCCAGAAGCGGGGAGGCTGTTTGTGGGATCGTCCGGTGGGATTCGAATCCTCGGAGCCGATCTTCAGGTCCTGGCTTCCTGGCCACTTCCCGACGAAAACATGATCCTGACATCGATCGCGGTCGCAGGCGATAATATCTTTGTGGCGGACGCTGGTAATCGCGTTGTCTGGCGGTTCAGCGAAACCGGAGAAGTCCTTGGGCAGATCGGAAAAACGGACGGCCTCCGCCAGGTTCCGGGTTTCGTTATCCCCAGTCAGTATTTTGACATCGTGGCCGGTTCGGAAGGACTTCTGACCTGTGTGAATCCGGGGAAACTGCAGGTTTCCACGTTTTCCTTTGAGGGTGACTTCGGAACCTCGTGGGGCCGGGCTGGATCGTCGCTCGCCGATTTTTTTGGATGCTGTAATCCTTCGCATATCGCGAGATTCTCCGATGGAAGATTCGTTACCTCAGAAAGAGGAATCCCGCGCATCAAGGTTTATACGGAAACCGGCGAGCTGGAGTCGGTCGTGGCTGGTCCGCAACAACTGGGGGTCAGCCAGCGGTCTGTCGGTGACCCGCGTCAGGGCATCAATGAGCCAGTGTTTGATATTGCAGTGGACAGCCAGGCTCGCGTCTTGGCACTGGATTCGCGATCTGGCACCGTGCGCATTTTTGCGCGAATAGAGTGAATAGCTCCCAGCCAGTATGTTTCGTTACTCGGTGAAAAACCATGAACTCAACCCATCGGCCGATGAATCGACGAGATCTATTCCGTAGCCTGGTTCGGTACGTGACATTGGGCGGCTGTGGCTTCCTGGCATGGAACCTCAGCGCGCGCAAAGACGGTGCATGCTGGACCTTGGAGGCTTGCGACGAATGCCAGTTACTGGCCCACTGTCGCCGACCTCAAGCACAACAGAACAGGGACACGCCATGAACGACCAACCCGTCAAAAACGATCGACGTGAATTTATTCAGGACGGACTGAGGGTGGCTGGACTCGTGACCCTTGGCGCGGCGGGAGGGTTTCTCGTCGGTCGCCAGGGCGAAGCGGAGGAGACGGTTTGGCAACTTGACCCCAACAAATGCATTGCCTGCAAGAACTGTGCGACGCATTGTGTTCTGGATGAATCCGCCGTGAAGTGTGTTCAGTTTTTTGACATGTGTGGCTATTGCGATATCTGTACGGGCTACTTTGATCCGAACTATCGTGAGCTCAATACGGCGGCAGAAAACCAGATGTGTCCGACAGGCGCCATTCGGCGGACGTTCATAGAAGAAAAGGCGGGTCAAAAGTTTTTTGAATATACGATCGACGCCGATGCCTGCGTGGGATGTGGCAAATGCGTCAAAGGCTGCGCATTGATGAATGGTTCGTTTTATCTGCAAGTCAGTCACGATCGGTGCTTGAACTGCAATGAATGCGCAATTGCGGTTTCCTGTCCGACACAGGCATTTGATCGGCTGCCGGCGAACAGGCCTTACCGATTGAAATCACCCGCGCTGGCGTTGCTCAAACGTAAAGTAAAACATCCGAGTCATCAGGATGCACGTGACCTACTTTCGCAGGTATACGATCCATGAGAACGTGTGCTCCCGTCCTGACTCTCGTATTGCTGGGACCATTCCTGGCCGGAAGCGCGTGCGCCCAGTTGATTGGAACTCCGGATTTTTCGGATCACACAATTCCAACCAGCCAGGTAGCCGATCCGGCTTCCAACGGCTGGGCGCTGGTCGACATTTCCGCCCTGGTCATCGCACTTGGCCTGGCGACGTATTTGGCGCTGGTTTCACGATCACGTAAACACCTGTTCCTGCTGACCCTGGCCTGTCTGGCTTATTTCGGTTTCTTCCGCGAGGGATGTGTGTGCCCGATTGGCGCCACGCAGAATGTTGCATTGGCCATGGCAGATGCAAGTTACGTGTTGCCGATCACGGTCATTGTTTTCTTCTTGCTGCCATTGGTATTTACGTTATTTTTTGGTCGGACGTTCTGCGCTGCGGTCTGTCCTCTGGGAGCCGTGCAGGAACTCGTCGCGGTGCGCCATGTTCGGGTTCCGCGCTGGCTGGATCAGTCACTGGGGTTGGTCCCCTATATCTATCTGGGGGCCGCGGTCATTCTGGCGGCGACCGGAACGGCGTTTATCATTTGCCGTTATGACCCATTTGTCGCCATGTTTCGTTTGAATGGCACCGCTCCGATGTTGATATTTGGTGGCAGTTTGTTGTTGGTTGGCGTTTTTGTGGGTCGGCCTTATTGCAGGTACCTTTGTCCTTATGGAGCTGTCCTGCGAGTTCTTTCACGATTTTCCAAATGGCATGCACGGATCACGCCAAGCGAGTGCATAAACTGTCGGCTTTGTGAAGATGCGTGTCCCTACGGAGCGATCGAGACTCCGACCGTTCCGTTGTCCAGGGATGAGAGTCGACGCGAGAGGAGGCACTTCGTCTGGGCATTGGCTTTGGTTCCCGTTTGGGTCATCGGGGGAGTTGGACTGGGAAGCCAGCTGGGTGAGCCTTTGGCGCGTTGGAACCCTGACGTACTTCTGGCGGAGCAGTTGACGGCGGAGCAATTCGGTCTTGCGGTGGAAACAACCGATGCCACAGAGGCGTTTCGCAGTGCAGGTCGGGAACCTCGTGAGGCCTACCTGGTTGCCGACAAATTGCAACGTCGTTCTCGTACATTGGCATGCTGGCTGGGCGCTTGGGTCGGTCTGGTCGTTGCGATCAAGCTTGTTCAGCTTTCATTGCGTCGGCAACGAGACGATCACGTCGCAAATCGGTCCGGTTGCGTTGCCTGTGGCCGTTGCTTCAGGTACTGCCCTGTTGAACTGGTTCGACTGGGGGTTATCTCAGACGTGTCAGAACGGGTAACGGAGGAACAGCCGTGAGGTTTACGCCCAGCTACCGTTCGATCGTTTGGACCGCCATCGTGACGGGGGTATTTTCAGTGATGGTTGGCAGTTGCCTGGTTTTTGCCCTGGACGCCCCTTGGCGCAAATTACCTTTGGAAGAGTTACGGTTTCTTACGTTGAAGGCCGAACTGGAGTCAGACGCCGGAAATGAACGCTTGCAGCAGGAGCTTCGGGATCTGGATGTTGACATTCGGAGTCGCTACTTTCGACAGCAGCAGTTCATCAAACGGGGTGCCTACCTGCTGACCGGGGGGGTGATTGCGACGCTGATGTTGGTCCGTTGGTCGAACAACGTGAAGTGGCAGGCACCAGATCCGAAGCGCCTGGTGACGCCCCAAGGTTGGGAAACGAGGCAAAATCAACTCGGGAAAATAGCCGCGGTCATATTGGTTTTGGCGCTAACGGCCGTCGTATTGGTTTATCATTTTTCATCCCGCCAACCGGCTTTGAGCCGCATGATCGAGATCCCGGCGACGGAGCAACCCGATACTGGCGTGGATAACCTGCAACCCGCCTTGGCACCTGTATTGGTTCCGACTCAAGCTGAGATTTTTGCCAACTGGCCACGTTTCCGCGGCCCTCTGGGTTCCGGGTTTGCGGCCTTTGACGACATTCCTCAAACGTGGAGTAGCACAACCGGCGAAGGGATACTTTGGAAAAGCCCGGTGGATCTACCCGGGGTCAGTTCGCCGGTTGTTTGGCAAAAGCGAATCTTTCTCACCGGCGCATCGGCCCTGAAACGAGAAGTGTATTGCTTTGACACCGACAGCGGCGACCTGATTTGGACACGGTCGGTTGCGGTTCGCGATGGAACTCCAGCCGAGACTGATGTCGAAGAAACAACGGGCTTTGCCGCTCCGACACCTGCGACCGATGGTCAACGCGTCTACGCCATCTTCGCCAGTGGGGATCTTGTCGCTTTTGATTTTGACGGCAACGAGTTGTGGTCCCGGGCATTCGGCCCGCTGGACAATCCTTATGGTCACGCGTCCTCATTAGCAACCTATCGCGACCGGGTGATTGTGCAGTTGGACCAGGGCAATGGCGACGATCACAAATCCCGATTACTCGCACTGCAGGGCGCGACTGGCAAGCCGGTTTGGGAAGTCCAGCGGGAAGTCCCCGCTTCGTGGGCGACTCCGGTTGTCATCGAATTTGAAGATCCGCCCCGGATCATTACGGCCGCTAACCCGTGGGTGATCGCCAATGCGGCCGACGATGGACGTGAGTTGTGGCGCGCGGAATGCCTGTCCGGCGACGTTGGCCCTTCACCCATTTATGTTGACGGAGTGGTCTATCTCGCCAACGACGGTGCCTGCGTCGCAGCGATCAAAGATGGTGGTCGGGGCGATGTGACGAAATCCCACGTTTTATGGAAAGCCGAATATGGATTGCCCGATATTTGCAGTCCACTGGTCACTGAGGAATTGCTGCTGCTGGTTCCTTCCAGTGGCGGATTAGCGAGTTACGATCGCCAAACCGGCAGTGAGGAACCGCTTTGGGAGCAGGACCTTGACGTGATGCTGATGGCTTCGCCGAGCCTGGTTGGAAATCACGTTTATTTGATTGGTGAAAACGGTCGAAGCTGGGTGGTCAAACCTCACGAAACCGGCTTCGATCAGGTTTCTGAAAATGACCTTGCCGAGCCGTGTTTGTCATGCCCGGCGTTTCAACCGGGGCGAATTTACATTCGAGGAAAACAGCACCTGTATTGTATTGGCAATCGGTAGAAGTATGGGAACGGAAATATCACAGCTCGAACTGGATTTGGAGCCGGTTGAACATATCGTCAACCAGGTTGGTCGCAAAATCGATTCCGTCGTACCGATTCTGCAGGCGATTCAGCAGCACTACCGTTATCTTCCGGAGGCGGCGTTGCGCCGGGTTTGCGAGCTGACCGAAATTTCTCCGGCGCAAATAACGGGAGTCTCGACATTTTATGAGGGCTTTCGGCATCGACCTCAAGGCCGCCACCTCCTGAGTGTGTGTCACGGGACCGCTTGCCATGTGAATGGATCCGGGATGATCCAGGATGCAGTGGAACAAGCTCTCAATTTGGAGCCGGGTGCCGATACCGACAGCGACAACCGTTTCACTGTCGTTCGGGCGGCGTGTTTTGGATGTTGCACGTTGTCACCGGTGATTCGAATTGACCAGGAAACTTATGGGCACCTCACGGCTCAGGATATTCCATCGACGCTTGGCGATTTTCTTCAAACGGCATCCAGACCTGCATTCCCGTGGGAATCGGGTAGCGACCAGCAAAAGGGAGCTTCCCGCCGGAATTTGAACGGCGATCGAAAGCGGGACGAAATACATATCGGACTGGATTCGTGTTGTGTGGCACAGGGTTGTGGCAAAGTTTACGGTGCGCTCGCCGACGTGCTCCAAGCGACCGGCGCCGATGTAAAACTCAAGCAGGTTGGTTGTCAAACCATGTGCCATCAAACTCCACTTGTCGAGATTGTCCCCGCCAATGGTCCCGCCACCTTTTACGCCAGGGTCAAACCCGAAAATGCGCGCGATCTGGTGTTACAGCATTTTCGTCCGCGCGGGGTCGCGCGGCGAGTCGGCCATTGGCTGTCGCGCCAAATTGACCGTTGGCATTCGGACGAAGTCGACTCGCCGTTGCAACAACATAGACTTGACATGCGTCAGGGCAGCGTCTGTAAATTTCTTGGACGCCAGAAACACATCGCGACCGAACATTATGGGCGTCTCAATGGTCTGGATATTGATGAATATATCCTCAGCGGCGGCTTCCAGGCGTTGCGGACCTGTCTTACTGGGAAAGAACCGTCAGCAATCATTGACGACGTCCGTCGCAGTGGATTGCGCGGCCGTGGCGGCGCTGGTTTTCCAACCTATCGCAAATGGGAGATGATGAGCCAACAGGAATCTCCCGTGAAGTACATTATTTGCAACGGCGATGAAGGTGACCCTGGAGCTTTCATGGATCGGATGCTGCTGGAGTCATTTCCGTACCGGGTGATTGAAGGCATGATCATTGCGGCGCGTGCCGTTGGTGCGCACCAGGGATTTCTGTACATTCGTGCCGAGTACCCGGCAGCCGTCCGCCAGATGTCGACCGCGCTCGAGCGTTGCCGAAAACATGGGTTGCTCGGTGAGCGTGTGATGGATACGGAGTTTCGTCTTGACCTTTCCATCAAACAGGGAGCCGGTGCATTCGTCTGTGGCGAGGAAACTGCATTGATCCACTCGATTGAAGGTGGACGAGGAACCCCTCGAGTGCGGCCGCCGTATCCAGTGGAGAGCGGGTTATGGGGAAAGCCGACGTTGATCAACAATGTTGAGACCTATTCGCTTTTGCCCTGGATTTTCCGCAACGGCGCTGACGCATTTGCCGAACTGGGCACCGAGTCCAGTCGCGGCACCAAAGTTTTCGCCCTGGCTGGCAAGGTCGTCCGAGGAGGACTGATTGAAGTCCCCATGGGGGTCACCGTCCGGGAGATCGTCGAAGAAATTGGTGGCGGTGTCGCGCCCGGTCGGCGGTTCAAAGCCGTTCAGATTGGCGGACCTTCCGGTGGATGTGTACCGGCGGAATTAGCTGATACTCCCGTCGACTACGAGTCGCTTGCTGCCGTCGGGGCGATCATGGGCAGCGGTGGAATGGTCGTACTGGATGATACCGATTGCATGGTCGACATCGCGCGGTTCTTTCTTCGGTTTACCCAAAACGAATCGTGTGGCAAATGCACGTTTTGTCGCGTGGGTACAAAACGCCTGCTGGACATCATGGATCGAATATGCACCGGCAAAGGACGAAGCGGGGACCTGAAACAACTCGAACAACTCTCCGGGATGGTCAGTGCCGGAAGCCTGTGTGGACTTGGCAAAACCGCACCCAATCCCGTCTTGTCGACATTACGCCATTTCCGCGAAGAATACGAAGCGCATTTGCATGGTCGATGCCCTGCTGGCAAGTGCCAGGAGTTGATTCATTATGAAATTTCGCGTGACTGTATCGGCTGCACTTTGTGTGCGCAGCATTGTCCGACCGACGCGATACCGTTTACGCCCTACCAGCAACACAAGATTGTTGACGACAAGTGCATTCGTTGCGATACGTGTCGCACCGTGTGTCCGGAATCCGCCGTCATCATCACATCGGGAGAAAGCCCAACGGCCCTATCATGCCTATCGTAACGATTGACGACAAAACCATTGATGTCGCGGAAGGAACGACGATCCTGGATGCGGCTGCCGCCCTGGGCATCGAAATCCCAACGCTTTGCTACCTGAAGGGCTACGAGCCGTCCACCTCCTGTCAAGTCTGTTTGGTGAAAGACCGGAAGCGAAACCTGATGCTTCCGTCTTGTGCGACGAGGATCGTGGACGATATGCAAATCGATAGCGAAACCGAAGAAGTTCACACCATGCGACGTACTTCGCTGGAATTGTTGTTCAGTGATCATGTCGGTGATTGCCTGGCTCCCTGTTTCTTTGCCTGCCCGGCGCACATGGATATACCGTTGATGCTGGAACAAATCGGCGAGGAACAGGTCGAGGAGGCGATCGCGACGGTCAAGCGAGATATTGCCCTGCCAGCTGTTTTGGGTCGCGTCTGTACCAAACCCTGTGAAAAAGGCTGTCGAAGAAAAGGAGCCGATGGCGCCGTGGCTGTTTGTGAGTTGAAGCGGTTTGTCGCAGATACTGACCTGACCCGTCCGGAACCCTATACCCCACCCTGCAAACCAGACACCGGCAAGAAAGTCGCGATCGTCGGCGCGGGGCCAACCGGTTTGTCAGCTGCCTTTTACTTGCAGCAGGAAGGTCATCACTGCGTGCTTTTCGAGAAAGCGCCGTTGGCGGGTGGTAGGTTGCGAACAGATACCGATCCAGATGTCTTGCCGCCCCGGGTTCTGGATGCGGAAATTCAGCAAACGCTGCGAATTGGGGCCGAACTGCATCCGAACTGCCTCGTGGAAAACCTAGATGATTTGGACATCGAGTTCGATGCGATCCTTTTGGCTTGCGGCCAACTGACGGAAGAACAATCGACGTCGTGGGGCATCAAATCGACCAAACGCGGCATTGATATTGACAAGGAGACATTGCAAACCAGCCGAAACCGGGTCTTCGCCGCGGGGAGTTGCCTTCGAGCCAAGAGCCTCTATGTGCGAAGCGTTGCCGATGGCAAACTTGCCGCCGCCGCGATGAACGAATTCTTGCTGGGTCAACCAATTACGCCGCCAGTCTCACGATTTTCAAGTCGCATTGGCGCGCTGCAGGCGGATGAAGCGCATCAACTGGCTGAGGCATCGGGTCATGCCGCCCGGAGTCTGCCCACTCCGGGTTCCGAGTATTCACCCAGTCAAGCAATGGCTCAGGCTGATCGTTGCTTTTCGTGCGGATGTATCAGTCACGGTTCCTGCAAGTTTGAACGGATCGCGATCCAATATGCTGCCGACCCAACCCGTTTTGCTGGAGAACGGCGCGCTGTGGAGGTGATTCACCGGCCGGGTGGCATCCAATTCGAACCCCACAAGTGCATCAAATGCGAACTTTGCATTCAAATCGCTGCCCGCGGTGGAGAGTCTCTCGGACTCTCTTTTGTGGGACGCGGTTTTGATGTTGAACTGGGTGTACCGTTTGACCACCAGATCGAGCAAGGCATCGCCAGAACCGCCGCAGCATGTGTTGCAGCCTGCCCGACAGGGGCCCTGGTTTTTTCCCGGGAACACCAGCGCATGGTCAAACTTGAATCCGGCAACCGCGTTAACAAGGATGCAATTCAATGAATTCCAGATTCGCAACAATCGACGGCAATGAAGCGGCGGCCCGTATCGCGCATGCGACCAATGAGGTCATTGCAATCTACCCGATCACGCCGGCCACGCCGATGGGCGAATTGGCCGATGCCTGGTCGGAAGCAGGCCATCAGAATATTTTTGGCACCGTGCCGGAAGTCATGGAAATGCAAAGCGAGGGTGGTGCTGCAGGCGCGGTTCATGGTTCGCTGCAGGCCGGTGCGGTAACGACGACATTTACCGCTTCGCAAGGCCTGTTGCTGATGATCCCCAACATGTTCAAAATCGCCGGCGAATTGACACCGGCCGTTTTTCATGTCGCGGCGCGTTCCATCGCCACTCATGCTCTCTCGATATTCGGTGACCATAGCGATGTCATGGCGGCACGTTCGACCGGGTGGGCAATGTTGGCTTCCAGTAATGTGCAGGAAGCACATGATTTGGCACTGGTTGCCCAGGCGGCGACGTTTCGAACACGCATTCCTTTCCTGCATTTCTTCGATGGCTTTCGCACCTCGCACGAGATCGCCAAGATCGAATTGCTTGCCAATGACGATATCCTGTCGATGATCGACATCGACTGCGTTGAGCAACACCGACAGAGAGCCCTGGATCCGGACCGACCCGTGTTGCGCGGTTCGGCGCAGAATCCGGACGTGTTTTTTCAAGCTCGGGAGGCGATCAATCCGTTCTACCTGGCAGCGCCCAATGTGGTTCAGGAAACCATGGATCGCTTCGCCCAAAGGACGGGTCGCCAATACCATTTGTTTGAATATCGGGGCGCGAAAGATGCGGAGTACGTGATTGCGATGATGGGTTCGGGCGTTGGGGCGGCAGAGGAAGCAGTCGACCAACTGGTTAAGGCAGGCGAAAAAGTTGGCCTGCTCCAGGTTCGGCTTTTCCGACCATTTTCTGCCACGGCACTGGTCGAAGCCCTGCCGGCAACGACCCGGCGAATCGCCGTACTGGACCGGACCAAGGAACCCGGGGCGCTCGGTGAACCTCTTTACCAGGACATCGTAACGGCACTTTCTGAGGTCTGGCGGCAGGGTGATCATGACCGACCGTTACCCGATGTGATTGGCGGAAGGTACGGGTTGTCGTCCAAGGAGTTCACTCCGGCGATGGCCAAAGCGGTCTGGGACGAATCAAAAAAGGAACGACCCAAACGTCATTTTACGGTTGGCATTACCGACGATGTGACCCACACCAGCTTGAAGTGGGACCCGGAGTACTCGACCGAACCGGCCGATGTCAAACGGGCTGTTTTTTATGGACTTGGCAGTGACGGAACGGTTAGCGCCAACAAGAGTTCCGTGAAAATCATCGGTGAAAGCACGCCGCTCTACGCGCAGGGTTACTTTGTCTACGACTCCAAGAAAGCGGGATCGGTAACCGTCAGCCATTTGCGGTTTGGTCCCCAGCCCATCCATTCGACGTACTTGATCGAACGGGCTCATTTTGTTGCCTGCCACCAATTCCAGTTTCTCAAGAGCATGGACGTGTTGCGTGTTGCAGAGTCGGGCGGCACGTTACTACTGAATTGTCCCTACAATGCTCTTGAGGCCTGGGATCACCTTCCTCGCGAAACGCAACAATCGTTGATCGACAAGCAAATGCGTTTATTCGTGGTTGATGCCTATGCCGTCGCACGCGAGGCGGAATTGGGACAGCGCATCAACACGGTTATGCAGACCTGCTTTTTTGCGCTGGCCAATATCTTGCCTCGGGACGAGGCGATGACTCGAATCAAGGACTCCATCCGCAAGTCCTACAGCAAGCGTGGTGATACCGTATTGCAACGAAACTATGCGGCTGTCGATCGAGCGCTCGATGCGCTGGTCGAAGTTCCGGTGCCTGCCGTGGCAACCAGCAACCTCGAGCGCAGGAGCCCCGTGCCAGAGTCCAGCCCGGAGTTTGTGAAACGTGTGACAGCGATGATTATCGCTGGCAAAGGAGACTTGTTGCCAGTCAGCGCATTACCGGTCGACGGTACATTCCCAACGGGCACTTCGAGGTTTGAGAAACGCAGCATTGCCAAGGAAATTCCTGTATGGGATCCTGACATCTGTATCGAATGTGGACTATGTGCGTTCGTCTGCCCCCACGCAGCGATTAGAACGAAGGCTTATCCATCGTCGTCGCTCAATGGCAAACCACCAGGTTTCGGTTCAATACCCTGGACCGGAAAAGAGCTGAGCGACCATCAGCTGACGATTCAAGTGGCTCCGGACGATTGTACCGGATGCGGCGTTTGCGTGGATGTTTGTCCGGCCAAGAGCAAGGAATCGGTCCGTCACAAGGCCATCAACATGGTCCCCAAGCAGGAGCATCTTGAACGGGAACAGCGGAACTTTGAGTATTTTTTATCATTGCCCGATCTCCGGCCCGGCCAGGCAAAGCTCGGCACCGTGAAGGGGTCTCAGTTGCAACTACCTTTGTTCGAGTTTTCAGGGGCCTGTGCCGGTTGTGGCGAAACACCCTATTTGAAACTGGCTTCACAATTGTTTGGTGAGCGGATGCTGATTGCCAACGCAACCGGGTGTTCGTCGATTTATGGCGGTAATCTGCCAACGACTCCATGGACCGTGAATGAGCAAGGACACGGTCCAGCCTGGAACAACTCGCTGTTCGAAGACAATGCGGAATTCGGACTGGGCATGCGATTGGCCGTTGACCAGAAGAAACGGCGAGCGCATGCCTTGTTGGACCGTCTGACAGCCCAGATCGGCGACGACCTGGCGCGGGCCTTGATCCAGTCGGACTTGCAGGATGAGCAGGCGATTGTAGAGCAGCGTGAACGCGTTTCGGAGCTGAAACAAAGACTGCTGGGGATCGACTCGGCAGATGCCCGGCAACTGTTGAACGTGGCTGATGTGTTGGTGCCAAGGAGTATCTGGTTGATCGGCGGTGATGGTTGGGCGTACGACATTGGATTCGGCGGGCTGGACCACGTGCTGGCCTCGGATCGCGATGTCAATATTCTGGTGCTCGATACACAGGTCTATTCGAATACGGGAGGCCAGGCATCCAAAGCGACTCCCCGCGCGGCTGTGGCTAAGTTTGCGGCTGGTGGAAAATCGGTCGCCCGGAAGGACCTTGGAATGATCGCCGTTGCCTACGGGAATGTCTACGTGGCACAGGTCGCGCTGGGAGCACAACCGTTGCAAACCATCAAGGCCTTCCGTGAAGCCGAGTCATACCGGGGGCCGTCTTTGATCCTTGCGTACAGTCACTGTATTGCCCACGGCATCGACATGTCGACCGCAGTAACGCATCAGAAAGGTCTCGTCAACTCCGGCTTTTGGCCACTCTATCGCTACGACCCGCGTCTGGCCACTGATCATGGACACCCGTTCCAATTGGATAGCCGAAAACCAAAACTCTCATTCGGCGAGGTCGCTGCAAAAGAAGCGCGTTTCGCAATGCTGGAGCGATCGAAACCCGAGCGTGCCCGATACCTGTTTGATTTGGCACAACGTGAAATTGACGAGAGATGGCATTTTTATGAACAACTGGCCGGCATCGAACGCGAAGTTGTCGAATCGGAGGAGCAAACATGAGCGTTGACCTGACGACACAATATCTGGGACTTAAACTGAAGAACCCGCTGGTCGCCTCGGCGAGTCCGATGACCGGGAACCTGGAGAGCCTTCAGCGTCTGGAGGAAGCCGGCGCAGCTGCCGTCGTGTTACCTTCGCTGTTCGAGGAACAGATTGACCATGAACAGGTAGCTATTCAACAATTGCAGGAATTCCAGACGGATTCGTTCGCGGAATCCCTTGACTACTTTCCCGAACTCGATACTTACAATACCGGGCCGAACAGCTACTTGAAGAAGATCGAGCTAGCCAAGAAGGAGCTCGCAATTCCGGTCATCGGAAGCTTGAACGGCGGCTGCCGCGGCGGCTGGACGAGGTATGCGCGGATGATCCAGGACTCTGGCGCAGACGCGCTCGAGTTGAATATCTACTTCGTGCCTACCGACGCGGAATCGTCCTCGCAGGCAACGGAAGCACAATATCTTGGCCTGGTGTCTTCGGTACGCGAAACGATCTCAATTCCTCTGGCTGTCAAGATTGGTCCGTACTTCAGTTCACTTCCCGAGATGGCCAAGCGACTGGTCGACGCAGGTGCCAGCGGTCTGGTTTTATTCAACCGATACCTGGAACCTGACATCGATCTCGAAACATTGGATGTCGTTCCGTTTCTGCAACTCAGTCGCCGAAGTGAGTTACATTTGCCGCTGCGCTGGATCGCATTACTTCACGGACAACTGCAGGCTTCGTTGGCTGCCACCAGCGGGATTCACAAGGCTGACGACGTCATCAAGACGCTGTTGGCCGGGGCGGACGTCGCCATGTTGGCATCGGCCTTGCTCGAACATGGTCCGCAGCATTTGCGGAATGTGCTCCAGGACGTGGAAACCTGGATCACGGATCGCGAATATACCTCGGTTACCCAATTGAAGGGGAGCGTCAGCCGGTTGAACTGCACAGACCCGGGTGCCTACGAAAGGTCGAACTACATGAAAGCACTGGTTTCCTATACTGGCAAAAACATTTAAGACACGGGAAACCTTCGCCACTGGACGACACGGAATTCAAGCTGGCGCCGAACCGGATCATCGTCGTTGATTTTGAATTGGGAGATAATCCGTCCAATCGGATCGTCGCGTCAACCGGGCGAGTTGGGGCGATACCCAACACAGTTCCCGTCAGCCAGATCCGGGTTTACGGCGGGTTGAGTTTTTCTAACGCTGATCTTCCTGTTTTCGCTTTAATTCCTGAATCGCGTCGGGCAACTCTCGATCGACGATTCCGATCGCCCCGCTTTCCTGTTCATGGATGCGGTATTCGACGTCCTCCACGATCTCCACCGCGTCGGCATTCCAGAATCGCTCGCGGGTTCTGGGATCATTCGGTGTTTTGAGTGGACGAGCAATTCGAAAACCAACGCCGGTGGCCGGCGTCGTTGTGAGCCACCAGGGACTGGCTGGCAAGTTGGGATCGTCCGTTTTCCATTCGTCGTCGTCAGAACCCATTCGAGCCGCCGAGCGACACTGCTCTGATTCCATTTCAAATGAACCGCCGCGAACGACACGTGGAAACGCACTTGTCGGCCAATGGATCACATCACGGCCAGCTTGTAGTTCGTGCTCAAGTTCCTCGTACCCGGTTTCCGTATACTCGTCGAGGACCCACTCGGCCACGTTTCCATGCATGTCGTATAGGCCCCAGGGGTTGGGTTTCTTTTGTCCAACTTTGTGGCTGCGTTCGCGGGAGTTGACTTCGTACCAGGCATAGTCTCCCAACATCGAAGCGTCATTGCCGAAGTAAAAACTCGTTTTCGTACTGGCGCGGCAGGCGTATTCCCATTCTGCCTCCGCGGGCAGCCGGTAGAATTGCCCAGTCAGTCCACTCAGCCATTTGGTATACTGCTTGGCTGCGTATTGGGTCATCATTACCGCTGGCTGTCCAGGGTCTTCGCCACTTTCAAACGTTGCGTCGGGGTCGTATAACTTCGAAGGCGCAGTTACTGCATCGATCTGGCGGTCCTTGGTCACGCGTCGGATGCCCCTGGCGTCAAAATCTCGAAAGATGTCGGTAAGAGCCATGTACTGTTTGAATTCCGCCCATGTGATTTCGTGGGCACTCATCCAGAACGGGGCGATCTCAACAATTACCTGCGGTCCTTCGCATGCTTCGCGGCCTGGTTCGGATTCCGGGCTACCCAATGTGAATTGGCCTCCAGGAATCGGAAGCATGGTGAATGTCACATCCGTTCCAGGAATTTTCCTGGTATACGGCACCATGTAACCGGAACTTGTTTTGACGAATCGCCCCTGCTTCGGGGCTTCTTTGACAAGCCCCTCATCGAGCAGAACCGCTGCGCAAACCGGACGCAGGTGCATTGTGAGCAGCAGAAGCAGTCCCCAGGCAAAAACTCGAATATCGACAGGTAAATCGAGTTTTCGACAATCAGCAAATATCGTTGTCATTTCTGTCCCAATATCAAACCTCTCTCCACTTTCCCGGCACCGGGACTGGGAATTGACCGTTGGCATCGGGCAAGATCGGAACAGGGCTGTCATAGTTCAAACGGTCAACATCATCACAAAACTGGAAGTCGGATTGCATCATTTCGTCCCAGGTAATGGTCTGGCCCGTATGGCAGGCAGCCCGGCCCATCAGTGCCGCCATGTCCGAATACGCCGCCCGTTTGGCTTCGTTGTGGGGCCGGTCGCGACGAATGCTATCGATCAAATCATTCCACTCATATTGCCACGGTTTATAGGCATCCGCCGTCGGCGTCCACGAGATATTGTCTTTCTCAATGCGCTGGTCCTTGAATCGATGGACCGTGGCAGCGTGAACATTGCCGGAAAACTGTGCCGCACATTTGGTGCCGTGTATGTAGGTCGCAAAATCGTTTTCCGTTTTATTGATGCGTCGGAACCCGCAGAACGCTTTCGTTCCATCGGCGAACGTATATTCCATCGAATATACATCGATGTTTTGACCGCAATCGCGGCTGCCAGGGACGCGTCCGCCAAGCCCTCGCGCGGAAACTGGCCATTGATCTTTGATCCAACAACACTCGTCGATTTGATGGATCAAATAATCGACCATGTGACCTGACCCGACCCAGAACAGATGGATCTTTCCGAATTGAATTTGGTCCAACAGGTTGGTCGAGGCTTTTGCCTGATCGCCAAGCCAATTGGCGTTACCAAATCGATTCGCGCGGATCAAGTGGATTTCCCCCATCTGACCCCCGTGAATCTGCTCAAGCAATGCCTGGCGGGCAGGTGAATGGCGACATTGCAAGCCTGCAGCGATCTTGACATTCGATTGTTCCGCCAGTTCACCAGCGCGGATAATACGCTGGAGTCCGACCGGGTCTGTCGCGAAGGGTTTCTCCATGAACACGTTGATGCCTTTTTGGACGGCGTACTCGACGTGCACGGGTCGGATGTAGGCTCGGGTCGTGCAGAGGGCGACGTCCCCTGGCCTGAGTGTATCGATGGCTTTGCGATAGGCATCAAATCCGAGAAACTTGCGTTCTTCCGAAACCTCGATTTTGTCGCTGTAGCCGCGCATTAACGTGTTGAGTGACGCGTTCATGCGACCTTCTACCAGATCCGCCATTGCGTACAGCTTGATCGGACCGGCGTCGGGAACCGAAAGCGCGTCCCGGATGGCACCGGTGCCGCGGCCGCCGCAGCCAATCAGTGCCAGTCGAATGGTGTTGTCTTCACCGACATGCCGCGAGCGAGCAAGCTTGGGGAAAACCGCGGTGGAAACTGCGGCGCCAACGGCAGCTGATCCGCCTTCCTGTAAGAATTCGCGCCGCGTGGTGCCGGATTCATTGCTGGCATGATACATGTCTATTCTCCTTGATTATTGCGAGATAACCGATCAGTTCATGTTGCAAATCGCAAACCCAAAGACTACCCTGCAAACGCTGTGCCAGCATCTTGTCGAACAATTGCGGACAGCGAACCGGTGCGAACAACGTGGACGTCCTCCCGGGTCACGGGTTCAAGTGGTCAATTCGCGCAGCATTCTTCCTGATATCGTCACGCAGACGGAGCATCCAAATCACTGGTTTCCGCAATCCGGGCTCCCGGCCGATTGCGTTGAACTTGGTGAAGCCGAACGCTTCCGGACAAGATGTGCGTTTTCGCACTTGATTCCGAAGATCAATGAGGCTGAGGTGGAAGGGATGGTCATGTAAAATGCCGTCTCGCCGGAAACGATTCGCGTTCCGTGCAGATGGTCCGGCATTTGCAACCATTATCGGAAAAGAAACCTGGTTTGGTTTGTAACGTGTTCGAGGAGGGTAAGCCGAGAGCTTCGGATTTCATTGGTCATCATTACTTTCCCGGTAAATAGAAAATGCGCATCACAGAGAACTTCAGTCGCGGATCGTTGATCGTAATTGCAATGACGTTTGTTCTGTTTGCGCTAGCTCTGTTTTCTCACGGATTTACCCACGACCTGCTCATCGAGGCAGCGGTTTTTCTTATTTCGGTCAAACTGATGCTGATGACTTACCGAAACAATATTGTTGCGCGGCGACTTGAAACGAAATTGGACGAGATTTCCACTCAACTGGAACAGCTTGGTTCGGCTCAGAAGGCCGAAATCCAGGGGAAGAGTCACCGAACAATGCCGGTGAATTGCGTCGACGATTGAACCGCGATGGATTCCTTATCACCGATTCGACATTTCCTGTTTTCCGACGTTACAATGATCAGGGGACAGTTTCCTCAATGAAACCGACAGGCAAGATTCGATGGTAGATTTCAAATACCTTTACCTGGGCCTTTGCGGACTGGCTCGGGCTCATACAGCCAATGCCATGGCTGGTCACCTCGGGGCAGCCGTTGTGGCAGGATATTTCGTGGGTGAAGATTTGCCCGACCTTGACGACCAGGTGTATGCAGGAATCGAAAAAGACCTGGATGAGATTATTCGCGGCGACGAATCAATCTGGTACAACGCCAAGCAGACAGGGATTGCGATCCCGGCACTATTTGAGGCATTCCCGGAAGAGCCGGTTGCCGAAGAGTCGGTACAACAGGCCAGGATCGATGCAATTGCCAATTCCCTGAGCGCCAATATTGGCAAGATGCGTCAGTCGGGGCACAACGTGATTTTTTCCGCCATCGCGATTCGCGCTCTCAACGATCATACAAAGTTCGCTACCAACGCCATTGTCGGTGGCATCGAGAAGTTGATCTCCCGATTCAATAAGGAGGGGCCCGGTCGTGGTTATTATGGTCAGGCGCGTGGGTGGATCGGCGGCAATGATGTGAAGCTGGATGCGGATACCGATTTTCCGGCTTACCGAAACCAGCAAGAAATGGTCGAACGGGTGATCGACGAATTAATCGAGAACGGTGCGTTGCGACGACAAGGATTTGGCGGACTGTTTCACATCATCAACCATGCTGCGGCCCTTACGGAATTATCCCGGTTCGGTCACAAGGATTTGGCAAATCGCGGCCTGGCAGCTCACCACGACCACTTACGACTGTGGCGTTCGCTTCCCGATGTTGAGGGAGAATTGGGACCGCTCAAGTCCGCGAAGCACGATCCACGGACGCCAGAGTATTGGCAGGAAGCTGATTCGGAACAGTGGTCCGCTCATTTGACTCATCGAGTGAAGACCATCTACGGGTTCTTCACAATACTCCGTTTTATCGAGTCGGAAGCGAAGAGAAAGCAGGCGGAAGAGAAGTTCCTGTACCTGATGGGCTAGGGCACACCATCGAGCCGTACGGCCGACCACGTTTCGAAGTCCCTAGCTATCGGGGTGTTTTCGATTGAGGGTTTGGTGGGCTTGCTCCAGGAAGCTCTGCATTTGGCCCGGACTTTTAAGCTCAATGACTTTCTTGTCCGGTCCGAATTTCCGGATACATTCGAGGACAAAGGGATGGGTAACGGCAGGGTAACGCCAGATGTACCGCAAAAATGCTCGATTCAGTTTTTGACCGTCCGGCGCATCGGGTCGGTGATGATCGTCCACGGTTAGCCGACGTTTGAGCACGCGCCAGAGGCAGACTTGCCGCGGACAATCGATCAATATCAAGGTGTCGGCCACGGGGATTCGTAAATCGAGCGTGCTTTCATAGGTGCCGTCCATGATCCACGATTCCTTTTGAATCAGCGACGTCACAACCTCTCGCCATTTAGGTTGCGGAGTGGCGATCCAACCCGGATTCCAAAAATGGGCATCGAGGTGGACCGTTGGCAAGTTCATGATTCGACCGAGACGCATCGAGAATGTCGACTTGCCGGATCCACAAGGGCCAAGGACGAGAATTCGCCTGGACGACGTCGGCCAGGCATTGAGATCTGAAGTGACCATCGATTATCTGACTGGAACTGCTTCTATCGAGAAAAAGAACGACAACTCTGATTATACTTGATAGTCGCTCGGTCGTGACCGATGCCGCAGGCGGCGTTGCAGTTCCGTAGAATCGCATGAGGCCTGGGTTCCAGTGTTCGATATTCCGGACGTTCGGTCGACCGTCAAAGTTGATTCGCAATATGTCGCGGTTGGCTTTCGGCAACGTGGCATTTCAATTCAGAAGAGAGGATCAGACTTGAAGTCCTTCACATCGCCCCCCGGGAATTGGGCATTGGTAAACGAAATAGGCATTGAGGCGGATTCAAATCCAGTGACGGATTCTCAGCTCTGTTTCCCTTCTTTTGCCGCCAAAGCCGCGGACGGAAGTTGTTTGATCGTCGATGAGCTTGGAACCGAAAAAATTGTTCCTTTTCGTTTCGAATCCCGCACGTTGCGCGTTAACAACCAGGGAGTGATTGACCAAAAACTGCCTTTAACAGGCATCGATGACGGATTCGCCTGTTTGCTCGATCAAAATTGCACCGCGATTCTTCGACGTACGAAATGGGAATTGATGATTGTCTCGGACCTGGGAGTGGTCAAGAATCGCATGCCATTGTCATCGTTTAGCAAACGCATGCCCAGGTACGTTTCGTGGACCGATCAAGCAACCTTCTTGATTGTCTTTTGTAATCGTGTTGGAGAGGTCGACATTATTGAAATCGACCAACGGGGCGAGTTGCTTTGGTTTCTTTCACCCCATGCCGGTCAAATTGGCCTGGCCGCGAGTGTCCAATGGCTGGTCAATGATACTTTCCTGATTGCCGATCCGTATCGGCACGTCGTGGTCGAAATCGATCGTGGCGGAAACACCGTGTGGCAATTCGGACAAGCGGGTGAGCCTTCCCAGGCACGATCCCGACTTTCCAGCCCCAGTTCGGCCAGGGCCATGCCGGACGGTCGGCGACTGATTGCCGACGCTCGGAACCATCGAGTGCTTTTGGTTTCCCAGGATGGCACGGCCAATCAGCTTGATCCTGAGGATGGTAGTTTCTGCGATCCGCTGTTCGCGGACGTTCTTGATAACGGGAACTTCCTGATCTGTGACACGGGCAACCAGCGCGTTGTGGAAACGGATCCCACGGGTGGGATTGTCTGGCAGTTTGGCAACAATTTTCCCCAGCGACGAACGCTTTCCTATCCGCGTTCCGTCGAAGTGACCAAAAACGGTCAGTATCTTGTGGCCGACACGGCCCATGACCGGATCGTGGAATTTGAAGCGGGACAGGTTCGCGAACGTCCCGTCCAGGCAAAGCCCCCGGTTTTTTGGCCCAGGTGCGCTCGCGCATTGCCGTCCGGCGGCATTTTAATAGCCGATGGTCGCAATGGCCGGATCCTTGAAATTGCGGCGGCGGGGCATGTCTTGAGGGAACTTTCCGAAATCGCTCTCGACGGTCGCATGGCATTGCGGGATCCGCATGACGTACGAATGCTCCCAAACGGTCACCTTCTGATCGTCGATTCATCGCGGGATCTGGTCGTTGAGGCTGACTGGTCCGGAAAGGTATACCGCGCGATTGGTGCCGGGGGTGATTTGAGGTTAAGCGACCCTCACAGTGCACAGCTTCTCAGCGATGGACGGGTTGTAATCGCCGACACGGGACAACACAGGATTCTGATCGTGGCGCCCGATGAAACGAGTGTCAGCGAGTTTTATGCAATCGACTCGGATACAGCCTGTTTTCGGCTGAACTTTCCACGCTACGTGGAAGTCAACGAGAATGGCACGATGATCGTCGCGGACACGGGCAATAATCGTGTTTTGGGGGCAACGATTGACGGACGTTTTATCTGGGAGTTTTCGATCGTGCCCGGCACACGACTTTCACGTTTGAATCAACCTCGTTGGGCCCAGTTGATCGGCGATTGCGAACTTGTGATATGTGACCATATTCATCATCGGATCCTGCACGTCAAATTGGATGAAGTGCCAGGTGCCGAGGCTCAAGTCTCGGATTCGAACTGGTAAAGTCCATTCATTTCCAGGTGACGAATTTGTTTTAGATCACGATGAATGACTTCCCGGTTTTCATGAACAAGCAAAACCCAGCCGACAATACGGGAAACGGGCCTCCCCGGTTTTGCGGAACAATGTAGTTTGTGGAACGAATCCAGACATTCGAGTTGTTGGAGTTGGGGGGCTGATTTCAGTCGGCCGTTTCCGCGAGGTGTCAGAAAGACGCGCATCCCATGTTTCGACAACGCGTACGGTTTGTCCAACTGGCCAAGGAAACGCATGGGGTCCAGATAGGCGTCGAGCATCATGTCAAACTGGGATTCGCCGCCGCAATAACGGCTCAACAGTGGATTGTTTCCGCCGTTGATCCGCGCCCCGATTTCAACAATTACCGGGCCTCGCTCGGTCAATATCACCTCGCAATGCGCCGGACCATGCTTGATGCCCAGGGCATCGAGTACGCTGGCAACGTACGGAAACATCTGGCGATTGAATGATTCGTCATAGGGAAGGAGTTCCAATGAGTCGTTTCCAAAAAAAGTTCCACCGGCAGGCTTGCCGTATTCCCAGACGGCTGCCACCCTGTGCCGTCCTGCGTGACTCACGGTGTCAATCGCGTATTCTCTGCCTGTCAAGTATTCTTGAACCAGCACGGATTCGTTGGCCGAGCCATAAACATCAACGCGACCAGTAATGTCTTCGAATGCGACCTGGATGTCGGCCTCGTTGATGCATCGATAAACGCCGTCTGACGCTGAACTGCACAGGGGTTTAATCACGACCGGCCAGCGGCCATGATCTCGGGCCCAGTCCTGCACTTCGTCCAAGTCGCGGGACGACAAGGCGGCTGGGGTTGGAACACCGTGACGTCGCAACGTTTCGCCCATCAGGAGCTTGTTTCGACGCGCTCCCGTGAGTCTGGTTCCGTTTGTTAACAATCCCAGTCGTTCACTCAAGTGGTCGGACAGTTCAACTCCGATTTCGCATCCGGCCATGACGCACCCCACATTCCTCGCTTCAAGTTCTGCGCAGGTCTCATCAAGATTCCCACGGTGCCGAATGAATGAGCCAAAATCTTCGGCATGAAAGGAAGAGCGATACAAGACGGGAACGTCTGCCTGACTTTGAACCAAAAAACAGCTGTGGCCGCGGGCCTCGACTTCGCGAACCAGTTGCGTCCCCGATGAATACGGATCGACGATCGCAACAACCGTTTTCGAACTCATCGGAACCTCATCATGTCGGTCTTGTCAGTGAGAATGTTGATCGGGGTGGATTACTGGTTGGCAAGTTCGAGCATCAACGCTTCGAAGTGTTCAACCGAGACATCCGATACGAATCTCAGCGCAGCCTGGCGGGATTGCCTGGAACACTGTTCGTAGCGCCCGGCATCGTCAATCAACTCGCCAAGCGCCTGAGACCAGGGGCGGATGTCCTGGGCTGGAAACTCGTAATGTTGGTCGTGGCGTTCGGCTGGCGTTACCGGCAGCAGGTAATCGACACCAAGTTTTGCCTCGGGCAATCCACCGAGATTACTGGCCAGCACAGGAATGCCTCGCAACATTGCTTCGGGAGCGACATTGCCAAACGTCTCCGGCCACAACGAGGGAACCAGCAGGATTCGCGTTTGCGTCAGAATGTCGTCAATGTTGTCCGAAGGTGCCAGGAGACGGACATTGGACAGATCATTCAAGTCCCGTAAAAGTTCCGGGTCAGCGCCCCACGTCGGGACGGCGGCGAACATGACATGAGGAAACGCCCGCGCCAAGGCAAGAAAGATCGCAACTCCCTTCAATTGGCATGGGTTGATCATCGTCACAAAACCAGCGTTATGGTGCGCGAGGTTGGGAAAAGGCCCGGTGCCATAGACCGGAGCCCGGAGCAGGTGAGATTCCAAACCACCGTGTTCGCGAACGTAGTTCTGCAAATATTTGCTGACGACAATGATTGCCCGCGCGTCACGCAACAGTGCGGTTTGAGATCGGCTTTCATTGACGGACAACGGGCCAAAGGGAAGTTGAATGATCGTTTGCGCCAACGCCAGAATACGACCTGGTGCTGCCGTTGTCGCGGCAGCCAGCATGAACTTGCGTTTATCGTCGGCGACAAACACCCAGTCCGGTTGGAACGCCCGGATGCGGCGCGTGAGATAATCGTGTCGGGTTTCCACACTCGAACCATTGAGGGCTTCGACCTCGACGCCTTGGCTTTCATAGGCAAAAACGTCCGGTTCGATTTCTCGGACTGCCAATCCACGGGCGTTCATTTCATCCCCGAACTGTGACAGTTCGTTGGGTCCATCCGGCGAACGGGTAAGTGCCCGCGTCAATGCCAGGCAATGATGTTGCCGGGCGGCCAGTCCCTCCAGCAAACAACGATTCACTTTGTTGCCGCCGGCAAATGACGGCAAATAGATCTCATCCTGCAGAAGTGCAATCTTCATGAACCCGGACGACCGTCGTTTTGACGTTTTCGTAGCACGGCCGTGCCATAGGCAATCGGGAAGTTGATCATTTCGTAATCACCCGAGTTGCGGATGTCGTCCATCAACAGATAGACACCGCACGGATTGCGATAGTTGGTTGTATCGTGAAGCGTAATGATTCCATCATCGGGAACAAGCGTACTATACAAATCCCAGTCGAGTTTTACCCCTTCGTAATGATGGTCCGCATCGATATGTAAATAGTCGATCTGCACATTGTTTGGCTGGAAATAGTTTCGAAACGCGTCCTCAGTGAGTTCCAGATGAATTTCGACCTCAGGATAGTTTGTCCGAAAGACCGAGTCTTCCGGAACCCAGCACGGTTCGCCCCAGATCTGCTTTTTTTCTTTCGATACCTGTAATGTACCGTCCACCAGCATGGTCCGGCTGTCAATCAGGTTCAGGTCGCGCTGGGCCTGCCTCATCATGCGTGGAACAAACCCACCGCCGGATCCCAGGCAAACGCATGTTTTCGCTTTATAACCATAGGCGAGCGCATAATACAGCATGCCGGCGCCCAAGTCTTCGGAATCCTGCTCACTCCCATGCCCTCTGCACCACGGATCTCCGGCTGTCAAATTCGTTTTGATGAACTCTTTGTCGACCAATGGCATCGTTGATATCTCAAATCCTGGAACCCTGTTTGCCGACAGCTGCGGCGTAGATCATTCATTATAAATCAAGTTCATCGAAAATGTTCACCAAAAGTGCGGTCTTTTTTTCCGGTCAACCAGATTTCTTTCCGCCAGGTCGTTGTTCGTGGGTCCGATTGATACAAGCCAATTCGCGGCAAGCGCGAACGCGGTGGAACATGTCGATCACGTCTGAGATTCTGCGCGACGAACAAGCAGGCAGCGAGTCCCAAATCGCAAAAAGAAGTAATCGAGTATTGCATCAAACCAGGCGAGAATTATTATTATCAGAATGCCATGCATCAGATAAACCAGATCCAAAAACGGTGGTTGTGCAGGTAAATCGTATTGCAACTGGAACGCGCTTGCAATTCGTATGGGAAGCACCCTCGGTGAAAGCAATTTGGATCGACCCACCCTGGGGCCCAGCTGATCGCTGGCGAGTGGACTGTCATGAGAGCTGTCTGAACCGAGGAAGGTGAAATGTACCTGAATGCCTATGATCATTTTTCGGTTGACCGACTGCGCGCAGACCTGGAGCTTGCGACATCGGGCTGGGACTGGTCGAAGGGTGCCTATGGCCATTCTCTATCGCTGCCATCGCGAGAGGAACTTCATCCCGCAGGACGGGATCACTTTAACAACCTCCCGTTTGCGAACGTGCTGGGAAAGTGCCACTATTTTCGCCAGATTTTTGATAGCTTCGAATGTGAGAAGGTATCGTTTCGATTGTTGCGAAGACCTCCAGCCAGTGCGTATGCCTGGCATACCGATAAAGACAAAGGTCCGGAGGTGGTCAGATTCCAGGTTCCGATCATTACCAACGACCAGTCATCGCTGGTGATCACCAAATATCGCGATTACGACGAGTTCAAATCGATGAAAGAACGGTTGTCAGAGCGCGAGGCTTTTGACAATTATGCGTTGTTCAAAAAATCCAATCAGGGCAGCTTCGAGGAGCACGTCCTCAAACCTGGCGTTCTCTACTATTTCGACACGAACAAGTTCCACAACCTCTTCAATCTGGCGTCAACGGAAAGGGTCACTTTGGCGATGGATTTTTACGTCAATGACTGGCTTCGCGAGCGATACCCGGCCATTGAAGACGAGTGCGAGAGCCTTTCCGACCGACCAACCGCGTGAACCAGAGTAGACCCCCGGTTCGACGAACCCGCCAGACATTGCGTCATGCCGCGGGACTCACGTCAAGCGTTATCAACCGTCGCAGAGTCGAAACGAGTTTTTCTGACAGCAGGAGTGACATGCGAATACCGCGCGAATTTCCGCGAACGGCAGGAGGTGTCATTGCCGTGATTTGTTGGTTCGTGCTTTTCCCACCCGTTGCCTTCGCCGATACTTACGTGGTAAATGGTGGACACGTCAATGCTTCCGATGAGAATGCCGGTACAGAATCGCTGCCTCTGAAAACAATCCAGCAGGCCGCTCAACTTGCCCAGCCAGGCGATACGGTGCTCGTGCATGCCGGGATTTACCGCGAACGCGTAGCACCAGCTAGGGGCGGCACAAAGGAACAACCGATCGTCTATACGGCGGCACCCAAGGAAAGGGTCGTGATCAAAGGATCAGAGATCTGGCAACCACATTGGCGGAAGACGAGTCTCGATCTTCCAATCTATTCCGGCGACCTGGATCCAAGGATGTTTTACAAGGTACGAGTTGATCCGTACCATACGCTGCTCCGGGGCATGCCTGCTGGCAGTCGTCTGGTGCTTGGTCAAGTGTTCGTTGACGGGGTACCGCTACGCGAGGTCGACAACGACAAGGACCTCGCGGCAAGGCCGGGAACATGGCGGGTCAATGACGATGGAAAGCAACTGACGCTTCATTTTTCGGACGGAAAAGCACCAGCGCTGGGACTGGTAGAAGTGACCACGCGCGATCGCATTTTTGCACCCTATCGGCGCGGTCTGGGATACATTCACGTCCGCGGCTTCACCATGGAGCATTGTGCGAACCAATTTCCCGAGCGATTTTGGCAAAGTGATTCACCACAGGCGGGTGCCCTTGGATGCCGCGCGGGTCATCATTGGTTGATCGAAAACAACACGGTTCGCTTTGCCAAGTCGATCGGAATCGATTGCGGCTACGAAGGGCGATTCGATTTGGAGGGAAAACAACCCACGCCAGGAAACACTGGCTATCATGTGATCCGCAACAATCGCGTTACCGACAACGGTTGTTGTGGCATCGCGGGCATGAGCAGCCTGGCGACGCAGATCGTGGGTAATGTCGTCGAACGCAACAACTGGAATCACCACGACTCTCCGGAAATCGGCGGCATCAAGGTACACAACTTTGTCGATGGTCTGATCAAGGGTAACCTGGTTCGTGACAATGATGGATACGGGATCTGGCTGGACAATGGTTATCGAGATGCAAGAGTTTGCCAGAATCTTGTGATCGGAAACCGGGGGAGCGCCGTTTTTGTCGAGTTGGGTCAGGGCCCCGTCCAGATCGACAACAATGTACTGGCCAATTCGCGTCCCAGTTTCGACTCGCAGGACCCCCGGGCAGACGGCCTGTATACTCATGATGCATCGGGCGTGGTCTTCGTTCATAATCTGGTGTTCGGATGCCAGGAGTTTGGGTCGTTTCATCGAAAAAAAACAAATCGTCCAGGTGCAGGTGCTTCGAATATCGTATTGCGGAATAACATCTTTATTGACAACCGGGCGGGACAAATCAATTTTCCTTATTCTGGGTCCGGGTCACACCACAATCACGCGGATCACAATCTCTTCAGCCCGGGGAGTGAATACCTGGTCAATCCATGGGGAGAAATTCCCACCGACGAACTGATCACCGCAGTGAAGAAATCCACTGGCGCCTCACCGAAACTGTGGCGCAGTGTTTCGCCGCGGATGAGTCTCGAAGCGTGGCAAAAGTTCAATTCCTGGGGATTCGCAAACTTCGAAGCAGAGTCGGCGACCGTAAATATATCCAAGGATCTTGTCCTCGAATTGGATTTGGGACGCTCAGCCCACCAATGGGAAACGGCGCCGGTCGGTCGGGGAAACCGAGACTTTTTTGACACGCCAATTCCCGAAAAAGGGGCGCTGGCCGGGCCATTTCAACGGCTGACCGAGGGACAAAACCGTTTGCCGCTTTGGCCATGGACGCAACAACGCTAGACCTGTTCCAAGCCATTCCGGAAACATGTCAATTCAATTGCCGGATAAGGTTGATCAATGCGTCGATTTCTTCGCGGGTCAACGTCTTGTCGAATCCGGTCGGCATCAATGATATTTTCGACTGCCGAATTTGTGGCAGTCCATCCTCTTTTTCGATCTCGGCCAAAGCGATCTCGCGCAAGACGAGCTGGTTTTGATCATCCCGCGTACAAATCACCAACTCCGCGTCCGATTGTGAAATCAACTGACCCGACACCAGTTCGCCGCTCTCCAGCATTACCTTGACCGATTGGTATTGCGGCTTGATTTCATGATCGGGATTGATCAACGATTCGTATATCGCTTTTGCATCGTTAAGGCCCACCCCAAACAGGCCGGGAGCAAAGGACTTACCTTCCGGAACACTGTACAACGAGTGACATTTGAGGCATGATCCCTTGTCTCGTAACACTTGTTCCGCCAGTTTCATGTCCTGAAAACGGATCAACGTCGGCTCCGTTGGTTCGGTGCGCCGATCAGGAATCTCGAGTTTGATGATCTCGTCGAAATCCGGAAATGCACCGCGACTGGCCAGAAAGCCGACGATTTTCCGGATGTCTTCGGGATCGAGCTGAGCTGCGACATCCGGGGGCATTCCCGGGCGACCGCTGGGCGCCATGAATGCAGCTGGTTCAACAATGGATTCCAGAATGTACTCAGCGGCCGATTGATTCGGCTGTCGGGTGGCACCGGATTTTCCAATGTCGTGGAGATTGGGACCCAGGTGCGCCGGGAAACCAACTTTTACAAAGTGACACGATGCACAATGAGTCGTAAACAGTTCTTGACCGGCGACGATATCGATACCTTGAGTATTGGGTGGAATCGACATGATGGCAGCCGTTGCCAACAGGGTCGCGACCGGTAACGCCAGAGACCAGCTTAACCAGCGCAAGGTTTTCATTGACATTGGTTTATCCATCGGTACCCTCGGAGACCGTCCCTCGTGGTCGAATTCGGTATACATTCTGCGTGTTGCGCGAGATGACAAAGAACTCCCCTGAGGGCGTGACGGCGATGTCAATTGGCGAAGAGATCGTGGCAAACCTGTCCACAGTTGCGACTTTGTATGTATCTCCGGATTTCTCCAGCTTCAAGCGAAGGATCGCGTGCTGCATAAAGTCAGCAATGTAGATGCAATTACGATACTCCTCCGGTAATGATGGAGAGGTCGCGTAAGCCATTCCCAGAAAGTTCCACTCATGTTCTCCCACCAGTATCGGATCACGAAAGCCCTCCGATTGGGAGGTAGATTCATTGGGTACGACATAAGGATGTCCATAGTGCGCTCCGCGGACAAGGTGATTCAATTCGTCTCCCGGATTCTCGTCAACGTCGTTATCGGAGATAAAGATTTCGTCGTCCGGGCCCATCACGATGCCAAACGGGTTGCGAAAGCCTTTGGCATATACCTCAGGGTTCGTAAAGTCGGGATTGACGCGCAGGACCGCTCCCTCCCAGGGATGATCATCCAATGTCCGATTCCCCGCGCTGGCAGTCGTGATAAACAGGCTGCCGTCCGCGGCAAAACACATGCCGTTGTTTTGCTGCATCGTTTCCGGGCCTCGCGCGCCTGGCAAGCCGGTGACAATGTCGTCTGCAAACTCGAAATAGCCGTCTCCATCGACGTCTCTCAGTTGCGTTACAGCGCCGGTACTTTCGTAACTGATTTTCCCGTCAGTGGCTTTTGGGAAAATCCCTGACCTGGAGACGAACAGTTCGCCATTACGTGCAATCAAACCATAGCAGCGCATGAGTAACGGCGAGGCAGACACGACTTTTTTGCGAAACTTGCCAGCCTCATCGTCGCTGGTCAACTCGACGATGCCTCCGCCCATGGATCCTGCATCCTCAAAGAAATCGTAGCAGACATAGACTTTGCCAGTCTCACCAACGGCTACCCGAACAGGCCCGAAGTCGAGGTTGGCGATCTTTTCGATTTCAAAACCCGGAGCATGCATTCGCACGACTGGATCGCGTTGAATACCGCGGACTTCCTTCCAGATGAACGCCTGGCAGCCGAGCACGACACCAATGATCGATGCGGCTGAAATGACTTGTACGAAACCATGCTTGATCGAACGACGGTGAGGATCTTCGCCGGCAAAACGAGTCGCCAAAAAAAGACGGGTGACCCACACCAGCGCGGCTGCGACACCCAATCCAAACGACACAACAGCACTGAAGTCTCGTTGCTTGACCAGGAACCAGAGAATACCAAAGTAATTTTCCCCTGGTTTCAGATAGAACCCGACGGCAGTTGTGACAATGATTGCCGCCAGCGAAACAACCGAAACGAAAACCAACCAGGGGCTTCGCGACCGCAGCAATTCAGCAACGGTTACAAACCCGACAACCAGGGTGTAACTCGACAGGAAGACGCACAAGTCGACAGCTGTCATGGACGGCTGGCCTCCATGGAAGATTATTTCGACGATCCAGTAAGGGAGAAATACGTCTCCGGACCCCATTGGCTTAACTTGGCCGTTACCAGTGATTATAAACTCGATCGCAACGGTTTCCAATCGTCGGGTCAAAACCTGACACGACAATGCATCGTCACGTAACGAAGAAACTGTTACCATCGTTGCCACCGGACTGTACGCGCTCCTGGAAACGACTCAGCGACACCGGCACGTCAGTGCTTCGTCAAGATACCGGATTCACTGTCGGCAATTGAACATCCCGGTATGAGCGCAACGATCGAAATTTTGACGAACGCGGGCAATCCTGTGATATCCTGTCCGAAATGATTTCCGACGAATCCTGAATAGTGGATCGACATGAAAGCGCCAATTGTCCAACAACACATGACCCGTCTGCCTCTTGAAATCGAGCGAATTGACAACGTTGCCAACGCAAAACGATTAATGGCATTATTTGGAATTCGTCATGTGCCGGTCATGAGCGGACTGCATCTTCTGGGCGTTGTCTCGCAACGTGACATCTTGAACGCAACCGTTCGCCGGGGCAGAAATATCGACGATCTGCCGATCGGGGAAATCTGCCAAAAGGACGTGTTGCAGGTCAGCCCTTTGATGCCGATTGATGAAGTCGCACGGCACATGCTCGACCGCAAAGTCGGCAGCGCCGTCGTCGTGGATGGAGAATATGTCGTTGGCATTTTTACGTCTACCGACGCATTGAAGGCAATTGTCGGCCTCTTCGGGAAATCAACGCTGCCCGACACCAACCCTCTCCGCTAGCGTGCGTGACGGTACGTTTGGAAGCGCGCTTGCGCGTGCTTTTGCACAGGATCTCGAACCGAAGCAATTCAAAAATGCGTATTTTGCCGACTTACCGGGAAAACAGGATCGCCATTTTGAATTGGAACGAGAGTTGCGGACTCTCTTAACACGTCCACGAAGATCAGAGTGGGTGGAATAGAGGTCAAAGGTTGGCGAGAGCACGACATGGGCCGCGCCAAAATCGTCGACCGGCATGTTGTTTGCGGATGTTCCGCAGGAGGGTTGAGATGTTACGTTCACTAATACCAGCAAGAAACAGATTCCCAGGAACTTTTTCCAGGTTGGAAAATGAAATGGGAAGATATTGGGACCCGTTCGATCAATTTCTGAAAAGGGAAGACTGGGACGCAATTCCACAACCGGACTTTCCAAGGGTGAATGTTGCTGAAACGGATGACATCTTCGAAGTCACAGTTGAGTTGCCCGGCATGAAGGCCAATGAAGTGACGGCAGAATTCCAAAATGGAATGTTGTGGATTTACGGTGAAAAAAAGAGGGAAAAAGAGGAAAAGGGCCGTACGTTCCACAGGGTCGAGAGATCATTTGGAGAGTTTCGTCGAATGATTGATTTGCCAGGAACCGTTAAGGAAGATGAAATCAATGCTGAGTTCGTCAATGGCGTTCTGAAAGTCGTTGTTCCCAAAAGTGAAGAAGTAAAGCCAAGACATATTAAGATCAAGGCAACCTGATTTTGTTGGACAAAGGCGATTAGCCGCGGATTCGCCGTGGCATTGATCAGGATTGCAGATGTGTCAAGGCGACCGATTTCAACGGTGTTGCCGGGTTCAATTCACCGGCAACATTGGTTGATTTTCACCGGACCTTTAGCGGGTCGTCGCTGAACCTCGAAACGGGCAGATTTGCAACGTCTCGATCGACTGGTATCCAATCGGCTGAACTTGTTCAGGTCTGCTCGATTTGACGAGAATCCCTCGGAGCAGCGAGTTGCTGCGATTCCCAGAGTTGGCGGTAAAGCGGACAGTCGTGCAGTAAATCTTTGTGCGGGCCAAACCCGACACATCGGCCACGATTCAGAACCAATAAACGGTCAGCGTTACGTAGCGTCGACAAACGATGGGCGACAACAAAACTGGTGCGCGACTCAAGCAGGTGTTCGATCGCTTGCTGAACGTGCGTTTCAGCGACGGAATCGAGACTTGACGTGGCCTCATCGAGCAACAGGATCGGCGCGTTTTTTACGAACGCGCGTGCCACGTTGATCCTTTGTGCCTGACCCCGCGATAGCCCACGGCCTCCGACGCCGATTTGTGTCTCGTAGCCGGCTGGGAAATTGAGAATTTCATCGTGAATAAATGCCGAGCGCGCGGCTTCTTCGATTTCCGAATCGGTCGCGGAGGGCCGACCACAGCGAATGTTCTCGCGAACCGTAGTAGAAAACAGAAATGGCTCCTGAGCCACGATGGCGACCTGGTGGTAAACGTCATTCAATCGGAGATTTCTGAGATCGCGTCCATCAAACCTGACGCTGCCGGAGGAGGGGTCGTAAAGCCGGATCATGAGATTCAGTAACGTCGTCTTGCCAGCTCCCGAGGGTCCGACAATTCCGATCGTTTCGCCAGCGTTGACCGAGATCGAAATCTCGCTCAAAACGTTTGTGTCCCCGTAGGCGAATCCAACGTTGTCACAGGCTATCACGCGGGGTGGCGAAAGCAGCGGTTCGGCATCGGGACGATCCTGGATTTCCGGAACGGTTTCCAGGAATTCGACGATGCGTCCAAGCGAAGCATGGTAGGTATGGATCTCAAGGTACTGCTGATGCATCAGGTTCAAGGGAGTATGCATCACCCGAATGGCCATCAAAAAGGCCAGCAACGAAGGCCAGTCCAGCGTTCCTTCCATGACTTGAAATCCACCGACGAGCACGACGATCACGACACTCAAGCCGGCCAGTGATTCCATCCCCACACGCCCCAGCGCCTGCAGGCGGGCCACGTCAATCAACTCGTCAAAAAACGCCCGACCTTTTTCCAGTCCCATCTGCGTCTGGATTTCCTCGCCCTGGAAGGTCTTGATAACGCGCATCCCCTTGAGAATTTCCAGGATCATGTCAAACAGGACATACCCTGTCTTTCGAACCGTATAGGAGCGAACCCGGAGTCGCTGCGACACCATAAATACCGGCAACGACACAACGGGTAACACCAACAATACCCACATGGCCAGGGAAGGACTCATACTCGTGGCGATCACCAACAGCCCGATGACGACGGCACCCTCCAGGAACATGCGGGCGACGGCTTGCACCACCATGCGCATTTGAGTGACATCCGTTCGCACGGTCTGAATGATCTCGCCGTGGCTTTGATGATCTGCATAGGGGACAGAAAGTTTTAACAGATGCCGAATCACGCGTTCCATGAAACCAAGTTCGATCACCTTGATGATGCGCTGAACCACAACATGGTTATCATAAAAAAACAAAGCTCCCACGAGGTAGGTGATTAGCATCAAGCCAGCCGCCAACCAGAGCACGGCGCTTGGCCCAAGCGACGCGCCGACGACATTACCGAAACCGGTATGCTCATTCACTGCACTGGCCAGAAACTCACGAATAAAAAAGATCACCGCCATGGACGTTACAGCACGGCCCAGTGAAGTGATCACGAACCGAACCAGCAAGAGTTTGCGTTTTTGAAACAACTCCCGGATGATCTGAGAAATCGACTCGATCATGTCTGGCTCCGAAAAGATACGCGCATGCCGCGAGTTGTCGTGGACGTCGACAGAGAACGAATGCAGCTGGCGATTCGTTGCGCTACCCAAAGTTCAGATTCGCAGTGCGTCCCGGCGACGTCGGTCAAGGATTCCAATTTACGCTCCTCGACGGCAGAGTGATCAGGTAATGAGCAAGCTGCGGGAGTCGATCTCGCCAGCGTTCGCAAAGTCGCATTCGAAACAAAAAGCGATCTGGAAGTTTTCGCACGTCCGCGGCATTCTGGGCATTTTCCAGCCAAACTCCGACTTGCGCTGCAAGTTGCTTTACGACAGGTGATGCTTCAAGCTTGCGCCGCATCTCGGCGGGGAGCTCGGCATCCAACAGATCGCTGGCCAACCACAAACCGAGCCAGACCGATCGATGGCACCGTGTCCTGGAAGCCTTGGCTTCCACTCTGTTCCAGTCGGTAATGCTGCCCCGGTTGACGAGTTCGGCAATGTCGCAGATCCAACGAAGCCGTTCCCACCAGTGCCTGGTACCATGCATGCAAAGCACGTCGATGGCATCTTCGGGTCGCAACTTTTTTGTAAACTGGCAATCTGCCGCAAAAGGATTCCCGTTTTCCCACAACGATTCGAAATCGATGCTGTAGTTATGCCATCCCGGTGCAAGGTCCCAGTGAATATCCAGTTCGATTCCATCACGCTGAAATTCGCAGGCAAATAGCTGTCGCTTTCTTTCGCTGGCAACTTGATCCCACAAGCAATCAAATCCATTCGCGGTCAGCAACTCCTTGACTCGTGGAAAATCGTCGGGACGGACCAGCATGTCGAGGTCCCCGCACTCGCGCAGGCTCAGGTCGCCATAGGCATCGATCGCCAGTGTTGGGCCTTTAAATACGAGCATCGGCAAGGACGAGTCCTCAAACAGCTCCGATATGTAACACTGCATTTTCATCAGCTGCTCGTTACGCTGCGCAAGTTCACGCGCGTGGGAACCTAATAACTCGAGGAATGCAGCCGGCACGAGGCCGGTTGGCAACGCGTTAAGATGAAAATGGGTCAACGGGCGAATGCGGTGCCACCAACTTCGATCCAGCACTGTCTGCCAGTCGATCTTCTGGCGTAGTAGCTTTTCAAGCCGCTCGCGTACGTCCTCCGTTTGGACAACCCGAGCACAGCAAATCAGTAACTCGTCTTCGTTACAAGTTGTCGTGTTTGCACCTGGCAGCTTCACAATTACGCTCTGTATATTCTTTGGACTGGCCGGTCGCGGCGGTTCTGACGTTCTCTCAAAGAGGTTGGTCTTTTGGTGGGTTGCTTCAAGATCGTAACAGACAACGACAATTGGAAGCCCAGGCCGAAAATATCTGACTTCCCCGTCGACGACGTGTCACTGAAATTGGGGTCACCATCC
>JAHEBQ010000083.1 GCA_024642205.1 Planctomycetaceae bacterium | reverse complement strand
GTTGTAATAGATGCTTTTCCGCGACGTGTCTGGCAACGAGATCGTCATCCGGACGCACATACAACAACGTAACGGTTCCTCCTGCTGAACCTTGGGCCAATTGACAACCGCGCTCAAGTGAGAGTGTCGCGTCAGAATCCGCCTCGTCTTGACTGGCCACCAGGACGCGGATCGGAGCGTTGCGATTGGGAGCAGAACCTTTGACAATCGCAACCTGACAGGGCGCAGTCATGAACAGCTTCTGATGCCAGCGCATGTCGCGTTGATTTACGCCTTTGAGAAATTCCAGAGCCGGCAACAACACCATTCGCACGTCCAGACCCTCAATCTCGTCGACAAATGCATCCGCGGGTGACTTGGCGATCAGTTCTCGCGTTTCAATTGCGACCCGATCCAGGTCGGTCGATTCCTTGCCTTCATTGATTGCCGACTTCATCACGACTCGCCCGGGATCCTGCTGGTCCAGGACGTCAAACACGGCCCGAAACAGCGCGTTGTCATCTTTCTCAGAAGCCTCCAATACGTCCCAACCCCGTTTGCCTTTCGACTTGCGTGGACAGACGATCAGCAGATCAGCATGATCCGCCGAAGCAAAATGCACCCCCCAGGGTATCAACGAAGCGGCATCCGATTCGCTGGCGACAAAAATGGCGACCGTCATGACAGAAGGACCCGGATTGAATTCACACTGGTTCGACTTGTCCCGGATTCATGTGGTTATTCAAATTCCGGACCTGAACTAGCGATTGTAACCCACACCGAATGAAAATCCACGTAGCCCAAAATCGCCCTGTGGATCCACCGCCGTTCCGCCACCAATCCACGTCTGATAATTGACGCCCAGCCTCGCATAATAGGCCCGATTCTCGGCGGTCATTTTCTTGTACTGTATTCCAGTCAAAAAATCGACCATCGTGACGAACTCGTCCGCATCAACACGGTCAAAATCGCCGGTCGACGTGTTGGAAACGAATTGGTCTCGATGACCAAACAACACGGAACCTCCAACCGTGGTCAACAGTTCAAGTTTGGTATGACCAATCGGGCGGTAATACTCCAGACCGAACTTGGGACCCCAGGCGTGCAGATCCGAACGGCTCGCCAATCGCCCGATTTCCGTGCCACTGTTGGATAGCATAACGTCCATCGATTGGGTGGTACTGGAATACTGAAACCCGAACAGACCGTTGAGTCGTGAAATCCTGAACTTCATCTCTTTAAAAAATGTCGCACCAATGACCTCCACGTCGATCGAGTGAGAGGCGTCGAGCTGTTCTCCCGTATTCACGGCCGCCAATCGACTCCACCGACTTGGCCCTAGCATCCAGGTGCTCGATGTTCCAATGACCGTGCCGTCGCTCACGAAACTCGTGACGTTCGAAGTTTCGTCATATTGCCAATAGGTTATTTCCACGCCAGGACCATACTTGGACTCAAACCCCATTCGAAACTGTGGCGCTGACTCATAGTCAAAATCGAACGGGATGCTTTGCCCAAACCCCGGTCCCTGGGTCGCAATTGCCGTATTTCCTTGAAACGCCGCGCGAAAATAAAGCGCCGATGCGGATCCAAAATATCGTCCTGTGGCAAGTATCTCGCGCATCGACGGGTACTCGGTTATCTTGTTTTCAAAACCGAACGCCTGATCGTGATCGTCAGCAACCACCGCTCGATAGGTAGGCGCTGCGCCGCGATGGCCAAGGTCAGGTCGATAGCCCGGCTGCAATGACTCGTTGGAATCCAATGGACATTCGCCAGATCGCGAGCCCGGACGGCCAGAAGGCTCGTACCAGGAATCAACGGTTTCGAATGTTTGATCGCTTGACGCAGCCGAATCAAAAACGGCGCCTGCGGGGTGGCCGACGATCGGGCCGTCCAAGGGATAACGTAACAGCCTGGTTTGTCCAGCATTGTTGGTTGCCGCCTGCAGAGGATCGCGTGTGATTTCGAATGCAGCCTCGCTAGCAGGATTCCCGCCCGATTCTCGTGAGAAACTCGATGGCTTGAACGACGAGGTTGACCCCAGATCCGGTACGCTCGGCGTTGGCGCAACTGGGGGCGGACTGGCATCCTTCGAATTCTCCTCTGATGGCATCCAATCTCCAGGGACCGCGGGAATGCTCCAATTGTCAGGAGACATCGAGTGTTGATCACCTGGACCGGGATCGGGAATTGCGGGTGGACGGATCGCCCAGTTGCCCTCGGACTCAATTTGCCCAAAACCCCGGTATGGAGTGGCGCCATAGTTGGCTTGTGCAACTGCCGTCGAGCAGGACCAACAAACGAGCAGGCAGGTGATTATGGATATTTGGTAATTCATCATTCAGCCCTGATCAACTGGCAGTCCGTTGCAACGAATTCGCCGGATCAACTCTTCAATCCAAAACAGGTCTTCAACGAAAAGCGTTCGCCGTCCTATGAAAAATCGGAAGAATCGTCAAACTTGGCAAGTAAAAACCGAACGACCGTCGCAAGCCGGACGATTGGCACAACCGGCAAAACCGGCAAAGTTTACCACTCCGAACCGGGACACCGAATCACCAGGAATAAGCGGCTCAAACGCCAAATCAGAGTGTGTTATTCCGATGCATTTCGGCCCTGCGGCGCCCGCAAGGCAATTCCTTGAGTTTCGGTTGAGAATCTTCATTCTGGCGACGAACCGGAACGTCAGATTTCCATCCCCAGTCGTTGCCGGGCTTCTTCCGCCCAAGGACTTTTGGGAGCCAGATCCAGGAACGTGTGCCAGTGTGGTTCGGCATGAGAAGGCTCGCCCATTTCATCCAACAAGCGAGCCAAATGAAAATGAACGTCCGGGTAGTCGGCATGATGCTGCAACGCCCCGTGAAACGCCGCCAGCGCCATTTGCTGTTGACCCAGCTCAACCAGCACGCAACCAAGACTCGCACGGGCTTCAACAAACGATTCATCCAACTCAACTGCCATGAAATATCGTTCGCGAGCTGCCGGCAAATCGTTCTGCTGATACAACAATTCAGCGATGCGAAAACAAGTATCGGCAGACGGCCCGAATGCCAGCGACATCGCCCGATAGACTTCGATCGCGGCCTCGGAATCGTCCGCATCTTCGAACTCAATCGCGGTTCTTACGAACTCCTCCGGTGTCGCGAACTGCGCCAGGCAAACGGTTTCTGGTACGGGCTCAATCGAAAACACCTGGGACGTCTCGGATGCCGGTTCCACCTTTCCCAGCGAATCAAAGTCGATTCGCATCTGGCCGCCCGGCTCCACCAAACCTTCCTCTTGTCGGAGCAAAACATTACGCCCCTCGACGATAACCGAAAGTTGCGATAGCGGCCGTTGCAGATTCGGGTAAAGTCCCGCCAGACGCGATAGCTTCATCTCGATTGACTGTGGGGTCGCCCCCGACGCAATCAATCGAGCAATCCGCCTCGCCGAGGCGACTTCCTGAAAGTCAAAATAGGCCAACTTGTTGAATTGGCGTGTTGGCGTGATCAATCCTCGGCGGTGCCATCGTCGAATCGTTGAGATGGGCAAATCCAGCAAGCCGGCCAGCATCGCGGGCGTATACAGGCGACCGATTTCCAGCTCGGGCTCAACCATTCCCAGGTCCTGCCAAAACTGGGTTTCATTAATGACCCGTAGCCGTCCATCCGCGTTCGCATGAATCACCCAATCTTCCAGCAATTCCGATTGCTCGCCCAACGGGGGCACATCCGCTCCAATGACGATCAGGTCGACGGACTCATCGACGCGATCCAGCATTGTTCCTTGGTGTCGCCGAACCAGTTCCCTGGCTTCTCGCCTGCTCATGCTGCCGAGTTTTCCGACGAATGCAATCCGATGATGAGCTATCGGTGAATCGGTTTCCCTGAGATCATCGCTTCCTGCTTCGGAAGAATCGAGTTTGACGGCTTCGAAGTTCATTCGTTGGTTCAATTGGATGACGCAGCAAGGATCCCAGTTGTTTCCGCACTATCGTACCGTCGATACTCGAAAAGAAAACAACGATTCGTCGAAACCGACATTTGATTCAATCGGTTGGACGACCTTTATCTGGAATTGTTCGAACAGGCAAATTCCAGTGGTTTTAACGAATTCGATGGATGTCGACCGTCGTCACCAGGGAACTGTGGAATAGTCGTCAAGAACTTCGAGGTAACGGTTCACACCCATTGACTCAATCCAACGAAGCCAGAAATGAACGCATCTCCGCCACGGCATGCAAATCACCCTGGTCTTCGGCCTGGATAATCCCCTGTTGCAAGGTCCGTTTCGCCTCGTCGATTCGATCAAGGTCCGCGAGTTGCTGTCCACTCATGAAAAACGACGGTACGTAAGGTGGCGATTCGTTCATCAACCCGCGGTGCATCTCCAGGCTACGCTCGTGTTCTTCTTCGTTTTCCAACTCCATCGCCAACGCATATCGTAGGAAAGTGTCCTCGGGAGAATCTGCCAACATGGACTCGAGTTGTTCACGACGCGACATAAATTGCTCTCAGTTTCAATTCCGCTGAATCGAGTGGAGCTGAGTCAGCGATGGGAAAATTACCAATGCCTGTCTCGTTTCGCCGGACCAGCGGCAGTCCCGATCAACGGCATTGTGCTGACGGATACTCGAGGATACATCATCATCGCACCGTGTTGGCAATACGACAAGGTAAACAATGTTTCCAGGTTGAGGCAAGTGACCGGAGGACAATCCCGGATTCCTGGTCCAGCCATTGGCCAATGATCAGCAATCCATTTGTCGCCGACGACTCGCTCAAAACGACTACCGGCAAACCACGATCCAGCCGACCAACCGCACCGAACTCCCCATCGGCAACCGTTCTAACTCCGAATCGACGCCAGGTAGAATTCCGAACCATTTTGTTTCTGAAAACCCGGCTGCCCTCAAGGCACCGGCCAGTTCGCGGCGACGAAAACTGTGAATGAACATTTGGCTGATGCTGCGGTAGTTCGCAGTCCGATCACCAAATTCGGCTTTGCCACGAAGATGGGAAAGAGCACTCCAGAACGCCCATCGAATTCCGCCCGGGTGCCGAATCTGAAACCAGGCATTGTGGGCGTGCAAAATGAACATCCCACCCGGCTTGATCAGTCGTCGAACGTGCTTCAGAAACTCAGCTCGATGCCGGGCACCCTGGATCATTCCCAACGTACTGAACAGGCTGATACCGTGGTCAATCGTCTGGTCACCAATCCCATCCAGCTCGACGAGGTTGGCTTGCAGTAATAGCAATCCGCCTTGATTTGAAGCGCCAGGTCGTACAGCCACCAAATCACTGCCTTTTTCTGCAAAAGCAGTCAACATCGGGATGGAAAGGTCCACTCCGACGCCACGGTATCCACGACGCAACAGTGGATCCAGCGTTCGACCGTTACCACAACCGAAATCGGCGACGATGGGCCCTCGGTGGCATCCGGATTCAGGGCCTCCGTCCCGGACATCGGGAAAGTAACGGGTGAGGATCCGCCTGTCGATGGCCGTTAACGGATCACCTTGCAGGAAATCGTCGTAGCCGGTTGCGATGTGTTTCGCTTGAGCGTACTCCCAGTTGGATTTGGTAACGCCCGCAGGAATGTGCCAGGACGCGTTTTGAGTCCGAGTCGGCAAGTTCAACGGCCTGGCTTGGTCATTTGATTCTGGGTGATTCACATGCTTTTCCTGAGTTACCGGATTTCTCACCCACTTGCCGTCGTTTGCGTCCATTTGTTATCGTCGGCTTGGCTGATACAGCGTATCTGACAGGCAGGTTTGTCTGCTTGGTCATCTTACACCAGACGAAATTTGATTTTGATCAATTGACCCATAATGGAGAAGTGTCGTGGCGATTCGCGTTGCAATTAATGGTTTCGGTCGTATCGGACGCTTGACGTTCCGTAACTTGATGAGTCGGAGCGATGAATTTGACGTCGTCGCTGTCAATGACTTAACGGACAACAGATCGTTGGCGATGATGCTAAAATATGACAGCATTCATGGACGGTTTCCTGGGACGGTCGAATATGACGATGAGAACTTGATTGTCGACGGCGAAAAGATCCGGGTTTTTGAAGAGCGTGATCCGTCAAAATTACCTTGGGGTGAGCTCAAGATCGACGTCGTCGTTGAGAGCACCGGTGTTTTCTGCAACCGGGCAACCGACAAAAAAGGGGGTTACGACTCCCACATTGTTGCTGGAGCCCGCAAGGTCGTCATCAGTGCTCCGGCAAAAGATGCCCCGGATTTGACCTGCGTGCTGGGTGTTAACGATGACCAGATCACCGACGAAATGAAGTGCATTTCCAACGCGAGCTGCACAACAAATTGCCTGGCTCCGATCGCCAAAGTGTTGAACGATTCGTTTGGAATCTGCTCCGGTCTGATGACGACGATTCATGGATACACCAATGACCAGAATGTGCTTGATGCACCGCACCGCGATCTTTACCGTGCACGAGCGGCGGCCATCAATATCATTCCGACTTCGACCGGTGCCGCAGAGGCCGTTGCATTGGTGATTCCAGAACTCAAAGGGAAATTGACCGGCATGGCGCTGCGAGTTCCTGTTCCAACAGGAAGTGTTGTCGATCTGGTTGTTAATCTTGACAAAACGGCAAGTGTCGAGGAGATCAACGCGGCCATGAAGGCGGCCGCCGAAGGTCCGATGAAAGGGGTTTTAGAGTATACCGAAGATCCGATCGTATCGACCGATATTATTGACAACCCGCACAGTTCGATTTTCGCTGCCGATCTGACGAAAGTCCTTCCGGGCGACGCCAACATGGTCAAGATCATCAGTTGGTACGATAATGAATGGGGCTACAGCTCGCGAACCGCTGATTTGATCGCAAGAATTGGCAATTAGCCGAGTTTGAGCGAGAATGAGGTTGTTGAATCAAGGTCATCCATTGAACTAACCAATCCCGGTTCGTACCGCGCCAGGTTGTGGTTCAACAGGATCTTTGTCGACGGCGGTCGCGCCTTCGTGATTCACGGACTTATTAATCAGTTGGGCAACGCAAATGGAAATCGATCATGATTCGATCCGGGACAGCGGGGATCCGCTTCCGTTTTCCTGGACCGAATCGGATTCCGAATCGGCCTTCACCGAGGTGCGAGTCAATTCCAGCCAATTAAAGCCTGCGACAAAATTTGGCGTCTTCCTCTGGTGGTCCGACGAAATTCCGAATTGGGTACATCCGGACGACGGGCACACGGCGAAGCGACTGATTCCGGGGACTCGGGTGTTTAAACGCAGGGAATGCGAAAATTCTTCCGATCGGGAACTGGGTTATTCCAGCTTTCAATACGGACAGGATTGTTTTCGTGGCAGGCCGGCACTGTGGTTGGAAGTCATCAGCCCCGGATTTGAAATCGGTGATTTGATTGAAATCAAATCCCGGTATGGAAGAATGCGCCCCCAAATCGCGATCGTCTCTTCGATCCTCTGGAATCGTACTTCGCGGATGATTCAATTCTTCTTGAGTGTCAATGGAATAAGACTCCAGCGACCCTTTGCGGCCGATGAGATTCAGCCCGCAATTCGGTTGGGCCATTACCTGAGTTCCCGTGAACTTCAACTCTTATCGAGCCGAAACTTGTCGATCGAGTAACGGTGCATCAGAGCAATCATCCACCTTTGGGAGAGATTCGGATCGGACTTTCGCCTTCGCTCGGGCTGCTTCGCTAGAACAGACGCCATGTGCCACAGCAGACACAACGCGAGGGTCGAATGAAGAGAATCAACCCGACCGTTACGATCAACAGGAAACCGACCAGGAAAGGTGAACATGATACCGCGACATGAATATCCTCTCGCCAACAGGAACGACAGCGTTTGACATTGCCTTGAACGCCAATCTCAGCGTTGCGTTGGTAGTAATCCAGTTGCGACATGGTTTCATGGGTAAAATCAGCGAGCGGAAAGGGACGTCTGGCTCGATGTCGGAACGGAAAAAGCACCGGATCCCTACCTTGGTTTCGTCATTCCAATTGGCGAAACTTGAGTGTCTCAGGCTTCCGTTCCCCGCTTCGTTGCCTGAATATTTTACCGAATCGGTAAATCCAAATGGACTTTTGCATCCAAGAGGCCACGGTTCGAGGACTTGTGAGTCAAAAAACATTCGTTTTTCTTCCCGAATGCCGATGGATGAGGCAATGGTGCGGCTGGTTTGGTTAATCAAAACGCGATCATATTCGGCGTTTGTCGGACTGAAGTTGCCCTAATCAGGGCAGGCCAACTTGCTATAATGCGTACTGAAAGTTGGACCAATGATAGCTTGGCAAATGCGCCTTCCGCCTGGCTGATCTCCAACAACGTAGCCCCGGGAACGCCTGGCCTGTACTTCAAACAATGTTTGGGTGAATGACGGGTCGAGTCCAAGGGCGTTCCAAAATGGATTTGGAGTTGCTTCCACGTGAAACTTGAAGAATTGTTCGAACCTTATTCGCCGCCGGAAACCAATTTTCTGGAGCGACTGCGTTATTGGTCGGTCGCCTTGCCCGACAAAATCGCGTACCGATTTCTCGGTGCCGGCGAAGTGGATGATTCCACCGTGACGTTCGCCGAACTCGACGAGCAAGCCCGGGCGATCGCGGCGAAACTGGTTTCAAAAGGATACGTCGGACAACGCGCGTTACTGATGTATCCTCCGGGACTCGATTTCATCGTCGCATTTTTTGGCTGCCATTACGCAGGTGTGACTCCGGTTCCAGCTTATCCGCCGCGTCGCAACCGAAACATGGCACGGATTGGCGCAATTTCGGATGACGCACAGGCGTCGGTGGCACTGTCAGTGACTTCGATTATCAAGAGCTGCGAAGGGTGGCTGGTGGACGCGCCCGGACTGCAACGGATTCCCTGGATGCCAACCGAGGCAATCCCTTCCGAATTGGCGAACGATTGGGTCAAACCAAAACTGGCCTTGGACGATCTCGGATTGATTCAATACACATCCGGTTCAACGGGAACGCCCAAAGGCGTCATGCTCACGCATCGCAACTTGATTTCCAACTGCCGGATGATCACACGAGCATTTCAAACGGGGCGCAAAGGCGCCGCCTGTACCTGGTTGCCACTTTACCACGACATGGGATTGGTGGGTGGAATCCTCAATACCATGTATTGTGGCATTGAAGAAAATGTCATGTCTTCGGTTGCGTTCTTGACGCGACCGATTCGTTGGCTTCGTGCAATTTCCGATTACCGCGCGATCGCCAGCGGTGGGCCGAATTTCGCCTATGCCTGGTGTACGATGAAAATCAATCCGGAGGATTGCGAGGGTCTGGATCTGTCGAGTTGGCAAGTCGCATTCAATGGCGCCGAACCAGTTAGCGCCGCAGTCATGGAACGATTTTCCGAAAAATTCGCACCCTACGGATTTAACCCCGCAGCGTTTTATCCCTGCTACGGGATGGCGGAAACGACATTGATCGTAACCGGCGGATCGGATGTCCAGCCGCCGATCGTGCGACCATTCAACAAGCATGAACTTGTCGAACATCGCGTCGTGCCAATCGACAAGAACCATGAAAATGCCAGACAACTGGTGGGCTGCGGTCAGGTCCTCGAAGAAGAAGAGGTTCTCATTGTACACCCGGAAAATCGAACACCGTTGCCGGACGATCAAATCGGCGAAATCTGGATAAACAGCCCAAGTTGCGGACAGGGTTATTGGCAGCGTCCCGAATTGACCAAGGAGACATTCCATGCGCGCTTGAATCCGGACAACGGAAAATTCTACGTACGCTCGGGAGATTTGGGATTCATGGACAAGGGAGAGTTGTTCGTTACCGGTCGACTCAAGGACATGATCATTGTGCGCGGTGTTAACCGGTATCCCCAGGACATTGAAGCTACCGTCGAACTTTGCCACCCCTTGACGCGCTCGGGTGGCGCGGCGGCATTTGCGGTAACGCGCTGGGACCGAGAGCATTTGGTCGTTGTTTGCGAAATCGAACGAGTGCGAGACCAGGACCAACTGCAAAATGTGATCAAGGCCATACGCTCTTCGGTTTCTCTGGAACACGACCTGCCACCCGATGCCATTGTCCTGGTTCGCGCCCACAGCGTGCCCAAGACATCGTCGGGCAAAGTCCAGCGTCACGCCTGCAAACAGAACTTTGAAAACGGCGAAGACGTCCGCGTAATTGCGCGCTGGAGCTTGTGGGAGGAGTCGCAGACAGAATCTCGAATAGATCGTTTGGCCCCCGCCGAAATCAATGGCGCGGCCGACTCAATTTCCGATCTGGCACCCGAGGTTGTCAAGGCGGTCATTCATCATGTTCGAGAGGCGCTGGCAGACAAGAACCAGGATATTCAGATCGATACGAATATTCTCGAGTTAGGCCTCGACTCCCTGGCACGACTGGATGTTGCCCAGACGCTTGAACGGGCATTTGGAGGCAAGATTCCGGAAGACGTTTTGCAGGAGATCGAAACCGTTCGTGAAGTCGCCACCGCGATTCAACAGTACGCCGGAACCAAGATGACCAACGGTGAAGTTCCGGAATCTTTTTACAAACTCGAGAAGATGCCAGAGTTCGTGCGGCTGCAGACGCTACGCAAACGAGTTGAAGATTCCGGGATTCGGAATCCCTTTTTCAGTGTCCACGAAGGCCGAATCGGCGATGTAACCCATATCGATGGGAAGGAACTGATATCCTACTCCAGCTACAACTATCTCGGGCTTTCAGGTCATCCCGAAGTGACTGAATCGGCCAAGCGTGCAATCGACGATTTCGGAACCAGTGTTTCGGCCAGTCGAATCGTCTCTGGTGAAAAGACGATTCACAAACAACTGGAACACGAGCTTAGCGACTTTCTCGGCGTTGAAGATGTGATTACTTTCCCTGGCGGCCACGCTTGCAACGAATCCGTCATCGGGCACATCGTCGGTCGTGGAGACCTTGTAGTCCACGATAGCTTTGCCCACAACAGTCTGATCCAGGGAGCCATGTTGTCGGGTGCCCAGCGACGACCTTTTGAACACAATAGCTGGGAAGATCTTGACCAGATCCTCAGGAATTGCCGTTCCGATTATCAACGCGTGTTGATCATCGTGGAAGGCTTGTACAGCATGGACGGTGATTACCCCGACTTGCCCAAATTTGTCGAAGTCAAGAAACGCTACAAGACGTGGCTCTACGTCGACGAGGCGCATTCGATCGGAACGCTCGGGGCAACGGGGCGAGGACTGGGCGAACTATTCAACGTAACTCGAAGCGATGTCGAATGCTGGATGGGCACGTTGAGCAAGTCGTTTGGAAGCTGCGGTGGTTTCGTCGGCGGTTCGCAAACTCTGATCGAATTCCTGAGGTACACCACGCCAGGATACGTTTTCGCCGCCGGGATGCCTCCCGCCAACGTTGGTGCCGCTTTGGGTTCCTTGCGGGTGTTACGGCAAAGTCCGGAACTGGTAGCGCAACTCCAGGAAAACGCGAACCTCTTTCTTGAGCTGGCCAAAAATGCCGGCCTGGACACCGGAATGGCACAAGGAACGGCGATCATTCCAATCATCTGCGGGCATTCACTTAAAGCGTTGCGGCTGTCCGAAGCGCTATTCAACAACGGGATCAACGCCCAGCCGATTCTTTACCCCGCCGTTCCCGAAAAGGAAACGCGTGTCCGGATCTTCATGACCGCGATTCACTCAGAAAAACAGATCCGCGATTCGGTCCAAATTCTGGCCAGAGAGTGGGAGAAGATCATGGGGTTCGAAACCAGTAAATGAGCTGATCCGCGGTCGCCACCTGTCCAATCGAGCGGAACGGAAAGCACGGCCTGCCGACAACTCATCTGAATCCGATCCTCCCGCGCGAGCCCGCCTTCACTGGTTGCGTGGTAGACGGACAAGACCTACGATGGTGGGCTTTCGCTTTCCGCTTCCAGCAACCCTGTTACAATTCATTTGCCTTTTGAAAGGCCAGCAAGACCCGTGGAACAGGCCATTCAAAAAGCAAATACGTTGATCGAAGCACTCGGTTGGATCCGTAAGTTCCGAGACAAAACCACCGTCGTCAAACTCGGTGGAAGCCTGATCGACAACACCGAAGCGTTGCATCACATCCTGCTCGACATTCACTTCATGGAAACCGTCGGCATGCGACCGGTCGTCGTTCACGGGGGAGGAAAGCGGATCAATGAGGCGATGAAAGAGGCTGGAATCGTACCGCGGTTTATCGAAGGCCGGCGCTACACGGACCTCGAAACCCTGGAAATCGTTGAACAGGCCCTGGCCAGGGAAACGAATCAATACCTCGCCGATGAATTTGAGAAAATTGGTGGTCGCGCGATGACACTGAATTTTGATTCCACTCCCGTGTTGATGGGCCGGAAGCTTGAACTTCGCGACGATGAAGGCCAGGCGATCGACCTCGGATTTGTCGGCGAGGTGACCAAAGTTGACCGGTTGGTGATCGATAACCTGTGCTACGCAGGACAAACACCCTTCATCCCTTCAATGTGCATCACCGAAGAAGGTCAAAAACTGAATGTCAACGCGGACACGGTCGCTACCAAACTTGCCCAGGAGCTTAACGCCGACAAGCTGGTCATCCTTTCGGACGTCCCGGGGGTTCTGCGTGATCCGTCGGATCCCGATTCGATCATTTCCAGCCTCACCAAGGCGGAAGCGTTAGAACTGATTGCCAATGGCACCATCTCCGATGGCATGATCCCAAAAGTCGAAGCCTGTCTCGAAACGATCGACCGCGGAGTCCGTAAAGTGCACATCGTTGACGGGAGTCTGCGTCACGGACTCTTGTTGGAAGTTTATACCAGCAAGGGAATTGGCACCGTGATTTGCGAATAACATTCGTTTGGTAATAATTCCGGTTCGACATTCGAAACCTAAACAAAGGGCGTGCCATGAGACACGTTTTGTCGCTATTTGATTTGTCCACGGACGAGATTCGTCGCGTGCTCGAAATTGCCGTAGACCTTAAAAAGAAACTTGATTTGGGCCAACGTCCGGGTTTACTCGAGCATCAGGTCATGGGATTGCTGTTTGAAAAACCGTCACTCCGGACTCGCGTCAGTTTCGAAACGTTGATGCAGCAATTGGGCGGTTCAAGCCTGTTCCTGGGGGACGATGTTGGCTGGGGAAAACGCGAACCCCTCTGCGATTTCATGCCGATCCTCACCAGTTACGTCGACGTACTGGTGATTCGGGCCAAAAGCCACCAAAAAGTTGTCGATGCCACCAAGTTCAGCCAGTGCCCGGTCATCAACGGATTGACCGATCTGTCCCACCCGTGCCAGGCGCTGGCGGACATGCTCACTGTCCAGGAGTTGGCAGGTGGTCTCGTCGATGTAAGCATCGCTTACCTGGGTGATGCCAACAACGTGACCTACAGCCTGGCCGTAATTTGCAGCAAGCTGAAAGTCCAGCTGCGAATCGGTTCGCCGAAAATGTATCAATTCGAGCAGTCGTTTCTGGATGAGTTGAATGATGCGGCAGGCTCTGAATTGATAACGCAAACCACCGATCCAAGGTCCGCTGCCGAAGGCGCCCACTTTGTTTACACCGATGTGTGGACAAGCATGGGACAGGAGGCAGAATCAAAACAGCGACTCAACGATCTGGCTGATTACCAGGTCAACCGGGAAATCATGGCCCTAGCTCGAGAAGATGCGAAATTCCTGCATTGTCTTCCGGCTCGCCGTGGAGAGGAAGTCTCCGCCGATGTCATTGACAGTCCGGCAAGTGTCGTTGTCCAGCAGGCCAACAACCGACTTCACGCACAAAAGGGACTTGTGGTTTGGCTGTTGACCGAAGCACAATCCCACTTCAGCGTTTGATCAAACAACGCCAAGTTCAAGCAACGTTTCCACGCCCTGCCTTTCCACCCCCCTTTCCAATCCCTCTTACAACCCATTAACCCAGTATTCACATGACCCGAAAAGCCAACGAGATTCGACCCGTCAAAGTCAAACGGAAATTCACAAACCAGACGCCTGGCAGCGTCCTTTATCAATGTGGTGGTACCGTCGTTCTCTGTACCGCCAGCGTCTCCGAAGATGTACCTCCCTGGATGAGGGATTCAGGCAAGGGCTGGATCACTGCGGAATACAACATGCTTCCGGGCAGCACCAGTCCTCGCAAACGACGCGATCGCTCAAAGGTTGACGGGCGAACAACCGAAATTCAGCGACTGATCGGCCGCAGCCTGCGCGCGATCGCAAACCTGGAGGCCCTTGGAGCCCGGCAAATCACGGTTGACTGCGATGTGCTTCAGGCCGACGGCGGAACTCGTACGGCAAGCATAACGGGAGGTATGATTGCCTTGGCAGACGCAATTCACTCAATCAAAAAAGAGCTGCCGGACCCGAAAATTTATCCCCTTCGCGACTCGGTCGCTGCCGTCAGCGTCGGCATCGTTAATGGTAAACCGGTCACGGATCTCGACTATCCCATGGACTCTGCTGCAACCGTCGACATGAACGTGGTAATGACTGGACGAGGTCAATTTGTCGAGATCCAGGGAACAGGCGAAGAAGCAACCTTCAGTGAATCCGAGCTCGCCGAGTTGATCAGGTTGGCCAGGAAAAGTATCAGCCAACTGACCGAGATCCAACGAAACGCAGTTGGCAAGCAATGGCCCAATTTTTCCTAGGCGCTTACCTGTCCCTGGAGCGTTGAAGTTCCCGATGACGAATCAAAATCCATAACCTGGCTGGAAAGCATTCGTTCCCGGCTGTCCATCCCCGGGTTGGCGAGACAGAATCGTCGAGTCGCCGCGGCACGGTTATTCAGGCTTCAACATTCCGTCGTCCTTATTCGATTTGCCAACACTTTCAAACAGCACGCGAACCCCGGCGACGAGCAACGCAATCCCGACGAGTCCGCAAACCTTGGTTTCGATAGGCATCGAAACGGTCTCAAACTCGACCCCTTTCATCGCCGCCGCGATCGCTTCACCGGTTCGGACCGCCGTCATGTACCGCTCGACCGCAATGATGAAGCACAATCCGGAACAGGCAAGCAGAAAGAGTCCGGTGGTGCGAAAGGATTTCATTTCAGCGGTCGTCTCTTAAATTGGACTCTGGATTGATTCAAGAACTCGGTACGTTGCAAAAAAACAAATTCATCCGCACTCGACAGCCAGTGGTGCATCATCCAGATACGGGGGCGTGATGGTTAGTGTTTGTCCTTGAAGGAAAAATTCAGCTTGAATTTCTCCTGTGGCCACGGCAGGCCATCAACTTCCACGTACGGGTAAACAAAGTAATTCAAGGGCGGACCGGATGATTTGGGCACCAATTCGATGTCCCGACCTGTGGAAAGCGCAATCCGGTCAGCCGTCAGGTTACCGAAGTAATAGTCCTTCAGTTCCGGATGTTTGTCAGCTTCGGAAATGTCGACAGGAGTCCAGCCCGTTCCTTCGACATGAAACCAGGCCCAACAGTGATAGCCGCCAATCGTTCCTTCCGTTTCGTCACTTGGCAAAGAAAAACCAATTTCGAATCGAGCCGGGATGTTGCTACTTCGAGCCAGCGAAACAAACAAACTGTGAAAGTCGGTGCAGTTTCCTGTTTTGCTGTCGCAGGCCCAAACCGCATCGCCATGACCATAGCCTGGTTGCGATTTATCGTAGCTCATGTGCTGCTCGACGACATTGTAAATCACTTCTCCCGCCGCCATCGAATCTTCGGGAAGCTCCTTTTCTTCAAGTAGCAATCGCGGCTTTCCGTCAATCGGAACCAGGGAATTTGCACTCAAGAAGAGCTTTTTCTGAGCATCCGACAGCTGCACGGTCGAATTATCGACCCTCGCTTCGACTCGATTGACATCGAAGGTTAATCCAAAATCCAAGTCGCCCGGCACTGACGTGGTGGTTTCGAAAAACCCAATCCGGTTTCCGTACCTGGAATCACGATTCAACTGAATTTCGCCCGGCGTCGAAGATTCAATCAAATTGACCTGCTGTTGTTCGTTGGTCTCGGCAACCGGAAACCAAACTCGAACGGTTGCGTCCTTGGGAATGCCGGACACAGTCGCACCGTACTTGAATTCGAATGCTCGGGAAATCAGATTGTCCTGAATGGATGAACTGGAAGCATCGGATTTGATTCCGGTATCGTTTTGGCAACCAATCGTGGTGCCGAGTTGAACCACCAACCAGGGCACGACGAACAGGAAAAAAACTGGATTCTTCATGTGCAGGGTTTCTCACTCATGTAGTTCGGTCAGGTAATCACAATCCAAAGTCGGCGATTCGACGGGAGTCCCTCGTAAACCGTATCACCTGGCGCTCACGGCCCACCTTCTGTCGAAATCGCATGGATCAGTTTTCGGCTGACTTTGGCCAGACCGAGGTAAAATCCGGAGTTGGTTTGTGCTTCGACTTTGTCAAAAAAGCTCAAGGTCCATTGCAAATGTGTTTTGGCAAAATGGCGCGCGACTTCGTTGGCCCCGTCTTCATCGGACTGACGCAAGATGACACTGAGGAAATCTAGTTGTACACCAATGTGATCCACCAGGTTCGATTCCGCCTGGTAACCCGGTATTAATTCAAAGAAGCGCTGCATCGACACCGCAGTTTCGGATTGAAATTGGTGGTCAACCCAAACCGATTGAATGGGCGACACGTGCCCTTTGGGACCGACCAGTAGCTCGCAGTATTCGATGGCCAGCTCTTCGACGACTGCTGAATCAATTGACCGTGGCACGAATCCGCCCATCTCCTCGTACAGGCTACGGAACTCTCCAGCCTGCATGGCCGTTAATGTTTCGAGGCTAACTTCGTAAAGCCATAACCGTCCAAGCAAGTCGACGATTTCCGCCAATTGTGTGGTTGCGTTGCGCATGAATCAACAAGTCTCGGAAGCAGGGAACACGGATCGTGATGAACCGTCGATTCTACCTCTGACAACTTGTCTTCAAAGGCCAAAAGCACCGAGCGTCCAGGTTTCCTTCTGTTGCTCTACGGTTTAGGTCCGTCAACCAACCTTCGTCGAATTGGCATTGACTCAGGATATATGAAAAACGGCAGGCAAGAAACGCTCGCCGGTGTGGATGATTTGTTTGCAGTTCGCCACTGCGTCTGGTTTAATTTACCAACCAGACTTCCTCTCACTTTGACGGCTGACTTACTGAACATGAAAACCAGTCCCTTCGATTTGTCGCTGACGTTTGTCATCCTGGTCTTGCTGTTTCCGCAATCCATGTTGTCAGCCAATCCAAAATCCGACAAGCACGGCAATCCGCCAAATATTATTCTTTGTATGGCCGATGATCAGGGTTGGGGTGATGTCGGATTCAATGGACACGCATTCCTGAAGACCCCGAACCTTGACCAACTGGCCAACGCAGGCATCAAATTCAATCGCTGGTACGCCGCGGCACCGGTATGCAGTCCGACACGCGGCAGTTGCCTCACGGGACGGCATCCCTATCGTTACGGCATCTACACGGCGAATAAAGGACATCTGAAACCGGAAGAAATTGGACTTCAGGAGATCCTGAAAGAGCAGGGCTACGCGACCGGCCATTTCGGTAAATGGCATTTGGGTACGCTGACAACCAAGGTCAAGGATGCCAATCGCGGCAAACCCGGTAACCTCAAGGACTACTCTCCGCCATGGGAAAACGGGTTCGATGTCTGCTTTTCGACGGAATCGAAAGTTCCGACCTGGAACCCGATGAAAAACCCCAACAAAGTCAGTCAAGCCGCGCGAAAAGACATCGAAGAGGGAGGACCGTATGGAACGTTCTACTGGACCGGCCCCGATCGACGCGTCCCGGACGACCAACTCGGTGGCGACGATTCAATGTTAATCGTCACTCAGGCTCTCAAGTTCATTGAGGATTCCGCAAAACAGAACAAACCCTTTTTTGCGGTCGTCTGGTTTCATGCCCCGCACCTTCCTGTCGTCGCAGATCAAGCTCATCGCAACCTCTATCCCAATCATCCGTTTGGACTGTACGGCCAACACTATTCCGGTTGTATTTCTGCGATCGACGACGCGATGGGACGCCTTCAATCTGAGTTGGAAAGAGTCGGTGTTTTCGAAAACACGATGCTCTGGTATTGCGCTGACAACGGGCCGGAGAGCTCAGCCGAAAAAGGGGCCGGAAGCGCTGGCCCGTTTCGCGGTCGCAAACGAAGCCTGTACGAAGGGGGCGTCCGGGTCCCTGCATTTCTTGTTTGGCCATCTCAAGTGACGACGGCTCGCACCACTGAAATTCCCTGTGTTACCAGTGACTACTTGCCAACGATCTTGGACGTGCTCAACGTGCCGGCACCCAAACGACCGTTGGATGGTATCAGTCTCAAGCGGTTGATCGAAGGCACCATGGAAAATCGCAACAAGCCGATTGGCTTCCAATCCGCAGGTTCCGCCACGTGGACGACCGAAAAGTACAAGCTTGTCGTTCCCAGAGACAAGACAAACAGCAGAAATTCAGAGACGAAAGAAAATGTGGAGCCAACGGTCGAGCTGTATGACCTGGTCGCTGATCCGTCGGAGCTGAAGGACATTGCACGTGATCAACCCGAAATCGTCGCCAGACTGAAAAAGGAACTCGTTGACTGGCAAGCTTCGTGCAGGAAATCGGATGAAGGCGGAGATTATTGAGCTGAGTTGAATGTTGCCCCCAGGCCACAGCCCGGGATTCCACGTCGCCAAACCACAGGTTCATAGCATGTACCATCGTTCAACAGTATTTGTCGGAATTCTCTGCCTGTTTGCCGCTTCTTCCTTTGCGACAGGCCAGGATTGGCCCGACATTAAGTCCGTTGATCGGCAACCATTGCTGGCAGCCGTTCAGCGAGTCGCTACGGCGCTTGATTCGGTTGGGCGACCGTTGTCGGTTGCCCAAAGAACTCAACTCGAGAAAATCAATCAGTTGTCCGACGACACAATCGTCGTGACAGCGATCCAGGAATTACTGGACCCGTTGTGCGTCGCGGCAATCCATATCAACGCGGAAAGCCGTGTCAAAGTCATCGAAGGACCGGTGTCAAAATCCCTCGTTCAAAACGGCTGGAGCACTTTTCTGGTCAAAATCCACAATGAAGCCGGCATCAATCCAGTGTTGCAATGCACCAGCCCCCAGTCCGAACCTCAGTACGTACAATCGAATTCCAGCCCCGAACCAAAATCCGAAATCACGCTGGCTGACGTGAAAAACCGTTGGCTCGATATCGCGTTGCCGACTCGGGAACCGATGAAAAAGACGCTGTCGGGACTGGGCCTGGAATATCGAATTCTTCAACTCCAAAGCCGAGATGAAGGAAAACGGGAAGCGACGCTCGCATTCAATATTGGCCAGGGGACACAGGATCTTGGATTTCGCAACGAAGTTGCGATTTTGTTCGACTGTCGTGGAGCTCGAAAAGTCGCTGTCGATGTGCGCGACGAAAACGCACCTGACAATCCAATGATGGTTGCCCTGGAGATTCGGGATCAGCAGGGCAATGTTTACCCCAATCCCGCCCGCCGCCTGGCACCTGATTTTTTCTTTCACAATCAGGTTTACCGCAAATCGGGTGAATCCATATCACTCCCGGACGGTACATTTGACGTGCAGATTTCTCGCGGTCCAGAATTCATTCCGCAACATGTGCAACTGGTCGTGGACGGACCGGAAGCGCCGCGGATCGAGGCCAAGCTTGAACGCTGGATCGATCCGACTCGATGGAACTGGTACTCTGGCGACCATCACGTCCATGCAGCGGGCTGTGCGCATTACCAGAATCCGACCGAGGGCGTTGGTCCGGATGACATGATGCGGCACGTCCTGGGCGAAGACCTGAAAGTCGGTTGCGTACTCAGTTGGGGACCGTGCTGGTACACGCAGAAGAAATTCTTCGAAGGCAAACCTTCCTCGCTCTCAACTCCAGACTACCTGATGAGATATGATGTCGAAGTCAGCGGGTTCCCTTCATCGCACGCTGGCCATTTGTGCCTGCTACGACTTGCCGAAGACGACTATCCGGGAACCAGTCGCCTTGAGCAGTGGCCGAGCTGGACGTTGCCAGTCTTGAAATGGGGTCAGCGACAGGGCGGCGTTGTCGGCTACAGCCACAGCGGATGGGGCCTCTCGCTACCCGATTATCTGCCCAACGGGAAACGGGCCGTCCTGCCAGAGGATCAATTTGCCCAGTCCCGAGGTGGACGGGCAGCAGATATTCTTCCGGATTATTCAATGCCGAGATTTGACGGAATCGGGGCCAACGAATTTATCGTCAGTGTCGCCCATGAGGCTTGCGATTTTATCTCGACCGTGGATACACCCGCCATCTGGGAATTGAACATCTGGTACCACACACTCAACTGCGGTTTTCGATCGAGAATCAGCGGCGAAACCGATTTTCCCTGTATTTACGGTGATCGCGTTGGTCTTGGTCGTGTTTATGTTCAGCTCAATCCCGAAGAAGACCTGAACTTTGACGCTTGGGTCAACGGACTGAAGAATGGCAGGAGCTATTGCGGCGACGGGATGAGCCATGTTTTGAAGTTCGAAATCGACAGTGATCAGAACGCAAACCCTGTTCGCATGGGATGGCCCGGCGATGGCGATGCGATCAGTCAACTCAATTTGAACAAGCCAGGCAAAGTCCGTGTCGAAACCTCGATCGCAGCGATGCTTGAAGAACAACCCTCGGATCGATCAAAGTCCATTCGCGAACGGCGACTTGACGCGAAACCTTATTGGCACATTGAACGTTGCCGCGTCGGGGACTCACGAAAAGTTGAGGCCGAATTGATCGTCAACGGTCAGGCGGTTGAATCACAACAGGTCTTGGCAGATGGCTCGGTTCAAAACCTGCATTGGAATCTCGACGTCTCCGAATCCAGTTGGGTCGCAGTGCGCATCCTCCCCTCCGTCCATTCCAATCCGATTTTTATTGAAGTGAATGAAAAACCGATTCGAAGTAGCCGGAAAAGTGCCCAATGGTGCCGCCAGGCGGTTGACGTTTGTTGGGACAGCAAAAAGAACCAGATCCGGGATACGGAAAAAGCAGATGCCAAAATCGCTTACGATCGGGCGGCTGAGATCTACGACAAGATCATCCAGGAATCGAAAGCTGATTGAGCGCTTGAACATCCTGGCGTGAACGGCAAGTCTCGCAGTCGTTAACGTGATGGCTGGGAGGAACAGTGATCACCAGGTCCCGTTTATTATCTGGTCCCGTTGGTTATGACCCGGTTCCCAGCGCTGGCTCGGTCAAATTTCATTCGGCTTGGAAGCACTGGCTCAAGGATCCAAACAAACCGTCCTTCGCGTGTTTGTCTACCTGGCAGTTTGGCGAGTTTTTCACGGTGATCGAAACCGACTGGAGGATGCTGGTGGAATGCAACGGACTTTGCGTTCATCGCAGCCAGCCTGAATCAACAGGAAAAAGAACAATGCAACGGAAAATCAAAACCTATGCAGACAGCGCCGCCGTTACGAGTGCATTTGCCGCTGATTTTGTCGAACTCCTGCAAACGCTGACCGCGACTCAGACGACAGTCACGGTATCGCTTGCCGGGGGAAGTACACCCAAACTGCTGTTCGAAGTCTTGGCCAACGAATATGAGTATTCAGTTGATTGGAAGAAAGTCCATTTTTTTTGGGGCGATGAACGCTGCATCGCACCGTCGGATCGAGAAAGCAATTTCGGTGAGGCGAATCGACTTTTTCTGTCAAAGATCAAAATCCCCGCCAACAACATCCACCGAGTTGACGGGGAATCCGACCCTGCCAGAGAGTGCATCCGATATGGCCAAACGATAACCCAGCACGTCCGTGCAGATGCCACTGGCACTCCCAGCTTTGACATCATGCTGCTGGGAATGGGTCAGGACGGTCACACCGCATCCATCTTCCCGTCTGAACTCCGTTTGTTGTCTTCCGATCAGATCTGCCAAGTTGCGACTCATCCGCAGAATGGTCAACTCCGGATTACGGTTACCGGTCGAGTCATCAATGCCAGCAAACACGTCTTCTTTCTCGTTACCGGCTCAAGCAAAGCCGACGTGCTGTTTGAGATTTTCAACCAATCCGGCAACTTCGATGCATACCCGACTTCCCTTATTTCGCCAGCCGGGGGGGTAACATTTTATGTCGATCAGGCAGCCGCCGCGAAAATTCGAGCGGTTGATTGACCGGACCATTTCGATTTTATCGGTACAGTGAACCATGTTTGCGACTGGCACGACCTTCGACGCTAGTGACGAAACTCGATCGGGTCCGTCGTACCGCTGGTGGCCATTCGGGCATCCGGAATACAATGATTGCGCATGCCAAAATCAACGGCGTCCTGTAATGCTTCCTGGATCTGGCTGGCCCGAAATGGTTTCTCGACAATCGAAACAACGTTGGGTCGTTCCAGGAAGAACTCCAGCCTGGCATGACTGAATCCGCTCATGACAACAACCGGTAAATAGATTCCCCGGTCGTCGAACTCACGCAATAGTTCACTTGCCCCCATTTCCGGCATCACGACGTCGATCAGGATGCACGATAGTTCATCCACATACCGAGTTGCAATCCGAAGCCCCTCTTCTCCGCCGACCGCGGTCATTACCTCCCATCCGTTGATCTGAATCAACTGGGCGCAGAGGTCCAGAACGGTCTCTTCGTCGTCGATAACCAGAATTTTCTTCACGGGCAGGTCTTGCGGAACGGCCTGGGGATCGTGATGAAATTCAGAATCGA
>JAHEBQ010000002.1:113112-195080 GCA_024642205.1 Planctomycetaceae bacterium | reverse complement strand
GCCGATCGGGACGATGGCCCAGAGCAATACGAAAACCATCCGCCAATCGTTGCTGGGTCCTTTGGGCGAACTGAATTTTCCGGCCTTTATTCGCGAGAATACCAGGAAGAATACAGGTAGGCCGATCAGCGAAACCATCACCGGCCAGGATTGCGTCCAAAGTTCCATGATCGAAGAAATAATCTCCCAATTTCCCCGCCGATTGAAAATCGACTTCGTTTGAATCAGCAATGGCAGACATCCGGCGGCAACAACAACCGCCGTGCTGACCAGTCGTGATGAAGCACCTGCACATCGAACTCGCATCCTTGTGGAACCCAAGTGCCCCCACGTATTCGATAGCCAAACGACGATGAGAAACATCATTTCGGCTACAACCAGCCAAACGGATGTTGGATGAATATTGACCAGTATAATTGTCGAGAGGGCCAACGACCCATGCGGCCAGACGATACGATCCGGGTTTGATTCGGCGACCGGGTCAGCAGTCGTTTCGCGACCAAAAAATGTTCCAAAGCACAAACTGACTTGAATCACGCTTAGCAGTTGAAGCATCGCATAGGGTCTGGCTTCACTCCCATAATAAACGAACTGCGCATCGACTGCGATAATCCACGCCACCAGTGTCGCAGCGATTGCACTGCCGGTCCATTTCCAGGTAAACCAACTGGCAACCAACAGTGTGCCAATGCCGGAGATGATGGAAATAAGACGGAGCGAAAATTCCGAATGTCCAAAAACGGAAATGAATCCCCAGGTCAGCCAGAAATACAGGGGTGGCTGATTTCCGTCGGCGGCATGTCTCGCGACGTCTCCCAGCGAACGATTGACTGACCAGCTGGTGTGAAGTTCATCGAGCCAGAGGGAGTCCGACGCGCCAATGTGGACCCGGAGAAAACACCCCAGAAACGCAATCAAGGCGATGACGAAAAGCGCGGTCCACGGTGGTCGGAGTGAGTTCACATTGAATCCGAAGCGACTCGAAACATCACCGTCGCCCTGCCCCACTGGCTACGCCACGTTGACCGATTTCTGTTGAGCCCGGTTTTGGGCCACAATGAATTTGTTAAGGCCGAACATCTCCAAACGGCTTTTCGTTTTCTTGAATTCTGGAGAGTTGACGCCATTGTACACCAGCATGGTAGCGTCGACGAGCGACGAAGACCGACTCAATTCTGCCATCAACTGATTCGCTGGGCCAACGTCGAGAAGGACGACGTCAAAGTGACTCTGGACTTGATCAATCAACTCGCCGAGGTTGTCGTAGATAAAACGGGGCCACGCGGCACGAGAAACTACCTGGGCCAGCGGCATGATGCACAGATTGGACTTCTGCGAACGGACAATCACCTCCGCAGACGGCAGCGATTGACTCACCGCGTTGATCCAGGAGATATTGGGTGCCAGACCGACTTGGGTGCTGAGTCCTGGAGTCACCAGGTCCGCATCGACCAGCAGTACGTTTTTTCCGCAGGCTGCCGCCCAACGTGCCAAGCTGATCGCAATCGACGTAGTGCCCTCGCCTCGTCCCAGACCGGCAATCGCGATCCGCTGCTGCCCGGGAGTGATCATGTCAAATGTTGTTTGAGCAAGTTGGTCCAGGGCTTCTCCGCCGGATACGATGATCTGGTCGGTGACAACCGGCCAGCGAAAATCTTGGACATCCCACGCGGCAATACTGGTTGGAATTTCTTTGCGAGCGCTGGTGAGAATCTCGGTGGCAATCTTTTCAGCCTCGGTTTTGATGGCCGCGGCCGGGATGCCTCCGGATTGGGCCAATTCAGTGACCGGCGCATGATCCAGTTTGTCCGTGTCGATGGAATCAATTTCTGCCGGTGCAATTGCGTGGGCCGCCCGTGCCAGTAACTCGGTTTCGAAATGCGATCGGACTTTCTGTTCGAACTCCGGCTCTGGCGTATCCGTCAATACGGATGCGATCGCTTTGGAGATTGTCGCGATAAAATTCTCGGTTTCCCTGGCCGTCAGCTTCTTTGGCGCTGGCGATTTGGTTTTCGAGCTCATCGGGTCAGCGGGGTCTGCGTCGAAGTTATCGGCGCGCGTCCCTTCACCGCTAGTCTTGAATTCGTCCAATGCGACATGCGTGTTTGGTAATCCGTTGTGTGGCGAATCGATGCGATCGAGTTTTGTTATCGAGAATCCGTGAAATTTAGCCTGGTCCTGCCGGGAATCCGCGGTCGCTCCGGTTTTCGCAAGTCGTTGAAGACTTTCTGCTGCAATGGGCCCAGGATAATACGAACCAGTGGATTCTGTCGTTATCGTCGAAAAACAGGAGTTCGAAAAAACATCCCCGTCCGAGAGTGACGGTCCCTGCACGGTTTCTGCGGCAACGGGCTCGACATCGGCGGCGATACTGGACGATTGGGGTGCTGTTGTTTCTGCGTCGGCAGCTGGACGAACGTCGGATTCATCCTGCTGGAAAATTTCCTGCAGCCACTGCACGTAGTTGTCCAACTGGATCGTTCGCATGTGCGGTTGGGGAGAGGTTGATTCCGGGGCTTCCAGGCGAATTGTTTCATGACCGGTATCGCGCGGCTTCGGGCGAATAATGGCCGCTACGGATTTCCGGCTTTCAATCAACGAGGCCCCGGAATCCGCCGTGGTCAAAGAAATGGTTGGAACGCCGAGATTTTGCTGAACAATTATCGTTGGATTCATCTCAAACCTGCAGGCAAAGTTGTAACGGTGCACTTCATAGTCATCGGTTTGGATTGTGATAGTCTTGAGCGTTCGGTAAAGTAGATGGGTTATCCTGACCAAAATGTATGCTGGCAGCGATCCTTGTCCTGCCCAGATATCCTATTTTTCACCAATCACCCAGAAACAATAAACGAAGTGTCTGTCGCGAATCAAATAAATAAATCTGCATTGTTCCTGGAACGCCTCGAAAAAGAGATCCTGATTCTTGATGGCGCGATGGGTTCCATGATTTTTGCTCTGGAATTGACAGAAGAGGAAGTTCGCGGCGACCGGTTCAAAGATTGGCCGCACGACCTCAAGAATTGCACGGACGTTTTTGGTCTGACCCAACCGGAGGCAATCACGGAGATTCACCGGCGCTACCTCGAAGCCGGTGCGGACATTATCGAAACCAACACGTTTCAGGCGAGCCTGGTTGGGTTAAGCGATTTTGAGTTTTCTGAGGGGATCGTCCGCGAAATCAACTTTGCCGGGGTCGCTAACGCTCGCCGAGCTGCCGACGAATTCACCGAGAAGACGCCGGACAAGCCGCGATTCGTGGCTGGATCGATCGGTCCGACGTCGAAGCAGACGGCGATCAGCACCGTGGTCGACGACCCCGCCTATCGCAATACGACATTTGAGGAAATGGAAGCGTCGTACTATATCCAGGTGAAAGCCCTCGTCGAGGCTGGAGTGGATATCCTCTTTCCTGAAACGGTGATTGACACCTTGAATCTAAAGGCTTGCCTGTTTGCGATCGCAAGGTTCTTCGAAGAAACCGGGAATGTCGTCCCGGTCATGGTATCGGGGACTTTCGCTGAATCCGGATCGACCTTTGTTTCGGGACAGGTCGTCGAAGCATTTTGGAATTCGGTATCGCACTTTCCGATGATCAGCGTTGGAATGAACTGTGCCCTTGGACCGGACGTCATGCGCTCGCACATCGAAGAATTGTCCAAGATTGCGACACCGTATATTAGTTGCCATCCGAATGCCGGCAAACCTAATGAGATGGGGCAGTTTGACCTCGGACCGGACGAGATGGCTGCGACGATCAAGGAGTGGGCCGAGAATGGCTGGTTGAATATTGTTGGCGGTTGTTGCGGAACGACGCCAGCTCATATCAAAGCGATCAGCGAAGCCGTTCGTGGTTGCACGCCTCACGCCCGCAACCAGATCATTCCGCTAACGCGGCTCTCTGGTTCACGTCCATTAACCTTGCGGGATGACGCCAACTTCTTGATGGTTGGCGAGCGAACCAACGTCACCGGTTCGCGAAAATTCGCCCGCCTGATCCGCGACGAGAAGTTCGAGGAAGCAATCGAAGTTGCCCGCGAGCAGGTTCGCGGAGGTGCCGCGGTCATCGACATCAACATGGACGATGCGTTGCTCGATGGGGAGAAGGCAATTACCAGGTTTCTGCGCTTGATTGCTGGGGAAACCGACATCAGCGCCGTGCCTGTCATGATCGATAGTTCCAGGTGGTCGGTCATCGAGGCGGGGCTCCGTGCGGTTCAAGGCAAGGCGATCGTTAATTCAATCAGCATGAAAGAAGGTGAGCCGGATTTCCTGGAGCGGGCAAAACTCGTCCGCCGATACGGAGCCGCCGTGGTCGTAATGGCGTTTGACGAACAGGGGCAGGCGGTGGAGACGGAGGACAAAGTTCGAATCTGCCGAAGAGCCTACGAACTCCTGACGGAGACGGTTGGCTTTCCCCCAGAGGACATCATTTTTGACCCCAACGTTTTGACCATCGCGACCGGGATGGAAGAACACAACAATTATGCCGTGAATTTTTTCGAAGCAACGAAGATTATCAAGCAGCTTTGCCCCGGGGCGAAAGTTTCCGGCGGCGTTTCGAATGTAAGCTTCAGTTTTCGCGGTAACGATGTCGTACGCGAAGCGATCAACGCCGCGTTCCTCTATCATGCGATCCAGGCCGGTCTGGATATGGGAATCGTCAACGCGGGTCAACTGGAGATCTATGAAGAGATTCCCAAGGACCTGCTGGAACGGGTCGAAGACGTGTTGCTGAATCGCCGTCCCGATGCAACGGACCGGCTGCTCGAATTTGCCGAAACCGTCAAAGACAAGAAAGGCAAACAGGGTGTCATCGAAGACCTGGCATGGCGCCAAGCATCAGTCGAGGAACGGCTGTCGCATGCACTGGTTAAAGGGATCGACAAGTTCGTGGTCGAGGACACCGAGGAGGCCCGCCAGAAATACGATCGGTGCCTGAGCATTATCGAGGGACCGATGATGGATGGAATGTCGGTCGTCGGTGACCTGTTTGGCAGTGGTAAAATGTTTCTGCCCCAAGTCGTCAAATCGGCTCGCGTCATGAAAAAAGCGGTTGCACATCTGCTTCCGCATATGGAACAGGAAAAGTTGGATGCCGGGCTCGAAAGCCAGAGCTTTCGTGGCAAGATCCTGCTGGCCACCGTCAAAGGCGACGTGCATGACATCGGCAAGAATATCGTCGGGGTCGTTCTTGGCTGCAACAACTACGAGGTCGTCGACCTGGGTGTCATGGTTTCCTGCGACACGATTCTCGAAGCCGCGGTCCAGCATCATGTCGACATGATCGGCCTGTCCGGTTTGATTACACCCAGCCTCGATGAAATGGTGTACGTCGCCAAGGAGATGAAAAGAAAGGGAATGACCATTCCATTGCTGATTGGAGGCGCAACGACGAGCGATAAACACACGGCCGTCAAAATTGCCCCGCAATACGAACATGGCGTGATCCACGTCCTCGATGCATCGCGAAGCGTCGGAGTGGTTGATCGGTTGATCAATCAGGACTTCAAACAGGACTTCCTGACCGAGAATCGGGAACTCCAGTCAAAACTGGTGGCCGGTTATGAAGAGCGACAGATGAAACTGGTGCCCTACAAACAGGCCTGGGCGAACCGGTTTCCCACCGACTGGGACACGATCGACGTTGCCCGGCCAGCGTTCCTCGGGGCGAAGACCGTTGTGTCATGCGGTACCCCCAGTGAACCAGAAAACGCTCACCCAGCACATGGCCAAGTTGAAATCAGCCTTGCCGAAATCGCCAGGTATATTGACTGGACACCTTTCTTCATGTCGTGGGAACTTCATGGTAAATATCCAAAAATTCTGACTGACCGAGTCGTCGGCGAAGAGGCCACGAAGTTGTTCAGCGATGCACAGGCGATGCTTCAGAAGATTATTGAAGAGCAATTACTGGTCGCCCGCGGGGTCTACGGTTTTTGGCCGGCTAACAGTGACGGCGATTCGATCATTTTGTATTCCGATGAATCGCGGACGAAGGAACTGGCTCGATTCCATATGCTCCGACAGCAATGGCAACGTCAGGGAATTAAACACTTCCGTTCCCTTGCCGATTACATTGCTCCCGTCGAAAGTGGTCGCGGGGACTACATCGGTGGTTTTGCGGTCACGACCGGGCATGGTTGCGATGTACTGGCCTCCAAATACCGAAAGGAATTGGATGATTACAACGCAATCATGGTTGCCGCGTTGGCCGATCGTCTGGCGGAAGCATTCGCTGAGGTGCTCCACCTCCGAGCGCGAGTTGACTGGGGTTTCGGTGCCCAGGAAGTCCTTTCAACGGAAGAATTGATCAAAGAGAAGTACCGTGGCATCCGTCCCGCCGCCGGTTATCCTGCCTGCCCGGACCACACGGAGAAAGCGACGCTCTGGGAATTGATGGACGTTGAGTCAACAACGGGAATCAAATTGACCGAGTCATATGCCATGTGGCCCGGGGCGGCCGTCAGCGGTTTGTACTTCGCTCATCCCGATGCTCGATACTTCTCGATCAACAAGATTACCAAAGACCAGACTGAGCATTACGCGGCACTCAAAGGCTGGTCAGTTGAGGAAATCGAACGCTGGCTTTCGCCTGTCCTCGGCTATTAGCCCGGGAGCTGCGCGGTGAATTGATCGGCGAGCCCGGGCGATGGACGAGGGTCTTCCGCCCCGTCATCGGCCTGACCGAAAGTCTGCAATGCTTGATCTACTGCTTTGCTTCGGCAAACGTAACAAGACGATTCCGGGAATTGTCCCAGAGCTTCAATCGCAGACAACCGATGATATCCCGAATGCCCAATGTCGTCGTATTGGGTGATTGGAGTGGCTTCAACGCTGCCATGGTTTCAGGCAAACGGTAAAAAGGGATCTTCGAGTTCAAATGATGAACGTGGTGGTATCCGATGTTGCCGGTCAGCCAGTTCATGACTGGCCCCATGGCAAGGAAACTGGACGACTGAAGCGCTGCTCCGGTATAAGTCCATTGATCATGCGGACGAATGATTGCCGTGGGGAAATTGTGTTGGACATAAAATAGATAGGCTCCACTGGCTGTCGCTATCAACGCTGGCAAGACACACAGAAACAGCATCGTTTGCCATCCCGCTAACCAACAAACTCCCGCAATCAGGCCGAAATGGAACAGTAACGACAACGGAGCATCCCGGTGTCGACGCGCATCGATCAAGAGTGGCCGAATACACATTCCGAACAGAAACACGGTGAGATAGCCGGTCAAAATGACCAGCGGGCTTCTTGCCAAACGGTATTCCAGCCGCTCGTTCGAGGTCGCCGATTGGTAATGCTCTGTCGTCATGATCGGAAACGACCCAATACTTGCTCCGAACAGTTTTGAGTTGTTGTGATGATGGTGGTCGTGCGAACGTCGCCAAACACTGGGCGGCGTCAGTAGCAACATTCCGTAGGTCGAGAGAATCAGGCCGCCGGATTTTGAGCCTTTGAAAATAGCGCCATGTTGATAGTCATGGTACAGGATAAACATCCGCACGATCGTCAGGCCGGTCAGGAGACTGCCGAACAGACGCAGCCAAACCGCTTCCCCGAATCCGGCAACGCTGCCAAAAAACGTGAGCGCAAGTAACGTCGAACCCAAATGAAACCAGCTTTTGAGGCGTTGTTCGGTCGCGAATTCCCTGCTGTCGATCAGCAGTTGTCGGTCCTGCGCCTTCTCCGTCGCAAGTTGGCTTTCGGTGGCCAGTATCGCGGGTGATTGTGAAGGCGAACTCAAGTTCCGCGTTTGGGGTATATCAAGATTGACCAGCTGTTCCATCGCTTGCGTTTTCCATAGTGCCAGGCGGGTTACCCGGTTAAACAGCCGAGACAATCAAACCCAGTCATTGAAAACATGCTTTGAACGGGTTGTTTGAACGCGGAATATTCTTGCGAGTCGGTAAGGTTGTTCACAACGAAAAGTGAACGAAATAAGGAGGCAGATGTCAAGAAAAGTGTCAGGGCGGGTCTGCCACAGAACCGTCATGCAAAAAGCGTAACGGTTGATCGACTCATTGGTCAACGCCCCGACGAATCGGAATTACGATTTCGAGCGACGTACACGGAGGCTGTATTCATTCGAAACGCAAATCCAGGTCGAATTCCACAGGTGAAACACGGCCGAGTGTCCTTTTACAACAGTTCCTCCAAGGCGTGGTCCAGTTCGGGGTATTCGAATTTGAATCCGATTTCGATCAGTCGTTTTGGCACCACATATCGACCGTAAAGCACCAAGTCCGGGTCGGTACGCAGCAGCCAGTGTGCACCGACGCGGACCATCGATTCGCTGGCAGGAAATCCGAACGGTATTCCCATGCTCTTGCGGAGTTTTCGCATGAATTCTGCTTGTGATTCTGGATTGGGTGAACTGGCAATGTAAACTCCTTCCATCGAAGAATCGCCGATAGCACAGTCGAAGATTCGATTCATGTCTTGTTCATGAATCCAACTCATGCCCTGCTGCCCGTGGCCAACCCTGCCGCCCAGTCCCAGCCTTGCAATCGAACGCAGCCGCGACATTGCTCCGCCACCGGCGCCGCGGTCCCGACCAACGACGAAGCTTGTTCGCAATATGACGCCGCGCTGACCAGACTGGATGGCCGCGGCAAACTCACTCTCCCAGGCCTTTCCAACCTGGGGCGCCAATCCGATTCCAAGGAGAGACTCTTCTGTACAAATCGCGGTTGGTGGATCGCCGTAAATATGGGCCGTGCTCATTTGAACCCAGACCGGTGGTGGAGATTCAATCTTGCGCATCGCCGCCCCGAGGACTCGCGTTGCTTCCAGGCGAGATCTCAAAATCTCATCCTGATGATCGGGCGTCTTGATGCAATCCACTGAGCGCCCCGTCAAATTGACAATCGCATCGGCACCCTCCAGCACTGCTATCCAGTCGTCGAGGGTCCGAGCGTCCCATGCAACCTGATCGCATGGCCCTTTCGACTTGATCGGGTTTCGCGAAAGGACGGTAACGACGTGGCCCAGCTCGACCAGATAATGCGTCAGCGAAACTCCCAGAAAACCGCTGCCTCCCGCAATGACAATGCGTTTCGATTCGCCTGTGTTCATTCCATCCGCCTTCCGAACCAAGACCCGCAACAGTACCTTTAACCGCAATTCGTTTGTCGGGACAACCTGGTTTCGTGTCAGGAACCGTCAAGAAATTCTCGGGATTGAAGTCACATGAGAATCCCTTCATCGGGCCCGGGAGGTTTCATCGGCAGGAAGCGTTGTTGTGGTCGAGAAGTGAATGCAATCTAGTTTGACACTTTTCCCCGCAACTTCTAGACTCGAGGTTGGCTAATGCAACCGCCAATCCGACAACATCGACCCACGCGAGAAACACGCATGTCACAGCAAGAACCGCCTCCCGGTCAGGAAGACGATGAGATTGAAGGCTTGGCAGTATTGGTTGCCGAGAATTTGCAGAAAGGGGAAAGCCCTCAAGAGATCACTCAGCAATTGGTGAACAATGGTTGGAAAGAAGACGAGGCGATCGGGTTCGTCAATTCCATCCAGTACGAGCTTCAATCCCACCAGGCCACCGGTGGAAGCCAAGGGATGGGCTGGCTGGTTTGGATCGGCGCAATTTTGCTGATCAATGGGCTCAGTTATTTGTTTAATTGGGGTTTCTGGATTTACTAGAGGGTATTTCAAAACCCGTTGTTCAATGGTTGGGTGAGCCGAAGGGCGTTAGCCTCGAGCCAAAACCGCTGGCGAGACGTTACTTTCTGTGACGCTGGCCTATGGCCAGGTTTTGAAGCGTCAGCTCGTCTTCGGTTATGCTAAAACGTTAAAACCTGAAAACGCTAAATGCCATCTATCGACAAGACACCCGATTGCGGGCCCGATTCGAGATAGGCCGCCAACAGAATTTGAGCCGCCAGTTTGTCGAGTTGGGCCTTGCGTTTGTTTCCGGACAAATTGGAATGGCTCAATAACTCCCGCGCCATCGAGGTCGTGTAACGTTCATCGATCCAGTCGACAGGGATTTCTGTGTGGTCCTGCAACCATTTGCCAAATTCCACCGCCTCACGGGATTTTTGACTTGCATCTCCGCTCATATGAACCGGGAGCCCAACCACAAATCCCACGACTCGTTCGCTCTGAACCAGATCTTGAAAATACCTTGCATCAAGTTCCATCGAACGACGATGGTAAGTCTCGAGGGGGCTGGCGATTGCCTGACCCGGATCGCTGATGGCGACTCCGATCCGAACCGTCCCGAAATCGATCCCGGCAATTCGCCCTACTGCGGGCAGTCTTGCAGAAGGCCTTGTGCCGTTCGGATCGGCGTTTTTATCCACGTCGCTCAATGGGGGCTCCCCGCCTCGTCAGTCGGATGCTTCGCCTGTAACGGCGATCGGTCCTGTTCGGAAGTGAAATACCCGTTTTGTAAGAAACTAAGTGTCGCCTTGAGCACCTCCGGTTGGTGCATCATCGTTGAGTGGAGCAACGGACGAACGAGGAAGTCGTGAGCGCCCACCAGTTTCGTTTCTTCGACACTTACGGTGAAATCGTCTTTGCCTGATAGAATAAAATTGCTGAACTTCTCTTCGTTGAGCTGTCCGCCGGCAATGATCCCAAACTCAAAGTGGGGTGTCGCCAGAGTCGGCTCAAGTTTTTCCCAGGTCCGCGAAAGCTCCACTCCGCTCACTCCCGCGATGGTCTGAAACGCAAAACTCGACTTCAAGACCCTTGCCATCCGCGAGCCCTGGTTGGGAGGCCCCAGCATGACCATCCTTTTGATTCTCACATCACCCTGCCAGCCAGTCTGAGGATCGGTGTGATCACCGAGGTAACGCCGGACGACAATGTTGCCCAGCGAATGGCAGACAAAATCAATCTCAGTCACTTCAGGTCCGAGTTGATCGATCACACTTTTCAGCGCAATGGCATGCTCGGCAACTGTTTTTCGCGTGCTGGCATATTGTAAGTTGATGGATGTGAATTCGCCGTTTTTCTGCAGGTAGTCCGCCATCGGTTGCATGGCCGATTTTGTCCGCATCAATCCATGCAGGGTGATTACGACTTTACCAGTATCGAGTTTTGCTTTCCCGTTGTCCGTCATTTGATCGAGCAACTCGTCACAATGCAGCCGGTTGCCCGACGCGTGGCGTGTATTTCCAGGATCAAGCAGGCGGCAGTGGCCGGTTTGGGAATTGACCTGAACCCGCCAACCACCAACATATCGAACATCGGTCCAGAATTGTTTGCCACCAAGCGTTTTGGTCCGCCAGTTCGGGTAGGCCACGGGCTCGCCGTCGTCGAAATGCTGATCGGTGATTGACGTATCCTCCCGAGACGTTTGACCGAATGCAAGCTTGGGCGCTCCAGGCATCGACCCAAACGCCAGCAGGATCGCCAAAAGATGTTGCAGCTTCATGTCTGGTTTGCGTTCTGGCGCGTGTTGTTCCATTACAGGTACTGTTGCATTTTTCGTCGCTCTAATTCGGCGACGATATCCTTGATCGCATTTTCGTTGTTCTTGTCCGCCACCAATGTCGCATCGGGGGTATGAACGATAATACAGTCTTTCATTCCAATCGTCACAATCAAGTGCCCGTTTTCTGTCCGGATAATGGAGTTCTCGGTATCAATTCCCAGATAATCTCCGTCAATTGTATTCCCCGATTCATCTACTCCTTTGAGGCGTGGAATTGCCGACCAGTTTCCCAGGTCGTCCCACTGGTATGGTGCCTCGACAACCAGGACATTTTCGTACCGCTCCATGACGGCGTAGTCAATCGAAGTTCCTTTGATCGCCGTGAACTCGGTTCGAAGAGTCTCGGCAAACGCGGGCGTCCCGATGGTGCCTGCGATGTTTCGAATGTGTGCCGACATTTCCGGTTGGAATCGTTGTAACGCGTCAAGTATTGTCTGGGCCTTCCAGACAAAAATTCCCGCGTTCCAGTAAAACGTACCGGCGTCGACAAACTGCTGTGCAGTCGCCAGGTCGGGTTTCTCACGGAAACGATTGACTTTGAAAGTAGAATACCTGGCAGCTGTCAGCGGAGTTTCAGACCGCTCGATGTATCCAAAAACCTCGGCAGGATAGTCGGGCCTGATACCAAAGGTAACAATTCGTGTCGGATCCTGGTCGACCAATTCGGCTGCATGAGAAAGGGCATCTTGAAACACATCGTCCGGTCCGATGACATGATCGGCCGGCATCACGACCATGGTCGCATCTGGATCGCGTGATGCGATCCACGCGGCGGCAAGCCCAACACAGGGAGCTGTGTCTCGTTTGGCGGGTTCTCCAATGATCGATTCGCGCGGAACCTCGGGGAGTTGGGCCGCAATCGGTTCGATCAGTGCCTCGTTCGTCACGATCAGCAGATTCTCGATGGGACACAGCCCTTTCAAGCGGTCGGCAGTTGCCTGAATCATCGAGCGCTGACCGGTCAATTTCAAGAGTTGCTTGGGAGTTGCCTTCCGACTAGCCGGCCAGAACCGAGTCCCCGCGCCTCCCGCCATTATCGTCGCATGTAACATGAAAACCGTCCTTGTGAATTGAATGTTGAACCGGATTGGAAGAGCGAAGCGGTCGCGGCAAATACAGTTCAGTAAATTAGTTTCCGGAAGAGTTCCAACCCTCGTGAACATCCGACAGCGACCTATTTGAAATAGGTCGCCCGAGTGATCGTCGTTCCAGGGTCCACTTTTTCCTTGAGGGTTGCCGCATCGGGCGCAAACAGCGGGCTGATTTCCACGGTCACGCCCGGCGCGACACTGACCCCGGCGGCCGAAAGCCAGCGAGCGTGTAGATCCGAGATCGCTTGTTTTACGTGCTGGGGAGTCTCGGCTTCTGCTGGCGGAGCATTTTTGACGGCGCAAAATCCGTCCGCTGGATCGACCTCGCAAACGATGGCATTTTCGGCGAACGGCAACAAGTCAAAAATGAATCGCTCAAACTTCAATGCATTGGGCTGTTCGGGTGTGATGCGTTGTCCGGTGTCATCGAGAAAGGCGACTTTCTTGATGGCACGATGAAACGGCAGAGAATCTGCCCGGTCACTTGAACGCTGCAAAAAATCGACTGAAAAGACGTGGACGGCGATGCTACCGGCCCACAATTTCAGCGAGCCGTCCGCGTTGGTTTGCCGGGCGTATTTTTCCGGTAAATCACTGTACTCGATAATATGGACTTTCCCGTCCACTTCCACAACATTTCCGACTTTTTGTGTTGGTTCATTTTTTCGAACGACTTGAGAGGTCATTTCAGAACCGGAATGGAGGTGATAACCAATCAGCGCCGGGTCGCAGATCTGGATCATTGGATTGTCAACCTGACCGTAGAACAAATGCTCAACGCCACGTTGCTGTGCGTCGGCAAGACAACCACTGTTGACCAGCGCCGCAAGTGTGCCGCCATGTCCATCCGGGCTGACAAAGACCTTTCCCTTTTCCTCCAGCAGGAGTTTTCCATGTTCATCAACAGCGGGCATCACGCCCTGGCAAAAAATCTTTACGTTCTCAGGTGCGATCCCGAAAAAATCATGCTCCGTCAAAAACCGGGTCGTTTCGTCATGGGTCGGCGGACTGGTCATCACGTAAAGAGGGATGGTCGTTCCGAATTGTCTTGAGCGTCCCAGCACGTGTTCAAAATGAACTTGGTAAAGCGTTCGATCGCTGACCGGGCCGATGGGGAACATTCCCTTGGGGTAGTCAAATCCCAATCGCGTCCCCTGCCCTCCGGCAACGAGGATCATGCCAATTTTTCCTGCTTCCAATGCAGACGTGCCGATCCGATAAGCTTTGTCGTAGGAATTCGCATTGGCAAAATCATCAAGTGTGATGGCCGGTGGTACAATTGCTTTTTCAGCGAGTTGTTCCCAGTGTTCATCCGCCGCGGCCTGGCTGAACAGAGTCTCGATCAAACCGAAATCAAATCGCTCCAATTGGTCGATCAATCGTGCACGCTCCGGGTCGCTGAGTTCATCCCAGAACCTCAATAGATGAGACTGGCCGAACCGTTTCAGGCGTTCTTCAAGTTCAGGGTTCACATTTTCCTCAAGCGTCGGTTTCAATTTCGGTGGCAATGATCTCCACGAGCACCCGGCGGATTGACTCGGCTACCCTTGCCAGGATGACCTCCGCGCGAATTCCAAATTTTTGCCGTTCCGTAATTCGTACTCGAACGTCTTGATGATCGGTGACGTGGGCGGTCACCTGGGGAATGATCTTTAAGGCCGGAGTCAACGGGATGTGGAGGATATGCCGCTGTTCGCCCGGCTGGAACTCGATTCGAAAATAGCCAGCGATTGTTTGACGACCTTCATGTGTGGTTCGCGACAGGTGCTGGATCAATTCGGAATTATCCAGCAATTGTTGCAACACGACTTCTGCGTCGATGGACTCACCTTCGTCTTCCATGTCAATCAGGCTGTTGGATCCGGATTCACTCATAAAATTTTTCAGTGATAACCTTGGAAATCGCGACGTGTTTGACCAGCATTTCGGGCACAAAAAAAGGGCAACTTTCGTTGCCCTCCTAAAATAAATCAATTGCCCCGTTTCACAAATGGCAATTGGCGATCAAGATTCGCCTGAACTGAGACTTTAATGGTTAAGCCGAAACCGTAGCAGCTGCTTTTTCCGACAGTTTTGCAGCGGCATCGGTGTTTTCCCAGGTAAAATCTGGATCGTTTCGACCGAAGTGCCCGCCTTCAGCGGTCTTGCGAAAAATCGGGCGACGCAGTTTAAGGTAGTTGATGATCCCTTGCGTCGACAGCGGAAATACTTCGCGGACAATTTGGCAAATGGATTCGTCCGGGATCGTACCCGTGCCCTGGGTATCAACGTTGACACTGACGGGGTCAGAAACGCCAATCGCGTAGGCAAGTTGAACTTCACAACGTTTGGCTAGTCCAGCGGCCACGATGTTCTTGGCAACGTGGCGGGCCATGTAAGCAGCACTTCGATCGACTTTGGTCGCGTCCTTACCACTGAAAGCTCCACCACCATGTCGACCCCAACCGCCATAAGTGTCAACAATGATTTTACGACCTGTCAGGCCACAGTCCCCGTGAGGTCCACCGATCACAAATTTCCCAGTTGGATTGATGTGGTAGGTCACATTGCCCTTGTTAAGTTCTGCGGGAAGCAGCGGCTCAACGATTCGTTCCTTGATGAAGGTTTTGATTTCTTCGTTGGTTGCGTCCGGGCTGTGTTGCGTTGAGACAACGACGGTGTCGATGCGAACGGGAGTAAAGCCATCATACTCAACGGTGACCTGACTCTTGCTGTCGGGACGCAACCAACTGACCTCGCCGTCGAAACGCGCCTTGTTCAGGCGTGCCAGAATCTTGTGAGAGAGTGCAATCGGAAGAGGCATCAGTTCTTCGGTATCATCACATGCGAAACCAAACATCAAACCCTGGTCGCCGGCACCATTAGCGTCAACACCCACGGCAATGTCCGGACTTTGCTTGTCAAGTTGAACCATCACCTTGCACGTATCCGCACCAATTCCGATTTCGTCGGAAGTGTAACCGACGTCGCGGATGACGTTGCGAACAATTTTCTCGATATCGACGTCGGCTTTCGAGGTTATTTCGCCGGCAATCACGGCAAGTCCCGTGGTTACCATCGTTTCGCAAGCCACGCGGCTGGCGGGGTCCTGAGCTAACATCGCATCGAGGATGCTATCGGATATCTGATCCGCCAGCTTATCGGGGTGTCCCATGCTGACTGATTCACTTGTAAAAAGGTACTTTCCAGAGGCCACAGCACTCTCCTCAATCTTTCAAACGACAAATGGTCAAGGCCGCGATGGCCGATAAGCTGTTTGGATTCGACGCCAAAATGGTCCAAGCTCAAACGCAACAGTATAGTACAGTTGCCGTCGACCCTCAACTCACCCGAGTTCGCTGCCGGCGGCACTTTTGGCATGTCAGATTGACCCTCAGAGGGCCTGCTTCGGCACCCCAGCCAACGTCTTGTCATGCCGCACGTGTTGGCAGCGCTGAGGAACCGTTCGATGCGCTATTCGATGCCTCCAATAGCTCGGAAAGGACATCCACGGTTTTTTGCGAGGCACCCAGGTGGCTCAGGACAACATTCTTCGCTCGAACACCCATTTCGAAGGCCCAGTCCGGTCGAGTCAGGGCGCGTTCGACGAATGCCCGCAATGTGGCTTCGTCCCGAATGACTTCGGCAGCTTCGTGCTCCAAAAGCTCCTCGACAACGTCTCGAAAATTCTCGGTATTGGGGCCAAACGAAACCGGTAGTCCATAGGCCGCCGGCTCGATCATGTTCTGGCCTCCCCGACGTCCCAGGCTGCCCCCGACATACGCTACGTCGGCGCATCCCCACCAAGCCCCCAATTCTCCGATGACATCAACAATCAGGACGGGGCGAATCGATGGTTGGGGGTTACGGTCATGCGACCAGTGCCGGACGTTCGAGGCAGTGTCGCTTGACGGATTGCATGCGGAGTTCAGGCTTGATCGCAGCACTGAGGGAACGCCCAACTGATTCAACTGATGGGACAATGAGCCACACCGCTCCGGATGTCGCGGAACGAGGATCAGGCGCAAGTTGGGATTGGTTTGGCACAACTGTTGGTAAACACGTGCCGCGATCAGGTCTTCTTCGAGTTGTGTGCTTCCGGCGACGAAGACCTGTTCACGCGGGCCAATTTCGGCGATCCTGGCCAATTCTTGGGTGTGAGCGTTGTCCCGATTCGTTTTGATTCCGTCGAATTTGACGCTGCCGGTAACGACTACGTTGGACGGGCTTGATCCGAGTTTGCGAAACCGAAATGCGTAGGTTTCATTTTGAGCGGCAATCACCGACAGTTTCTCGAACGTGCCACCAATCCACCCACGGAAGCGGTGGTAGCCGCGATAGCTGTTTGCACTCAAACGTCCGTTGATGACGGCGACCGGAATGCCGGCGTTCCGCGTGGTTTGAATCAGATTCGGCCAAAGTTCCAGTTCGGCAAGGACCAGCATTTGGGGCCGAAGTCGTTTCAGGACCCGTTTGATAGCCCAAGTGAAATCCAGAGGACAGAAGAAAACATAGTGTTCCGAGAATTTTTTGGATGCGAGGTCAAATCCCGTTTCGGTGGTTGTCGAAATCACAAATTCATGGCCAGGGTGCCGATTCTTGAACCTGTCGATGATCGGAGCCAACAAGTTAACCTCGCCCACGCTGACGGCATGCAGCCAGAGGCATGGATTTGCGGATGTTCGCGGCGCCACCAGCCCGAAAATCTTTTGCGACCAGCCCCGTTTGTTTTTCCCGGCAGCCAGGTATCGCCACAGCAGCCATGGTGATGACAGAACGAGGAAGCAAAGGTAAATGATATTCAGCAACCTGCCCAAAGGAATCCTTTCGTCATGGAGCAGGTTTCCAACCTGCCGGTGAGAATCATTCGCAAACCCGGCTTAAAATTCCAGGAAGCCGAACAGGCTTGTTGACCCCTGCGCACACCTCGTGCCGGCTTGCGGCGGTCGTCAAGCTCGTTTTCTCAAACAACACGATTTGTATTTCTTGCCGCTGCCACACGGACACGGGTCATTGCGGCCGATCTTTTCATCCCGATTGCGAATGGTCTCGACGGATGGCTGAGCGGCGCCCGAACGATCAATTGCATCCGACTGTTCCTGGCCAATGTCGGATTGTCGCATTCGTTCGGTTGCCGCGTCAGCATCATCGTGGCGGGCACTGGTTTCCACCAACGTATTGCTGACAAAATCTTCATTCATCTGTTCCATGCGAAACACAAGATCCGTCACCCGTTCGCCGATCGATATCCAAAGACCATCGAACATCCGCATGCCTTCACGTTTGTACTCGACTTTCGGATCCAGTTGGGCCATGCCTCGCTGGCCCACGGCACTACGGAGGTAGTCCATTGCCAGCAAATGGTCTTTCCAGGCCGAATCGACGATTTCCAGCAATACCATTCGTTCCATCCGTCGAAACTCCGGATGATAATGGTCTTCGACGATCGCTTCGAGCGTTTGTTCGAGTTCTTCCTTGTCGAGGGATTCGACTTTTTCCATTGGCAAGTCGTAATCGAGAGTTCGCTTGAACCAATCGGAAAGCTTGACCGCTTCTCCATTTGCATTGGCCAGCGGCACTCCACCTTTATCGGAGAGGTCATTGATCTGGCCGTGAAGTGCTTCGATCGCCGTTTGAGCCTGTTTTTGCGAGTAACGACTTTTGTCCAGCAGCATGTCACGAATCTCTTCGCGCTGCTTGTTTTTCAGATCTTCAATCGTGATTTCCGACTCGAATCGTCGACTGGCCCATTGGACCAGACCTTCGCGATCGATGCGTCCCTGGGCGCCACCGGTGGCCGGCATGACGAACTGATAAAGTCCGGCCATAACGGGGTAAACGGCTTCCTTTTCGTCGTATTTCTCGATCGCACGTTTGGCAACCAAATCGACGGCCATTTCCTGCGACAGGTCGCGGAATTCATTCGGGTCGATTTCAAAACCGAATTTCGCCTGCACCCAAGCGGCTGCCGTCTTCATGCCATAGTCGGCATCCAGCATCTGCTCCGAACCATCGATTTTGACTTTGCGGATCGCAGCACGGGCCTTGTCGATCAATAATTCGTCAACAAAATCTCGGCCGGCAGCTTTCAGGTCTTTATCACGAATCCCGAGGTTCCAGCGAGTGTTGACAAAATGAGTCAATGCACCCCAGTTCCATTCCGACTCGTCTTCGCCTTCGGCAAGGCATACGTCGATTTGAGCCAGGATATCTGTCTCGGCGTTTCGTTCGGCTTCGTCAAGGCAGATTTGAATCGCCTCATCGGGCGTTGTTTTACGGAACAAACGCGGGTCAAGCTCAATCGTCAGTTGTTTTCCGGCGTAGCGCGCGAATGATTCTTTACCGAAATCGTCGGCCAGGCAGGTCGCCAAATTCCCTTCGACCTGCTCGCGAACCATGTCCTGAACCAATTCCCGGCAACTGACGCCATCCAGGACACGTTGTCGGAAACCGTACACGCGTTTGCGCTGTTCATCCATGACCTCGTCGTATTCAAGGAGGCTCTTTCGAATTTCGAAGTTGTATTCTTCGCGTTTTTTCTGAGCCGCGTCGATGCGCCTCGAAACCATCCGACTTTCAATTGGAACGTCGTCCTTGAAACCACCCATCTCCAGAACTCGTTTGACGAACGGGCCGGCAAAGATCCTCATCAAGTCGTCGTCGAGGCTGAGGAAAAACCGACTGCTTCCGGGGTCACCCTGGCGGCCGCACCGGCCACGAAGCTGAAGATCGATCCGGCGAGCGTCGTGCCGCTCGGTACCGATTACATGCAGCCCACCGATCGCCTTGACTTCCTTGCCCATCTCCGCCATACGGTGTTCTTTGTCAATCGATTCGACCAGTGACTCCCACTCATCATGGGGAACATCGAGCCGGGTTGAATACTTTTCCTGCAACCTCGCCCACGCCATGTTTTCGGGATTACCGCCAAGGATAATATCCGTACCGCGTCCTGCCATGTTGGTCGCAATCGTAACCGCGCCGAGTCGACCGGCCTGGGCAACGATTTCCGCTTCACGTTTGTGGTTCTTGGCGTTCAAAACCTCGTGCTTGATGCCGCGCCGGTCCAGCAAACCCGACAACAGTTCACTTTTCTCAATCGAGACGGTACCAACGAGAATCGGGCGGCCGGTATGTTGAACCGCCTGGACCTTGCTGCGGGCAATTCGGTTTTGAGAACCATCGTCCTTGTCAGCGATCACGACTTCGTCATCATTTTCTTCCTTGATGCGGCCAACGAAGTACTCGCCATTCTTGAGGCTGACCATGTCCCATTTGTGATAGGCTTCGATTTCGTCCGCGATCGCGGCCCACTTGTGTTTTTCGCCGCTGTAAATAATGTCCGGGTGGGCGATCCGCTGCATTGGGCGATTGGTTGGAATAGCCACAACATTCAGCTTGTAAATCTTGTAGAATTCTTCCGCCTCGGTCATCGCGGTACCGGTCATTCCACAGATTTTTTCGTAGAGTTTAAAATAGTTCTGCAGTGTAATTGTCGCGAGCGTTTGCGTTTCCTCTTTGATCTTTACGCCTTCTTTGGCCTCGACGGCTTGATGCAATCCATCACTCCATTGACGACCCTCCATCAGTCGGCCGGTAAACTCGTCGACGATCACAATTTCATCATCTTTGACGACGTAATTTACGTCTAACTTGTAAAGTCCATGGGCTTTGAGCGCGTTGTCGATCATGTGCGGCCAATCCATGTTACCCGCAGTATAAAAGCTCTCGACACCCGCGAGTTTTTCCGCGTAACGAACGCCTTCGTCAGTCAGCGTCGCGGTGTGGTCCTTCTCATTGACCACGTAATGTTTTTCCTTCGTCAACGAGGTCGCGATTCGGTTCGCTTCGACGTAACGGGCCGGATTCTGGTGAGCCGGTCCGGAGATGATCAGCGGCGTTCTGGCTTCGTCGATCAGGATGTTGTCGACTTCGTCAATAATCGCAAATGCCAGCGGGCCCTGCGACTGCTGGTAACGCTTCGGGAAACGTTGATCGCCCCGCGCGGCTGGACGCATGTTATCACGCAAATAGTCGAAACCAAATTCGTTGTTCGTTCCGTAGGTGATGTCTTTCTCGTAGGCCTCCTGGCGTTCCTTGACTGGCATGTTGCTTTGAATCGCACCGACCGTAAGACCGAGGCCCATGTAAAGGGGAGCCATCCATTCCATGTCGCGGCGGGCAAGATAGTCATTGACCGTCACCACGTGAACGCCGCGACATTCAAGCGCGTTGAGGTACGAGGGTAACGTCGCGACCAGTGTCTTGCCTTCACCCGTGACCATCTCCGCAACGGAACCCGAATGAAGTACCATTCCACCAATCATCTGGACGTCGTAATGACGCATGCCGAGGAAGCGTTTGCCTCCTTCCCGGCAGACGGCGAAAGCCTCAATCATGATGTCGTCGGTCGTCTCACCATTTCTGATTCGCTGCTTGAACTGGGCGGTTACCTGGCGCAGTTCTTCATCGCTCAGCGATTCATAGGTCGGCTCCAGTGCATTGATCGCGTCGACCTTGGATTGGAGCTTTTTGACGTATCGCGCGTTGGACGACCCAAAAACGCCAGTGACCGCTCTTTCAAACCCGGAAACAAGTCCACTCATGAAGTGAGTCGTCCCGTCCCAAAGTTGTTCCAATAGTTCCATGGCTTAGTTCCACATTTTTCCGACAAATCTATCGTTCGGAAGCGTTAATTTATTTTGAATACGTCGATGGAGCCGATCTTCAAGTCATGGACCGGAAATTTTGTCAGGTCAGTCGAAAAATGTAGCTGAAAGCGCAGTTTTTCCGCGCCCTGGCAGTGCATCGCGTCAGAATTTACGTAACTTGGCTGATGGTAACAGATTATCGGGACGCATCATGCCGGTCAACGGAGATTGACAGCACCTCCAGACCGGCCCCGGGTTTAACCGACCCATTCAATCACCCATATTTGTCAGCTTTCCCGTTCGATTAAACGGACAATCGGGATGTTGTGGCAATTTGCGTGCCATATTGTGACCCAAGGATCCCCCAAATTTTCAGTATTCTCCCCAAATACCGTCGATGGATTAGATTTAAGGACTCGTTGCTTCCTTGCCTCAGACCATCCTGCCAGTGAAAAAAAACGTCAAGACAACCGATATCACTGGCAAGATGATCTTGCTCGGAACGGGAACCTCGGTCGGAGTACCGGCAATTGGCTGTGATTGCGATGTTTGTCAGGGAGGTTATCCCCGAAATCAGCGAACTCGCGCCAGCGCGATTCTGGGGCTTCCCGAGGGCAACCTGTTGATTGATACCTCGCCGGACCTGCGATTTCAGTTGCTACGCGAGAAAATCGGGATTGTCCATTCGGTCATTTATACCCATGAGCATACGGACCATATGATGGGGTTTGATGACCTCCGTCTGTTCCAGTTTTATCTGGGGCACCCGGTTCCTGTTTATTGTAACCGTCAAGTCGAGGCCCGCTTGCGGAAGGCGTTCGATTATGTGTTCAACGGCGGACCCCAGACCCATCAAGGGGCGGTTCCCGCGATTGAAATAATCTCGATCGATACCCAGCCGATCGAGATTCTTGGTGCGACAGTGATACCCATTCCGATGAAGCACGGTCCCCTGTTCGATGTGCTGGGCTTTCGGGTGGGTAACGTCGCGTATTGCACGGATGTGAGCGAGATTCCGGATACGAGCTGGCCATTGCTGCAGGGCCTGGATACGCTGGTGCTCGATGCGCTTCGGCCAGAGCGACACATCACGCACCTGAGTGTTGGACAAGCCATCGACGTGGCGCAGCGGTTGGCTGCCAAGCAAACTTATTTTACGCACTGTGCCTGCAAGCTGGATTATGAGAAAGTCAACCCGACTTTGCCGGCAGGCATTGAAGTCGGGTACGACGGTTTGCAGATCGATTTGACCTAGAAAAAAAACTGTCCTCGCGGGCCGTGGCTGATCGGTGACGCTATCACCGCAGATCCGAAGGAGCACTTCCAGGTTCATCCAGGCCGGAAGAGACGGTGCGTCAATGTTCAGGTTGCAGGATTCCCGGCCCAACGGTCAATCGCAGAGGCCCGCGCAACGACTTGTCACGCGGGCCAATTTTTCGGTCGACGCATTGCTTCGTCATTTTTTTTCCGGTTGAATCACTTTTTGCTGATCTGTTTCTTGTCAAGCAACGCCATGTAGTCGGCGGTGATCCGGAGGACTTCGTCCAGGTAAAACGTACGTTCGATTTCGTTGCTGGGCGTCATCTGTTTTTCAATGGTCTTCTCGTCTTCCTTCTCCGCGTTCAATTCCTTTCGCCGCGCCATGAATTTCGCTTCATTGAGCGACACTGTCTTTCGATTTTTCTGCTCAACGTACTTGTTGATTTTCTTGATCTCGGCCTGGAATTTTTCGGACGCATCAATTCGCTGATGGGACCGGTTTTGAAGCTCTTTTGTGATCTCGGCCCGGTTGTACTTGAACTTTTCAAAGTAGGCTTCGGGAACTCGATCAAACTCAACCGGGTAATCGAGATCGGCCTCACCGATGTTCGCCATATTATCGGAAATGGAGGGCAATACCACGTCTGACAGTACTCCACGCTTTTGGGTGCTGTCGCCGTTTGGCCGGTAGAACTGTTGGGTTGTAATCTTGAGGGCTCCAAATTCATTCGGTGGATCTTTACGGTTGAACAAAATCTGGTTGAGGTTGACCAGGCTTTGAACCGTACCTTTTCCGTGGGTCGTCGAGTCGCCAACAATCAAGCCACGATTGTAATCCTGGATGGCGCCGGCGAGAATTTCACTGGCGCTGGCGCTGAACTTGCTGGTCAATACAACAAGCGGCTTTTCCCAGGCCATCCCGCTGTCTTCGTCATTCAGTTTTTCGATTCGTCCATAGGGGTCCTTGACCTGAACCACCGGACCGATATCGACAAACAACCCGGTACAGTCAATCGCTTCGCGAAGGCTTCCGCCACCGTTCATGCGTAGATCAAGAACAACCGCATCGACCCCTTTTTGCGTAAAATCGTTGAGTATTTTTCGTACGTCGGTGGTCGTGCTTCGCCCTCCAAGGGCACTTCCTCCCATGTCCGCATAGAAACTTGGAAGTTCAATGACCCCGATCTTGTTTGGCTCACCATTGGCTTTCTTGCCCTCTTCAAAAATGGCTCCATGGGCGGCACTATCTTCAAGCTTGATTTTTTCCCGGACAATTTTTACCGTGTGCAGTTCGCTGTCGTTTTCTGACATGACGGAAAGGCGAACCACGGTTCCTGCTTTGCCACGAATCATGCCGACCACGTCATCGAGTTTCATACCGGTGCATTCAACGAATTCCGGTCCGTGCTCCGCAAACAGTTTGTCGTAAGCCCTGGATCCGTCTTCTTCGCCTTGTGCCACGGCGACGATTTTGTCTTCAACTTTCAATTCACCCTGGGTCGCAGCAGCGCCACCGGGCACGATGTTCTTGATGACGGTATAGCCATCATCCATCACCGAAAGCGTGGCCCCGATCCCTTCAAGTTCAAGCCCCATCTGGATCAGGAAGTTTTCAAACGTGCCCTTGGAAAGGTATGAAGTGTGCGGATCGAAACTGGTCGTGATCGCAGTGATATATCGCTCAACCACGTCTTCAGCGTCAATCTGGTGCATCCGCCGTGCAAACGACTGGTAACGTTTTCGAAGACGCTCTTTCGGATCTTCTGTCTTTTTGACCGTCTTTTTATCGGCGTCATCGTCCCCTTCCTGGTTTGCCTTTTTGTCCTTCTCTTCTTTGTCGTCGCCTCGCAGAACCAACAAACTGTACTTGATTCTCTTCCGCCAGTTTTCCATGGCTTCCGCATCATCCTTGGCGAACGTCATTGCGTCCGGATCGCTAATCATTTCTTCATCAATTGAATAGTCGTGATCCATGTCAATCAACTTGATTGCCTGTTCGGTGCGTTCGTCAACGCGGTAGAGAAAACGGCCGAAGATCTCGAACGCAGCCGTGAAGTCGCCGGCAAGAATCTGGTCGTCCAACCTGGTTTTCCATTTCGAAAAATCTTCGATGTCCGACTGGAGAAAGTAGGCCTTCATGGGGTCAAGGTTCTTGATGAACATGTCGAACGCGCGATTCGAAATCGTATCGTCCAGCTGACGGCTCGAAAGGTGGTCGCTTTGCATTAGCTTGGCAACAACCTTGGAAACGGTTTTTGAAATCAGTTTGTCGGTCGACGACTGTTCGCCGATGTCAGTCGATTGACCATTGACCGCCATTCCAACAAGGGCGAACAATGCAAAAGCAAAAATGGAAAGCAATTTCTTGTACAAAGTCGCATTGAAAGAAAGCATTATTATTTCCTGTAGGTTGTATCCGAGACAACGTAACCTTCGTATTTTAACCGCAAGTATGTATGAGAATCGTAGAGATTGGTGCATTCGGAGGCAATAGTGATCTGGTTGAACGCCGCGGGACGCGAATGTCAGGAAACGGTCGGCCAGCCCGTGAAATCGTTCACCCCGGATGAGAAACGCCGGCAATCCTCCGATGCAAGATTGAAACCGGAGTTCGTGGCAAATGCGTTTACGCCAAGGCGGATCGATTGATCACGATTCCGAGGTATGGTTCAAATTAAAATTGGTTGATCCGACACTGTCGAAATCCGGAAAACCCGTCTGGCAGGAAACACGTGACCCGTCAAATCCAGTCCAATGAATCCGTTGCCTATCAGCCAATCCGAACGTCGAATGTTCTGATTCATCGACGAATCCAGTCGGTTAAATTATAATGGTCGGCAGAAACCGGGTTGGTCGGATTACTCGATCACGACCATTCGAAAAAAAACACTGCTGTCCGTTCGCTTTGATTGTCTGATCTTCAACTGTTAAGAAACGTACTTTTGTGCCAGCTTTCCTCGTAATGAATGCCGGTGCCCACGCCGGCGCCCGTTTCGAATTGTCGCCAGAAGAAAAGAATCTTCTTGGGCGCGATTGGCAATGCAAGATTGTCCTGAATGATCCCCAGTGTTCACGGATTCACGCTGAAGTCTTTCATGACGAGGACGGTTGGTGGCTGAAGGATAACAAAAGCAGCAATGGAACGTATGTGAATGGTCAATCCGTCGATCAGGCCAGGTTGATGGACGGAACCGAAGTTCGAATCGGTGCATGTGCTTTCGTTTTTTCGGAATCCATGAATCGAAATTCGATCCCGACAGAAAAGGAAGAACGGGAACCGGAAAACAAGTCGAATGGCAATCTCACGATCGTGCTCGACAAGTCGATGAACCCGAGAGAAACCGGTCAGTACACGCTGGATTTTCTCAAGGGCCATAATTGGGGCCAGGACTTTTTCTTTCTGTTTCAACTTAGCGTCAAGTTGCTTTCCGTTGACGATCCCGAAAGCGTGATTGAAATCTGCCTGAATCGCTTGTGCGATCGAACGGATGCCTCGATTGCGGGCTTCCTGTGGCTTTCGGATGAAGGAAAGCTGACTCCAAAATTGGTCATTCCGGAGGGGCTCGCCGACAAACTGCGCCTTGATCCGGAATTGACTCGAAGGGTCGTAAAACAAAAGCATGCAATTCGCGTGGAGCACGACACCAGGAACGAGAAAAAGCCGGCCGACTCGATTTGTGTTCCGCTGATTGAAGATAACGAAGTCAAAGGTGCAATTCACCTTTATCGGGAAAGCAATCCATTTCGCGATTCGCATTTCCAGTTGGCTTGCGCGTTGTCAAACATCATGGTTCGATCACTGGCCCGGGCCAATCGGCACACGTCTCTGGCGGCATCCCATTCGCGGTTGGTCGAGAAAACGGCGACCTTTGATGAGTTGAAAGGCGAGAGCCTAGCGATGCAGGAACTCAAGTCCAAGATTGGCCGTGTCGCCAAAGCGTCGGGTTGCGTCTTGATTCGAGGCGAAAGTGGCTCCGGTAAAGAGTTGGTTGCCCGGGCGATTCATCGAGCCAGTCCTCGCAGCGACCGACCCATGTTGAGCGTCAACTGTGCCGCGATTCCCCGGGATTTGATCGAAAGTCAGCTGTTTGGCCACAAGAAGGGTTCGTTTACCAGTGCTGACCGCGATCACATTGGTTGGTTTCAGCAGGCCGATTTGGGAACCCTGTTTCTGGATGAAATTGGAGAACTTTCGCTTGAGGGCCAGGCGAAGTTGTTAAGGACGCTCGAAGGTCATCCGTTCCTGCCTGTTGGAGGTACCGAAGAAGTCTCCGTCGATGTGCGCGTGATTTGCGCGACCAATCGTGATCTCAAGGAATTTGTTGTAGAGAAACAGTTCCGCGAAGATCTGTTTTATCGACTGAGCGTTTATGAATTGATGGTCCCGCCGTTACGAGAGCGGGAGGGTGACATTGGGATGCTGATTGATTTTTTTCTGGAACATTTCCGGAATCAGCACGGCCAGCCAAAGATGAAGCTGTCCAGGAAAGCCAGCGAGCGGATGCTGTCCTACCCCTGGCCAGGCAATGTCAGGCAGCTTCGCAATGTCATCGATAGCGCAATCGTGATGGCCGAGGAAAACGAAATTCAACTGGCCGATCTGGGAATCCGAGAGCCGAGCGATGGCGAGCTCGAAACGCTGAGAATTGATCATTGGGAGCAGAAGTTGATCAAGGATGCCTTGAAACGAACCGGCAACAGCGTGCCTAAAGCGGCAGAATTGTTGGGAATCAGCCGTGCGACGTTGTATCGTAAAATTGACGAATACAAAATCGAAAGATAAATATACCGTTAGCGCATGGCAAGCATGCGCTGGCTGACCTCCGAGAGCCGGTTGCCATCAGGCGGTTTCACTGCGAGATTGCAGTCGAAACGCCGTCGACTGTTCCACGTATGCCATTCGGACCTTGCGAGATTAATTCAATCACGTCGCCCGGAGATTAAGAAAAAAGAGGCAGGAATGGCTCTACGGATCCAGGCCGACTGCCGCCGCCACGCAATGGCTACCCCATTGCTGCCGCGAAACTCCGATGGGTTGTTCGTAAAGGGCGTTCAACGAATTCGGGAAAACGCCGACGTTGAGGCAGTACAGTTTGGCGGGCCTGAATCAATTACTTGATTTCCAACGTTGCTTTGATCTTCGCCCTGGCGTCATGGTCCAGAAACGGAACAGGGAAGTCTGGCTCAATGGTCCGCGTGTTCAGGTACGTTGATTCCAGTCGTTTCACGATCTCCGGGTGGTTCATTGCCACATCCTCTGTTTCGTTGCGATCCAACTCAAGATCGTACAATTCCCAACTAAGCGGCTGTTTCCCCTTGATCAGGTCGCGGCGAACCGCTTTCCAGCGGCCCTCACGAATTGCAACGATTCCACCATATCCGTTGAAGTCCCAAATCATCGGCTCGGTTCGGTGAGGGGCCGGACCGCCTTGCACGACATCCGTCAGGTCAATCCCGTCAAGCGGTTGGGTTGGCGGAAGCTGTCCACCGGCGATCCGGGCCAGGGTGGGAAACCAATCCGGAAAATACGATGGCACGGTCGTCTCTGTTCCAGGCGTGACTTTTCCAGGCCAGCGAACGATGCATGGAACTCGGATGCCCCCCTCGTAACAACTGCCTTTGAATCCTTTTAGCCCGCCTGCCGATTCGAAGAACGTACATGCCGCACCACCGATATGAAACCGGGGATCGGATCCACCATGCGTCGGCCCGTTGTCGGATGTGAAAACCACGATTGTATTTTCTTCGAGGCCATGTTTTTTTAACCTCTCGAGGATTGTGCCTACATGTTCGTCAAGATCCGAAATCATCGCTGCGTAAGCGGCGCGGGGGCGAGGATGGGGCAGATATCCGTTTTGGCCTCGATACGCACCATTCTCGGCGTCCCATGCTTGTGGATAATGGTCGATCCATTTCTGCGGCGGCTGCATCGAGACATGCGGCTCGACAAACGGCAAATACAGGAAGAATGGCTGGTTCTTGTTTTTGTCGATGAATTTCAGTGCTTCGTCCAAAATCAAATCGGGCGCGTAGTTTTCCGCTCGGTAGTCATCGGCAACGATCTCGCCTTCGGGCTTCTTGTCGTGTCCCGGAACCGGGTAGGCGTTGATGCGCACCTCTTTTTCATCACTGTCGAGAAACGGTGGATAATAACTGTGAGCGTTGCGTTGGCAGTTGTATCCATAGTACCGGTCGAACCCCTGTTTGATTGGCGAGCCGGATGAGTTGGAGGGACCAAGACCCCATTTTCCAAACGCGCCCGTGGCGTATCCAGCGGCTTTGAGCACTTCCGCGATCGTCACGATCTCATCCGTAATTGGCCATTGACCAGGGAAGATCCGCCCATTGCCCGAATCACGGTTGCCACGGATTTCCGCATGGGCCAGGTTTTGCCCCGTCATCAACGTGCAGCGCGCCGGTGCGCAAACGGGTGCTCCGGAGTAATGTTGAGTGAATCGAATGCCCTGATTTGCCAACTCGTCGATGTTCGGCGTTTTGATTTTCTGTTGTCCATAACAACCAAGCTCGCCGTAACCGAGGTCGTCGGCGAGAACAAAGACGATATTGGGCTGCGCACGCTCGTCCGACCTCACGAGCCTGGCCGATTGCGCATCGATAACGATCAGGACCAAGAGTGGCAGCCAGAGTTTGAATGAATTCATGATTGGATCGTCTCGTGTGATGATTCGTCGGGCAGTTGCCAAACCTCAGTTCAGTTTCTGAGTCTAATCGATAATCGATGGCAAAGGGTGGGTTCCGCAGGGGACGCGAATTCGATAGTCATTCGATCCCGGCCCCAAAAGGAGCTCAGGGTCGAGGCGAAAATTCCATACTACGGAATCACGGTCAGTTTTGTCGAATCTTGAACTTCTTTTATCCCATTGGTCCAGCCGCTGCCCAGATCGAACAAGCCTCAGGTTCAGGACATCGCTAAACCAGATTTGAATAATCCAACGAAGTGAGATGAGGGCACTGCTGGTGCTAGCAGTTGTTCGACCGTCCTCCGGCATTCGCAGATGTATCTTGTAAAGACAGTTGCACGCTGGTACATCACTTTCCAGTTTTCATTTTAGTCGAGCGATTTTCGAACTGGGAGCAAGAAGGTTGGACGGATCTTCCTGCCTTGACGTATTTCAAGTCGGAAGAAATGTCGGTTTCATCCGGCTGACCTACCTGGCAATAGGGGTATTGGTTGGGTTCTCAGGCTGCACGCCAGTGGCCTCCGCGCGTCAAATGCGCTTTCAGTCGGTCGATCATGCAACCTCATTGAATGATCCGCTCGATCTCGCGCCAACAATTCGTCGAGCGAGTTTCATGACGACGACGCAGGAGATCACCGATACGCGCCGGTCGCCAACTGTCGAGACAACCGTGGGTGATTTGCCTGATGTTTTTGTACCGACCTATCAGTCTCCAGTGTTCAGACTGCGAAACCTTTGCCTCGAAGCCTCGGAATTCCTGGGGCCCGTTCTTCCTGATTGGCACGTCACGCGAATCTGGACTTTTGAGGATTTTCCATCCGGCAGGATTCGTTGGGAACAGGTTGAGTACAACCGACGAGAACTGCGCGAGCATTTCTACCGTCCGGCTTGGGAGTTTACGGGTGATTTGCTTTCGGACAACAAGTTTTTCTATTCGCGACCCAGTATGGCAAAGCTGGGGGGAATGTTTACTCTCGCCGCCGTCTTTGCGAATACTTCGATCGATGAGAACTTTCAGGATTGGCTCCAGCAACAAGGGGCGACGGCTCCCAATGTGGATTGCTGGTTTCGGGAATTTGGAAATGGAAGCTACCTCCTGGCAGCGATAACGGCTTCCAGCATCGTTGCGCGTTCCTCGCAAGCTATGCATGGGAATCGGCCTGCGAACGACGCGCTCGATTCATGGAGCAACCGGACCTTGCGATCGTATGTTGTCGGCGGCCCCACGTTATTGGGGTTACAATATATAACCGGTGCATCGCGACCTGGTGAATCGAGCGACGGATCGGAATGGCATCCTTTTAATGACAATAATGGAGCCAGTGGTCATACTTTTGTCGGCGCCCTGCCATTTCTCGTTGCCGCAAAGATGGCCCAACGTCCAGTAGTCAAAGCAGCATTCTTTACCGGATCTGGTTTGGCGGGGTATGGCCGGCTTTGCGACGACGGCCATTATCTGTCCCAGGTCATGTTGGGATGGATGGTCGCTTATCTCGCGGTCGAAGCGACAACTCAAACCGATTGCGAACCGATGCGTTATCGTTTGGTACCCCTGAATCCTCGCGGATTTTATGGTTTGGGGGTCGAGATTCGCAGGTAGCAGGGGCAGTTCACCATTGGCATATTGTCCAGGATTCCTGAGCTCGACTTTTTCCACCAAGCTGCTTGTGCCAAGCCTAAGGCTATCGGTCTTCCGATCGGGTTTGGTGATTTGTGTACAAGTTCGCTTCCGGGGACTCATGCAAAAATCCATTCCATCCATAAATATCGTGGCACACCTGGGGTCAGGTCCGCAAACGTAACTTGTTTTTTGCCAATCCATTGTTTGAGACGAATGTGTTCATTCGACCACCGCATCGTGTCGAAGAAATTGACCACGACCGTGCACAAGTAGAACCGACAAGCAAGATCACGCACGAAGACCCATTTGATTTTGATGGCACCTTAACCACTTTGACATTTAATGTCTTTGGCCTGTGACCACTTCGACGTTTCGCCATCCACAGCCGTTCCGGCGAAATCGCGGCCGTCTTTTCTTATGGTGACCGCGCTGCCTTGCGAAGGGAACGCCTTGTCTTTGACTCGCGGACTTTCGGTCTCGGGATTGTCAACGGTGGTGAGAAAAAAGACGAAGGTAACGCGAAGGATTGAGCTACTCGACCAAACTCAATAATCGAAGCAAGTTCGAGAGAGTTCGGTCGCCAACAGTTGAAATGGCCGCCACAAAAAACAACACGAAACGGCGAGCCGTTTCCGGGCGATGAAACGATGCAATCAGAGATTCAAGTAGCGGTTTAAACTGTTGAGGAATGCGAATCACAAGAACTTCCTTGCTGCTCAGAACTTGAATGTGACAAGTCAAAAGCTCTAGCAAGGAAGCCCCTTTTACCAGGGAAGTGTTTTCGTGAATCTGAGGTCATAACAGCGAAAAAGTCGAGCTGAGGGCCGAAAAACAGAGGGCCTGTTTGCCTCTGGAACGGCTCTGATTCGAGTGAGTCATGGTCAATTTACCAAAACGCCGGTTCTTCCAATTTGGCCTTCACACTTTTCTGATTGCCGTCAAGTTGATTCTCATTTTGTTCGCGGTATATGTCAGTCAAGTCGAGTTCCAAATCTGCTCCAGTGACGACTCCCTTGATCACATGAAAAGTAATTTTTCCGCCACAATAATCTGCCGTGATGATCCCTCTTCCATCCCGGTTAACCGCCAACCAGAGGTGTTTTTTGTGGATCGGTAGGTTCTGGGTTATTGCGGTACCTGTTGCTTGGATAGTGTGGCAGGTAATCTGGAACTTGTACGAGCTTGCCAGCCAGCCGTTTCAAAATGGCCAGCCTTTTTGTCGAAATTTTCTTCGAGACAGGGCCAGGACAAGATCACGCAGGACGGCATTACTTTCTTGAATCGCCCGATTTCGGCGTCGCCGACATTGCTCCCTTGACGTGTCAGTTACTGGAACGGCAGTTGCTCCAGGTCGATTGGATGGATGGCTCCTGAGACCTTCATACATGGAGCGGTCCGGTGCCTCAGTTGATCAAATGGAAATCTCCCAAAGGAAATATTCGCTGAGGCATCGGAAGTTCGCAGAGCAATTCTACCTTCAGGCGACGATGTGGACTTCAAGCAGGTTTGGTCAAACCCGAAGAAGAACCCGAATCATTGAATTCAGAATCGCAGCAAGACTCAAAGCCGCGAGCGCGAGCGGGGGGCAAGTGAGAATCAAAAAAAACCAGCCAAAGCAGGATTATTGCTCTGGCTGGCTCGGGCTCGCTAGACGAGCAGGTACCGGTGAGAGGACTTGAACCTCCACGGGGTTGCCCCCAATGGATTTTGAATCCATCGCGTCTGCCAATTCCGCCACACCGGCAAATTCCAATTAGCAGAACGAGGATTCTAAACAAAATGCTGATCCAGCGGCAAGTCCCAAGAGCCCGCCAATCGAACTTTCACGCTGACGTTTTCATTGGCCCTGAATAACCCCGCGCCCCTCGGAAACAAACCAGGAAATGACAGGCCAAGAATTTCTGCGAGGACGATTCCGTTCACGACCCATACTTGCCCGGGGAACTGACTTCCCTGGTTGCCGGTATCCGTGATCTCCCAATTTCCAGTTCAGAAATCCGGTTTTATGGCGAAGGCTTTCCCAGGCCGTAATCGTTGCCCTCGATTCGTCTTTACCCGGCAGCGGTTTATTCTTCTTTTCGATTCCCCCCTTTGTTCCTCGAGTCGCTTTCAACGTCGCTCGGTCGCCCTGCGTCTTTAAGTGCTTTTCTCAACAGAAACTCCAGCTGTGCATTGACACTACGCAAGTCGTCATCCGCCCAGCGTCTCAGAGCGTTGAGGATTTTGGGGTCCAGCCGAAGCAGAAATGAATCTCGTTTTGGCAAAACGGCTCACTTTCGAAAACTGAGAACGAGAAACAGGCGACCGTCGTCAAGGGACGGTCGCCTCGAAAATCGCAACACGTTAGTAAATCGAGCCCGTGTTGACGATCGGCTGAGTGGATTTATCGCTGCACAAGACTACCAGTAAGTTCGAAACCATCGCCGCCCGTCGCTCATCGTCGAGTTCGACAATCGATTTTTCAGCAAGCTGATCAAGTGCCATTTGGACCATGCCAACTGCACCTTCCACGATTTTCGAGCGCGCCGCGACGACAGCAGAAGCCTGTTGACGTTGCAGCATCGCCGCTGCGATCTCTTGAGCATAGGCCAAGTGGCTGATCCGTGCCTCAATCACCTGGACACCGGCCCGGTGTAACCGCTCCTGAATGTCTCGCTGCAATTGCTCGGAAATCTCGGTTGTGCTGCCCCGCAATGAAATTTCATGGTCTTCACTGTCGTATGGATGGCGAGAAGCCAAATTCCGAAGTGCGGATTCGCTCTGGACACGAACAAAATCTTCGTAGTCATCCACTTCAAACAACGCTTCAGCCGTATCGACGACTTTCCAGACAACGACGGTCGAAATTTCAATTGGATTGCCGTCTCGATCGTTAACTTTCGAAGGCCGACTTGCCGTCCGTCCTCGCTCTGCCAGGACGGTTCCCGCAGCGTCTTTACGCTGAGGCGTCACGGTTGATCCGGTTTCAAAATTCCGGACGCGAAGCGATACCATTTTCTTGCTGAAAAAAGGATTGACCCAGTAAAACCCGGATTCCTTCACGGTTCCCTTGTATTCGCCAAACAGCAACAAGGCTCTCGATTGATTCGGCGCGATTGCCAGGAATCCAAAGAACCCGACAAATCCAACGAGAAGCAAGAGAATCATCAAGACCACGAAAAATGGATTAGGTCCGATGAATGCCGAACTCAACAAAAACAGGATTGGACCCAGCAACATCAAACCGAGAAACAACGCCAGCAATGGCCAGCCAGATTTCGCCGGGAATGCCGTTTCCACAACATGCGACTGGGTAGCGGATTTGTCTTCCAGAGTCATCAAATCTCCTTTTCACCAAGAAATAAAACTCGAATTGGCCACCCGATAGGCTGCAATCGATGTGATATCAGTGTGATATCAATTAGGGTTCGTTTGCGTCGACAGATTATTGGGTGTTTCTGGATGGATTTTTCAGAAACAGCGGCGGCGACTGGACTTAATACCGTCTTTCCTGGGCAATTCAAGGGAAATCCCAAATCCGCGGTTTCATCGGCATTGCGGTGAATTCGCCGAGCCGCTCTTCCCGTAACGGATCTTCATTTCAGGGTATGACAGATTTCGCCTGGAGACCGAAATTCAGGTCATCGGAAAAACCATTCCGCCAATCGACAGGACTGAATAGGTGACGACTCAAAAATGAATGGCGCGCACAAATTCGCTGAGAATGTTCGGTAGGCAAAAATCATTTTGACCATCAGGCTCCAGCGATCACGGCAGGGAACTTACGCTCGCAATGACTCCAGTAACGGCATTTTTGATATCATTCTCGATGCCAGCCATCCAGCGATCAGACCGACTGCGACGATCCCGGTGAACATCACGGTCAACGCGAGCCAGGGAACGGAAGCCGTCCCCACAAACCAGTGGGGCACGGTGGTGAACAGTGCTGCCGTGATCCCGACCCCAAGACCCATCATCAGCAACCAGGCATTCTCGAGCAATACCAATCGCGACAGCTTGCCGCGCGCAAACCCAACGGCCCGCATCAAACCCAGTTCTTTCTTTCGTTCGAGAACACTGCGAATCTGAACGGCGGCCAATCCAAACGTCCCCAGCAGTAGTCCCAACGCACCGAGGGATTGAAAGGTGCTCAGATATGTGTTCTGAACGGCCATGAAATTCTCCAATAGCTTGGGAGCCGACCGCGCGTCAAACCCTTGATCGCCCAGCCGATCTTCCAGCAATGCCACGTTGGCCGAAGCTGCTGACTTTTCCGCTCCCACGCCGTCGTGAATCAGAAAATACTGATAGCCGCCGGAATCCGGAAACGCGTTGACAAAATCGCGTTCAGACATGATCAAACTGCCTTGCAAGATGGTGTTTGCAAGGAAACCCACGACGCGATAGTAGATTGTCTCGCCAGAGTCGTAATCAACCCGTTTCACGGTGCCAAGCGCATAGATTTTTAAACTGTAATTGGCGGTGTTCTTGTCCATAACCACAGGAATAGGATCAGTTTCCGTCCCGTGGCGGACATTCTCTGAATCGAGCAAACGCCACATGTTTTGTTTTTCTGCATCCGAAATAGCCTGACTCCCACCTGACGCGAATTGGATAACTTGGGGTGAATCGAAATGTTCGATAAACCGCTGGGGTACACCGAGCACTCGTGGCTGGGTCGATTGGTAGAGGTTATTGCAACTGGCGTCCTCGCCGGGCTTGAACCGCATCGACATCACTTCGGTGCCGGGTGTCAATTGGTTGCCCACGCCGAGAGCCCGGAGCTGCCCGGCGGGTGTGCTCAGGTCGTCAAAAATCGGCTGGCTGGATTGGGCGACCCAATCGAAGCCGGCGGTTCCTGTATCCGAGGGAGTCAATCGAAACGAACTGACAGCGGCGATCAGAAAACTGGCGACCGAAACCAGTCCAATCGTCAAGGTGCTTCGCAGCGGATTACGCTTCGCGCTTAACATTGCCAATCGGGGCAAGCTCAATCGTCCTGCCAGCTCAGCTTTACCCGGCTTTCGCAACCAGCTGTAAACGAACGTCAGTAAGGCTGTCAAAATCAGGAATCCTGCCCCCATGAACGAACCTGCCTGGGACTCGCCCGACAACTGTGTCGCCATCGCAGTCAGAAAGATCGCGACGAGGACCAATGCCCAAGCAATCCATCGCCCAATTCCGCGATGACGATTCAAATCTGCCTGATCCGATTCGAGTTGCCCACCCAGAAGTCCTCGAACGGGCTGGTTACGGGCTCGCCATAGCGACCAGGTGATGGTCAAAACACAAATCAACAATCCGCTGAAATAGCCAATGATCAAACTCAACGGAGAAAGGCTAAGTGTCAAAAACGGCCGCGAAATCGCACCAACCCACCAGGTCGACAATCCCCAGATCATGAGCCATGCGTAACCAATACCCAACAGTACGCCGATCACTGCTCCCGCTGATGAAACGAGTGTCATCTCGGAAAGCCACAACCGGCGAATCTGCTTTTGATTGAATCCTGTTGCCTTGAGCAAACCAACTTCGGACGCGCGTTGTTGCAAGCCAAGTCGAAAAAGAAGGGACACGAGAATCAGCGCTGCACCGATGACAAACATGCTGAGAGCAAGAAACAAGACATCGAACGGCGTTGACCCTGATGAGGCCTTCAATCCCTGACGCTTGACCGGGACCAGGTGAAGTCCCAGTTGCGAACCGTCCGCAGCCAACTGATCAAGCAGCCGGTTACGGATTTGAGCGGAGTCTCCGGTTTCCACCGGGATTCGAAAACTGGTCGTTATCCCAAACCGGCTGCGCCAAAGTTGTTGTCCGGTGGCGAGCGAAAAGAACGCTTTGGGTGTCGTACGAAACTCGTCCCAGTAATCATCGTCCTGGGGACGGATCCTGTCAGCCGTCTTGAACGGCAAGTCCCAGTTTTCGATCGACTCGGCATCGGTCACACCTGGAACCTCGGGGGTCAGGTCGGGATCATTGGCAAGGGTCGGTTCTGAACTAAAAACTGTGAGTTTGGGCATGCCGCGACGCGGGGCAGCCCGTGGTGGGTCGGGCCGCGTCAGTTTTGCGATATCGACGAGTTTCATCTCGACCGACTGTTCGACTTGGGTTCCATGAGTCGTTTCCGGTTCGAAAAACGTAACCATGATGTTGGAACCCGGCTCGACCCCCAAATCGTCGGCAGCCCATTGATTGAGTACGATTTCGTTCGTCGCAAGTTTGCCAATTCCCTGGCTGGAGATGGCCGAGATCGGCCGAAACGAATCTCCAAAATCGACGGCGGCAACCATGGAAAACGGAATCCCCGATTTCTGATCTGGTTTCCGGATGTCGTTTGCGAGATACGTAAAAACGGGAGTCGCGTCGGGAAACGCGCTTACAATCGAAGCGGCCGCTTCGGTCGAAAGCAACAATTGATCGGAGGAAAAACTCCAGTAGTCAAAAATCGTTTTCTCATCCTGGCCCTCGCCGAATTTTTGCGTCACCCGTTTAAGCGTCAGTCCGTAATCTTCCAGAGTTGGGCGAATCGACCTTCGAAGCGCCTTGCTGACTTCCGCCGCGGGCGGAGTTCTGGATTTCGACGAAATGATCAATACGTTTGCCTGCGCCGGATCCGATTTGTGTTTCAGTACGGTTCGGGCGAGCGATTCCTGCAATCGTTCGATTGGCAAATAGACGTTTAGTGGATCAGACTGCGTCGGATGCATCCCGAAACGCCCCAGCCCGGCGGTGGGAATGATTTGAGCGACTTTCAGATCAACAATGCTTTCAATCAAGTCGGTCTTGCGGCCGAGTGCGCTGTCCGCGGGCAGTTGGTTGCGTTTGGGAATTCGCACGGTGATCAGTGCTTTGCCTGAAGCCACGTCCGCGGCCTGGATCTGAAGATCATCGGCGAGTGCCTGGTTGATGATCGCCGAGTCGCCGCTCAATTTCGCGGGAAAATCCGGGTTCGTATTGTCATAGGTCCAGAACTCATCATTGATCCCCAGCACGCTGACCTGCCCCGCCCGTCGCGCGACTTGAGCGGGACGATATTCCACGGTACCTCCAGGAAACATGATCAGGGGCGTGATGTTTTCGTAGTCGCCCTGGAAGTCGGGAGACTGCTTGATTTCGTCCGCCAGGGCTTGTCGGAAAAAGCCATCGGAGATGAGCAGTTCGTCGATTTTTCCGAGTCGTTCCAGCGTCAGTTCGCGCAGACTGTTGCGCATGCTATCGCCTACGATCAGCGCGCCCGTCAATACCGCAGTTGCAGCCGCAACTCCGATCGCGATCGCGAAATTCGTGCGGAAAAAAAAACGAAGGCTTCGGACAGCGATTTGCCAAGTCGTCATGGTTTCACGAACCTTCCGCTTTCAAGCCTCACCCGTTCTTGGAACAGTCCTGCCAGACTCGAGCTGTGGGTAACGCAAATCAGGATGGTGTCGTTCTGATGTTGCAGGTCCAGCAACAATTGGCCGATTTTTTCGGCATTCACGGTGTCGAGACTCCCCGTTGGTTCGTCAGCCAGTAACAAAGCCGGTTGTCGGACCAAAGCTCGGGCGACCGCGACGCGTTGACGCTCTCCGCCGGAGAGCGCGGCCGGTCGGTGGGTCATCCGTTCGGCCAAGCCAACGGATTCCAGCAGCATTTTGGCCCGGTCGATCGAAGATCGATTTGTGCTGCCGGTCGCCACAACCGGAATCAGGACGTTTTCGAGTGCGGTCAGTTGGGGTAGCAGGTGGTGTTCCTGAAACACGAATCCAATATTCTCGTTTCGAAAGTGAGCCAGTTGGGCTTCGCCGAGTTGGCTGACATCCGTCCCTAAAAGCTCGACGCTTCCCGAGGTCGGCGAGTCCAAGGTGCCAGCGATGTGCAGGAACGTGCTTTTCCCACTTCCGCTGTCACCGATGACCGCAAGGTTTTGACCTCGGTCAAGTGTGACCGAAACGCCGTCGAGAATCCGTAACGGCTCAGTCGGCGTCTCAAATTCTTTGACCAGGTCGCGTGCAACAAAATCAGACATGAATATCCAAACCAAACAGGAGCAAGGAACGGAAAACTGACTCAACCATTCGAATTCTAATGGTTCTCGAGCAGCGCTAAACACCCCAGCCCGTAAAACGAGTATTCCACATCGTGTGCGGTATCCCACGCCGCGGCTTGAAACCCCCCTGTTTCCCTCTGCATCGCGAGGACGAATTTTCGATAGGCTTCAATATCGATCTCGGTAAATGCTTGCAGGTCGATCAGGGTCAGCGCTCCGGTGAAGGAACTCAGCAGATCGGCGATTGGAATCCTCGTATTGGCGCGGAGACCCCCTTCGTCGGTTTGCATTTCCACCAGAAAATCCAAGGTCGTCGCAACCAGTTCCGGGTCTTTTTGTTCGTCGATAGCATCAAGAATCATCAAGCTGGCGACGGCTGCCGCGGTTGGGTTGGTACCCGGGCGTTTGCTGACCCGAATCTCATGCCAGCCGCCGGCGGGATCCCGACGAGATTCTAGGAACGCAACGACTTGCTCGGGTTCAGGGATCGGCATTTCGATCAGTTGCAAAACCAACAGTACCAGGAACGTGTGATAGGTACTTCCGGCATTCCCCTCGGGAGCTTTGGCGTAACCGCCATCCTGGCGTCGGAGCGTTTCGAGAAAACCAGCGACCTGGCTGGGCCAATTTGGATCCGCATTTTCGAAAATGTCCTTGCCTGCCGAGACTTTCAACAGATTTCCGGCGTAAAACAGGGAAAAGAAATCAACGATCGTTTGGTGCGTCGAAAGTTGTGGTTTCAAAAAGGCTTCCACGCGATCTGCGACATCGCCGTACAGCTCTCCAAGAATTGACAGTCCCCGCATTGCAAAGGTCGTGTAATAGAGGTCGCTGCCTCCCTCTCGACCCGAGAATCCACCATCGGGCTGTTGGGCGGCCAGAAAATAACTGGTGTGGATCTGTCGCGTCTCTTCGGATAATTGCCCAACGCCTTCGGCCAAGCGAATGGTCAGATTTTGAAGATAAGCCGACATTGTTCTTCCGTCCGGACAAACTACTTCGCAAGAATTGATCCGACTCCGTTGACCGCAAGTGAACCCGGTGACTCATCTCAAATATGGCATGTCGAGGCCCCGCCGAGACAGGTATATTTCGGTGGATCTGTACCGGCGGGAGCTTCATCTCAACGGATAAAACATTTCAAAAAACCGTGGCTACGCTTCCACAAGGTAGGGCTTGATCGCGTCAATGAATTTCTGCGGGGTCGGTATCGAGTCGGGACGTTCACCGTGACTCAGCAAACAGCATACCACGGTAATTGATCCGTCGGCCACCGGCGTTTCATCTCGAAAAAAATGAAAGCCGTAGGTAATGCTTTTGGTTCCGATCTTTTCGACGACGACATGGATGTCGATGATCTCTTCGAATCGAATCGCCTGGCGATAATTGCACTGAGCATTGACGCGTGGAAAACTAATTTCGCGACCATCGAGTTTACAGATCACGCCGAGATTGAGGCTTCTCAACAATGCGTGTTCGGCCTGCTCCATGTAGGCGAAGAAGTTAGAGAAATGGGCGATCCCGGCCATGTCGGTGTCGCGAAACTCAATTCGCCGCTGGGTTTTGAAGACGTCTGGCATGGCACTTCTGACTGTAATCGGTTCCGCAAATCTTGCTTGGTCGTTTCCAGGCTCAACAAAAAAGCCTGCCGGGTTTCACCGGGCAGGCTGGGTGTTTCAAATGAGCGGTCGAATGGAGAGTTCACTCGTCTGGGCTGACGCTGGGATTGCGATCGTTTGCCCTCGGAACCGGTCTAGTCGCCTTTGAAAGGAAGCAAGGCCATGAATCGTGCCCGCTTGATCGATTCAGTAACTGCGTGCTGACTGATAGCCGTGCAGCCCGTTTTGCGTCTGCCGACAATCCGACCGTGACGATTGATCAGTTTTTTCAGCAACTCCACATCTTTGTAATCAACATACATCGGGCGTGGCCGTTCGCCATCCACGTACAATGGGTCTTTGCGCGCCGTGCGAGTTTTCACTTTCGCCTTGCGCCGGGTGGTTTTTCTTCGCATTTTTGGCAATGGACTGGTAGCCTCTTGTAATTCGTGATCCAACAAAAATTGGACGGAGTCGTATCACGAACCCGTCCTCAGCCCCTTCATTATGCAAATTCACGGGATTCCTGCAAGTCGTTATTTGGTATCCCAATTGGATTGAGCTGAGGTTTGGCCCCGGATTTGTCGTTATAATGCCCGCTTTCTGGTTGGCCCACAAATTTCCGAATGATCCCATGAATAACTCCCGACTGATCCTGCCGCTTGTCGCCGTTTTGGCGATGTTTTCTTCCGCTTGGCTGACCGGACAGGAAACCAACACTGCCCCAACGAATCCGGGAAAAGCCGTGATGCCGGTCGGGAAGATCGGTTCTGCCCGCGAAACTGAAGTCCGGGATGAGTGGATTCAATTGTTCAATGGAAAAGACCTGACCGGTTGGACTCCCAAAATTCGTGGTCATGAGTTGGGTGTCAACTACGGAGATACATTTCGCGTGACCGACGGTCTGTTGACCGTTTCCTATGACCAATATAAACCTCAAGACATGTTGAGCATGGATGGCAAGAACACGAAGAACTGGGAGAAATTTGGACACCTGTTTTACAAGGACAAGTTTTCAAATTACGTTCTGCGCGTCGAATATCGGTTTATCGGCGATCAAGTCGAAAATGGACCTGGTTGGGCGATCCGAAACAACGGACTAATGATTCATGGTCAGGATCCGGCCAGGATGGCGACGGATCAGGAGTTTCCAGTTTCTATTGAGGTTCAGTTGCTTGGAGCCGGCGAAACCGGCGAGCGGCCGACGTTGAACCTGTGCACACCGGGCACCAACGTGGTGATGAATGGCGAGTTGATCAAACGACATTGCACCTCAAGCAGTTCTCCGTCGTTTCGAGGAGACCAGTGGGTTTCGGTTGAGATTGAAGTCCGTGGCAATGATGTTATTCGCCACAAAGTCGGCGGGAAAACCGTACTTGAATACACCCGGCCGCAATACGACGAGCGTGACGCGGAAGCCCAGCCGTTCATCGTGGACGGCGACCTGATGATTCGAGGTGGAACCATTTCACTTCAATCGGAAAGCCACCCGACCCAGTTTCGAAAAATCGAACTGAAGATTCTCGATCCGAAGGAGTGATCTGGGGTGGGGACTCGCTTTCGAAAGAGGAACTTGGTCGCGGATGGTTCGGTCGCTTAATTAACGCGACCCATTTGCCGCATATGCCATTTGGAACCTGAAATAACCGGGTCGAGCCAGCTGTCCGTGCTGAGGCCACCCCGCTGTCTGTGTTCAACTTATCCCACCAGGCAGCAGTCCGATGACCTGTCGTATCGAGGATGCGTGAATCAACTGTTTTCGTCAGCTACGTTTCGAGTCCACGGAGACTCATGAAGCCAATTCGCAAAATCAAAATTGCAGCGTTGAGGAATCTCGAGACGACAGCAATACCAACGCCAATGATGCCGCAGAAAATGCCCGTTTGAAGAGTGTCTTTTGGTTCGGGTTTTACTGGCCTCGGTCGTTTGCCTTCAGTACGGTTTCTCCAATTGAACATGCGGGGATACCCAGCCCCGAACCGAGGGGAACAAGCAATCGTAACTCGTCAAGCTGATAACGATGCTCATGATTCCCAACCCGAGAACCAGACCGCTTCGATTTGTCGGCGAATCGGTGGTCATGCCGATCGAAGGATGTCCAGCCAGAATTGACATCGCTCGACCGGAACCTGAATAAAGTGCGGTCAATGAAGGGAACGGCGGCTGCCTGAGTCTCCAGTGTACGCGCTGGTACGAAACAACAGGATGACCCGGTAGAGCGACAATTTCGCGCGTGATATGATGTAAACCTGAAATGCTGAATTTGAATCAAACTTGCGACCCTGAAAGATATTGGAAAAGCAAATGGCTGCTGTCTTTAAGAAATCGGTGATCCATCGTTCATCGACATTGATTGTATTGACATTTTTGGCCCTGGGTCTGGGATTTAACGCGGGATGCAGCAACGAGAAAGGAGCCAAAGGCCCAAGCTCTTCTTCGGGTGGTAAGTTCGTCACTCTCGGCAGTGCCCCGGTAGGAGGTGTATTCAATCAAGTCGGTGCTGCGATTGCTTCGGTCGCTAATGAGTTCAAGGGAGAGAACGACTGGAAGGTTCAGGCCAAGGGAACTCAGGGTTCCAAGGACAATATCCGAAAATTGGAAAAAGGCGAGATTCAACTCGGCATGTCGAACTCGGCGATTAGCTACTACGCGGCTCGCGGGCTGAGTGGTTGGGACAAGGAATACCAGATTCGTGCGGTCGTGACCCTGGCACCCAATATCGGACTATTCATTACGAAGAAAGACTCTGGAATCGTGACGATCGCCGATATGAAAGGCAAACGAGTCTCTGTGGGTCCGGCCGGTGCAGGATTTGAAATGTTTCTCGGACCGTTGTTGACCGAACATGGTGTCAAGTACTCTGGTTCCGCTGATGATGCCGACTTCACGCCACAAAATGAAATTTACACCGCTGCGGTTCAGTCTTTAGCCGACGGCAACTGCGACGCGGCATTCATGGGTGGAGCGATTCCGACGCCGGCGGTCGTTCAGGCCTGCAACTCCAACGACATCCATTTCGTGGCCTACGATCCCGAAGTTCGAGCCAAGCTGATCAAAGAGTTACCCTTCTTTTCGCCGGCAACGATTCCGGCCAAGACCAAAGATGGAAAGCCGACGTACAAAGGGATGGAGTCTGATTTTGAGGCCATGAACGTCGGATCAATGCAGTTGATTACGTATGAGGATGTGGATGAAGAACTGATTTACAACTTGACGAAAACAATCTGGGAAAATCGTGCCGAGGTTGTCAAACAGCACCCGGCCGCCAGGGCGATCAACGAAGACAATGCTGCCCGCAACACAGGCACCGAGTTTCATCCGGGGGCGATCCGATTCTATAAAGAAATCGGTATTTGGCCCCAAGGCGACTAGTGCGAAGCATGATGAGACAATACCAGCCTGAACGATGGAGTCACCCCTGTGGATTGGATTCGTAAAGCGCTCATTACGGTCCTGAGCGTCGTCCTGTGTTTTTACACGATCGTCTTCGTCAATTACAACATCATGCAGCCACAGTCGGCGCTGGCGATTTTCGTCATGCTGGGGATGGTGTTGTGTTTCCTGGTCTTCCCCATTGCCCCACAGGTCGCTGAGCCTGGTCTGGAACTTGCCACAACAGATCCGGGGCAATTCGCGTTTCGAAAAAAACTTTGGCGAATCGAGATGGTCAGTCGCTGGATCCTGGCGATCTTGACGGTGGTTTGCTTTGGCTACATCGTGATTCAATCCGAGCCTTTGTTCAAAAACTACTGGGCCGAAGGGATGGCTGGCCCCAGTTCGTTGGGCGATCGCGCCGGTGATGAAAACGGGGTTGATTTCTGGATCGGTATTATTGGGTTGCTACTGGTTCTGGAAGCGACCCGTCGCTGTATCGGCTGGATTGTTCCGGCCCTGGCCATCGTGTTCATATTACACGCCTATTTCGCGCCCGATTTGCCGGACTGGTTGTTGCCACATCAGGGAATGACCTGGAAAGCGATCAGCAGCGCGACATTCCTGCAGTCGAGCGGTGTTCTGGGGCCGGCGGCTGGAGTGATGTTCAAGTATGTCTTTTTGTTCGTCGTGTTCGGCGCGTTCCTGGAGATGTCGGGGGCGACCCAGTTCATTATTGATTTTTCCCAAAAGATGTTTGGTCGAAGTGTCGGAGGCCCGGCAAAAGTCGCGGTGATCGGTAGCGGTCTGATGGGATCACTTTCGGGTAGCGCCGTGGCCAATGCCGTGACGACCGGCAGCTTTACGATTCCGATGATGCGGAACGCCGGGTTTGAGCCGAAAGTGGCTGGTGGGATCACGGCGGCTGCAGCGACCGGTGGCGCGCTGGTTCCCCCGGTCATGGGGGCCGGCGCCTACATGATGCTCGACTTTGTCAAACCTACCGTAACGTTTCTTGAGATCGCCCGGGCTGCGGTTATTCCGGCCTTTTTATACTATTTTTCTCTCTGGATGATCGTGCACTACTATTCCAAGCGAGTGGGCGCGGGTCTTGTTGGTGTGCCGGATCAAAGAAAAACACGTCCCATTTCCTGGTATGAAGCGTTGGTTTTTTTCGGGGCACTCGGATTCCTGGTCCTCTTGTTGTGCTTGGGGTTTTCTCCCTTCAAGGCCGTTACCGGTTCGCTGGCGGTGATTCTGTTCCTCGCAATATTCCGAAAACAACTGGGGCTTGGGAGCATTTTGCGTTTGTTGGCGGTCATCGTATTCCTGGGAGCCATGTTCGGACATCAATTCACGGTTGAACTTGCGCATACACCCGAATTTGAGAACAGCGTTTTCACTTCGTTCCTGGCAACTTCATGGGTCAATCCTACGACCGGAGTGATCGGCAGCCGGCAGGTGTTCGATTCCCTGTTGAACTCGTCTTTTATCGGGATGATCGCCTTTCTCACCTTTGGCTTGTTACTGGAGTTTGTCAGGTGGCTGCTGAATTCTGAATCGCGACCGCAATTCACTTTGGCCCTCAAAGGTGCTGCCCGGAACGGCATTGCTCTGGTTGCCGCCAGCGCCTGCGTCGGAATCATCATTGGGATCGTTCAATCGACATCGATGGCCAACGAGTTTGCCGAAAACATCAAATCGATTGTCGAAACCAGTCTGCTTTTGGCCTTGATCGGGATCATGGGTTGCTCGCTCGTACTGGGGATGGGCGTGCCTTCCGTGGTTTGTTATCTGCTCATGGCTACGTTGATGGGGTCACTGCTGGGCGAGTTGGGGGTTGCTCCGCTGGCGGCCCACCTGTTCATTTTCTACTACGGAATGATGTCCATGGTGACTCCACCCGTCGCCCTGGCAGCGTACGCCAGCGCCTCGATTGCCAATGCCCCCATCATGTCGACGGCAATTTCGTCCTTCAAGTTTTCTCTTGTCGGTTTCACATTGCCGTTCATGTTTATCTACCGACCGGCGTTATTGATGATGGGCCTGCCCGGAGAAACCTATTTTTGGGGCAACTCCGTGGTCTCGGTCGTGGCGTCGGTCCTGGGTGTCATTGCACTTGCCGCCGGTGTGACTGGGTACATGCGAAGTAATCTGAATCTGCTGTTGCGTACCGGACTTGTCGTGGCCGCCCTTCTTTTGTTGGCACCGAATGTCGGCGGTCGCACAACTGGCTTGTTCGTGAATATTGCCGGGGCCGTGTTGTTGTGTGTGATTGCGACGCTCAACCGGCCCAATATTTCGGTCAAAGTAGCGGGCGAAGGTTGATCTTTGATCAGGAATCGGTCGTTTCGAATTTCGCGAACTCTTACCCGTTCGGATATAATCGACCTGGTCGAAAAAATCGTACTGGCCGATACCCGAATCATTTGCTGGTCACTGAAGCGGAGCGGTTTGTGAAATACCCTCTTCTCCTTGCTTGCGGCAGCGACGCGGTCAAAGCCTTGCCCGGTTTGGTGCTTGCGTTGCTTACCCTTTTGCCGTTGATCGTTTGTTCACAGGAAATCGACGATTCGTCATCCCTGGTGCAGAACATTGGCCCGCACCCGCTTTTGAAAAATGCGATCGAAACGCTTGCACATCATCAGGTTCTGCCGACCGCCGATGCGATGCGGAAATGCCTGCAAGTTCTGGATCCCGGTCATCCATTGCATCAGCAGCTGGAAGATCAAGCCAGGGACTTCGTTCGGGACCTCCAATCGACTGATTACCTGGTACGTGAAAATGCGACACGATCGTTGAAAATGATGACAACGATCCCCAAGGCACCTTTGGCCGCTGCCGTGCAGGCACAAAACCCGGAAGTCGCGTACCGGGCACGCGTCATACTCGATTATGTCAATTCGAGGAATCGTCGCGATACCGAATTGGGCGTCATTGATGCGGTCTGCGTCGTCGTCCAGGCCAAACAGATCAAAGGCATGACCGATGTTTTGCTGGAGACTCTGAAGCTGGTTGACGATTCAGTAACTCAGACCGCGATTGGAAGAGCGCTTGCGGCGACCGCTGTCAAATCCGATGTTCCGCGCCTGAAGTCTTCGCTGCAATCCGAGAATGCGTCGTGGCGGATTGCCAGCTCGGTGGCGCTGTTGGAACTGCTTGGGCTGGCAGCGACAGAAGAGTTGCTGCAGCGTCTCAAGGTTGAAAACGATGATCACGTTCGAGTCGCTTTTGCCCGTTCGTTGGCCAACAAGGGAATCCGGGACGCGTTGCCGATCCTGGTCGGGCTGTTGGAGTCGGAAATTCTGGATGTACGTGTCGAGAGTGCCCGTGTGCTGCGTGCTATTACCGGTCAACGGTTTGCATTCGTGGCTTACGACAGTCCTGAACACCGAAACCCGTCTGTGAAAAAATGGAAATCATGGTTGGAGGAAAATGGCGAAACGGTCAAGATTCACTTTCCGATTGTCGACAGTCATCTGATGTTTGGCAGGATCCTGTATGCGGACTACCGACTGAATAAGGTCGTAGAAGTCGATATGACGGGACAAGAAATTTGGAGTCGCGACTTTCAGGGCGCTTGGAACGTCCAGGGATTACCGAATGGCAATCGGCTGGTGTCCTCTTATACCGGGCATACGGTGGTCGAATTCAACCGAGAAGGAGACGAAATCTGGAAGCTTGATCGCGTTCCCCATCAAATGATGGGCTTGCATCGACTTGAGACCGGCAACACGTTAGTCGGCTGCGGGACGAAAGTGATCGAGTACCAGCCGGACAGTTCCGTTGATTGGGAAGCGGAGGTCGGCGGTCGCGTCGCGGATTGCCAGCGATTGAGCAATGGCAATACCCTGGTCGCCCTGTTTGACAAGAATTCTGTTATCGAAATAAATCGCCAGGGCGAGACAGAATGGTCGATCGAAACGGCAAATCAACCGATTTCCGTGCATCGAACTGACGCAGGTACGACATTGGTCGCGAGCCTCGGCGACACGACCGTCAACGAGTACAATCATGACAAACACGTGGTTTGGAGCTTCAAGGCGAACGAGGGGAATAGCGCCGTTCGTCGTTTGCCCAACGGTGACACCTTGATCACCAGCAAGACGATTCTCCAACTGGTCAGTCCGGAAAGGAAAGTCCGATGGAGCATCAAGGGCCTGCAACATTCCTTCGGCTTGTCGGCCTATTAGCGGTGCTCGTTTTCCTTGACGTGAAACTCAAACCCAGTTTCCGACGGAACTTCCATGCCCCCATTTCCCGGTTGAGTGAACCGTTTGTCAGGCATTCAAGCAAAGTGATGGAGGCGTTTGTCGTTGGAGGAACTCCCATTGACGGCGATTACAACTCCTGCCAGACCGTAGAATACCCACCTACCGATTCCACGTAATCGATAAAGGAACGGTAAAATTCGTCCCCGCCCAGCGTCGCACTGTCCCCGATGACGATCAGTCGTCGCCGTGCACGGGTCAATGCGACGTTCATGCGGCGTCGGTCCGCGAGAAACCCGATTTCGTTTTTGTTGTTGCTGCGGACAAGAGTAATGACGACGGCTTCTTTTTCCCGTCCCTGGAATCCGTCCACGGTATCGATCTCAACCCCGCGGTGCCGGCACTGATCGCGTAACAGGCGAACCTGCGCCGCGTATGGCGCGATGACCGCGATGTCTTCCCCGGGTAATCCTGAATCAAGCAGCAGCTGGACTTTCTTTAGAACGCATTCCGCCTCCTGGGGATTGCGCTTGCTCAAACCGTTGGGCTCCAGTTCTTCATCCCATCCCGCGCCGGCGGTGTCGACAAAGGTCACGATTTTTTCGGTAAATTCATTGGGAATCACGCTTTCCAGTTCAGGCAACGTGTGTTCGACAACCGTCCGGTGGGCAATCAGCCCGCCATGATAGAATTGATCCGAGGAAAACGTCATGATGTCTCGGTGCATTCGGTACTGCACATTTAACATCCGCGAAATCTGGTCGCCATGGACCTCCAGTTGTCGTTCCATCAGGCTTTTGGCAAAACCCTGACGACCCGCTTCTGTCGAAAGGACGGTGGGTGGAAGCTGTTGATGATCGCCGGCGAGGATCAGACGATCGGCACGCAGCAGCGGCACCCAGCAACCGGGCTCAGTGCTCTGACAGGCTTCATCAACCACCGCCAGGTCAAACCGGCGATCACCGAGCAGGTCCGGATTAAACGTCGTCGTAGCGCAAATCACGTCGGCTTGATCCAGGATCGAGTTGATTGCCTGCCGTTCAAGCATCCGCGCATCAGCCTGAAGACGTTTGGCTTCCCGCTTCATCTCCTGTCGCTCCCCCCGTTCACGCTTGGCCCGGGTCCATTTTTCTGACTTGCGAAAAATGGCATCGGCTTCGCGCATCATGTCCTTGATGACCGGCATGTTGTCGTGTTGATCCACCAGACCATCGAGTGAATAATCCCTGAGTCGTTCCGCGACACGGGCCGGGTGTCCGATCCGGACAACGCGCTGTCGCGCGTCAATCAGTCGTTCGAGCAGGTTATCGACGGCAGTATTGCTGGGGGCACACGCCAGAACCTTGTCGTCGCGCCCAATTGCTTGCACAATCAATTCAACGACGGTTGTTGTTTTGCCGGTGCCGGGAGGCCCGTGAATGATCGCCACATCTTCCGCCGAGAGAGCAAATTCGACAGCCAATTTTTGTGAGTCGTTCAGATCGGTATGGAAATGCAAATCGAACTTGCGATCCGAAAAGCACGGTATTTTTTCCCCCATCATCACCGACCGCAGAGCTCCCAATCGGCCTCGCGCATCCTTTGCTGTCATGATCGCGGCCAGTTGACGCTGCCGTGTGACTTCATCCGCGGACAGGTCAATTCGGTACCTGTCGGCGTTCGGCCAGCGATCGAGCGCTACCTGAATCGAGTCGTGTTTCTTGCGGCTGACGACACCGGATTCCGATTTCCCGGGTTCGCGGTACGGTGAAACCACGACCGGGGAGCCTACGCGGAGGCGATGCCAGGGCATGCTCAACGTTTCGTTGCGTCGCATAAACGTCACGAGTTGGTGACCACCCAGCCCGTGCACATGGTCGGTCACCACCAAATCCAAGATCGTCTCTCCCGATTTTTCGGCGTCGGACGTGTTTTGAATTTTTCGGCGCTCTTCCATCCGCAGGATTTCAGCCTTCGATTCCATCGCGATCCATTCCGCCATGTTGACGAAATGTTTCTCGGATTCGGCCGGCGTGAACTTGTTTCGTCTTCGGGATGACATGCAGGAGTCGAAACTTTCAGGCAGCTGATTGACCTGGGTGAGGAGGAAGCACCGCAGTGGATTCTAATGATCGAAAAACTTCGCGAGAGTCTCTTCGCCCGGGGGCTTCGTCATGAGCGAAGTGATGCACATGGCTAATAGTGAGCACATGAAAATCGCGACGACGGGCATCAAGGGAAACGATTTGCCAAACGGATGCAGCGCAAACTCCGTATTTGCGCCCCAATCGGATTTCCAGAATAAATAAGTCCAACTACCCACCATTGCCAGGATTCCGGAATAGGCACCGTAAACGGTAAGTCGCTTCCAATACAATGCCGCAAAAACCAGCGGAAACAGGGCAGCGAAACCGCTGAAGCACCAAACTGCCATCGTGAATACGCTTCGATACCCCTGGAGACTCAGGACATAGGTAATTGCGACAATTGCGATCACAAACATCCTCGCAATCCAAACCTGGGCCCGATCAGAAAATCGGTCTTTTCCCAGGTAATGACGGACGATGTCGTTGGTGAAAATCGAACCAATGCAGAGGAATTGGCTGTCCAGTGACGACATGATCGCAGCCAGGATTCCGGCCGACAGCAGCCCGCCCATCACTGCCCCGATTTTGTCATTCACCAGGAAAGCCAGGACATCGTTGGGTTTGACGTCTACCAGGTCCAGCGATGATCCCCATACGCCAATCAGGACGCACGGCACCCAGACGATCATGATGAAAACCGGATGCAGTATGACGGGAGCCTTGAAACTTTTCGCGCTTTTGGCGGTCAGCCAATGTTGAAACAGGTGCGGAAACATCGCCACCGAAAGAGGAATAAACATATAGGTAAAAAACAGTGTCTGACTCATGTCCGAGCGGGTCAGTTTCGTGGAATCGACTTTCTGGGTCACGTTTTCCAAGCTCTGGATCAACGTTGCACCACCACCCAGTCGACTGGCAAGCATCACAAACGCAACGACACCCAGTACCATAAAGACCGTCGTTTGAAACGCATTGGCCCATGCCGTGCCACGCATGCCACCGAAAAAGACATAAATCAAAACGACTGCGCATATCAGCAAGGATCCGTAGCTCGACGGGATGCCGCCGTTTTCGGCCAGTCCGAGATCGGGAAACGCACCCGCCGTCATCACGGCAATCACGCCACCTCCCGCCATCACGCCGATCAACAGATACGGGATGATCAGTCCAACCAGAATTGGAAACAACATCAAGCCAATAAAACTGCTATCCAGGCGATCGCGAAAAAACTGGATTTGTGTCGAATAGTCATGCTTCCGGCCAATGCGATAAATCTTGATGCCGATGACGAAGAAACACAGCGAGTGAATGATACCGCTACTGGAAGCCAGCATGCCATAGACGCCGATCCCCTTGACATAGGCTTCCCCCGACGAGCCGACGAGTGCAAAGGCTGTCATCGTTGTACCAAACATGCTCATCAGCAACAGGAATGGTCCAATCGAATGGCTTGCCAGGAGAAAGTCGTCCCTCGTACCACGAAAAAGTCGGCTGGCAAAAAAACCAAGGAACAATAGCAGTCCCAGGTAAATCAGGATGATGGCAAGGCGGACTTGTCCATCATTCATGGCAAGCAGGAAGCTCATACTTTGCCTCCCTTGCCGACCGGTTCATCTTCAAATTCGTCAATTCCCTTCGGCCAGGCAAACGTACAGGCAAATGACCACACCAAGGCCGCGGCGATCGAAATTCCGATGTGGTAATAAAGGCCGATTGGCAGGAATCCAAAATACAGTTTGTGATTGTTCCAATTCCAAAAGTCCTGATGCAGGATGATGAGTGCCGCCACCAGCAACCAAATTAAGAGCTTCATCGACTTATTACCCAGTGTGAGCATGGGACCGTAATGTCCAAAGTGTAATCGACGCATGATTCCACCAGTAGCACCCCGCGGAACGGCGGCAGGAACGCCGCATCACCAAATTCGCAAATGCCGGAGAATTTCAGTGGCGCCGCCTGTCGGCATATTGTTGATTTTCCTTCAAACAACCGTTGCCCGATCACGAATTGAATTTGCAGCAGAGGCGTATTCAAGGATGAATCGTAACCGAGATGCTGCCCGAAAAACAAACGTCGGCATCATAGCCAGGCGTGCGAACGCGGTCGTTGTAGACGCTGCAATACAGGAGCTTGCCATCGTCCGTCCTGGTATAATCGGCCGGCAACGGCTTGAAATCGTGCTGTGTCTCTACAACTGCGAGGTCTTTTTCATTTCCGTTTTTTGGATCGGGGAAATTGACGTTGATCCAACCTCCGTCGGGCATTTCGCGAATCAGCAAACTCGTCAATAACCGCTCCGCCATCCGACTTGGCCTCGACCAATCGAAGGGCGCCTGGAATTTTCGCAAGTGTTGCGAAAATGCGATGGCCTTGCATTCAAACAGGCTGGCTTCCCGCGCCGCGGCCACGGTCCCCGATACGTAGATATCGGATCCAAGATTGGCTCCCTTGTTGATTCCCGAAAACACCCAATCGAATTCAACGTCCAGTTGCGTCATCGCGACGCGTACACAATCTGCTGGCGTTCCATCCAAAGAAAACGATTGAGGTGATTTCTCGACAAAACTCATCGGACGTTCAAAAGTCAATTGATGGCTGATGCCCGACATTGGCTTTTCCGGTGCAACGGTCCAGACATCACCAAATTGTCTGGCAACCGATTCAAGCGCCTGGATACCGTCAAATCCCCAGCCGTCATCGTTGGTGATCAAAATGTTCATGGAAAAGCAGGTCGCGATCGCGAGTGTTTGTTGGCCAAGAAGTTCGAATGTACATGTTTTCTGCGAACTGGCCAACGAGGCTGATAGGCGGTGCGGAATTTAAACCGTGAATAATCCGGCCCTCGTTCCTTTTGCCATGCGTTTTGAGTTAAACGCAAGGGTACGAGACGGCAGACTAGATTTGGCGCCTCGGCACACCAATTGCCAACCCTCTCGATATTGGCAGACATGAACGTTAACCAGTTCCGCGATTTGCTGACATTGGGACAAGGACCGAATACGACACTCCAAGACCAATGGCCTCGAGTCTCTCAACCGATGTGGCGTCAGGTGTTCCCTCCCAAATCATCGCTGAGCCGGATGTGTTTCCACGATTCTCTTCCGTTCCGCGAATTGCCAACGCCGGTTGTCCGGCTTGATAAAAAGCGATCCAGACCGTAAGAACCGTACCCATATGGGAAGGCACTCCGGTCGGTCGGTGAGCATGTCCCATCTCACCTTCAATTTGAATCAACCTGTCACGAACGCCGGCTGAGGTGTCGACGATTTTTCCTTTGGTAACAGGTCAAAACCAATTTTATTGAAACGGTCCGCCGCTTAGGGCCAGGCAGAATGCGAAGCCCGTCAATTCCAGATTGCCGTGGATCGTTGGCTGGAATTCAAATCCTTGGACCGGTCGATGTCCCAGCTTCCGGGCATTGGTCGTCGGGACACGGTCTGACAAACTTCATTTTTTTGTCTTGAGCCGATGCGCGCGAGACGCATCTTGAGAATGGCCTCAATTGCTGCGGATTGGACGACGAACAGGACGATTCAGGCTGACGGTGCGACGCGACTCAAACGAAAGTGTTGGAAAGCCGCTGGATTCACCATCCGGTCACTGACCACCGAAGGATTGGCCGCGCAGGTCGTCACCCGTCGTGTAGTCCTGTGGTGCGTCCAGTCCACCAGTCAACAACAGACCATCTACTTTCGCACTGGCCTGTGCCAGTCTGCCCTGCGACTGAATGAACCGGATATTTGAATCGTAGTAGCTCCGGCGAACCGTCAGGACTTGCAAGAAGGCAAGTTCGCCGGCACGATACGCTTTTTCGGAAAGTTCGAGGCTCTCCCTGGCTTGCGGAAGAATCTCCTGCTCGTACCTTTGAACGGAAGCGTTTGCCGATTCAAATTCTTGCGCGGACCGAGCCAGCCGAGACTTGATTGACATCTCGATTCGTTTGACATTCTCAACGGCACTTGTATAGTCGGCCCGAGCGGCTGCGATATTTCCGCAGTTCCGGTTGCGAGTCGGCATCGGCGCGACGATTTGGAAATTGACCAGACCGGAATCCGTACCCCGGTCATATCCAGCGCCAAGTTGAGCCGTCAGATTGGGGATTGCCTGAACCTGTTGCCGTTCCCAGATCGCTTTCTTTTCGCAAACGATCGCGTTGGCGGCTGCAAGTTCCGGGCTTTCTGACTTGATGACCCGATAGGCTTCCTCCCAATCCTGAACTCCGACAGGTGATCCGAAATCACCAACGAGACGAGCCGGTTTCAGGTCAGGCGCGCCAGCAATCGCGACCAGGTCCTTCCAGGCACCACGGTAGGCGGCTTCGGATTGTTCACGGGCCAGATTGGTTTCGCTCAGCAGAGTTTTGGATTGCAAGACGTCAACAATCGTTCCTTCACCGGCCAGTTGCAGGCTGGTCGCGACATCAACAGCCTGACTTGCGACTTCAGCGAACATGATAGTCGCGTCAAGTTGGCGCTGGGCTGCGATGGCCTCGTAAAAGCGGACTCGCACATCGGTCAAGACTCGATACCGTTGCGTTTCTATCTCAAGACACTGGGCTTCGCTGGTATGCCGCAGAACCTTCCGGTTAAGTGCCAGCTTGTCGCCTCGTACGAACTCCTGTTCCAGGAATACGGTATGTTGATCGGTGTTTTGATCGGCGAGCTGACTGGCAGCATATCCCAGGGATGGATTGGCGCGAGTTCCGACTTGACGAAACAGCCCTGCAGATTTATCAACGCTGGCGTTTGCCGTTGCCAACGCGGGGTTGTTGAACACGGCCATTTGCTCAAGGTCGGCCAGGGTGAATACTTGCTCCTGGCTCTCGTAACCTTGAACCTGGCCTGGGACCAGTTCGCTTACCATCAAATTGCCGGGTTGGCTGTTGGCCGGGCTGCTGGATTGTCTCTCGCGCGGGCTGTTCCAGGATTTCAACGACTTGGAAACGGCCCCTTCATTCTCGTCTTGTTGGAATCCAGCCAGGGAAACGCGATTGATATTGCGGCCGACATTCGTTTGTGCCATGCCGAATTGCGTCTGCGGCGTTTCCCTTAGCACTCGATGACTTGCCCCGGCGAACGGTTGGTTTACCGTACTGCAACCGCCAAACGCTGTCACGGACAGCCCCAGCAATGCGATCCAAATTGACTTCATTTCTGAATATCCTGATGATCGATTCAATAGACTAATTGCGACGGTACTGAGAGAAGTATCGACAATTCCGGGTGTGACGATGAAACCGTACTGGCTGGGTCGATTTGTGCCAGTTGTGAAGGTTGTGCCGGTTATGACGGTAGATGAACGCCTCAGCTGACGATTTCCAGCAATTCGATCGCCGGAGAACCATCGCAATAGATCAACGCAGTTCGTCCATAGCAAATCTGGCCGACCTCAAAACCAAATTCGCTCGCCAATTCAGGACCGCATTTGATTTTCAGGAGGCGAAGCAGTTTGACGACGCGCAGGACGCCATAATTGATCAGGATTCGACCCAGCGGTAATTCCTGACGCTCGATTTCTTGGCGGACATCTGGAGCGAGGCAGGACTTGTTCAATCGAACGATACCATATTGAACGACTCCACCGTCCGATTTTCGTTTGAGCAGAATCTTGCGAGAGTAATGTTCGCCGTCGGTTCGTGTTTGCAGGACTTCCACATCGACATCGGTTTGATGGTGTTTCTCGACGGTTACGGTCATGTGCTGATCGTGAGCCAGTAGGGAATGGCTGGGCTCGGGAACCTGATCGGCTGTGACTTCTTCGAATTGGCCGAGTTGAGCCATGTCGTCAAAGAAAAGCTTGATCAACTGTTCCAGTTCGACATGGGCCAGATCGGCAGAATTCAGTCGTTTATCCATTGGAGTTCGGATCCGGCATATTCGGCACAGGGTCTTGGGGGATGTAGCTTGCTTTTTATTTCGCTGGCTCAAGTCGAACGAGTCGAACGTTAACGGCTTGCTGTGGCGTGCCGTCTTCCCCCGTCGTTGAAGGGCGAACCTACGACGTTACCTCGCTGGAAACGATGGGCAACACTTCATTGAAAGAAAGATGGTTGATCTCGATCGTTGGTTTGACGTCCGCGGTCCGGTCCAGGACGGTGTCGACCAGGTAGTACATCAATCGGCGAAGCTCGTCAGGCTCGATCTCGTCGGCAATTTCCTCGGCCTTTTGCTGGTGCTTGTCGACCAGTTTGTGGGCTTTCTCAAACACACCAGCTTCGAAGTACAAAGCCCTGGCGCGAAGGATTTTTTGTTCCGCCGGTAGCGTCGCATTTGGCTCAATCAGCTTCAGTAGTTCATCGCGTTGTTCGCCTTTGAGTCCCTCGAGTGCCAGAGCGAGCAAAACGGTCGGACGCCCCCCCAGCAAGTCGGTTCCGATCGTTTTCTTGTTGTCGTCGTCTCGCTCCCAGTCCTTCAAGTCGTTCAGGATCTGGAATGCAACGCCCAGGTTGCGGGCGAAAGACCGGACCGGTTTCAGGTACTTTTCGGCGGGTCCAGCCAGACGCAGTCCGCTGTAGAAAGCGGCTTCGAATGCGGGCGCGGTCTTCAAAGCGTAAATCTTGAGTGCGTCGAGGGGCTTCAGTACGCGGTCGCAGCTGTCCCGCCACAACAGTTCAGCCCCCTGCCCTTCCGCAAGCCGTTGGTGTGATTCGGCGAGGTAATCCAATATGTCGGCGGCCGCTTCCGCCCCCAATTCCTTGCGGTCACGACTGACCAACCGGTAACCCATGCCAACCAGGTAGTCGCCAATGTTGATGGCGGTCGCCACACCGTATTTGACATGCAGCGCTTCGTCGCCGTAACGAAATTGGTCATTGTCTTCGATATCGTCGTGAACCAGCGACGCTTTATGAAAGGTCTCGATGGACATCGCGGTGCGACGGATCGCGTCCGAATATCCGGCGACGACCTCAGCACCATTGGAAAGTGTCGCTTCACCACCGCTGACTGCATTGTAAACCGCCATCGTGATGAATGGACGGGAGTGTTTTCCTCCGGCGGCGAGGAAGTCGTAGGCGATGGCTTCGGTAGCGGCGATCGGATCAAGTCCAAAGGCCCCCTGACCGTTGGATTCGGCGAGTGTCTTGCCACCACGAACTCGAGGAACAAGTCGTTCCAGGCTGTCGGCAGCAAACAATTTCGACGCTTCGCGCAGCAAATGAATGTAACTACGAGTTTCCTGTTTGGATTCTTCATGCGGGACCCGAACCATTTGCTCAACCCAATCTTCATCGACGCTGGTGTTGCGGCAATCGCTGGAGAGCAAGGGAACGGCCATGCAGGGAATCCCGGCAAGCATGATTTTGTCGATTGCTTTTTCCAATACGTTCAGGCACGCGACACCGACGATCGCGTCCACGTGACCACTGACAATGATCTTCAGTACGATTGGCGAACCTTCGGCGACCAGCACTTTGTAACCCAGTTCCTCGGCAGAAGAACGAAAATCGGCGATGCTGCAGGCACCGCAGGTTTTGCATGCCAATCCAAACTCGTCGTAATCCGCAGGACAACCCTCCGCATGTTTGAGACAGTGGGGAAGCAGAAACAGTCGTCGTGAATGCGGAATCGATTGAATCTGATGTTCCCAGAAACAACTCGACATCACCACCATGATCCAGCCAAGAAATCCTTCTGGTTCACCCGCGTCCAGCAGGAGTTTCCGGCAAATTGCTTCGAGCTCGTCTTTGGACGGCGGGAGGTTTCGGTCCAACGAATCAGCAACTTCACGGCAACGTTCACGCAGTGTTTCGCGCTGTTGTTTTGAAGCAGGAACCATTTTCAAGTGGGCCGTTTTCCGACGTCGCGACCGTCGAGCGGGCTTCGCGCCCGATTCGCTGGACTCATTCTGCGTCGTTTCGATCAGTTCGTCGGTGTTTGTCGTGGTAGCCAAGTTGCTTCCTTACGGTTCATATAAAAACGAACTCGCAAGCGCCACAGAAGCCAGAGATATGAATCTCAAATCTGAAATGCCAGCTCGTTCTGAAGTTTCAATTTTACTCGTCCGCGCCGTCGGATCGTTGACCCAAACCGGTCGCCCGACTCAGAGCCGAGCTGGCAAAAATCAAAGGATACATTTTTTCAAAGTACCAGAGTTTCGCAAAATAAAATCCGATCGGCCACGCCGTGTCTACCGATCCGCTCTCTGTCGCCAATATTAACCACTCGATTCCTGCTTGAGCCGATCGCCGGGATCGTGGATCATCGTCGTCAAGTAAAATCTCGGTGCAGAGAGATGTCTCTTCAACACTGCTGCAACCTGCTTTTTCATCCGGCCACTGAATCGACGGGCCTCCCCCCCAGCCACCGTCCGAGTTTTGATTTTCGCATATCCATCTTAAACCAAATCTGGCTTCGTTGGTATCGAGTGAATTTGCGTCACGGTAGGCCATTAATACCTTCGCTGTGCCATAATACGGGTTAATGTCGTCCCGCAGGTCCTGGTTGCCAAACCAAAGCGGCAACCAACTTCCGTCCTTTTGCTGGTGGCGGGCAAGGTACTGGAATCCGCTGTTGATCGCCCGGTCGATTCGGCCCACGTCAAGTCTGAACGTTTTTGTATCGTTCTTCCAGGCAATTAGACTCCTTATCGCATGGGCCGTTATATCAGTTCCGCTTCGGTCAAACGGCAGTTTTCCCCACCCGCGGCAAAAGGTTGGCCAACCTTTGTCGCGATTTTGTAACCTGACTAACCAATCGATTCCCCTTTCAACGGCACGGTGAATTCTCTGACTTACCGAATCGTCAAACTCACACGCGTTGGAAAGATTCTTCAAGGCCAATAGGGCACCCGGGGTATCATCAGCGTCAGGGACCGCCCCACTCAAATTGCTCCATCCCCAACCACCAGGTGCTGCTCCCGTAAACGAATGGGTCGTCGTGTTCTGGCAATCCAGTACCCACTCGAGACATTGATTCCAGCGCGCTGGATCTGCGATCAGTTCGCTTCGGAATTCGTCCGGGAGATTGGCCAATGCGTTGATCGAAAGCGTGGTATTCCAGGTCGCCAGGTTTGTGTCGATCGGCCAACTTCCTTCCGATTCACTTTCGACGCGAAACGATTCAATGATGAATCGAATTCCATTCTGGACGACAGGATGATCGGCGCGGTATGACTTGATCAATGCCATTGAGACAAAACTGGTGAGCGGGACGGCTTCGAGATAGCCACCGCTGGCCGGTTGCATTTTTTCAAGTACTTTCAAGCTGCGATTGATACTGGCCCGGCGAAGCCAGCGTCGAACCGGATCCCAGGGAGGGTCAAGAATGAACTTGGCCTGACCGATCGCAACCAATGCCGGAATGGCATAACTCACGACCGGCAGTTGCATGAGGTTATAAAAGCGCTGCGGAACGCAGGCCGCTTCAAACGGGAGTGCCGAGACCTCATTCCAGGAAACGATCCCTGCCATCGCGCAATTGGCCAGGATCGGAACTGCAAATGTCTTGTCCTGGCCATACCGTTTTCGCAGTCCGTCAATTCCACCCTGGGCCTCGACATATTTCTCGGCAGCACGGATCTCAAAACCCAACTCTTGAGTTTGTCCCGATGCCTGCATCGCCGCGATCACAAGCATCGAGGTTGAGATGTTTGAATAACTGAGCGAAGTGTCTCCCCAGCCGCCATCCTCGTTTTGCTGGCGTTTGATCCAGTTGATGCCACGCTGGATTTGCGATGTAATCGATGGAAACAATGTTGGATCGCTGACCGGATCGGCAACATAGAACGACAGCGCACTGACCGCAGTTGCGGTCGAAAGTGCAGACGCCGAAAGCTGTCCTTCCCAGTGTCCGGAATCCAGTCGAGCGTCCAGCAACTGTTGTCGCACGGTTTGATGGGCTGCTTCAAGCCGACCTTCAAAGGATGACGTTTTTTCGAGGGCGGAAATTGGAGGCTACCTGCTGAGGAATGGGTCACATGTAACAATCGACAATACCAGGTCCTGCAACCCGCCATTTTGCTTGGTCAATCGGTCAACCAGTCTATCGACGTCCGGGCGATCGTGAATTGTCAGTGGACGCCCAATCGAATAGGAGACCATTTTTTCAACAAGGCAATGCGCGAACTGGCGTTTTCGAGTCAGCAGGATCGTTTTCACGTCCGCAATGTCGTTGAAGGGTTCGCCTGTAGGCAACTGGCCCGAGGTGTCAATCTTGAGTGTTGTCTTTCCTGACGCATAATGTGATCGCTGGCCTCCAATGGCATCAAATGACTCCAAGGCAAATCCGATCGGATCAATTTTCCGGTGGCACTGGGCGCATGTCGGGACATCACGGTGTTTTTCCAATTGGTCCCGAATCGAAACCGAGCCCCGCGTGTCGGGTTCCAGCGGTTCGATTCCCTCCGGTGGTGGCGGCGTTGACGCACCGAGAATTTTTTCCAATACCCAGGCGCCTCGTATAACGGGCGACGTGTCGATTCCATTGGCTGTCACCGTCAAGATACTCGCCTGGCCCAGAAGACCACCGCGTTTCGCATCTGTGATCGGCATTTTTACAAAACCATTGCTGGGAGTCTGTTGGGCAAAATGTCTGTCGAATGCTTCAATGTCGAATTGATAGTGATGCGCTAACGGTCGGTTGACAAACGTAAAATCGGAATCAATGAAGTTCAAGATATCCATGTTGTTGGCAAGCAAGTGCCCGAAAAACAAATGCGTCTCCTGCCGCATCGCTGTCTCAAGTTCTCCCACGTAATAGTGTTGGAACGCATTACTGTCAGGCGGCATTTCGCCCAGTTTGTACAGCGTCAACCAGCGGTCTGCGAAATCGGCTGAAAACGAGGTTGCCTTGGAGTCCTGTAACATTCGCCTGGTCTGTGCTTGCAACTCCAAGGGATCTGAGAGTTGGCCCTGTTTCGCGAGATCCAGAAGCTCTTGATCCGGCATGCTTGACCAGAGGAAATACGACAGCCTCGACGCAACCGCGAAATCATCCAGCTTGTTCGACGCTGTTTTTGGCGAATCTTCGAGGTAAAGAAAACCCGGAGAACAAAGCACGGCGGCCAGACCGGACTTGAGAGCGGCGAGCGGATCCTCGCCCGATTCGCGTCGCAACTGAACCAGGTTCAATAACGAATCGAGTTCATGTTGTCGGAGAGGTCGTCGAAACGCGCGCGACGCAAACCGCTCAATGATCTCCGCTGTTCGATCCTCTGAAAACGGACGGTCACCAAAAATTGCCACATGACTTAGCGGTGGCCATTGATCGAAAAAGGGTCCCTCAAGTTCAACCTCATAGACACGAATTTGGGGAGTTTTGATATTCTGGCAGACCTCCCACCAATTGCTGTAGACCAGTTTGATCGGAAACTTCCCAGGAAATTTCCTGTGAATGACGTGCGGCAGGGATTTGAAAAAATAAGGCCCGTTAGGGTAAGTCAGCCGGGGTTGAAATCCCTGGTCCAACCAAATCCTGGTCTCCATCCAACTCGGTTCATTGTCCGGCAAGTTGAATTCCGCCAATGTTGATTCAATCGATTGACGCAGGTGAAGCGTACCGAAGGCCTGTGAGCCCGATGTCAATGCGAGCCGAATCGGTTCCTCGACATCCGTGCCAATCAACTCGATCGGGTATGCATGTTTTCGATGCAGTCCGCAGGCCTTGATGCGGACCTCGTAAAATCCGTCCACCGGGACGCCTTCGGCCATGTCGTCCAATGGACGATATCCAAAGCGTTCTTTCGTACCTTGGAAAATCGATTGAAATTCGTTCGTTTCACGCCGCTCCTGAGTGACCCAACCTGAGTGGGCGTTGGTGGTTCGATCAAATGGGGGTCGCATCCTGACGAGACTGGGTTGTGGTTGGGAACCCACAACGATTGCTTTATCGATAATCTTTTCTGCTGCGTCGAGGTATTTCTCGAGCAGGTAACTTGACGTTACCAGTGTTTCGCCTTGATTGTCGAAACCGCTTTCAATCGCATCATCCGGAAACCCGATGGTGGGATCGAACATCGTCATGTCAAATCCAAACAGATCGCGGATCGTATTGAGGTACTCGCGGCGGTTGAGTCGTCGAAGTGACGTTTCGGTCCGCCGATCACGATCGGCCGATTGAGCTTGCTCAATTCGATTGGTGATTTCTGCTAGGACGCTGCTCAGCTTGACAATGTCGGGACGGGGTTCCGTCGGTGGAGGCATGTCGCCCAGATTGAGTTGGTCCAAAACGTCTTGCCAGTTCGCCAGTGCGTTATTGTCGGACAGGTCGAACGAAAGCGTATCCAGGCGGCGATCGGCTTCCTGTTTTACTGCGCCATGGCATTTGACACAGTGGTCAGCAAAGAACCGATTGAGGTCAATTTCATCCGACTGGAGCCTTGCAGGGCAAACGACCCCCACGGCACAACAAGCCAGCAGGGAGGTCAGGGATCGGCAAACAAGGGGCCAATTCATCATCGGGATTCGGTTCCTTGTTCCAGTTGATCAAAATCACTCAATTGGCCTGAACTGGCTCCGAAATGATCGGTCTCGATCCCGAATTGTTGCAGCAGTTTGACGTAAAGATTGGACAGCGGCACTCGCCGGTTTTTTTCTTCGGGTAACACCACATGTCCAGCGTGCGGGAGACCGCCGCCCGCGACAAGAATCGGGAGGTTCTTGTTGGAATGTGAGCTCCCATTGCCCATGCCACTACCGAACAGCAGGATCGTTTTTTCAAACATGGGCTGGCCATTTGCGAGCGTGATTTGTTTCAGCCGATCCAGGAATTTTCCGAATTCTGTGGTCTGGAAAGTTTCGATGACACGCAACCCCGCCAGGTTCTTTTCCGCTTTCCCATGATGCGAATAACCGTGGTAACTGTTTTGCAGACCAAGGTTGGACGTGTTGAATGCTTCCGGGATTTCCAGCGTGGCAACGTGTGTGGAATCGGTTTGAAGGGCGAGCGCCAGCAGTTCGTAAAAGACCCCCAGGGATTCGACGAATCCCCCGTCACCCGGTTCCCGCATCTGGACATCTGGTTTGGGTTTTCCAACCCAATATTGTGACATCTCCAGCTTGGTTTCAACTTCGCGAATCGAAGTCAGGTACTCATCAAGTTTCAGCTGGTCTGGCCTGCTCAGTTCGCGATTGAGTGATCGAGCCTGTTGCCCAATCGCATCGAGGATGGAGCCACGTCGTTGGTTCTTGACGCCAATCTGTTTTTTGGCCGCCAAAGGATCATCGACGAACAACAATCGAAATACATCGCGTGAACGAGTCAAAACGGGGACATTGACACCGGACCGCGTCCAGCACATTTCGCAGCTTCCACCAGCTCCCATGTTAAGCGATTGGAATCGGGTTTGCGCACCAACAGACTCTGCCGCCAGCTGGTCGATCGAAATGTTGCCATCGATTGCCGACTTCGCATCGATCGTCTTGATGCCGGTCAGAAAGGTATCGACGACGCGGTGGCCGCCCGAATAACCGTGATCGAAATTGGAGAAGACGGTGAAGTCGTCGCGGTGGGACTCGAGTGGTTTGAGTAACCTGGGCATTTCGTAATTCCGTCCCGCTTGTTTTGGGAAGAAATCTTCAGGAATCAATCCGTAAGGGTTGCCAATACACACCAATCGCATGGGCTCGGTTTTCCGGTGGCCAATCCGGCTTAACGGCGTGGCCATCGTGGCGCCATCCGATCGCGATTCAAAAAGCGGTAACGCGATCGCGATTCCCGACGCGCGCAAGAAATCCCGCCGCTGGAGGTTCGTAGGTTTAGCCCGTTTGGGATTTGATCTTGTCACCATGATTCGCATGCGTACGGCGGCCAGAAAAGTCCAATCCGCATTCTAACCGATTTCGCGTTGATCTCCCCCGATGATTTTCGATCTAGCCCGAAAGAAGCACATTTTGGACGTTTTGCTGAGAATTGAGGATATGAACTGTCGTCCGGTGGAGTCAGCATGTTTCCGATCCAACGGCTGCCCGACGTTGGGGATCAACGTTCGTCTGAGTGTGTCCATTGGCAACAACCGAATCATCGGGTTGGCTGTAGTGGTTGTTTCGAATATTCCATTTCGAAGACCACAATTTCCTGTGAAAGAGCAGAAATATTCATTTTTGCGTCCTAAGGTTAAGTACGCAGACGCAATCGCGAGTCTCCCGACAATGAATGAAAGCCAGGAAAATGAACGTCGTCACGCAAACAAACATTCGCTTGAAATCTGAGAAGCAACTGAGTGAGTTCATCAGCGATATTGAAAAAGCCTACCTGCTGGATTGCGCCCGAGTTGCAGGGACCGAACGAAGGTCGGCTGATCGAATCAACGTGACAATGCCGGTTCGCCTGACCGCACTGGATGATCAGTTTGAACCGCTGGACTACCAGTATCATGCAGTCACTCGAAATATCTCTGCCAAGGGCGTTGGACTGGTGACGACGAACCCGATCGGGAGAAGCCACGTGTTGCTGACATTCGAGCCTTACCATGGTGAGCTGTTCACGGTCGTGGCAAAGGTCATCCACTGTGGCGACGTTGGCTACTACTTCCAGGTCGGATGTGAATTTGTGGCTTCCTGATAGCCCGCGTGAGGTGCGGCAACCAGGAAATTAACCGGCAGGTGGCTGATACGGATTGGCGGTTTCAACGGCGGTTACCGGTTCTTCAAAAGATCGTCGGTGCTCGCGGTGCAGTTGGATCGCCCGGTTGAAAAAGGCTGTCGATTCTGTCTCATCGGCAAATATTCGTTTCGGAATGACCTGGATCAAGCCATTGAAAGACTTGAACCCAAAACAAGAGCTGTTGGCATAAAACGCGTCAATATCGCGCCATTCGTAAAACGCAACGTTTCCGGGATTTCCGACTGCGAAACCTTGTTTGAGCAAGACCAGGCAGTTTTCTTCGCGCGGAACTTTTGGCGGTCTTTTGGCAGCTCGCCAACGAATGGATTTGCTGAATCCGATCAACAGGACGAACGGCAGGATCAACGAGCTGGTCAAGACAAGGTATTGATTCAGTGTCCATTCCAGATTTGCGTCGGCCGGGATTCGGGCCAAATAGAAGGCGACCAGCAAGAACGCGACCAGCCAAGCCGCGATCAATCCGTTACTGACGGGCTGCTTTCGCGTTTTTCCTCTGTCCGCGGGATCGACTACCACCAGTCGATCGCTGGCCGCTTGAATCAGGTCTTGGGCACAATAGGTGAATCGGTAGATGCAATTTTGACCGGCTTGAGAGAAAATTCGCGTGAAAAGTGAAACGGGGGCGTCGGTTTCCGAGACGCATTCACCAACCTTGACGGCGAAGGTTCGAAGTTGATCGCCTTGCGCCTGCGTGAAAATTCGTTTGGGCAGCGAAATGTATCTTTCGAGTCGACGCAGCAGGAATTCCGTTTCGTTCTCGCTGAACTCATCAAAGTATTGCCATTTCAATTCATATTCGGAATGCGAATTCGTTTCGTGCAGCGACAGCGGCGTAAGAACCAGGAGATGGTCGTGCTTGTCCCTGGGCGACGATTGCCTGATCAATACCAGACTGATCATGACGACCAGGTAGGCAGCAACCATTGTGAAAGCCATCAATGCAATGTACGAATTCGTAAAGGTGACCAAGGCAACGGAGGGAATCAAGCAAATCAACGCCAGGCCAAGGCTTTTCCATTTCGGCATTCCAATCAGCTTGTTGATCCGGCGGGAATGGAGGTACTCGCGGTCGGTGTATCGAAAGCTGACGTGCATTGGGCGTGGTTGTGTGGTTGAAAACCCTCAGAGTGGACTGGATGGTCTATTTCTGGCTGAGTTCATGGACTGCATCGACCAGGGCGATTGCGTGCTCGACCGGTGTCTGTGGCAAAATACCGTGACCGAGGTTGAATATGTGCCCTGCCCGACCTGCCGCCTGGTCCAGCACGAACTTGGCCTGCCTTCGAATTTCGTTAGGATTGCTCAACAGCACGGTCGGGTCAAGATTCCCTTGAACAGCGCGATCGTACCCGACGATTTGCCAGGCATCGTCCAGCCGAGTCCGCCAATCGATCCCGATCACGGTTGCCCGGGTATCGGAAAGCAGCGGCAGCAACGCGGGGTTGCCCGTTGCGAAGTTGATCACAGGGACGTTGGATGGGAGGCTGGCGATAATCCGTTTCACGTACGGATGAGCGAATTGGCGATAGTCTTCAAAACTCAAACATCCCGCCCAGGAATCGAACAACTGCACGCATTGGGCTCCTGCTTCAATCTGCCCCATCAGGTAAACAGAGATGGAATTTGCCAGGTGTTGCATCAGTTGATCCCACGCAACCGGGTCGTTGAACATCAGCGTTTTTGTGTGGGCGTAGTTGCGACTGGCTCCCCCTTCGATCATGTAGCTGGCCAACGTGAACGGTGCGCCGGAAAATCCGATCAGCGGAATGTCTTCCGGGAGGTCGTTACGAGTTTGCCTGACCGTGTCCATCACAAACTGGAGCGGCTCGTTGGATTCGAGGGGTTTTATTCGATCAATGTCGGCAGTCGTTCGAACAGGATTGTGGATCACTGGCCCGTCGCCTTGGACAAATTCCAGATCGCAACCCATCGGGACAAGAATTGGCAAGAGATCCGAGAAAATAATCGCTGCATCAACACCGAGTCGATTGACGGCGGTGCACATGACTTCGCTGCAGAGCTGGGAATTGGCACAAAGCTGCAAAAACGAAACCTTCTCACGAACCGCACGGTATTCGGCCATGTACCGACCGGCTTGGCGCATCATCCAGATTGGAGTCACGTCAGTCGGCTCACCGCGACAGGCTTTCATAAACGGGCTGTCGTACCAGGGCGCGTTGGGGTCCGAGTTGTTGGTTGCAGGGCCAGACATGTTAATCCGAATGATATTCTTCTGTTTCCTGATTTGAGCGATGTTGTCTGCGATTTCATCGATCGCAGACCCAAGGTCAATGGCTTCGGTTGCAAAGTCGACCACGAAACCACGATCGGTAAGGATTTCTTTCGTGCCGGCTCCAATTGCCAGCACGATATGGTTGTCAAGCAAATGATTCGTCAATCGCGCCCTGCCAAAATGCCTGGCGAGGAAGCAGAATCGAATCGCGCTTTCTGGCGAAGCAAAAAGAATCGCGTGAAAATCACCGCCTTCGATTTGTTCAAAAAAATCAATTGCCGGCTGGGTTTGACTGGGCATCTGTTGAGAAAAAATCGGCATTCGAACGACGCGAGCACCGCGGGCTTCAAGGCCGCTGACCAGTCCATACACATCCGCCGACTCTTCCAGTCCGACCGTTTGATTGGTCACCGGCGCCTGGCGGTCAATCGCCATCAGGATATCCCGCCATGATTTCGGCGACTCGACTGTAACCGAAGGATTGAGATTCAGAATTCTTAACGCCGACCGCGCCTGGCCGGATCCAGCAATTGTCTTGACGTCCGACAGGCAATCCAGAAAACGCTGTCGATCCACTGTCCGTGCTGCTTGCTCGACGATGTAACTGACGCCCACGCCGGTGACAAAAATGACAGTGTCGATTTCAGCGGTCAGCAAACGGTTGGCGAACTCGGCGGCCACGTGGTCGGCATTTGCCGCGTTTCCGTTCTCGAAACAAAACGTAGTCGACGATCCACCATATGCGGCAATCGCCGTACCCATCGCCTCCAGATCACGGGTGGCCAAGGCCGCGATCGTCAACCCCTCGAATTCACTTTTGTTGTTGTTCATGCACCAATGCTAACGGGAATGGAATCCGTGAAAAGGGCATGGGCGATGCTGGCAGAATCCGGCAATGGCTCCGAGAAAGAGCAAAGACTATCTTTGCCAGTCGAATCCCATTTGGCGTAATCGTGCCCTGATTTGAGAAATGTCCCAGATTTGAATTCTTTGTTTATCGGCGATCGACAGGAACCGGCTGTCATCACTCCATTCAGCATTCCCGAAAGCCAATTTGACAGGGGCTTCAAGCTTCGCAAGCGTCATGCCAGTTCGGGGATCAACCAGTTGTGGCAGGTAACGGGAATAAGTCGTCGCCAGCAATTTTCCATCGCGCGAGCAGGCCGAATCTCCCGGCCAGCCATCCGGATTGGCGCGAGGTCGTATGGAGATATTGGACCAGTCCTTGATTGACCAGACAGAACGCTCGGTACCGTCGACGACGGACAGCGTCTGGTTGGATTCATCAACACAAATGGATGCTGTCGAGCACTCGGGCAGGATGTCTTTTACGAATTCACCGGATTCAGTGTCCCAGACTTTGACCCCCAATCCCTGCCAGGTCACCGTCACCAATTGCCGTCCATCGGGAGTAAATTGAGAGCCGGTAACATTGGTGTGCGGACCAATTTTTTGGCTTTCACCGGTCACAATGTCAATCACCATCACATAGTCGTCGATCGTCCTGGTCGCAATCAGTTGTCGAGACTCGTTCAAGTCAAGAAGTTCAGCGGGTCCTTCGCAAATGATGTGCTGACTGGATTCTTTAACGGAAAAATCAATTTGATCCGGACTCAAATCGACGGAATAGTTCCAGCGACGAATCCCTTCTTCACCGTCAGTCAACAGATGCTGTTGAGCCATGGGAAAAAAAACATGATTGGTGCTGCCGCTGGGGACAGTTCGAATCAATGTCTGGCGCAGTTGATCCCAAACCTCGACACCGTCTTGAGTTGGAACCGCGACAATTTCAGAATAGCCTGGGACAAATTGTGCCGATCCCTGCAAACCAGATCCATCGGGCGACTTCAGAGTCTTGAAGGGTCGATCGTTGGCAATGGTCCAGACTCCAAAGGCGTCAGAGGGACCGGCAAATCCAATTTGCGAGCCTGCCTCGTCGAAACCGCCATGGGTTAATTGACGGCCCTCGATCCGAATTACTTGTTTGTTGATGGTTAAGTCAAACAACCGGGTTGTCCCGTCCCACGACGAACTCATGAGGGCCTTGCCCGTCGGATGGAGAGCCAGTTTCACGACTCGACCTTCATGGCCAGTCAGTCGATCTGGTTCGCGGTGCAATTCGCCTGGCGGCCAGACCAGGATCTCGTTCCCCATTGCAATCACGAGTTGCTTCCGGCGATCGTTCCAGTCCAGGGCAGTTACATTAGAGTGGGTGGCATCCTTGGGTTCGATCGAAACACGGTTTACGATTTCTGGAGTTTCGGTCAAACTCCAGAAGTCGACCGAGCCACTTTGGTTTTCCGCCAATATCAGTTGCGTGTCGTTCCTCGCAAAACGCAGTTGCCGGGGAAACTGAGTCGATCGGAACCTGAACCGGATTTTTCCCGTTTCCGTTGAGTAAACTTCAACAACGTGGCCGTTACGGCAAACAGCCAACATGGTGCTGTCTTGGGAAAAAGCATGCCAGGTCGACAGTGAAACACGATCCAATCGCAAAATCTCCTGTTGGGAATCGACATTCCAAAGGCAGGTGACCGGGTTTGATTTCGTCACCGGATGATGATATCGGGCGACGAAGTATTTTCCGTTGGGGCTGAACATGGGAATCCAGGCATGTTCTCCGGGACCGGGCAATTGGAATTCAGCTTTTGAACCCCCAAGCGTTCGGATGGCAACGTTTCCGGCTTTGTCTGCCTGGGCAATGCGCAGGTTTTGGAAGTCGACCGCGATATGGGTTGTCCAATCGGGATCTGTTTTCCAGCTGTGAATGGGACGGACATCCCATTGTGCCATGGCTGCGATCGCAACGCTTCGCAAGTTGATGTATCTTTTCTCGAGACGCTCTGAATCCAGGCCCAGTTTGAGTACCGTTTCCGCGGCCGCCTGGACAGATTTTAGACTGGCGAAATTCTGGCCCTGCTTGCCGCTGGCCCGAATTGCATCGGCCTTTTCCAAATCGGAATAATACAGGTGGGCACGCGAACCCAGCGCTGATCGCTCGGCATTCTTCCTTGCGATATCCGCTTCAAGGTTCGCCTGTCTCGCTAACCCGAGTGCCTTTTCCGTCCTTGATTTTTCCAATCGGACTTTTTCCAGTGCCACGCTTGTTTTGGCCTGTTCGGAAACGACTCGGGCATTTTCCTTTAATAACTCGGACGTGTGTCGATTCTTCAGATCGGCCAAAAAGATCGAGCCGCCCGTAATTAACAAGCAGATCAGCAACAAACAGCTGATCAATGCCGCCCGAGCAGGATGCCGCCTCGCCGATCGATATATCTGTTCAAATACGGAGACTCGCCGGGCCAGTACCGGGCGATCAGAAACAAACCGACGCAAGTCGTTGCCCAACTGAAGCGCGGAGGAATACCGGTGAGAGGGATCGCGTGCGATTGCCTTTGCGATCACCGTTTCCAGGTCCAAAGGGATATCCGGTCGAATTTTTCGAGGCGGTACAGGCGATTGTGAAGTAACCTGCTTGACCAACTGAGCCCGGTCCGCGTGATCGAAAGCATATTGAAGGGTGCACAGTTCGTAAAGCGTCAACCCCAGACTGTAAACTTCACTGCGAACATCCGCGTCACCCGTAAATCGTTCCGGTGCCATGTATCGAATGGTGCCGACAATATCACCCGTGTGAGTAAAATCCTCCCTGCTGTCTTTGGCCAATCCGAAATCGGTAATCCAGACGACTCCGTCAGTATCGAGGATCAGGTTCGATGGCTTGATGTCGCGATGCAAAACACCATGGTTGTGCGCGTATTCCAATGCGTCGGCGATCTGAACGCCAACGCGCGCGACACGTCGGTAGTAACTGTCTCTGGTCTCACCGATTTTCGACCATTGGGACGTGCTGCTTGAATCGACATGGGTGTGATCCGGTTCAACCGAGTGTTCAGGCCGTCCTGTTTTATTCACCGGGCCAATGTTGATGGGATGTTGTTGATTCGCGTTGATTTCGCGGTCAATCCCGCCTTCGATCGCCGAATTATTCAAGGCCACGATTGACTCAAGACTGCTTTGCCCTGAATTCGACCCGGAATTGGCAGGACTGCCGCTCAAGAAACGAAACGCGATCGTAGATGCGTCACGCGAGTCAGGATTTGTCAAACCGTCAGACGCCATTCGCTCGCCCGGTTGAAGTCGTTTGAGATCTTCAATCACGACATCCAGGTTCTGACCATGAATGTACTGCATGGCGTAAAAATTCACGCCGTCTGACTTGCCTACTTCGAAAACAGGGACAATGTTTGTATGGTGCAATTGCCCCGCGGAACGTGCCTCTCGCAAAAAACGTTGTTCGTAATCCGGTTTCCGTGGATTTGCTGGAAGTACCTTGAGAGCGACCCTTCGTCGCATGGTTTGGTGTTCGGCTTCGTAAACGATTCCCATGCCCCCGCGGCCGATTTCCCGATGAATGATGTAATTGCCCAGCTTGGAGGGAGCACGATAGGACACGGTGTTTGTGGCCCGATTCGGATCCGGAACCGGGTTGTAGTTTTCAAGATCTGCAAGTGTTGGAAAGAGTTCGTCTATGTCTGCAGAGTGCTCCGGAAACAGTTTCTTGAATTCCTCCAGTGAAGGATGTTCCCCGTTGCGAATTCGAGTGACAAACATCTCGGCAATCTGGTCAATTGTATGTTTCGATCGAAACTGATCCGAACATTGATCCATGGGTTATTGAGAGAGTTGAATAGGAATCGTTATTGAAAGGAGATTGACTACTCGTCGCAAAAAATGCCGGACGTACCATTTTGAATTCGATCGAGCACCGATTTTAACCTTCGCACGGCGCGAATATACCGGTTGCTTGCAGCCGATTCGCTGAGACCGAGCAATTGGGCCGTTTCGGCGTTGTTGAGGTGTTCGAAATGTCTGAGGGCAAGTGCCTCTCGGTCAATTTCCTCCATTTCGGAAAGCGCCTGTTCGAGCATACGCCTGTTTTCTTCGCGCATCGCCGCGTGGCTGGGACTGGTCATCCGCCCCAGCAGTTGTGCGGCCAGGACCAGCGATGTTGCTTGACCATGTCCGGGTTCAAAAATCGCAAGCTCGCGGCCAGCGTCCCGCGCCTTGACTCCGAGGTGATGTCGATGAAGCTGCTGCAGTTTCTGGAGCGTAATGAATCGAAGCCACAAAAAGAACGACATCCTGTTTGCGACCAACTTGTAATCGACGATTCGTCGATTGGCCTCGATGAACGCATCCTGAAGAACATCTGCGGCGTCGACGCGGGCACGCAAACGATTGTCCATCCGGAATGCAACAACTCGCTCCAGTCGGTCCTGGTATCTCAGGATCATCGCGCCTATCGCGTGCGGGTCGTTTTGCTCGATGATCTTCTGTTCGAGAATTTCGGTTTCATCAGACTGGTTCATGACGCTGCTCCCGGCCGTAAGTCCATCTCATTGTATCCAAACCGATTCAGCATTCAAAATCGGATCTTCTTTACACTCGATGAATGCCGCTTTCAATGGTGGTTCGCCTGCCAAATCGAGGGATCAACATTGGTACATTGTTTTGGTAGTTCACATAATCAACACCATGGGCATTTGTCAGGTCATGTTCCTCGAATTGAATCGCAACGAGAATGTAAATCGTGGTGCCCAAGGCAAAAAATAGATGTCCCGCGGTCATCGTCGGTGTTGCCCAGAATACGAGGATCCAACCGACATACATCGGGTGTCGGACAAGCTTATAGGGGCCCGGCATCGTAAACTTGAGTTCGCTGTAGGGTCTTCCCTGAAAATTCAGCCAGACCTGTCGCAGACCAAACAAATCGAAATGGCTGACCAGGCAGGTCGCGATGAAGACAACGATCCAACCAGTAAAAAACACGGAGTAAATCGCGACTACGGCAACGGGATTGGACGTCGACCAGATTTCATGACCTAACGGTTGCCACCCCATGAACAAGGCAATCATTGCCGCATTGGAAGCAAGTACATAGGTCGATCGTTCGGTTGATTCTGGAATGAGCCGTGTCAACCAGCGTTTGAAGGCCGGCCTTGCCATGACGCTGTGTTGAACCGCAAAAGCAGATAGCAACAAGAAGTTGATTGCCAATGCAAAACCGAGAGTAGATTTCGGGGGCGCATCAAGCGAGTTGGGGACGATCAGGTTTCCGATGAACCCGATCGCATATAGAAAAACTCCAAGAAATACCACGTAACTGGTGGCTCCAAAAATCAAGATCGTCCAGCGCTTCATCGTTTTCTCCTAGAAACGTAGTTTGTTCGAGTGGTTTGACTAAGACTGCGCGCCGTTTTTCCCAATCCACTGGAATTTTTTTAAATTCAGGAAAAACGGGGCGTCGCAACGAGTAGGGCCCGGTTTGGGCTCTCGTCTTGACGTAGATTGAGAAGATCGGATTCGTCGGTCTGGGTGACTCTGGAATCCCTCTTTGTCCTTGCTCCTGCGATTCGAAGGGATGTGTTATAGTGCTGTTGACGACGGCGACGGAACAACAATTGACGAATTCACAGCCCAATGCGCAGGGGATTCGGGTTCGCGTCGACTGATCGCTGATTCGTTGTGGCCTGTTCCTTTTTCCCGATTCCGCCGATGTCATCGACTTCCTTTGAAGAGCTTCAACGACTTGCCGATACGTCCGGTGTGGAGCAATCGCTTGATTTTCTGGAGCACCAGTTCCGCCGCGACAAAGAGTACTTCAAGCTGTTTGAAGTGCTGAAGATAAGATGCCGTCACTTGCTTGGCCTGCCGTTGATCTATTCGCGGCAACCCGACGACCTGGACGAAACGCAACAGCGGAAACTTGAGGATGGACTACTCGGTGCCTGTCGGGAAATTGGTACGTTGTTTTTTAAGGCTGGTCAGTTCCAGGAAGGCTGGATGTATTTGCAGCCCGTCGGCGATAAGTCGCTGAACGAAAAACTGGTCCGTTCGATCATGCCCGATGAAGAAAACATCGACGCCTTGATCGACATGACCGTGTCCCAGGGTGCCGCTCCTGCATACGGGTACCGCCTGTTGTTGCAGCACTATGGAACCTGTAATGGAATCACGACATTTGACACGCAAGCGATGAGGTTTGATCGCCACACTCAAAAAAAGATGGCTCGCGTTTTGCTGAATCATATTTATGATGAGTTGACCGAAAATGTTCGATACGCCATTCGGCAAACTCCGGATGAAAATCCCACAACCGGTGACCAGGCATCGGCTTCAAAGGAGAGTCCGAGTGATTCCAGGCCTGCCAGCCTGATGGAATTGATGGATCGGCATCAAGAGTTGACCAACGGAGGAGCTCACCACATCGATACAACTCATTTGGCTTCCGTGATGCGGATTGCCCGCCTGGTTGACGACCCGGAGGATTTGCGTAAAGCCTACGAGTTGGCGATTTATGGCAGCCGATTGCACGCAGATTTCCAATATCCGGGAAGCCCACCGTTTGAAGAGACTTACGTCGATCACGGCTATTACTTTGGATCACTTTTGGGAAGGGATGTAGACGCGGCGATCTCTCATTTCGAAAACAAAACCAGAACACTGGATGCCGATGAGTTGGGGCCCGTTGCCGAGGAGACGCTGGTCGATCTACTGGTTCGATTAGGCAGAAACGATGATGCGATAACGGTCATGACCGAGCGGCTGTTGGGCAAATACGAATCATTGGGAATCGCGCCGCCGCCGTTGGAGATCGCCAATTCTCCAGAGTCACTAAAGCGATTGCGACAGTTTTACGAGGCAAACGGCGATTTGCTGGGATTTGCCGTGAGTGTACTGATCGGTGTCTAGCAAGGGCTCGACCAAACCACATCCCTGTTTTGGGAGATTGATCTGCCAACGTGGACGGGCATGACAGGATGATAACCGATGGATAATCTGACGGGATACCCAAACTTGTTTCAGAATCCTGGTCCAGCTTTTGAAAGTTCTGATTGCACGCTGAATGCCCGGCAGTTTCCGCAGACATTCCAATAAAAAACGGTTTGGTCCAAAAGCAGGACCAAACCGTTTTTTCCATTCAATTGGAATGCCAATCCTGATGGTGATTGGCACACACTGCGGTTCAAGGCAAAAACCTAGCTCTTGATCACAAAAGCATCCGGGTCAATGGCGATTCCGCGATTGGCACCATCCGCCGCAGGTGGAACTGCGCCTTCGGCTGCCGGAGGATCGACATTTCCTTCGCTTGATTCCGGCACAGGTATCATTGGTTCGGCTTGGGTCGGTGCCGCGCCCGGCATCATTGAACTGTCAACACAGCCACCACCGCAGTTGCTGCATCCAGAGTTTGGATAAGGAGCATTGCAGCCATCGTCGCAACGATTGTGGTGCCGACTGTGCAACCGACTCAACAAACCTGTTTTGCATCCTGAGTCGCCACATCCGCAGCTCGGTGCTGGTGCAGGTTCGGAGTCACAACCGCAGACCGGGGCATCCTCACATCCGCAACCCTTGTTGCCGACTCGGGAAAACAATCCACAGAGGCGACCGCGAAGGTGAAGTTTCATGCCACATCCACAATTGGATCCTCCCTCGCAACCGCAATCCGAAACTGGTTGAGTGCAGGGTGCCGGAGCTGGTGCTGCACAAGGTTCAGGAGCATCGCAACAGGAGCCACATCCACCACTGAAGTGTTTCGAAAACAGGCCGCGACCACGTCCACGTCCGCAGCCGGTACCACATTCGTCACCGCATCCTGAACCACACCCGCCAGAGAACAACCCGCATCCGCCGTGGCAGCCGTGAAACAATCGACATGAGCGACCAATGTTCGCATCGCAGCCCACATCGCATGCGTCGCATGACGGTGCAGGTGTGTCACAGCATGTGGGAGTGGTTTGGCATCCGTCACAATTGCCTCGTCCCATCATCCGGCCAAGCAAATCGGCGTTGCTTTCGCCGCAAAACATTGCGACGCTCAACAGCGTTAACGCAGCTAACTTTAATTTCATCGAGACTCGTCTCCTTGAGTATTGAAAACCGACGTCATTTCCGCCAAACCCGTCCAACGCTGATGATTTTTGGTCGCCTCAATCACCAGCGGTTCGAGAAATCGAATCAGCAGGGTGGGATCGCCCGAAGGTCACAGAGGCCTGACTTTTTGCGCAAGACGCCAAGTTTTCACAATGACGACCTATTTGTCTGACTCATCCAGGAGGCAGATTAAGAATTCAAAATTTGGTCGTTTTCGTGCTTTGATCAGCACAAATCCAGATTATCCTTGTCGTCATCGTCTCGATCAAACCAGCTGCATCACGATTCGAGCATGAATTCCGTTGGTTACCGCTAAACCCGTAGTAAGGTCTCGGTTTGGAATTCGGGTTCAGGTGGTCGCAATTCTCAGGTAAAATATATGGTTTAAAGGCCCCAAGTCGGATTTGTGATTTGGACCGCTGGCCGCCGTGAATTGGCGGAGGGTGGTGATCAGGAAGACTCGAATATGCCACGGCACGACAAGTCGCTTTCAGCGGCCGCTGCGTTCAAGTAAACTTGATGGATCCGTGGCGGGGAATCGTTTGGCCCCCGAAACACGCGCTCTCCACCGACGGAAAAATTCGGTTAATTCCACGAGCCGAAATACGACTGACCCTCGTGCCCGCAAACATACGATACTGATTAGATGCAATCAAAAAAAGACAATTCATCGACGGGTGTTTTCCCTGCTGCCTGCATGCTGCTGTGCTTGTTTTTGATCAGCTTCGGTTGCAATCAACAGCGATATAAACCAGCCAAATGGCGGGCGGCTGCCAGAAATACGACGTTGCCGGACAACGAGACAACTACCGCCAATGGTGCGCGATGGAACAGTTTGCCGATGACTCGCGGGGGAACGTTGCCGTGGCGGAGCGCGGGCGGATCGACACTCCCCAGTCGCGGGGTGGGAGGAACGCTGCCCTTGAGGAACTGGTCGACGCTTCCCGGCGGACGCGGAGTGACGACGCTACCGCAACGCGACGGCGGTCGATGGGAATTTCCCCTCCCCAATGGCTCAACGCTTCCCAATCGTGGCAGGGTCGGTGGAGTCAATACGTTGCCTCAACGACAAACGTATCCTGAGAATCGGATGCCGCGCGGAAACTGGACGACGTTACCGCGGGCGGGTGATCGCTAATTGAATCCTTGGGGCGATCAATGGAGAAATCCGTCACCACAGGTGAAATCCCGGTACTGCAGATAATCCGGATTTGCCAGGACTTCCCGTTGGCGAGATCGACGGTTCCGTTGACAATAAAAAATGCGCCACCGAAGCTCTAGCAAAAAAACCGCGACGGCCATCAGCAATCGCGGTTTGGGGATTGAATCAAAAAGGGTCACGTCGCCTTATTTGGCGGACTTCTTTTTCTTTTTTGTCGCGACCTCGGCAGCATCCGTTTCCGCCTGTTCCTTCAGCTGTTTCGCCGTCAGCTTTTTCTCTTTCTCTTCGACGACTTCTTCCTTCACTTTTTGGACAAAGTGAGGTGGCTTGCCCTCAGGAGAAAGTTCGGCGGCGCGTTTCTCGGCAGCCTTGCGTTGATTGAACTCATAGAGTGCGACGCGTTTCATCGCATGGTTAAACACGCCCCAGTACAACTTGCGGCGCGTCACTTCAGCGGTCTTGACACGAGATTTCCGCTTTTTTTTGACCGGAGCTTTTTCGCCGTCATCGCTTTTCGCGGTTTTTTTTGTGGTCGCAGCAGCTTTTTTTGTTGTTTTCTCAGCGGTTGCTTTTTTGGCAGACGATTTCTTGGCAGCTGCCTTGGTTTGTGTAGCTTTCTTCTTCGCCATTTTTGTCCGTCTTTAGGTTCTTGATCAGAAAATCGTACCAAACTTGATCGCGTATCGTACCGTTTTTCCGCATTATTGAATAGCTACCGTGGAGAATCGGGGTTTTCGGCGATTGGCATCGCGCCAGGAGGGGGGGTGCCACCCCCTTCGCGCACATACCGGATGCGTTGTCGGGCATATTCGTCCCAGGAGATATCGTCCAAAAGCGGTTCGTTTTCATTCGCCTCGGAGAATTGATTTGCCGTTTGTGTGCCACCGATTTCACTGGCCAGCAATCGTTCGAGATAGCTACGACACCAACCGCATCCGGTCCCGGCACCTTGGCATTGGCTCAGTTGACTGGGCCTTTTCGGTTTTTCCACGCGGATAAAATTGATGATTTTCCGCCGAGTGACGTGGAAACAGAGGCAAACTGGATCTTCGAGGTTCATCGAAATATTGGGTTGATTCGGGGTGGAGTGAAAATCCGCCTCTCAGGACCGGAAACTGTCCGACGGAATACCGTTATGATAATAGCACAATTAATTCCATCTCGATTCTGAGAAACCTGTCGCATTTTTGTTGGTTTATTGTTCCGGTGGAAACAGGGCGATTGAATTGATAGAAGATTCGCTATTAGACCGACGACCGATAGAATGAATCGATTGAATTTGTTTCCTTTCCCCCAGTGAATTCCGTTGTCTGTTAGCGATTCCTCACTTCAAAAAGCCTCGAAATACGAGCTGCTCGACCCGGACGTGCGGTTGATGTTACAAGTGCGCGAAGGCAATGCCGCGGCTTTCGAAAGTTTGGTAGAAAAACACCAAAAGCGACTCGTCATGGTTTTAGAACATCTGGTTTCGGATCGGACGCTTGCCGAAGATCTCGCTCAGGACGTTTTCATGAGGGTTTATCGGGCCCGGGAACGTTATGTACCGACCGCCAAGTTTTCAACCTGGCTCTACACGATCACGCACAACGTTGCAAGCAATTCAATTCGCAAGTCGTCGCGGCGGAAAGAAGTCAATCTCGTCACTTCGCCATCGGGTTCCGTCCCGGTTCGGCCGTTGGACACAATGGCGAAAGACAAGAGTAACTTGATGCCGACCCGGTTGGCGGACCAAAAAGAAATGGCCAAAGTTATTCATGAAGCTGTTCAGTCACTCGGTCCGCGGCAACGAATGGCGATGCTGTTGTCGAAATACGAAGGCATGAGCTACAACGAAATCGCGGACGCGATGGAGTTGACAACGCAAGCCGTAAAATCATTGCTTTCGAGAGCACGTGGAAACTTGAAGGAATCGCTTGAGCCGTATCTGGATGCCGGACGGCTCCCGAAACAGTTGGACGTTGACGAGGAGGAGATTGAGACTTGATTGGGATTGTCGCTGCGAATGAAGTATTTTTTTGATTTACTGAACCTAACAGGTTTGTTGAGCAATCTTGCAGGAATGCTGTGAACACTGAGTCGAAACAACCAGAAAACGATTCTTCCGTAATTGAAGAATTGACCGCTTATCTTGATGGTGAGTTGGATCAGAACCAGATGCAACAAGTGGAATTGCGTTTGGGTGAAGACACCGCGTACCTGGCCGAAATGCAGTCGCTCCAGAAAACCTGGGACCTCCTGGACATGCTTCCCTCGACTGAGCCTGGAACTTCATTTACCAAAACAACCATGGAGCTGGTGGTCGGCGAAGCAGTCAAAACCGAGAAGCGCCGGCGTAGTCCGATTTGGGTCTGGCCTGGGCGGATCGCCGTTTTCCTCGCTCTGCCAGCCTTGTTGTTCGCGAGCGCCTACGGTGTTATTCGCGTGCTGCAAACCGAACCTGATCGCATTTTGATTGAAAATCTCGGCGTCATCGAAAACCATCCTCGCTACGACGCGATCGAATGTGACATGGATTTCCTGGAAAAACTGATGGATCTGTCGTTGTTCTCGGATACCAATATGTTTGTCTATGACGCCGATTCAATGATCGCCATCGATGAACCGACTGGGCCTGTTCTGATTCCACAATCCTCCGCTGAAAGAAAAGCCTACGTCGACTCGCTCGACGTTCAGAAGAAACTGAAACTGAAACGAAAATTCGAGGACTACCAAAAGAAATCCGACACCGAGCTGGATCGACTCAACGAGTTTGATGCTCAATTGAATCAGAGCGAAAACCGCGCGAGGCTTACTTCGACCTTGAATGCGTATTACGATTGGCTGGTGAAAATTGAGCCGCGCGAACGGTCTGACCTGCGCGACCTGTCGGCCGACGAACGCATCTCCGCGATCATCAAGATCCGAAACCGCCAGGCATTGGATGAGTTCGATAAATCCGGTTTGACCAAAATCCCCAGCAAGGAAGACGCGAAGATCATATTGGAATGGTGCGAGAGAATATTCCAGTTGAATGAAGGTCAGATTCGTAACGAGTTTCCAGCGGCGTTTATTCAATACGCCCAGGACAACAATCTGAAGACACCACGGGAAGACTTTCTTGTTCGCCGAACGCGACATGCAAGCCTTTATTCGATCGTTGATTTTCTGATTCGCGCTGACCGACAGTTTGTTGAGGATTTGGTCCTGGACGAAATGCCCCTGCTGTACAAAATGTTGTCGTCCAAGGCACAGTCTTTGCTGGATGAGCGGTCTCCCGATCGACAGCGGTTCTTGATTTTGACGTGGGTCGAGGCGGCAAATCAATCCAAGCGTGGAATTTCGGTTGAAGACCTCAGGGAATTCGAGGCAGGACTCGACGTACGCGATCGTGACCGTTTGGAAAAAATGTCCAGTGACGATTACATGGCGACCTTGAAACGGATGTTCATCGAACGCCGAAAATCCAGCACTTCGACTCAAGACCAGTGGGAACTTGAGCTCGAAGAGATGCTTGATTCGCGTGGATATTAGTTGGTGTCCAGCCAGCTTGGATTTGCCGAGCTCAGTTTTTGTTGGCGTTCCGCCTGTTCCGCCTGTTTTGCCCGGAATCCAGCGGCGTGCGGCCCCGTATTCGGCCCCGTATTCGGCCCCGTATTCGGCCCCCTTCCAATCCACCTAGCCGAAATGACTCCCTCCTGGATTCCGCAATTTGACCGATGGACATAAAAAACCGGGGATTCTCTAAAACTTGGCAACGGTCTCAACCGTCTATACTATTAACGGGATTGGATCGGAACAGATTCATTCGGAACCTAAGATTCGAACGATCCGTTCGTATTTCACCGGGCAAGTGCTTTGGGAGCCGTTGGTCAGAGCGGGATTTGCCAACGGACTGCAGGAAACAATAAGACATGGCAAGCCAACTCGATCATCCACCTCGGACTGCCATGGCAGCCGCGAACAGTGCATCGGCTCGACAGGCCGCCAAGGTCAAAGGATTCGTCGACCTGCAACTGGAAAAAACCCGCAAGCAAGTCAAGACGATCGACCTGATCGCCGGCATGCTCGTCCTGGTCGCATTTACCGGCAGCTTCCTGATGCTGGCCGTCCTCATTGATGCCTGGATCTGGCCATTTTCAGCGGTCGGTCGCTGGATCTGCTTTGCCTTGTTGGTCGGGGGTTGCCTGGCTTACACCGTGATTGCCGTCGTCCCGTTATTTCTCAAGCGAATCAACCTTGATTATGCCGCCAAGATGATTGAAGAGGCAAAGCCGAGTTTCCGCAACAGCTTGATGAACTACGTTTCATTGCGAAAACACGCGGACGAAATCAAGCCCGCCGTGCTCGACGCGGTTTCACGGCAGGCCGCGACCGATCTGGCATCGGTTCCCGGTGACGCGGCCGTCGACCAATCGAAGCTTATTCGATTGGGGTTTGTCCTGATTGGGCTGACGTTGTTTGCCGTCGGATACAAAATGCTTTCCCCCAAGGATCCATTGCAATCCGTCGCCCGGATTCTGGCGCCTGCCGGGAAGATTGCCCAGCCCGCTGTCGTCAAAATCGAAAACGTGGAACCCGGCGACACCCAGGTCTTTTTCGGCGAGCAGCTTCAGGTGACCGCCTCGATTCGCGGGAGTCATCGACCAGAAGACGTGCGCCTCGTCTATTCGACTCTTGATGGTCAATTGACCGAACAATCCATTGCTATGGTGCCTGATGGTTCGTCCAGTCAATACCGTGCGGAACTGTCGATGGCGGGAGGGGGGATTCAGTCGTCGCTCCGGTATCATGTTGTCGCGCGGGACGGGGCTTCACCGGATTATGAAGTTATCGTTCGGCCTAATCCTTCGATCGCAATTGAATCATTGGATTTTGTGGCGCCGGCTTATACGAAACTTGCCCCGCGGACGCTGGTCGGTGTCGGCGATATTGAGGCCATCGAAGGAACCAAGGTAACGGTTCACGCCGTCGCAAATCTGCCGATCAAGATCGCGTCCATTACAACAGCATCAGCGAGCTGGCCAACTTCCCAGTGATGAAGCGGGTGATCACGCTGATGTTGTCGAACAACCGCATCCGC
>JAHEBQ010000002.1:0-113102 GCA_024642205.1 Planctomycetaceae bacterium | reverse complement strand
CCGTCGCAAATCTGCCGATCAAGATCGCGTCCATTGAATTGCTGAATGAAGTTGGCGACCCGAATCGACCACTTGGGGACGTCCCTTATGAATCACGTTACAAGGCCGCCGCGGCACCGATCAAAATGCAGACAGATGGAAACTCGGCCAGCGGCCGGATCCCCGTCACGTTGGACAGTTCAGGCCAGAAGCCGTTTGCCTCGCATTACCGCCTCAGGTTCGTCAGTACCGATGGCGATCGCAACTATCAACCGAATGTCTACCCGATTCGCGTAATACCGGACCTCGCGCCAGAAATCGAATTTAGAAATCCGGTTCAGCCCGATGTGGAGGTTCCGATCAACGGCCGTCTGGCCATCGACATTGTTGCGAGTGATCTGGATTTTGAAATCAAGTCTGTCGACCTTACCATCGAACACCAGGGAAACAACCTGATTACTCAAAGACTCAAACTTCGTTCGGACGATGGTTACCGCCGCGCGACGGCAGGCTATGAGCTGCGCCCAGGTGAATTGGGGCTGAAAGTTGGTGATCGGGCCGTTTTCTTTGCCACCGCGGCTGACAACCGGATTTCTCACTCCAGCGAACAGCCGGATCCGAATCTCTCGCGAACACAAAATTATTCAGTCACCGTGACGGATTGGGACAAACGGGCCGAAGAGGAACAGAGACGAGAAAAACAGCAGTCATCGAAACAGAATACTGAAAACTCCCAAGAAAAATCGGATGATCAAAATAGTCAGGATCAGGCCAACCAGGGCCAATCTGGCGACGATGCGAAGGAAGCTGGCGACTCGGGTTCGAGCAGTGACGACAAGGATGAAGGAAACGAAGGGAACGATGAAAGCCAGGAAGGAGCTGAAAAAGGTCAGGAGGGCGATTCCGAAACCCCAGGCTCACAAGGTGGCTCATCCGAGAAGAACCCATCCGGTGACTCGGCCGGGAAAGGTGGAGGTACCAGCGGCGAAAAACCCTCTGGTGATGACGGTTCCGAAAAAACGGAAGACAAGTCGTCAGAGGGGCAAGGATTGGGAGATGGTTCACCCGAATCGAAAAACAACGACTCGGACCAGAATTCCCAAGGCGGAAACCAGAATTCCGGTGGATCCAGTAATCCTGACGATTCTCAAAACGAGTCGTCCACCGGCGATGGCAGCCAGCCTTCCGACGAATTGTCGAATTCTGACAATTCCTCTGCAGGTGACCCTGCTGCAAGTGGTTCCCAACAACCTGCAGGTGCCGACGGAAATCAGCAAAGTAAGACCGAAGACCCATCCTCCGAGGGCATATCCGACGAAGACTTGGCTTCAGAAGGCGGCGATGGCCAGAAAGACGATTCGTTGACTGACGGCTCCAAGGAACGAATGTCAAAGAATGCTTCCGATGGAGAGCGGATAAAAGAACTCCTTCAGGACTTCCTGAATGATGAAAAAGAAAGCAATCCGGAAACGGGTGAATCGGATTCAGAAAATCCCCAATCGGGTGACCAGTCGCAACAACCGGGCGACCAATCTTCGAGCGATGGTGACCCTTCGCAACAACCAGGAGAGGGGCCACAAAAGCCGAACCAGCAACGGGCCGATTCGGGAAATCAATCCGGTTCTCAACCCGACGATTCGTCCGAACTCAATGAAAATGGCGACCCAGGTTCCAGTTCGCAACAAAAACCAGGCAATGAAAGTTCCGCTGAAGGTCAGGTGAATCCAAACAAGGGTGCCGAACCTTCGGATCCCCGGACAGCCAAGTATCGCACCGCCGAAGATTCGGACAGTAATGACTCGCCAAGAGAGCAGTCGACAAAACCAGGGATGGAGGATGCCACTGGCAAACAATCCCAGGATCCGGGTGGTGAGGAAACCGACAAGACCGGGAACCAATCCGGCGGGACAGATCCTGGCCAGAGTCAATCCAGGGGTGATGATTCCGGGAAACCCGAATCGGGAAACCCGAACAGCAACGACTCCCAACAAGCCAACCCTGGCCAGGGTGAAAATTCCGAATCAAATTCCTCCGATCCCGGGAATCAGACCGGTTCTCAAAATCAATCGGGTGAACCGGGCAAGCAATCTGAAAATGTCGCACAATCCGGCAAACCCCAGGGTGAAAAATCAGTTGGCAGCAGCCAATCGCAACCGACACCGGGTGGCGAAGGTCCCGGTGATGCCTCTGCAGGAGGAATCGGAGGAGAAGGCGGCACATCGGGCGAGTTGCTTGAGCGGGAAAAGACCAACTTCGAACACGCCAGAAAAGCAACCGACATGGTCCTCAAAAAGCTCTCCGAACAACGATATGATCCGGATCCGGAGCTGTTGGACAAGATGAATTGGACCAAACAGGACATGGAGAAGTTCCTCCGGCGTTGGGAAGAGATGAAGATTGCGGCGGAACAGGGCAATCCCACGGCGAAAAAGAAATATGAAAGATCGCTCAAGAGCCTTAACCTTCGCCCGAAAAATGATCGCCGCACTGCCAAACAGTTGAATGAAACTGCCGAAGGATTAAGCGAAGACAGCGCCGTCAGCCGCCCGCCTCCCGAACGCGTGCCCGATTACAACTCGTTTCTGAAAGACCTGAACCGGGCCAACGGAAAGTGACTTCGGATCGGTGGGATGACATGCCGGTTTATCTGGGCCGACACCTTGAGACCTCGTTGACGAACAAGCTGTGGATGCCAATGAAAACCAGTCAGCAGGAATTCCTGGTCCATCGGTCCAAAAAGAGAGTTTCATCCATCTTGCAGGTCCCGTCGCAAGCCGACGCACTGGTGGTTTTGGGACATGGCGCGGGCGCGGGAATGACTCACCCCAACCTGGCGAATATTGCCGCCGCCCTGCATGCCAACCAGATTGCCACGTTTCGGTATCAGTTTCCGTTCATTGAGCGAGGTGGCGGGAGGGATTCCAAAGACGTGACGCTATCCACCATTGTTAGCGCGGTCGAGCAAGCCGGATCGATGCAACCGGAGCTACCCATCTACGCCGGTGGCCATTCGTTTGGTGGCAGAATGACCTCCCTGGCAGCGTCGGAATTGCTCATTCCATCAGCGCGCGGTCTGGTCCTCTTCGCGTTTCCGCTTCACCCTCCGGGCAAACCGTCTGTCGATCGGGCGGCGCATTTGGTAAAAATTGAAATTCCCATGCTGTTCCTCGCGGGAACACGGGACAAGCTGTTTTCGGCGGAATTATTTACGCCCGTTTTGAAAAAACTCGGAAGTTCTGCAACGCTGCACTATCTTGATACCGCTGACCATTCCTACAAGACTCTCAAGCGAACCCGCGAATCGGATGAGGACGTGTTTGTAGAAATGGCGAGAGTGACTCGCCAGTGGATCGGCTGAATCTGCCATTCCTGACCGATTCGAATTGTATCCACCGCGTCCGGCCGCCTTGCCCGGCTCCCGATTCGAACCGTTTACCGGTCGAAAACGTAGTTGAAGGAAGTCTCGAGATGGGTCGGGCTCCTGGAAAGACGAATACCTCTTGCCGGTCTGCGGCGGGTGGCCTCATGTCCGTTACAACCCGGAAAAACGCCGGAGTTCCGTTCTGTCTGGCACCGACCTCTGAGGGATGCTCGACAATCTCGCGCTGACGAACCAAAATATCCCACTGGCCAGCAACCCGTGCCAGCCCGTTCGTTTTCCGAACCGGGCGTGATCTCGTGCTCTTGTTTGGATTGAGTTTAACGAGCCCCATGGGACCCCCGTGAGAACTAACCCCTAAAGCAAAATGATGTCAGCTGAAACCGAAACGGCAGTCGAAACGGAACCCGAGCCCAAAGGCGAAACGCCGATGATCGAGGCCGACGGGCTATCCAAGTTCTATGGAATTTTTGCTGCCACCCGCGACGTCTCATTCAAAGTCTTTAAGGGAGAAGTCGTGGCATTTCTGGGTCCCAACGGAGCGGGTAAAAGCACCACGATGAAGATTTTGACCGGATACCTTTCGCCCTCCCAGGGGGTGGCGAGGATTGCCGGCTACGACATGAATACCGAGCGACTGGCCGGTTCGAAGAAACTGGGATATCTTCCGGAAACCGGTCCGCTATACCCCGAGATGACACCCTACAGCCTGCTCGATTTTTTCGCCGAAGCCCGCGGGATGGGTAAAGCCCTGAAGCGCGACCGGATTGAAAAAGCGGTCGACATCTGTGCGTTGAGTAGTGTGATCTACAAACCGATCAACAAGCTTTCCAAAGGTTACCGCCAGCGAGTGGGCATGGCGCAGGCCCTGATTCATGAACCCGAAGTCCTGATTCTCGACGAACCGACTTCGGGACTTGACCCGAATCAGATTCGGGGTGTTCGACAGACAATGAAACGGCTGGGGCAGGAAAAAACAATTCTGCTTTCGACGCACATCCTACAGGAGGTCGAAGCGATGGCCGACCGCGTGATCATGATCAACGAAGGCCGCAAGGTTTATGACGGAAGATTGGACCAGATTGACCCTGGAAACGTGGGACTGGATGCCGTATTCGCCGGTTTGACTGGCCACGATCCCGAAACAGGCGTGAAACTAAAATCGAATATTGACGAAGACTAACCGGTTCGCGACTGGAAATGCGATCCCGTTGAATTCAGCCCACGAACCAATACAAAGTCAGCAACGAACCGGAATTTCTTATGGATACGATGCAGGGCCCGCAAGGCATTCAGCTAATCGAGTTTGCATTCATGTTGGTCATCGACATGATGTTCCTCGTGGTTCTGGTGCTGTTGATGTTGCCGCTGGGAATCTGGCGACAGGCGGCATTTGCGGTAATGAAGCGAAACTTTGTCGGCTATTTCAGTAACCCGACGGGATACGTTTTTCTATGCCTGTTCGTCCTGTTGACTTCGTTTGCCGCGTTTTGGCCTCACGAGTTTTTTACGACTAACCTGGCGAATTTTGACCAACTCAACAAGTTTCTTCCATATATCATGCTGATCTTCATTCCGGCGATTACGATGAGCATCTGGGCGGAAGAAAAACGGCAGGGAACCGATGAGTTGTTATTGACGCTGCCAGCCAAGGATTTCGACATCGTCATTGGCAAGTACTTTGCTGCCGTGCTGGTGTTCACCGTTTCGCTGCTTTTTTCGCAATTGTCCAACTATGCCGTTTTGTTGGCGATGACTGGCGGTCAACTCGACAATTTGCTTTTATTTTCAACGTACCTGGGCTACTGGTTCATGGGAATTGCCATGATCTCTTTGGGTATGGTGGCTTCATTCTTGACCAGTAATCTTACGGTCGGGTTTATCTTCGGAGCCGCTCTCAACGCGCCCTTGGCGTTCTTTTCCAACGCGGATGTGATTTTCTCCAACTCGAAGTGGATTCAACGGTTGTTTGACTGGTCATTGTTGCAGCGATTTGAACCGTTCGGTCGAGGCCTGATCAGCGCATCGTCAATCTGCTACTTCCTGGGCCTCGTGGTGATCGGTATCTATCTCAGCCTGATTCTGATCGGGCGACGGCACTGGTTGGGTGGTCGCGATGGAACGTCGATGTTCTGGCATTACATATTGCGGGCGGCGTTTCTGATCATCACGGTGGTGGCGGGAGTGCTGATCGTTCAATACAGTCCACTGAACCGGGCCCGGATGGATATTTCGGATTCGAAAATCAGCACGCTTGCACCTGCCACCCGGAACCTGCTGGACGAGTTGGCAAAAGACACCGACGATTCAAAACCTCCGATCAAGATTGAAGCCTACGTCGGCGCCAATGTGCCCAGTGAATACGTCAAGCTCAAATATGACCTGGTCAACCTGTTGCGCGAGTTCGACGTGCTGGGCGGTAGACGCGTCAACGTCACGTTGCACCAGGGAGTCGAGCCATTCAGTGAGGAAGCAATTCTGGCGGAAAAAAAGTATGGAATTCGACCAGTTCAGGTTCGCAGTCAATCAAGGGGTGCGCTACGCGAAGAAGACCTTATTCTCGGCGTTGCTTTTTCAAGCGGACTGGAACGAATCGTAATTCCTTTCATGCCCTATGGCATGCCGGTGGAATACGAATTGATGCGGTCGATCAATACGGTTTCCAAAGGCGAGCGCAAAACCGTGGGAGTGGTCCAAACCGATGCACTGGTGATGGGAGCCACGATCAACAGCGGTGGCCAAACGGCACGCATTCCGCGACTGCAAATCGTGTCGGAATTGGAAAAGCAGTATAACGTTGAGTTGGTCGATGCGTCGTCTCCAATCTCGTTGTGGATTGAAGATGACTCGGGCAAACCAACCAAACGACGATACGATGTGTTACTGGTCGTTCAACCTTCACAGTCGACGCCGGGCGAGTTGGACAATCTGATTGATGCCATTTATTCCGGCCAGCCGACGGCAATTTTCGAAGACCCGCTCCCGTCGCCAAGAAACATTCAGCACGTTCCGCCGACCTTTTTTCCGAGAATTTTCGCACGAAATGGTCGGGAGCAGGCCAACATTCAAAAACTGTGGGACGCAATTGATCTCGACGTTGATCGCCAGCCGATACCCGAGCAGCGCCAGTCAACGCCTGGTCAGCCAGTCCGAGAAAGTGATGCCTACATTGTCTGGCAACAGGCATTTGACAACCCGTACAAGCGTAACAACGAGCTGAACCAGTTGGAACAATTGATCATCCATGAACGCGATCCGGCGCAGGATCCGAGGTTTTCCCCCGACCATCCGGCAACCCGCGGTGTCGACGAACTGTACTTTCAGTTTAGCGGCTATATTCAGCCCGTTCAGAAATCGGATTTGGAGTTTGAATCTCTCGTGAATACGGGCATGTCCGGCCGAGTTCTGGTCAGCGACGTGACGTCCGGGCTGACCGATTCGAAAGGGGGGTCGCCCAACCGGCAATTCACGCTCGCGGCCTACATTCATGGCGCCGATGCGGAAGATGCGTTTCCCGACCGAGTCAAAGATCTCGAGAAGTCAAAACAGAAAACCAATGTGATTTATGTGGCAGACATTGATACGCTGTCTGACTTCTTCGTTGCGATGCGGGACCGTCCCATTGTGGACGGTGTCGAATACCGTTATCAGAACATGAGCTTTGTACTGAATATCATCGACGCCTTGGCCAGGGAGGATACTTACCTGGGCCTGCGAAACCGGAAAGTCGATCACGTGACGCTGGAAGTGGTTGAAAAGACTTACGAAAAATCGATGCAGGAAGTGTTCGATCTTGATCAGCAACTCCAAATTGAACTCACGACGAATCTCTCGAAAGCCCAGAATGATATTCGTGAAAAACTCCGCCCGCTCCAGCAGGAAATAGAAAAAGAGCTGAACAAGAAAAACTCGGGTCAATCCTATGATGCCGTCAAACTCGCCGCAAAACAACAGTTGCTGGAGCAGCAATTGCGCGATCAAAGTGACAAATACCAGGCCAAACAAATGGAATTTGAAAATGATCGACGCGAGAAAAAACGGCGGATTGATCTCGATGCCGAGTTGCAAATTCAGGAGATTCAGCGGAAATTCAAGCTGGCAGCGGTCATCATTCCTCCGATTCCACCATTGCTGGTCGGATTGTTTGTGTTTACGCGACGTCGGTTGCGCGAACGCGAAGGTATCTCCAAGGCCCGTCGGTTGAAATAACTTCAAGACAGTCTCCGGTCTGGGATTCAGTCAATCCCAGCCTTTCAATCCCTATTGTCATGGCTCAATGCCAGGTTCAAAAATGAAATCACCCGTACTCCAGACTCTCGCCATGGCACTGATCGCCGTCGTCGCTTCCGGTGTTGCAGCGTCGTTTTATCCCTGGCCGGAACCGGTCGTCGAGAGTGAAGTGGTCGGCAAACCATTGTTTGAGTCCTACGATACGACCGCGGTTCGGTCGATTCGGATCACGAAATTCAATCCGGATCGAAACGGCCTGGACCGAATGGTGCTCCGCAGGAGTGGTGAGAAGTGGATCATTCCCGATCGAAAGAACTTCATCGCCACCAATTCCCGGCAAATTGCTGCGACGGCCAGCTCGCTCAATGAAACGCTTGTCCTGGATGAAAAAACGGACGAACAGCAGGCCTATCTCGAATACAGTGTGGTTGATCCGGATGAATATCAGAGCACACCCAACCGCTCCGCGCTAGGGACCAAGATCATTCTCGAGGACCGTAACGGAAAGGCCCTGGCCAGCTTGATCGTGGGCGCAACGCTCAAAGACGATCCAAGTCAACTCAAACATTTCGTCCGGATCCCCGGGCAGCCGAGCGTCTACGTGATCGACTTTAACCCGTTGGCATTGAGCACGGATTTCAGCAGTTGGGTGGATTCGAATCTGTTTGAACTGAGCCCCCAAATGCCGATTGAGAAAATTCTTGTCGAAAACTACCAGTTGGATCCGAAAACTGGCGTTTCGTCGATTCAACTAAATTACCGCGCGACGTTGAATGTAGGTCAGCAGGGGGTCAATTTGTTGTCGGTGGAAGAAGGTGGCGCCGATGGAAAGTGGACGAAAACCGAAACGTCGCCAGAGATGAACAAGCAAATTCAATCCATCAATCAAATTGGAAATATTCAGTTTTCCGACGTGCGCCGAAAAAGCGACGAGTTGACGAAATTGTTGAGCGCTCCGAAAGAGAATGCCAGTGATGTTCCGTTTGAGTCAATTAAACCTCTTGGATTCTTTAAGACGGGTTTCAGCAATTCGAATTATGTGTTTGATTCTGCTGGTGGAGAAGTTCAGGTTGGCACCAAAGACGGTGTGGTCATCAGCCTTTATATCGGTACCATTGCGGAAAAGACCAGCGCCGAAGACTTGGAGTTACGTTACCACGTCATGACGTGTGCGGGTGTCGACGAGTCGATCTTGACGGAGCCAAAAAAACCGACGCCCAGCGACGATCCCGATGTGGCAGAGAAAGAAGAGAAGGCTTACCTTCGACTGGTCGAACAGCGAAAGACTTCCATCCAGACGGCTCAACTCCGCGCCGCAGAATACAATCAGCGGAATGCCGAGTGGATTTACGTCGTTTCCGAAACGGTCATTGAAAACATCCGGCCGGATCTCGCCATGAATTCCGTCATTCCATCCAGTGCAACCAGCGATTCCGACAACACGTCGAAAAGTCCCGCCGAACCAGCAAAGTAAACCCGGGTCAAAGCCCGCAAAGCCAGAGTTGGCTGCCCCTTGGTTTTCGACTCGATTCCGGTTTGGTTTTTGGTAGCATTGGGAAATGATTCACGAAACAGAATTCACGATCCGGACGTTTCATTGTGATGCGTTTGGGCATGTCAACAACAGTCGGCACCTCGAATTGCTGGAAGAGGCCCGCTGGAAGTATGCCGAAAATATCGGGCTGATAGAAATGCTGGCCGAGCGTCATCTCGGTTTCATCATTATCGATATGCGCCTGAGGTTTCGCGTGCCGGTTTTCGAAGGCGACCAGGTTCGGGTTCAAACCAGCCTCGTTACACTCGGGTCAGCCAGTGGAGAAGTCAAACAGCTGATTTTCAAAGTTGGCCAAAAGCCCGTGGTCGTCAAGTCGCTGTTTCATTTCATTCTGATCGATCGCGCGTCCGGAGCGTCCGTCCCAATCGACGGTCCAATCCGGGACCGACTGCTGGAGGTCATCGAGGGTAATCCGTTTGCCTGATGCGTCGGCCGAATTCGGACGGTTTTCATCGAGAACCGGGAAACGTTGACGACCAAGGCAAACACCTTGGTCTCCAACGGAACCTGGGGTCGCACCGGAAGCAATCATCACGCATTCCTGGGCAAATACTGGCTTCGGTATCCTCGATCGAGCAGGATTCGGTTCTAATGTGAGCTTAGCTTGCAATCGCCAGGGAGCTCGATCGGGCATGACAACCAAATCGAAATCGGAACAGGGGATTGGGGATTTTCGGACAATCCGAAACCGCATCATCGCTGGTTTGTTCGTCGTATTGCCGTTGTTTATCACTTATGCCGTCATCAAGTGGTTGTATGACACACTGTACGTGATGGCGCTGGGGCCCATTTCGAATTACCTCAAATTCTACTGGTCTTCGGAAGAAAAGGAGCCCTCCTGGTTACTCGATGCGTTCTTTTCGCTGGCGGCATTGGTCTTGGTATTGGCGATCCTGTTCGTCGCGGGAATGTTTTTCCGTTCGCGACTCCACCGGACCGTCGATTGGATTCTGCTCAACGTGCCGGGTGTCAACACGGTTTATTCGGCGGTCAACAACGTATTCAGTGCGATTTCCGCTTCTCGGGAAGATCGCGGGAAATTCAAACGGGTCGTCCTGGTGGAATTTCCTCACCCGGGAATGAAAGCCCCTGCCTTTGTAACAGGCGAAAGCGTCGACATTGAAACGGGTCGAACGATTCTGTGTGTTTACGTTCCGACGACACCTGTGCCGACCTCGGGTTACATGTTGATGGTGGAGGAAAACAATGTTGTCGAGCTGAATTGGGACCTTGAAGAAACGCTGCAGGCCATCGTCTCGGGAGGTATTACCGTGCCGCAAACGGTGGCTTATCATGCCCCCCGGGGAATCGCGAAACCATCAACCGAACCAGGGACAAACTAATTCAGTGATGACACGAGAATTCAATTTTGACGGCCTGATTGGTCCTACCCACAATTATGCTGGGCTGTCATACGGTAACGTCGCATCGACGACCCATCGCAACCAGCCGTCCCATCCGCGGGCGGCTGCGATTCAGGGTTTGGAAAAAATGAAGCATGTTTCCGATCTCGGGATCGGCCAATGCGTTTTGCCGCCGCTTCGTCGGCCTCGTTTGGAATTTCTCCGTGAATTGGGATTCACCGGAAGCGACGCTCAAGTGATCGATCAGGCTTATCGCAGTCGGCCCGAGTTATTGGTCGTCTGTTTTTCCGCATCGAACATGTGGACGGCAAACGCGGCCACGGTTTCTCCTTCTGCAGATTGCGGGGAGGGTCGTCTTCACCTGACCCCTGCCAATCTGTCCAGTACCCTGCACCGCTCCATCGAGCACGCGTCGACGACGCGAAATCTGCGGGCTATCTTTGGGTCGGAAGAGCATTTCGTCGTTCATGATCCGCTGGCTTCCCTCCCGGCCCTTGCCGATGAAGGAGCCGCCAACCACACTCGGCTGTGCGCAGACCACGGCGGCGCTGGGTTGGAGGTGTTCGTTTATGGGGCCGACTGGATGTCACACGATTCAGCTGCACCGAAGAAATTTCCGGCCCGCCAAACATTGTTGGCCAGTCAAGCGATCGCTCGACGGCACGGAGTTTCCCCCTCGCGAGTTCTGTTTGCACGGCAAAACCCGGATGCGATCGACGCGGGAGTGTTTCACAACGATGTCATCTCGGTTGGAAACCAGAATGTTCTGCTTTGCCATGAGTTGGCAATGTTTCAGCAACAACAGCAACTGAAGCGTTTGAAGCTGACCTTTGAAGCGTTGTTTGATTCGCCCCTGTACGTGATCGAGTTTTCCCGTCACGAAATCAGCCTCCAGGATGCGGTCGAAAGTTACTTTTTTAATAGTCAACTGGTAACCCGACCCGACGGCAGGATGAGCTTGATTTGTCCGGTGGAATGCCAGGAAAACGAGGCGGCCCGACGTTGTACGGAGCGAATCCTGGAGGAAGCAAATCCAATCGACGACATCGCGTTTCTGGATCTTCGTCAAAGCATGAATAATGGCGGAGGCCCCGCTTGTCTGCGGCTGCGGATCGTCATGACGGAAGCCCAGCAAGCCGCGATGAAACAGGGTGTAGTTTTAACAGAAGAGTTGTACATGCGGCTGAAGGCATGGATCAATTCAAATTACCGCGAGCGGTTGTCGCCCGACGATTTGAGGGATCCCAACTTGATAGATGAATCATTTCGAGCGATCGAGGAGTTGGCTGGGATCCTGGATTTGCCTGTCAATGCGTTGCTCGACGAACATTAGTTTCTCGGTGTGCTTCTTTCAATCGGCATGTGACTGTGCCAGAATGGCGTTTTTGAAAAGCATCACTTTCCCGCCAAAACTGTCGATCAGAATGACTGTTCCGGATTTGGCTGTGATACGCATTGGCGGTTGAGGTCGCATCAGGACATTCACGTCGTTTCGCCCTCTTTCCGCAGGAGCCTCGAACTTGCGAACAACAGCAGTCATTTTAAGTCAGTCCTAAATCCGTGTTTCATTCAGAGACGACTTCATGAGTTCATCCCCGGAAAAAAATTCAGCGCGTGACAATGAGAATCCAGGAAAGTACTGGGTTAACAGCCTTCTGATCGTGTTGATCATCTTGTGTTTATGGTTTTTCATTTCGCTTGGTTGTGGAGTGCTGTTTCGCCAATGGCTCGATTTTAACCTGCCGCATATCGGCGGCGCGCCGTTTGGGTTCTGGATGGCGCAGCAGGGAGCCATCCTTGGCTTCCTGATTCTGTTATTTCTGTACATGGTGTTGATGAATGCCCTGGATCGGAAAAACGGATACGAACAAGGGGACCGGGAATGACTCAGAATCTCTGGAATTTCCTGTTCATCGGAGGTTCGTTTGCACTTTATATTGGAATCGCAATCCGTTCCCGGGCGGCGACGACGAAGGAGTACTATGTCGCAAGCGGTGGCGTTTCACCGTTTGCCAACGGGATGGCCACGGCCGCCGACTGGATGTCCGCCGCGACGTTTATCTCGATGGCGGGGATCATCGCCGCCAGCGGCTACGACGCGTCGCGGTTTTTGATGGGCTGGACGGGCGGTTTCGTGCTGCTCACAACATTGATCGTTCCGTACCTGCGTAAGTTCAACAAATTTACGGTCACCGATTTTTTGGGGGACCGGTTTTACTCGAATGTCGCTCGAACAGTCGGTGTGATTTGTGCAATTTTTATTTGTATGACCTACATCATGGGGCAAATGCGCGGTGTCGGACTTGTGTTCTCACGTTTGTTCGATATTGAAATCTGGCTGGGGGTGCTGATCGGTGCCGGGATCGTGTTCTTTTATGCCGGCCTCGGGGGAATGAAAGGCATTACCTACACCCAGGTCGCACAGTACTGCGTCATGGTCTTTGCATATACCATTCCTGCGGTGTTCATATCAATGTTGCTCACAGGAAACGTGATTCCGCAATTGGGCTTGATAGGTGATTTTACCAAGGGCGATGTCAGCCCGGTTCCCCTGTTAACCAAACTCAATGCACTCAACGTCGAGTTGGGTTTTCCGAAATACACGGATGGAAATTTGCCCAAGATCGATATGTTCTGTATTACTGCAGCATTGATGTGTGGTACCGCTGGTTTACCACATGTGATTGTGAGGTTTTTTACGGTCAAGTCGGTCAACGCGGTGCGCCGTTCGGCCTGCTGGACGTTGCTGTTCATCGCACTTATCTATTTGACGGCCCCCGCAATTGGGGCTTTTGTCAGAACGAACTTGATTTCCGAAATTCAGGGAACCCGTTATGCGAACGCACCAGGCTGGTTCAAGAGTTGGGAAGATCGAGGGTTGATCGCGTGGACCGACAAGAATGCAGACGGCATCATGCAACACAGCGTGGGACCCGCGTTTGCAGGTAACCCGGCTTACATGCCCGAACGAGCGGAGAATGGTCCGCGGATGGTGACCAATGTCCTGTCCGACAATACGAACGAGGTTTACTATGACAAGGACATCCTTGTTATGGCCAACCCGGAAATGGCTGGGTTGCCGATGTGGGTCATTGCATTGGTGATGGCGGGGTGCGTTGCCGCTGCGCTGTCAACTGCGGCAGGACTGCTGCTGGTGTTGTCGACGTCCATTTCCCATGATTTGATGAAGAAAATCGTTAGCCCAACTCTGAGCGACGCACATGAAGTGCTTTGGGCCAGGGGAGCGTCATTCGTGTTCTTGGTGATCGCGGCTTACTTTGGAATCAATCCACCTGCCGAATTTGTTGCCAAGACGGTCGCATTCGCGTTCGGCCTTGCGGCTTCATCTTTCTTTCCTACGATCCTGATGGGTATCTTCTCGAAACGAATGAACAAGCAAGGAGCGATCGCGGGGATGATCGCGGGAATCGCACTCACCATGGGTTATATTGTTTTTTTTCAGTTCATCGCCGGACACAAGAACTATGTTTTCGGCATTTCCCCTGAAGGCATTGGCTTTATCGGGATGATCGTGAATTTCGTCGTCGCGATTGCCGTATCAACGGTAACACCCCCTCCTCCTCCCGAGATTGTTGCGATGGTGGAAGAAATCCGGATTCCTCACGGTGCCGGTTCTGCGTCCCATTAGCCGGATGTGTCGTCGCGAGCGACCTCGGTTGGTGCATTTTCCATTCGGCGTCCGCCTTGATCTTCCCAGTGTTCTTCCAGTGGTTCCTGGTATGAGTGTCAAGCCAGCGTCAAGCAGGCCCTGTTCCAGTTGGACCGCCCCGCGTCGTCCGTTTCGAGCGGCGCCGGAATTGGGAAATCGTTGCCGTTGAGCTTGTGCAGCGTCAGCTCCCCTGACGTTTTTTGCATGACTTCCCTTTTCCTTGGAGCCGTACCAAACATTCACTTGGAGAGTCCCGCCGTCAGGTCCTCGCGATCCAACCGAGCGACGCTGAGTACCAATTGAATCGCCGGCAGCATTTGGTTTTTTTGGTTGAACAGCACCAACGATGTGTTCAAAGGCGCTGTCTGTCTACCCCGAATCTAAAGCGACAGTTGGTATTCGTATCTTGTGACACATGAAAACAACTTTTTATTCTTGGCGGACTTTTTTGGAAACTCCTTGAATGCTGATCTGACGGGACCATCCACCCGAGACTGCCAGAATCGATTGCGTTCGGTTTGCCGACTCGCAACGGTCGTTCAGCAGCCATTGCAAGTCGTTAGCACCGATCGGGTTCAGGTCGTTCCGGTCACGTAAGGAAAGCTCATGGTTCCTCCGAATCGGATCGGGCAAGGCGTGTCAGCGCGAGAAAATTCTTTTACTTTTCTTTTCAGCTGATGCCGATAACATCTTCATGCATGGATGATATGTGCTGTCTCATGGAGGGATCGTTTCAGTTACCTCAACGAGGAGAGATCCATGCCAATTGAAAGTTTGAATTCTGTAATTGCTCTCGGCTTCCTTACTGTCTGGCTAATGGTAGGGCAATTCTCTTTTATCAAGCATTGACACCGCGAATAAAAGACTCCGCGGATCCGTCGGGGCTGGTTTCCGTTTTTCAGCTGGTGGTTTGCTGCGCTCAGCGTGCGACGGATCACTGGGAAACTGGCTGTATTGATTGCAGATTCGGTCGACAGGCTGATGCTGCGCAAATCAAGACGCGATTCCGCGGGCGGAATTCACGGCAGGCGTTCCAAGGTAGTTGAGTCTGGCAACAAGCAAGTTGAGGACTGTCCCGACTCCGGCGATCACCTGTTGGATTGAAAGAAGTGGCCATAGTCGGCGCCCGGGTGTTGGTGTATCTTGAGTGATATGAACGAGACTCTTGATCAGCCAACGCCGGGGCCCACTTGGCGCCGCACGAAAGCCACCAAACTGGTGGAGGCTTGTTCTGTTCGCTCCGATCCAATGAACGATGTACTTGAGTCAGTGGATGTGTATGATCCATTAAATCATTCGCTGCAGTACTATGAGTATCCCGGTAAACGCAAGACGGTGTTACCGATCTGTTTGTTCGTGGCGACGTGCTTCTCAACGTTTTGGGTGGGAATATCTCTTTGGAATCCGAATTTTTTTGAGCCGTTCTATAATGCGTTCTTCCATTACGGAAGTTTGCTGGAGATCCGGCAAATGATTCTGGCCAACTGGGATTCGGGCCTGATTTACATGCTCAGTGTGATGTCGATCCTGCTGCTGCATGAGATGGGACATTTTATTGCAACGATCTATTATCGTGTCCCCGCTTCCTATCCGTTTTTTCTTCCTTTCCCGGCGAACCCTATCGGAACCTTGGGTGCGGTCATTGGAATGCAAGGGTCGCTTGCGGACCGCAAGCAGATATTTGATATTGGCATCGCTGGTCCGCTGGCCGGTTTGGTTGCTGCTGTACCGATCGCCTATTTTGGAGTCAGTCAACTTGATTTGACGGGTCAACCTTATGGAGGGTTTGGATTTCGTCTACCGCTGTTGTTGGACTGGTTTGCCACATACCTTCAGGTGCCGGGTTATCAGACGGGGGACGTCGTTTGGATGAACCAACTCAATCCCCTGTTTGTTGCGGGCTGGGTGGGGATGTTGATCACGGGTTTGAATATGATGCCGATTGGTCAACTTGACGGTGGTCACATTACGTACACGATGTTTGGGAAAGCTGCCCACTGGATCGCCCAGGCGACGATTGTGTTTGCGATCGCCTATATGGTCTTCCACAACAATTTCATGTTGATACTGATGGTGGTTTTGCTGCTCCTGATGGGCCCCAATCACCCGCCGACGCGTGATGATACAGTTTCGATCGGGCCATTTCGATACGCCTTGGGCCTGAGTTCGTTAGTCGTTCCCATCCTGTGTTTTCCACCTCAGATCTTCAAGATTGCATTCTAGGCAGACTTTTCCGGCAAACGGCGTTCTGCAAATATCGAAATCAGCGCCTAACGTTTGGTTCGGCTGGTCCCAAGCTTGCAACCGACCGTCAGTCTGGCCACAATGGCACGCTTACGCGCGACAACAAATTGCCGGGCCCGTTGCTGGGTGGACGATACATCCAGCAGGCACGGATTTTGACTTTCAACATGGACGCATTCGTTTCATTTATTCAAAAGACGATTCAATATGGCTAAACCAGTTTTCCATTCCAGCATCGAAGGTGCTCAACACGGACCCAAGGGATTGGATCATTTCCTTGCCTTTGCCAAACAATCGGGGGCTTCCGGCGCTCAGCCGTCAAACTACATGCTTGAAGCGTCCGGCGATGGAACTTCTTTCAAGTCGGCTCAAGAGATCAAGGATGCGTTTGAGAAAAACGGTTTGAAGATTGACGGAATTTCGGCGCATTGCCCTTTTTGGGTTCACACGAGCGCCTGGACGGGAACCAAAACCGGGCACCCCTTCGTGCATGGTCCCAATCAGGCATTGTCGGCATCGGAGCTCGAATCCTGGTACGAAGACTATTGCCTGAGGCTAATGGACTTGTGCGCAGAAATTGGAGTCAAGATCCTGCCAATGTTTTGGGGCGTCGCGTTTGGATGGGAACTGGCGACCGGCTACCCGTGGGGATTCTGGGCCGGACCCGGTTTCGATTTGATCAAACAAGGGCAGGAAAGATTCGTCAACAAGACCGCGAAGCTTCGTGCACACGCGAATAGCTTGGGGATTTACCTGGCCCACGAAATACACCCCGGGACCGGAGCGATGTGCGCCGACGAATTTAACATGCTTGTCGAAATTTGTGATGGAGACAAATGCCTGGCCGTTAACGCAGATCCGTCGCACTGCTGGGAAGGTGAAGACTGGGAAACCCGTTTTCTGAAGGTCGGACCGCGGGTCTACGGTTGCCATGTCAAGAATTTTACCATCCATCAAGGTATTCCACTTCGCAAGATGGAGGCGGACTGGCACAACCGGGCCATGCAGTTTACCGACCTCGCGACGGGTGACTTGAATATGACGCGTTACGCGGAAATCATGTTACGTGTTGGTTATGCCAGTCGTTATTGCGCAGTCATGGGGACCGAATCAGCTCCCCTGGTCGTCGAGGCGGAAAGCAATTACAGGGACGGTGACGCGACCAGTTCCGACGGAATCGCTTGGGTGCGTGACAACCTCTGTTTTCCCGTCGCCGAAGGTTCGTTCGAAGATGCCATGGGCGCTTGAATCCGGCAAGCGGTCGACCATCCATGCGCTCGTTGGGAGTTCCCTGGCGAGTGCACTTTGCGCTTCAATCCGTATTGAATTGTAGATTTGCTTGAACCTGCTACCGTTTCGCACACGATGAAGATTCGATTCGTGCTGCCGACTAAATCATTCAGATCGGACCCGAACCGGGCGTTGATGGCCGAAAAATTGTCGCCGCAGAGTCAATGAAATCCACCCTCAACTGCGGGACCTCGATCATGGGAGTTTTCCTGGGCGGGCGAAGTTCCATCGGAAATCCAGGCGTTCGGTTCCGGAAGAAGCTCGTTGGTTCACAAAATCGTGATTCGGCAGAAACCTCAACATTCCGGATAGAGGCTTTGGTCGCCCCAGGGGCGTTTGGCCCAGCGATTGAGGAAAATGCTTGCCCGGACGTTCGATCATCAGAATAATGTTATTATCAAAGCCTATCAGAAACTTCGAGGCTTATCATGATTGCGATCTCAGATAACGTTCAAGTTCGAAAAGACGGGCCCAGTGGGACGATCGTGATCAATCGGCCCGACCGACGAAATGCTCTGTCACGCGAGATCATTCAAATGTTGGGTGAGGCGCTGGACGACTTTTATGGTGAAAAGTCAGTCCGCGCCGTCATTCTGACAGGAACAGGCGACACGTTTTGTTCGGGAACGGATCTGCATCAGCTCAAAGAATCGTTTGAGTCCAGTCGGGCACTTGAGATCTGGCATCAAGACGCGCGAGATTTTCTCGAGTTGATCGAGAAAATGTTGCGTTTCCCCAAACCGATTATTTCGTCCGTCAACGGATGGGTCGTTGGGAGTGGTGTTTCATTAATGCTGGCCACTGACATTGTGGTGGCTGGAAAAGAGGCAAAAATCAGGATGCCCGAGGCGTTGCGTGGTTTGAGCGCCGGGATTACAACGCCGCTGTTGAGCTTTCGTATCGGAACCTCCATGGCCTCGAGCCTTCTCTATTCAGCGGCACCCGTTTCGGCAGACGAGGCGTTGAACCTTGGACTGTTTCATGAAACAGTCGACGATGACCTGGTTTGGGCCAGGAGTTTTGAACTGGCGGGCCAATGTGCTGCCGGGGCCCGTGAATCACACCAGATGACCAAGCAGTTGATCAACGAAACGATCGGTGAGAATCTGTATACTCAGCTCAGCATTGGTGCTGCCAACATGGCCGCCGCGCGCACAACATTGGCAGCAAAAGAAGGGATCGAAGCGTTTCTGCAAAAACGGGACCCCCAATGGGATTAGGAGTTGTCGTTGATCCCAGTTCCGCATCACGCGATTCATCGGGTACCGGCAACTGGTCGCCGCCGACGACAAAACATGGTCAGTCCAAACGCAACCATCAATGTTACTGCCGACGGTTCCGGAACGGCAAGAAATACGTTTCCAGAAAGGTTTGTAAGTGACGTGTTGCGTTGCAGGATGTCCGAAAGTCGCGTGTTCATGATCAGGTCAATCTCAGATTGACTGAGCCCTCCATCCCAGGCGAAAAAGTACCGATCGCCCGTCATGAGGTTGTTGAATTGATCCTCCAGCAATAATCCCAGCAAGTTCCCGACTTCAAGTCCCGGGATTTTATCTTCAGCCAGCAATCCAATCCACAAGTCAACGTCGCCGACGTCTGAATAGACTGACGCCAAATCAAGCTGGAGCTGCGCATCAGACGTCAAATCAGCAAAAGTCAACGGAATGGCGACACCAAACTGATCCGCGATGTCGCAATAGGTTGCCAATCCATGGTCGCGCCCGCGTTGGACATTCAGGGCGAACAGATCCATTCCGCCGGCTCCCGGAGCACCAAACAGCATGTTGCGTAACTCATCAACGATCATCAAATCCGTTTCTTGCTGCACCTGATGAGCAAGCCCATTGATGAAATAGTCGATTTCCGAGGAACTGGAGATCAGTGAAGGAGAAAAAAATGCGTCGCTCATTGCTACACTCCCACCGGACGCCGCCTGACCATTGTTGTCAATCCGCAGCAATGAACTCGTAACCTGCGTATGGCCCAGCCGAAACGCAGCCGTGGCAAATTCATTCGACAGGGTGGCGTTCGCATTCGCATCGTACGTTGCCGCAGAAATGGAGGGTGCGTAACTTCCCATCAGTGTTGGCAAGTATTCGTTGTACGTGATCGACTGGATCATACCGCCAACCATGCTCCGCGCATGCTGGTAAATCTGTTCATCGTCCCAGAGCGAATTGTTGGCTGCAATTTCCTGGGCCAGGCGATTGTGTTCCCTCGCAAAAACCGTATGCATGGCGGTCAAGCCTGGTTGCTCGTTGGCCCGGATATCACCAGACAGGAAAAGGTTGGCATCCGGCTCGATACCATTATTCGCGTTATCGTAGAGACCGGTGTTGAAAGGCAACAAGTTGCCGGCGGACATCTTCAGTTCACCGCCGGAAAACGTTCGCAATGCGTCTGCTCGGGCTTCACTGGAACCGTAGATCATCGATGCGTCGATGTACGAGGTATTCGAGTTGAGTTGCTGTCGTGGAGTTGTGGTTCCAGTTGATGCGTCGAATGCCGATCGGTTCATCGGGATAAACGGATACATCGGATCTGACATGCTGGTTACCGAAATCGAATACGATTCGACGGAATTGGTTTCAGTTAACGCAATGTCATGATCGAGAAATTGTCCCCATTGCCAGACAAAGCTGGACAGGCCCCTGGAGCTTACCGCAGGACTCTGTGCCCCCAACACATTGCTTATTTCACGTGGGTTAGAACTGCTCCTCGGTGTCGATATTCCGTCGTCATATGTCGAAGCTCCGATCCGGGAGTAGGACGAGCCAGCGGATCCCCACATTGTATTCGTGGTGTTGTTATCAGTGCCGTCGAAACTGCGCGTTTGTGCGAAAACCGTCGTCGATCCGGAAACGAGCGCTAAGGTGGTCAGCAGAGCAAAAGCAAAGATTCTCTTGCCCGAGCGGCGGATTGGAATGTCAATCATGGGAGTGCCGATCACAAGGAAGTAGGTTCAAAGTCAACAATCTGGGTTTTATTATATCCAAGGCATTGAAATCCCAGTATCGTTTGCGTCAATATTGAGCCAAAAATTATCAAACCGTTGAAGAAAGCGTCGTACATCGAACCAAAAACCTGCCGCGCCCGGTGGGCCGGATGGTCGAAATAGGCCGGTTTTTCTGGGTATATTGGCTATGCTGCCTGAAAAGAGCGGATTCGCACATTTCGGCGGCCGTGCGAATGGGGAAGGCAAAGACTCGGCGACAGCCTGGATCCGGTTTGGCTGTCATTTCACAGAACAAATTGACGTGGGGTTGAGTCGAACCAACAGACTTGGTTATTTCGAACCAGAAACCTTGCTTCCAATATGGTAACTGTGGCACTTGGTACAGCGGTTTCCAGTTTGATTGGTTTGATGACACGAAACGCAATTTGATTTCGTTATCGGCAAGAAATTGCTAACCACCAAGGAAGCATCGGTGCCCTGGAAAAACTCGTGGTTGCTTTTGCCGGGATCCAGAGTATGGCAGTGGGAACAGTTCTGCAGATTTGGCTGAATCAGGTGCGGGCCATGAGAAAAACGGGTGAATGTTCGCACGGAAGGATCGCGATTCTCGGCCCGCCAGTTAATGGAAAGTGATCGGTCGGGCAATTGGTCCGTCGTGTGACAAGTGCGGCACGATCCGATGCACATCAAAGAAGTGGTTTTTTCAAAAAGTTGTTTCGTTTCAGGGCGCGAATCGGCATCGACAGCCCGTGTGAACAGTTCGATCCAACTCTTGATACAGTCGTCCGAATGGCCGCTGGGCAAGTAACTGATTCGGAAAAGGCTGTCGTCCCGGATCCAGCCAACTGGCACGACGACACGAGGTCCGTCGAGTTGCACGAACTTGCTTTCCTCTTCATGTTTGCGGTCGTGTTTTTTGATTCCCGGAAAGTGGCTCGGCTTGTCAATTTGATCCCCCACGTCATTGTTCTCGTCCACGAATCCAGTTTGAGGAGAAAGTGGTATTCTGATTCTGGGAAGTTTGACGGGTGCCGCACCGGTGAGCGGCGTGTCGGCCAGCACAAGTGGATTGACTGCCAAAAGATACGGATCACTGAGTGGATCTGCGTGCATGTTTTTCAACCGAACAGCCAGTTTGTTCACGACCGATGGATCGCCGGACTCCTGCCGCTTGGCCTCCGCTGGTGTTCTGCGCCGTTTGGCAGGTACCCGGACGACCGGCATTGGGCCAGCTACCGCACCTTCTTTTGTCCTGATCAGGCCGGCAAGCGGGTTTTCTGCAAGTAGTTCTCCCTCACCAGCAGCACGCATCAGTAGTTTCTCGTCCGCTGGCCACCATGAAAGTTCCGCTTGCTTGAGGGCGATGTCTTCAAGTTCGTTCCCGGCCTCTTCGGGTTGGCCGAACCGGTGGTGGGCGACTTCGACGTTCAAATTGGGCAGCCAGCGCCGAACGGCGTTTTGAAAAACCAGTTCGGTGAGGTTTTCGATCAGTCTTGGCAATTCGTCGTCTTTGACTTCCAGCTCGAGCACGGACTCGAGGCGCCTTCGAACCACGCGCGGGCCGTCGAGCGACAAGTCATACAGCAGACGCTTGATCGCCCAAGCCAGTTCGACCGCATCCTTGACGTCAGATGCCTTTGCCGGATCGAGGTCCGAGAATTCAAACCCCGGACCTCTCCGAACGAGGATTTCTGTGGCCTGAGGGTCGGCCGACAGCATGACCCTCATGAGGGGTGGAAGGGGGCCGTCAAAATCTCCGGTCGCCGCGAGCGGCCAAGTACCGATCTTCAAGTTTGCGTCCTCGATCGCTTTGGTGTCGAGCATTGGGAGTGAAATCAGTGCCAGGCCTTCCCGACCACTTTCGAAAATTTGTTGATCGTGACAGGTGGAACACGCTTGCTCAAAGGACGCGAGTCGCTTCACATTTTGAAAGGCGTCATCGAGGTGGCATTGGTTGCAGTTGAATGCGGACTGCTTCGCCGGGAAATGCCGGTTGGAATGAGAGGAATGATCGAATGCAATTCTTGAACGCCGCGTCGATGGGTAACGGACGAACTCAGGATGATCGATCTCAAAACGGTGAAAGGAATTTTGATGGCACGCCTGACATTGTATGTCGGTCATTGCGGTCAAGTCGTGTTTTGAGCCGTGATGTTCCCGGTGACACGCGGCACATGCGATATTATGTCCGCTGACCGGCGGAGGGAAAACCTGTCCCAGTTCAAGCCCAACTTGTTGGTACTTGTCCGTGATGTTCGCCAAACGATCCGGACTTACGTTGTGTGGATGGAGTGCCGAACCTGCGGCTAACGACGCGTCATGACATTTCATGCAGAGTTCGGACTGCGTTAAACCTACGTTGTTTCGCCCGGAAAGGGAATTGGCAATCCAATCCACAACGGATCCATTACCGGCAGCGTGACAAGCGGAGCACCGGTTGGGCCCATTTTTCGCGAGGATTTGCGCATGGTTCGAGGAAAGCCCGCCCGGTGCCAGGAATTCGTTGCCGTAAGGAGACGTACAGAGAATCATCAGCAAACCGATCGTGAACCCGGTGCACGAAAGAGTGAAGATCCGACGTTTTGCTCGCAGGCTTCGCTTGCGAACGGTAATCGACGTCAGTTCGCCGCCTTCGGAGAGGGTTTGAATCGGCAGGTCGATCCAGTTGTCGTTGGGACGATGGTAAGGTTGTTTCTGAATGTCGTTCATTCGTTTGATCACGAGAGACCTCCGCTGAAGGCCTGGGCCATGACCATGTGCAGCAATGCAACCGCGAGCAAACTGTATGTCAACCCGATGTGTGCAAACATCCAGACCTTAAGGCGTCCCTGTAGTGCGTAGTGGTAGTCGAGATCATCACGCTGGTTCACCATCGCGATCAGTTGCCTGCTGAGACATCGTTGTTCTTCCTTTAGATAGCGGTCGAGGTCTTCGATTTCCTGGGTCAACTGGCGTCGGACTTGGCCGGTGGGCCGAATCAGGTAGGAAAGTTTGCGTGGTTGCTCGAAAAACGCTGCCAGGCGATTCGTGTATAGCGACGCCAATACACCAGAGGACTCAGAGGCTTGGAGGACGAGACTTCGGGCTTGCAGGGCAATTTGTTGGCGAAATAAGGGTATCCGCTCGAAAATCACTTCCTCATTCAGGTTGTTCAGTCGCGACGGATAAACACGCGTCACGTAAAGTCCGTAAACGCCGCTGATCGCGACCGCGAGGTAGAGCATTGCGAGAAAGCTCTCGAACATCCCGTTGGGAAAACGCCAGGCAATATGAAGACCAAACATGGCAAATGTTGCCAGCCCGACGTAGATATGTAATTGCATCCAAAAGGTCGCGGAACCAAACACCGGCAGAAATGGCAGTTTCTTTCTCAGGTTGAACGCCGCCAAAAACACGACGCTGCCCAATAACAGGTAGCCGGTGGTAAAACTGCTGTGTCGAAGCGTTTGATTCTGCGCGAACACCACCACTGACAAAATGGCAAGGCTCACGATCGTGATGATCGAGAATCGAATTCGTCGAGTCACGAAGTTAAACCTGTTCTTCTGTCTGCGTGGTTTCATCTGATTCAAAATGCTGAATTCGTTGGCAAGGTACCGTAGTTAGCGTGCGCCGACGCTCCGGGGTTCGGAAAAGCCGACGTGAAGCATCGCACAGGATTTGATGCGGCTCTCGACAGGCCATGTTCCCTGGTCTTGTCTTGGTTTCCGTAAAGGTGATCGGAGGAATCGACGTGCGGCGCCATCAGCGTTTTCCCCAGTCCGTAATCGCGTCGGGCGTCGAAAGATCAATTCGGACCAATGCGTCGTGAGGACAGGCTCGTTGGCAGGCAGGTCCACCCGGTTGATCCGTACACAGGTCACACTTGGTTGCTTTGATGATCGGCGCACCAGAGTCGTGGTCGACGATTGGAAGTCCGCGTTTGTCATTGACTTCGACCATTTGAATATTGTTGTAGGGGCAACTGTTAGCACACGTTGAGCATCCAATGCATGTGTTGTCGTTGATGGTCACATTGCCGGTGTCCTGGTCGCGTCCGATGGCACCGGTTGGACATCCGATCATGCATACCGGGTCCAGGCAATGCATGCAGGCGTTGGCGATCATCCAGTGGTCGTATGTTTGGCCTTGCCGCAGGAAACGCGGATTGTTGTCGTGGGTGGCGGCACAGGCTCGAACGCAATCGTCGCAACGCGTGCAGCGATCCAGGTCGATCAGCATCGTCCGCGTTCCGTTGATAAGGCGTTTTTCAACGAGGAATTCAAGCAGGCCCTGGTCCATCATCTCGGCTCGCTCGGTCAATCGTCGGTCTTCCTTCGGTTCCAGTGGTTCCAACGCGGGTAAGGGAGGTGGTAACTCGGAACTGGCGAGCCTTGGCAGAACCCATTCTTCCATGATTGCCGTCGGGATTCGGATCACGTCGACGTATCCGACTGCCCGCAGGCTTAACAGCCAGGGACGTTGTTCACCGGTCTTCCAGTTGTGGGCCAACTCGCGCAAGCCGAATGACTGTCCTTTGCCGAGGTAGGCGATCGTTTGATGGCCATCGCCATGTCGGCGACTGAGCCGCGAGAATCCATTGCGAATCAAGACCAGACCATCGACGTACTCATCTTGTTGGGCGATCAGGGGTTCGGTGAGAATTCGGTCGGAAATGTCTTGCTTGAGTGTCGACTTGAAGTTTTGATTCCAGTTGAAATTGCCGTACGACTCAAATACGGCTTTGCTGGCAATGTGCTCGATGGTCTCCGGTGGAAGACCTCGGAACAGGTCCATTTCCCGCAGATGAGTTCGCAGGCTGTTTTCGCGATAGAGCTTCTCAATGTGTTGCCGCATTGCCTGGTGTCGATTGAGCAGTTCCCGAAAACCCTGCCACCGAATTTCGAGAACCCGCATTCTTGTGTTGGCAACGACCGAAGCCGACCGGGGCGAACGGGTCAACGCTGAGATCTCGCCGAAGATTTCGCCTTCGCGCAGCGTTACTGATTTTCCAGCGGGAAGGATCCGAGGGATGTCGTGCAAAAAAATGTGGGTTCCCGATTCATCGTCACGCGAGCCGACAAGTCCGCAACCCTGAGCCCCGCCGGGCCGACGGGAGTAATCACGAACTTCAACGCCATGGGAGTTGGTCCAGAGCTGAGCAATCGCTTCCGCCCACCCCTTTTTCTTCTTTGGTTGACGTCCGAGTACCGAGGCGGGAAGCGTCTCCAATGAAACGATCGCTTGTCCGAACAGAATCAGAAATGCACTGTTGCCGTAGTCGCCTTCGCGAACAATGATATCACCTTGCCTGAGGTCGTGAATCCGGCAATCGTTCTTGATGATTCCGTGCAGCGAAATTCCCTGGCTGAATGCTGCCGGGTCAATCGACGAAAGCGGCTCGATCGACAACAAAGCGTTTGCATGGGCATCCGTCATGTTGGGGTCGAATGGTTCGTCCCAGCGTTGGGGCCGATGAATAATTGAGGGTGTCGCGTTCAAATGACTGCTTCCATGCAAACAACGGTTGATTGCGGCTTCCGTGCGGCAACGCTGGCTTCGGGTCTTGGTCGGTTACTTGTATTGTGAAGGGTCAGGCAGCATCGAATCCAGCGCCGATAGCTGGTCACCGTCGGCTTGGATCGAAAATCGATGTCCGGCTGTCTGGATTTCAACTGCGATTTCCAAAAGTGATCTGGAATTGTTCAAGCGAAGTTCGGCACTGGCGAATGACTCCAGAACTGCTTGAACGTTCGGATCCTGGATTTTCTGTTGGACCTCGTATAGCTTCATCGCGGTTCTGGCAGCGCGATTGGCGACCTGTGTTCCATAGGTTGATCTGGAAGTCGCTTTGGCGGTCGCTCGCGTACTGAATTCCAGGTCCGCAATCAAGCCAACGACAAACATGACGCGAATTCTCGCAGGGCTGGAAACGGAGTTGGATTGGCCGCTGTTTCCGAGAAAGTTGTGACGCACCTGTCCTTGCGACCAACTCACCAGTTCAAACTCATCACTGGTCGCTTTGTGCCCGCCGACATTGACGAGTTCTTCGTTGGGCACCGTGTGGCAATTCAGACAGTTGCTGGCAATCGAATAGAGATCGCGGGTGTTATTCATTCCCAGATCAAGACTCTCCTCAAGTCGCAGGCTGGCGTGCTCGAACGATTCAGTTTCCTTCGTCATCGTTGGGCCGCCATAGTCGTTGTGTACCGTGACCCAGTCTTTTGCCGCGCCGTGGCAGGACTCGCATGAGATACCCGACACGGGTTTGTTTTTTCCATTAGAAGCCTGGACGGTAAAGTGGCAGTCGATGCAAACCTCGCTTCGTTTGACAGATCGCAAACCTAATTTGGAACAGATCTCCTGGGCTTTGGGCCGGCGTCCAAGCTCGTCAAATGTTTGAAAGTGGGGTGTTTGCTTCCAAACCTGAATCTCATTGACATGGCATTTGGCGCAGGCTTCCGACGACATGATCTTGGCCGGATCGCAACGATCATTCTGTCCGTACGCGATTGCGGGCAACACCAGGACCGATGCACACCAGGCCAGAGCGGGGTTTTTCCGGGCGATCGTCATGAAATTCGACATGTTGATGTAAGGGTAAAGCCTTGGGAGAATTGAGTGCGATGGAGAGTTATGCTTCCAATTCGACGGGGCCGTCGGGGCGTGCAATGCAGGCCAGGCACGTGCCCGGGGGGCATTCAACAGCCAGGTTTTCAGGATAGGTGACGTTGCCTTTGAGCAGGACGGTTTGGCAAGTTCCGCAACTTCCAGCCCGACATCCATAGTCAATGTTGGCGTCGTTCAATTCGGCGAGCTCCAACAGCGAACTACATTCGGAGCTCCATTCAGCAGTGATGTCTGAAGTCGTAAACTTGACACAGGTTCCTGCTTCGCCGGAGACAATGTCGGTCGACGGCAGGCCGCGGGTTTTGCCGATCGAGGCCGGACCGAACGCTTCAAAGAAGATCTGCGATTGGGGCACGCCCCATTCCACCAAGCCATCATACAAGGACTCCATGAACGGAGGCGGACCGCAGAGGTAGAATTGACATCGATTGTCGGGAAGGATTCGCTTCAGTACGTCCGCTGATGCGAATCCATGGACGTGATAGTCCTGATCCTCGACGTCCTCCGGATTCGGCTGAGAGTAACAATTCAAGAGGTGCAGGTTTTCGTGGGACTTGCTCAGCGATTCAAGGTGTTTCTTGAAAGCGTGTTCCGAGGAATTCTTGACACCATAAACCAGCAGGATCAACCTTTCACTGTCCATGGCGGTCAGGTAGTTGATCATGCTGATCATTGGAGTGATTCCGATGCCGCCAGCTAACAGCACAATCGGATCGCTGGAAATTTCATCGAGCACAAAGTGCCCGGACGGTGCCTTGATTTCGACCCGCTCATTCTCTTTCAATGCATTGACGATAAAATTACTGGCCCTTCCAGGCGGAAGATCGTCACGGTCCATCGGGGCCGGAACGGATTTGACGGTGATGCGATAAAAGTCCTGATCTGGACGGTCCGAAAGGGAGTAGCATCGAACCACAGGCGAGGGTTCGCCTTCGATTTGCAGTTTGAAAGTCAGGTGTTGACCGGGTTGGAACGAAACGATCGGCTTGCCGTCTTCCGGTTGCAGGTACACGGAAGTGCAGACGTCCGTCTCGTCGATGAGTTCGACAACCCGAAAGGTCCGGTATCCACTCCAGTTCCCGGCGACTCGATCGGGTTCGTGTTGGTTCACTGGTGAACTGGCTTCGATTTGCTTGCGAAGGAGGTTCAACGACAGCTCAAATTGTTTCCTGTTGGCAGCAATCAGGCTCAACGACTGTCCGGACCAGAACGCAAACTGCAACAAAGCCATCGCGCACAGCGCGATGCCACCGAACCTGGTTGCGGTTTGAAGAAAATCGATCATCAGGAATCTGGCCGAGCTGGTTGGGTCGGATGTACCTGGGCTGGTCGCCACAGTTTCTAAAACAGCCCACGTCCGGAAAAGACTGCCCAATCGACACAAACCGAACGGCTGAATCAGCGAATTGCGGACGTAGTCGTGTCATCGTCGCCAGAATCAACAAGCTTGAGAAAAACGAACCTGACCGACACATCCCTAACCTAGAGTTCAGGGAAACCACCCGATTCCATGGAATATTGCCACTATGATTGCGGTTGCCCTTTTCAACGCACGACAACATCGACAGCTTCTGCTTGAAAGTGGTATATTGCATGTCGGATCAATTCGTGATGAATCCTGGGAAGTCAGCGAGACAAGCCAGGCGTTTCTGGTCGTTGAAGATCCGCTGGTTCCGCCAAAACAGTTCAGTTTGCGAAGGGATGATTCTTCGGACAAAGCCCAGGTTGAATTGACGGTTTACGGCACATCGATCGCGCTCAGCTCCGGTCGGCGGATTCACCCGGGACAAACAATCTGCCTGGTATTGCCGGTTTCCTTTTGCGTTGGCGACACCCAGTTCCAGGTCCTGGATTCAAATGCCAAACATGGTCTGGATTTTGGCCTGGTTTCGATGCAATCCGGCGACGGGTTCAGCAGGTGTCATCAATCGATTCAACGAGACTCGCCTGGTCCGGCGACGCTTGCCGCCTGGTTCGATACCTTGGGAACCCTGCAACGCTTTACGGCGGGAAGTGACGAGTTGTTTCACCTCGCTGCGCGGGCAGTATTTAATCCGGGCGGACTGGACGGGAGCATGATTTTGGTCCCTTTTCAAAACGGATGGAATGTTACATCCAGTCATATTCCCTACCCGGATCACGGAATCGCGTTTCGCGAAGACCTGGTCGCCCGCGCGTCGAGTTCGCGTTCCATCGTTTATCATGACGCCGACTTGACCGATGATGAGGTCAAGTCGGAAGACTTGCACACGGCGGTCGTTTGTCCAGTGCTGGACGAGACGGGTGCCGTTATCGCAATCGTCTACGGTTTTCGAAGTCTGCATCGAAGCAATCATCGGCGCGGGATCCGGTTTCTGGAAGCTCAGTTTGTCCAGGTCGTTGCCGATACACTTTCAGCGGCGATGATCCGATTAAAATCCGAAGCTCAGGCTGCCCGTTCCAAAGTTCTTTTGGAGCAGGCATTCGCCCCGGGTGTTGCCCGGCAACTGCAGTTCAATCAACAGATCCTCGAAGCCCGGGATCGGGTCGTGACGGTGTTGTTCGCTGACCTGCGCGGTTTCTCGGCGATCGCGGAACAAGTCGGCACGCAGGGTACCTACGAGTTGTTGTCCGATGTAATGGACCGATTCAGCTCGATCATCATCGATCTCGATGGCGTCATTATTGACTACTATGGCGATGGTGTTTCGGCGTTTTGGAATGCACCGCTGGATCAGCCGGAACACGCTGTCCTGGCGTGTCAGGCAGGGTTGGAGATGCTGGATTGTCTGTCGCCACTGAATCAGAGCTGGGCCGCACGCATTGGATGTGAGCTGAAAGTTGGAATTGGAATTCACACAGGCGTCGCGCGGGTTGGAAACTCTGGAAGTCGGATCAGACTCAAATATGGACCGCGGGGTTCGACGGTAAATCTGGCAAGCCGACTGGAATCGTTGACCAAAAAAACAGGCGTCCCGATATTGGTCTCAGAAGAAACGGCCAACCGCACGGCGGGCGCATTTGCCACGAGGCGAGTGTTTCGTTGCCGGCTTCGTGGATCCAATCTGCGAACCGACGTGTTTGCCATTTACCGCAAGTCCGGTGAAACGGAATGCAAGTCGTTTCATGCGGCCTATGATCAATTTCTGGAGCTTTTTGAATCGGGCAAGTTGGCTGAAGCGCTGTCTCTCTTGACCGACCTGAGAATGGATCGACCGGATGATCCGCTGATCAATTTCCTGTTGGACGAAGTCAATCAACCAGCGAAAATCTCGGGAGCTGAAACTCGAATCGGCTATCCCAACGACCTTATTATCTCGAACGTGAATATTCCGGAGCTGTGGCCGTCTGAGAAATGAATGTTGTAGGCGTAGTTGCCGACGGGATGCATTAGCAAGATGTCCAACGGAAGTGTTTCGGCCAAGGACAATACCGGCAGTACATTGGTCAGTTTTTTCTTCCCAGAGTCAGTTTCGCTTGCTGTTTCCAGGCGTTTGTCGATGCAACTCGCGCAGCGGCAATTATCGCGCAGCTTTCGAATCGGAATGGTCTGTTCCAATCCGTCGCTCCATTGAACCAGCAGGCGACGGTCGTCGGTTTTCTCAAGGCGAATCGGGACCGGAGTTTCGGAATGGGTTGAATCGTGCGACATGGAATCAAGAGGCAACCATCTGGTTTCGGGCAAATCACTTTTGCGAGATTCAAAATTCAACACACCGGCGAGTTGTCCAGTCAGGAGGAGCCCGGCAATCCGGTCAGGTTTCCCGGTTCGCGGGCCAGGCTGAACTTCAAAACCGTTTCGCGAACCGGTCGATTTTCAGGATGCAAACACGGAAACCATCTGTTCAATCGCGGCGAGTAATCGGTCAATCTCTGCCGCAGTGTTGTAATGAACCAGTCCGATTCGCACCATGCCCTCGGGTTCAAATCCCATTCTGGTACTGAATTCCAACGCATAGTAATTACCATTCCAGACAAAGATTCCTAGTTGGCCCAGTTGTCTGGCCAGCTCCACCGGTGGAATATTTTTGTGACGGATCGAAAAAGTCGGAAACCGTTCATTCAACCGTGACGTGTCCGAAATTCCATAAATCTCAATTCCATCGATTTGAGCAAGTCCGTCGATCAGTTTTTTCGAAAGCGATTGTTCGTACTCCACGATTGCTTCAAACGCGGAACGCAGAGCGCGACGCCGGTCCGCGTGTTTGTCTCCAAGGATGCTCCTGCCGATGTCGGCGATGTAGTCAATGCAAGCCATTCCGCCAGCAATGGACTCATGTGATTGAGTTCCCGTCATCCAGCGCGACGGAATTCTGTTGTCCGAAGGGCGCACCTTGTAGGGCTGGATCGATTCCATCAATTCCCTTCGACCCCACAGTAGTCCCAGGTGGGGACCAAAGAACTTGTAGTCAGAGCAAGCCAGAAAGTCACAGTTCCAATCGCTGACGTCGATCAGTGAATGAGGTCCGAAATGCACGGCGTCCAAGAAAACCCTGGCGCCGACTTGATGAGCCATCTCGGCAACGCGCTTGACGGGATTCAAGCCGCCGGTTGCATTCGACGCACATCCAACGGCGACCAATCGGGTCTTGTCATTCAGCTTGTCCGCCAAATCATCCATGTCCAGGGTGCAATCATCTGCGTGGTAGCCCACGAAATGCACTTTGGCACCCGCCTCCCCGGCCGCGATAACCCAGGGTGTAATGTTCGCATCGTGATCAAGCGACGTCACGATGATCTCGTCGCCCGAACTCCAGGTCCGGCCCAACGCCCGTGAAAACGCGAATGTCAGCGATGTCATGTTCTGCCCGAATGCGACTTCATCGCCGTCGGTCGCACCGATGAAGTCCGCGTGAGCCTGGTGTGCTTCGTGCAAGAGTTTGTCGCTTTCGACGCTGGTCGCAAACTGGCCGCCATGATTGGCGTTGCGGTTGAGCAAGTATTCCGACATCGCAGAGACAACGCATCTGGGAACCTGCGTTCCGGCGGGGCCGTCGAAGAAGACAACCGGTTTGCCATTCTGCTGGCGTTCAAGTGCCGGGAACTGCTGACGGCAGGAGTCGATTAAAGCTTGGTCAAATTTCATCGTTGATCTATGAACCTTTTTCCTTTGGCCTCAAAACGGGGAAGCGAGCCGAGTGGCACGCACTGGATTTCGACTCGAAGACCAAGTCGAACCTGCAATTCAGTTGTAACACGATCCGGAGCTTCCAGTCGATCTTCAATCTCGATTCTGAGCTGGTCCATGGCCGCAGCCTTGAACGCGGTCAGACGGTACTCGACAATTTCCGGAAACCCTCGCAAGATCTCTTCGATCGCGGTCGGAAAAATGTTGACGCCACGGATAATCATCATTTCGTCCGTCCGGCCCAAAACGCCACCGGAGAGCAAGACGAAATTCGACCGTTGATCGTCATTCCAGGTTGGTTGGACCAGATCACCTGTCCGATATCGAAACACCGGGCTGCCTGCCCGGCCGAGGTTCGTGAGGACAAGCTCCGAAAGTTCGTCCTCTTCGGCCGGTTCACCTGTTTCGATCGACAGGAATTCCGCAATAAACTGGGCTTCATTGACATAGATTCCTCGACCCAGCGGGTCCGCATAACCCCACGGACCGACCTCGCTCGCTCCGCTGTGGTCGATCACTTTCGCGTCCCAGGAAGATTCGATCTGATCGCGAATTGCCGGGATGGAACCACCCGGTTCACCGGCAACGATGATTTTCTTGACGCTGAGACTGGCAACATCGATTTGATTTTCCCGGGCAACTTCTGCCATGTGCAAGGCATAACTGGGGGTGCAGAAAATGATTGTTGCGCCGATCGAACGAATCAACTCCAGCCTCGCGACCGTCGTCATGGCACCTGTCGGGGCTACCATCGCGTTCCGTTCAACGGCCGCATCAAACGCACTCCAGAAGCCGATGAACGGCCCGAAACTGAAAGCCATTACGACTCGGTCGGTCGACTCAAGTTCAGCGGCGTCCAATACGGGCTGCCAGGTTTCCATCCACCATTGCCAGTCGGCTGTCGTGTCCAGGACGATCATCGGCCGCCCACGCGTGCCCGAGGTTCGGTGGAATCGACAGTATTCGTCAATCGGAAAGGTCAAATTGGCGGCAAAGCCCCCCGAACGTTCGTTGCCCAAGAGTTCTTCCTTGAACGTGAACGGAAACTCACTTAATTGTTCCAGCGATTCCAGCGGAATTGAAACGCTGCCCAGTTTGGACGCGTAGAATTCATTTTGCGGGAGGACGATATCCAGAAGATGGTTCAGTCGTCCGAGCTGGTATCGCGATAGCGCGGCCGCATCGTAACGCTCGATCTCTCGTCGCTGCCAGGGAGCGGTTCGTTGATAGACGGTTGGGGGCATGCAAGAATGATAAGCCTGGCGGTGGAACGCGTAAATCGGTCGGTGATCATAAAACGAACGACGAGTTGTGGCGGGCTCGATTTGTAACCACAATCGAGTTTCGAGGAGATTTTACCCAACGATTCAACCAGCGGTGTCATGCCGCGAGATCCAAATGCCCTTTTACGCGCAGCATATCAAAGCCGGTCGACTTCATTTGCAGAAAAATGATCCTGTCATGAAGCGTATACTGAAAATGGTCGGACCATTCCAGGCAAAAACAAAACGCGATCGATTCGGAACGCTGGTTAACTCAATCATCTCACAGCAAATCTCCGTGGCGGCTGCGCAAACGATTCGAGGGAGATTGCTGGACGCTGCCGGAAGTGGAACTGGGACTCCCAGGATTTCTCCCGAGAGCTTACTCGCGTTCGATGTTGAATCTCTCCGCGCGATCGGTGTTTCGCGCCAGAAAGCCACCTACGTTCTCGATCTCGCGGACAAAGTCAGCACAGGAGTTGTCGAACTGGACGACATTCATCGACAAAATGACGATGCAGTAATCGCATCGTTGACACGGGTCAAAGGAATTGGCGTCTGGACGGCGCAGATGTTTCTCATGTTTTCACTGGGGCGACTGGACGTGTTTCCGGTAGATGATCTTGGTATCAAGAATGCAATCCGGAAACAGTACGAACTGGATGACGTTCCCGACAAACATGAAATGGAAGCCCTGGCCGTCAACTGGCGTCCCTACGCAACGATCGCTTGCTGGTACCTTTGGCAAAGCCTTGAGCTGGAGTGAGAATTCAGCTTCCCCACGCACAACGGCAGAGATTTGGGCAGGAAATCGTGACGGGTATGCATGCCCCTTGATCCACGAGATGTTGCCGGATTGTCGGGCGACCGCCAGTCGAGTCAAAGGACGCTAATATTTGTGCCTAAGCTCGAACCTTAATCCACGAACGTCCTGGCTGTTGTCCAGGAATCCGTACATCCCGTCCGTTCGGAAGATGAGGGCATTGGTCAAGGGCAACTGGTAGCGGAACGCGACACCGCATTGCCCACCTGGAGCGTGACGATTTGACGGATCTCCCATCACCCCCAAAACGGCCATTTCGACGACAAGCTGCTGGCTGAAATCACGGGCCAGCAAATTGAGTCCCATTGCCCCTCCATAGGTGTCGTTGGCAGTGGGATCGAGCGTGGGGTAATTCGTCATTCCATCCGCCTCAAACAGGATTCCACTGTTTCGCAAAATTCCTCCTGCCTGCACCGCGCGGGCCGCTGACTGGGGACGATCGAACCCCGCAAACAGGTTCAGGTAGGGGACGACCGTCGAGGGCGCTCCGGTGATCAGGGAATTTTCCGAAAGCAGCAGCACGCCATCTGCGGTATTTTCGACCACGTCCGTGGATTGGCCTGCATTGATAATGATCCGCGACGAGTGAGAAAGCAGTCGGCCGAATCTTCGCGTGAAACCGAGACCCAGATTGTGATAACTTCGATCCTCATGCGTCCGGTCCTCCAGGAACGCATAATCGATTTCAAAATAGCCGTTCATGGCGTCGATAAACGAAGCGATACCGTACATGCGAGCGGCGCTATCGTCATTCGTAAACGCGTCGCTGTTGATCTTGTCGTAGCCGGCAAAAAACGTCACGTCCATGTTGGAGATGTTGAATCGTGGACTGTTCCTCGCTGGGATTGTCGCTGCGAACCCGAGGAAAGCGTCTTCCATCCAGACGCCGTTTTGGAGCACCAAAGGCATCACTCCCATGGCCATCGGCAAGTCAAAGGGTAGTGTTGTGTTCGTGATCCCACCGATCATCGCACCCAAGTCTCCCTCGAAATAACCGAAATCAATGTTGGCATCCAGAACGTCAACGAATCTACTTTCATCAAGCAGCCACCGGGTGTTTTGCCGACCATTGTCCAGTGGCGACATGAACATGTGAAACCGCTCGGTGCTGGTCAGCTTCAAGTTGAAATCCAGATTGACTTCGTAGGCCAGTTCAGAAATATTGTCGCCGACCTGTGTGCTCGAACTGATCGCCGTTCGCACATCACCGTAAACGAGAAACTGCGGTGCTGCATTATTGTGTTTTCCAAACCAGGAATAGCCGGGACTCAATTGTCCAAGTTGGTACCACGGACGTCCCAGTTCAATAATGGGGCGCTGGGTCGCGTTCATTGTCTTGCCTTCGTACACCTGCATTTCCTGATACGGATCGAAGGACAAACAGTCTGGGATTGGATCCGGCGAAAAGTCGTCTTTGATCGGATCGATCGGAATAACACACGGATCGGTCACAGGTCGTTGTTCGCACCAGTTTTCACCGACTTGAGGTCCAGCCGCCAAGACGAAGGCTTCCGCGCCACGCAACGCATTCGGCAAACGATCGTTTGATGCGGTCCGCGATTCGGGATTCGGAGTCGGTTTTCCGTCGGCGGGCCGATCCACCGAACCCGATGAAGTCACCATGGAGCCTGTCGTTGCGGCCGCAAGACGGGTGATGGCATTGATGTTGTTTGCAATACCTGGCCTGGAAATATCCGACTGGAAAATCGGAATCGGCTGGTTTTTGGTTAACGAATCGCGGTGCGTTTCCAGGTCTGTCTGTGCTTTCCGGTCTTCGCTGGCGATGTCCCCGGTATGGGAGACAAGCCCGTTGCCTCCAGCCAACGAGGGGACCGCGCGTTCAATTTCGTTCACCGGGGCGATTGGCAAGTTGCCATGTCGCTCGGTGGCCTTTTTGACTTCAGCCCCGGAGCGATTCAACTTTGCTAAAGCCTGAAAATACCGATTGCTTACAACGGCGCTGGGAAGGTTGCGACGCGTTGAATCGTGACGTTGGCCCGTCGCTTGGGCTTCGATTTGTTCGCCTGATGACCGTTCCCGGGATTTGACACCATTGATTTGTGTCGCTGATTTCTCCCGGTGTGGCTGAAACTGATTCGAGGTGGCTGAGTTGGAGTCCAACTGGGCCGAAGATCCAGGAGCGGTCGAGATTTCGCCGGCCTCAGATTCGTGTTCGCCCGTGATCGGTTTATTGGGTTCGGGGTCGTGCGGCATGATTCCCGCAATCCTCCGCCCTCTGGGTGGAGCGTTTTTTAGTGAAATGATTCTTGTTTCCTGTTGAACCGGTTCCGGTTCCTGAGCGGCTGTCGTTTCGGGCGCCTCCCAGGTCGGCGACGGATCATCCAGTCTGAGTTTTTCACGAACCGATGGAATGGGGGAACGGTTGCCGGTCCGTTCGGCGATCTGAACGCGATCCGGATTTTTCGAATCTGGATCTGCGATTCCTTCCTTTGACGAAGAGATTTTGTGGGGAGTAATGGGCTTGGAAATCCATGGGATCGAATCGTAAGCGGCCAACTGAACCGGGTACGCCCGTGTCGTGTTATCGAAAGCCGGAATCCGGTCTGCGGTTGAGAATCCGTCTGTACTGGGTGAGGCGAATTCCTGGGAACCGGGGGTGACAGGCCAGGTTTCGTCGTGGGACTGATCGGCTGAATGAACGGTTTCATCGGTGCCGGTGCGCGCAAAGCTCGCGATCGCGACGCATGTCAAACATGCGAGCCCGATAAGTGCGATCTGTTTCAGTTTGGTCGTCTTGTCCACTTAACGTCTGTTCGAGGTCCACGGCATGTGAAGTAAAATCGAAAAGGAAGCAGCCATTTGAGTAAGCGGGTTTAACGGACTTCGAATGTCACCGTGCTCATGTGAAAATCCGCGATCCACTGGTTCATCATTCGCTCCATTTCCGGTGTCGCGTTACAAAAACGCATAAAGTAGATCGGCTCGGACCGGCTCCGCATTCGAACCGACAAACGGTACGTACCCGGTTGTTGCATCAGTTGCGAGGGAACCGCATATTTGACGTTTCTCGATCCAAGAGCCGGAATGGAATGACTTTCCATGCGAATGAACGGCGGATGATTCATGACGGTGACGGGTTGTTGTGCGGGACGCAGGAAGGGAAGCTGGTCGAAATCGAAATTGACCGGCAAGTACATTTCGCGATCCGTACCTTTGACGTTGGTCGTCAGGAATTTGGTTTGCAGGTTCATCAACTGCTTGTCCAGCGGGAGGCACCTGGCGAGCACGTCAAGCGAATGTTGATCCGCGAGGTCGCCATTGGAATCGAGGTATCCGGTTTCCCAGATCCGTTGTCCATTGGGTCCAATGAGGACCGCATTCAGCCAGATTTGCGGTTGGGCACCGAGGGATCCGCTGGGCATGTTATGGCCGGGGTTGAGGTTCGTCAGGCAATAACGGAACTTTAGTGGTCTGTTGACCATTGGCGCTTCGGCAAAGAAAGGACCGTCGAGTTTCGATCCGTTTTCCAGGATTTGACGTCGAATGTCGCGCTTGTACTCCAGTTTTTTCAAGTTCTCGTCGATAACTTCTCGCGCGTCGCAACGCTCGTCGGCATCGCGCCAGCTTTCAGGGAAAATATTGGCCTGTCCGCTATTGGCGAGTGCGTTTTCAAATGATTCCGTGCCCCACCCTGCCCTCCAGTCAAATTCCAGCCATTGATTGAACGTCCAGCGATCGGCTTTCAGGTTATCCGGAAAAATCCCGGGATTTGCGATAGAGTAACCCGGTCCGTAAAACATGTGATTCGAATGTTTGCGCTCGGCGTTGACAACCTTTTCATTGACCACAGCGGCTGGGCCGATCGAATAGCCTGCGTCGACGCCGGGAACTCTTCCCATGTGGCAGTCCTGGCACGAAACGCCCTGTTTGCACGCGGGAGAAGCCCGGTACTGGTCCCAGACGACTTCGAGTTTGATACCTGGTTCGACGGCGACCTGATGACAGGACATGCAAAACGACGACTCAGAAAGTTCTTCGAATTGAATGGAACGACGATGGATCGGTTGGCCGGTTGTGGGGTCGGCCAGATTGGATTTCGTCTTGAAAAACTGGCTGTACTTGTTGACGATTGCGACGCCGTTACCATCGCCTGTGCCGTAAACAGGTTGATCAATTCCTCCCGGTTCGATTCGACGTTCACCATTGGACTTGGTATAAGGTATTTTGACCCGATGGCATGCCACGCAGGTGACTCCCTCTTTGAATACACGCGGTCCATCCCAAATGGCCTGATCGCGACGTAGTCCCATGGTGGTTGCAACTGGGGCGTGACAGCGCAAGCAGAAGTACCCGAGTGTGCCCTGCGCAAGTTTATTCAGCTTGTCTTCAAAACAACTGAACATCGGTGAGACCGCGGCATACGCGTGACTGGAGGAGGCCCATTCGTCGTAAATCTGCTGGTGGCAGGTAGCGCATTCCTTTGCCGAAGGAAACGCACTCCGCGAGTAGATTTCGAGATGGGGGTCGGGTACCTGGGGATTTCGCGCGATCGAACCGGTCGTCAACGCGGTGGCGTGGGGATTGGCGATTGGTTTCGAAACGAATCGAGAATTCCGAACTTTGCCCGACGCATCCAGGAATTCGGCTTGCGCAACGTCGGAACGGGAAGCCACTGCCAAATCCGTGCCGTTAATCGGGCTATCGAATGCCAGCGGCCTTGGAATCATGTTTGGCCATTCGAACCGCGCGTTGGCCCTGTCGACGTGCTGATTGATGTCCAGGTTTTGATTTGCTGCTTCGGCTTGCGCCGATTTGACTTTGGCCAGATCCAGACCGGGAAGATCGCTCAGACACATCGGCGGCAGGCCGGAAATTGTGGCGATTTCCTCGTCCGTAAGACCTTGAGCAACCAATGTTGGCCAGGAAGCTGGTCCTGTTGAACCCGTCTCCGGATGCGATGGGCCTGCTTTCGTTCGCCGAGGGGAAGGAGCTGTCGAATTTTCCTGTTGGACCGGGGTGCAGGTTACATTTTGGTTGGGGATGGAGGCCTTGGGTTTGGTCGGATGCTGAGGTTCTCCTCCGATATTCAGCGATGGCGGGGGGAGGGAGGGTTCCTGAAATATGACAGGTCGGATCGGGGAAGCAGTCGACGGATCGGTCGATTTTGATTGAGGCTGATTTTCCGAAGAAAAACACAGAAAAGCACACAACGAGATCACCCCAGCGATCGCGAGAGGGGACGTCATTGATTGCGTTCGTCGGAACATTGGTAAAATCGGTACCGATCACTCAGTCGTTCAAGTTTGTCCATTTTGGCTATTATCGGCGTGGTTTGGCGAATGCTTGAGACATCTCACCGTCTTTTGGATTGGCGATCGCTCGACGCGAACAACAATCTGACAGCATTGGAAGCGGCAGAAACCGATAGTTGGCCCAAAGTTATGGACCACGGGACGGATATTCCCGGGACAACGTCGAAAATACCGAATTACCGTCAAATTGGCCCTTGTGAGAATGCCCAGTAAATTCCTATACTCATGGGCTTTAGCCAAGGTGATTAAAAGCGAGTAGAGCTTCGATGAAAGTCCGCGCTAGCGTAAAGCGAATCTGCGAAAATTGTAAGATTGTTCGGCGTAAAGGTCGGGTGTTCGTAATTTGTTCCAACCCCCGACACAAGCAGCGTCAAGGTTAGGTTTTCGTACAACAAACGCGTATTTTCCGTTTGTAAAACAGGTCTGGGACCTGATGGATAGGTCCGTCACCCAATGGATTGTCGCTTGCGTATCGTTGCGCTTTCGTAACGGTGGTGACAATTCAATTGATAAACAATGCCGATAATGTGACATCGGAGCGAGTTGGTTTCCGTGGGTCGGCAAGTCCGCATCGGGTGACTCGACAGTTCAAAATTTGTAAATAAAACATGTTCGTCGTTGGCCTGAATCAGGCCGGTTGGAGAAAATCGTATGCCACGTTTGCTGGGTGTTGACATTCCTAATGACAGAAAAACTGTCATCTCGCTTACCTATTTGTACGGTGTCGGCGATCAAACCGCGCGTGATTTGTGTCACAAGGCGGGTGTTGATCCGGATAAGCGAGCGCGTGACCTGACGGATGAAGAAGTCAGTCGCATCGCGACAATCCTGGAGCGGGACTACACCGTCGAAGGTCCGCTTCGCCGGTTGGTTCAACAAAACATTGGTCGATTACGAGACATTCGGTGCTACCGGGGAATTCGGCATCGAGTCGGTTTGCCGGTTCGAGGCCAGCGGACCAAGACAAATGCACGCACACGAAAAGGACCAAAGAAAACCGTGGCAGGCAAAAAGGGCGTTAAGGACCTCAAGTAATCAACTGTCTGCCTGAAGCGGTTTCGACCCACGGTCAGATCGTCCATCGTACTCAAACCAGAACATTGAAATCAAAGCGTCCCATGACGCAGCAGGAAAGCGGAGAAAACAAGCAGTGGCAAAAACAAAAAAACGTCGAGTCCGTCGGAATGTGACTTACGGAATCGCCCACATCCAGGCGACTTTTAACAATACAACTGTGACGATTACCGATACAAAAGGGGAGACCCTTTGTTGGGCCAGTGCCGGTACCTGTGGATTCAAAGGTAGCCGGAAAAGTACCCCGTTTGCCGGGCAGAGCGCCGCTCAGCAGGCAGCGGACAAAGCGCTGAAATTTGGTGTCAAGGAAGTTGACGTTCGAGTCAAGGGACCTGGCAGCGGTCGAGAAAGTGCAATTACAGCGCTGCAGGCTGCCGGTTTGAATATCAAATCGATCGAGGATTGTACCCCAATTCCTCATAACGGTTGCCGGCCTCGCAAAAAGCGACGCGTCTAGTCGGTGTGCAGTTTTCACCTGGCTTGCTAGTTCGGAAAAGATACGAAAGACATCGTTCGGTTTTGAGATCGAACCACAGAGATTGAGCCGCGGTTTGAACATTGGGAAAACGGCCTGAGTTCAATCTTTGACCATTTTCAATTCACAACAATCACGATCTTTAGAGCGAGCCTCGACAAGATTGAATTTTAAGGGAGATCCTTTATGCACGTTCGTTGGCGCGGTTTGGAATTACCAAGCGTTGTAGATTGCGATCGCAAGACTCTTAGCAGTACCTATGGCAAGTTCACGGCAGAGCCGTTTGAACGAGGTTTGGGTACGACCATCGGAAACAGCCTTCGCCGAGTACTGCTTTCGAGCCTCGAAGGCAGTGCGGTAACACAGCTGAAGATTCGTGGCGCCAACCATGAATTTTCGTCGATTCCCGGCGTTCTCGAAGACGTCACGGATATTGTTTTGAATGTCAAATCGCTGGTGGTCAAAAATCACACCGATCAGATGAAAGTCATCACGATTGAGAAAGACACAGCTGGCCCGATTACCGGAGCTGATATTCAAACGGGTGGCGAAGTTGACATTATCAACCACGAACACACGCTTGTGACACTGACCGACAACGTTCCCTTCATGATGGAAATGGTCGTTGAAAACGGTCGAGGATATGTGCCTGCGACCGAACACAGTGGTCGCGATCATGAAATTGGCATCATTCCGATCGATGCTGTTTACAGCCCCGTTACTCGTGTCCGTTATGACGTGGAAGAAACTCGTGTCGGACAGAAAACAAACTATGACAAACTGACGCTTGAAGTCTGGACCAACGGTTCGGTACATCCGGAAATGGCCGTCGTGGAAGCTGCCAAGATCACGCGGAAGCACCTCAATCCATTCGTACAATATTCCGAACTTGGTGCCCAGGTACATTCGCAGTCCCGAAGTAAAGGCGGGATCGATGCAGCACTGGAAGCCAAGTTGAACATGCCGATCTCGGAACTTCGATTCTCCGTTCGAGCCAGTAATTGTCTGGAATACGCCGGGATCGGAACCGTTCGCGACCTCGTTCAGCGTAACGAAGACCAGTTGATGGAAATTCGTAACTTTGGCGAAACCACGTTGGTCGAAGTTCGGCAGTTGCTGAGTGAACTTGGTCTGCACTTGGGGATGAAAGTTCCGCCGGCGCCGACAATCAGCTAGTAACAATTAATTGCATTTAGAATAACGTACTTTTGGTGTACCAATGAGACATAAGAAAAAAGGAAGACGGCTTGGTCGGTCTTCCAGCCATCGACAAGCGATGCTGCGAAACCTGGCGACCGGACTGTTCCTGACGGAACGGGACGAGTCGTTTTACGAAGGATTGACAATGGCCGATGGCAAATCGGTCGTGAATCCGCCGCGCCACAAAGGCAGGGTTGTGACGACCATCCAGAAGGCCAAAGAAGTCAAGCCTTTGGTCGAGAAGTGTATTACGATTGCGAAAAAAGCCATTCCGTTCGAGCAGGCAGCCCAGGTATTCGCCACCGATGCCGATCGAAATTCGGAGGCCTGGAAAAAGTGGCGAGAAAGCGAAGAATGGAAGAAATGGTCCGCTGCGATGGCCCCCGCCGTCGACGCCCGCCGCCGTGTTTTTGCTCTGCTGCGTGACAAAGAGGCCGTTGAAATCCTTTTCGACGACGTCGCCCACCGATTTGTCGATCGACCAGGTGGATACACGCGTGTTCTGCGAATGGCCCAGCCGCGACTGGGTGACGCGGGAGTTCAGGCAATTCTTGAGTTCGTCGGCGTTCACGATCGCGTCAAACGTGTCAGCCAGAAGCCAACGTTTGTCGATGATGCCAATGAGAACGTGGCCGGTCAAGTTGCCGATAAAAAGGCGCCTGTGCAACCAGCGGACGAGCCAGTTGCCGAATCACCGGAAGCAGCGAGCCATTCCGAAGACACAAACTGATTGATCGCCGGGAACGACGAGTTCAAGTCGAAAATGCCCGCTGGAAAATGCCCGCTGGAAAATGCCCGCTCAACCCAGCGGGTTTTTTCATGCGCCGCTTTCGCGGATTTGGAATTGCGATTTTTCCAGGCATACCACGTTGTCGCGCCGACCCGTGGCTCGTCGCGGAACTTGAGTTACTGGTTCGATCGGCTCTCGGGCCGAAGCCATCGGCCCGAGCGGTAAACCGACTCTCGTGGATCCATTGCCGTAATGTTCTCAAAACTGGGAACGACACCCAGGAACCCGGACCCCTGCGTGGCGAAGTCACCCCAGTTGAATTGTCGACCGGATGGCACCGCTTCAGGTGTCTCACCTGTCGATGCACTGGCATTGGTCAGGATCTGAAGTTCGATTTGAAGCAGCTTGCTCAATTGCGGTTTACTGGGGCGATTGACTCCGGCAATTCGGTCAATTTCCTCGAGGCTGCAAATGTCGCTCCACTTCTGGAAAATTTCCCGGTTATTCTCAGAACTCAGCAGCTTGACGGCATGGTCCGAGTTCTCCATGCGAATCGACTGAACCAACTCGAGCATCAACTTCGCATGTTCCGCAGAACCCGGGATCGATCGCTTCGAAGCGGGGACGACATCCATCGCGTCGGCGTCCGGGCTGATCAGGAAGCGTAACATCAACAGTCTTCCGCGGTCCGCTTCGGACTCGGAGAGGGAAATCAAGCCCGCCATCGCGCTGTTGCAGATCTCGCGGGAGGTTCCATTGCCTCCGCTTGAGATGGACGCAGCAATCAGATAGAGACGTTGGGCGAGTTTTCGGGCCGCAGGATCGATACGTTGAGAAGCAAGTTCTTCGGCATAGTCTCGATAGCCGGCTGGGTTCTCGGGCGACAGTTGCTCAAGTCGTTGGGTGTCGATATTGGTGATCAGCTGCTCGATTCGCGAACGTGCTATTTTCTCGACCCGACCCAGTTCCCCGTTTTCAAACACGCGGAGCTCGATTTGTTCCGGAGTACTGGCAACGATTTGACCAGACATTGGAGTAGATTGGCCGTTGATCCAAACAACATCGGCTGCCGTTGAACGGATAAACACCCCCGCCAGTACCAAAACAGCAGCCCGGGCCAGAGGCGAACAGGGACAATCTCCAATTCGGTTACTCATGGCTGCAGGTCCTGTTTCATCAGGCGTTGGATCAGCGATTTTCGCTTGAGGTTGACGACCTGAAGTAGCGTCAACTCGGTGGCAAAGAGCTGGTCGCCAGCCAGCATTGGTCGAAGAAGCCTGTTTCTCAGGTCTGCAAGTAGCCGTTCCGCGTCGGCGAATTCCTCCGAGTAAGCCAATTCGGCGACGATGGTCTGGATCAACAACTGGTTCGCGAACGCGGTTTTCTCGACTTCGTTGGCAGGTGATGTGTGAACCAACTGACTCGCCCGTCGGATGTCGGTTTTTTGATTAGGGGTAATGGTGCTGTCAGTCAGCGACTCCACGAGCCGGGCAGCCGCTTGATGGGGAGTCGGAAATGCGTCCAGAGCGTAACCGCGATTTGAGCCCAGCGCAAGGCGTTCCCGGTACGTCTCGGCAAGATAGATTTTCAAGCGAATCCAGTTGCTCTTGTCATTGTCGGGATCCTGATCGATCTGGCTTTCAACGTCATTGCTGACGGCCATGAGAATCTTGAGTTGAAGCTCATGTTTCCAGTCGGTATTGACCCCGAGTTCGAAATTGCGGTTCAACAACAGCGTCGAAATTGTCAACACTTGATCTGCCTTGACGTTGCTTTCGGGAAGCTGGTCAGCGATGGCGAGTGGCAAATTCGGCCAATGCGCGAATGCTTCGATCAATTTCTCTACATTCAGCAACTCTTCGAGTTCAAGGTTCGAAAGTAAATAACTCGCCAGGGACTTTGCTTCGGAGTAGGAAATCCGGTCAAAACGATGAGCAATTTGGTTTAACTGTTTGATTGACAGGATCCGTAAGCTCGAAGAATCAGAATCGGTGTCGGCCAGACGCTCAAGTGACGTGTTCATTTTCCGTCGATCCGATGCGGTCGCCGTTGAAGGTCCGGTGGGATAGTATTTCCGACGGTCAATTGGCAGGGAAATCAACTCGCGAAGTCGCGATGAAGGTATCGCGATCAACCGGTCAAACTCTGCAAACGACGAATCGTCAATAATCGTTGTATTTTCGATTGACGCGCAGAAGGCCCACTCGACATTGACTGCCAATGCGAGCTGAGCAATTCGATCTGGAGAAATCCCCGCCGCATCAAGGCCGGATGCGAATTCCATCGTCTTGGTGAAAAAATCTTCTACCTGCTTGTTGCGATCGACCAACGGACGCAAGACCTGATTACGGGCCTCAAGGCCGAAATCTCTGACCGCGGTCGCAATACTTCCACGGGATTGGCCAGCCGGTTGAACGCCAATTCGAGGCAACATGGCGTCGGCAAGCAAATCAATTAGCCCGGTATCGCTTGATCTTTCGAAAATCGAAACCCAATCCATCAGCTTGGCATTATCGCAGGTCTTGAGTGAGTGTCGAATCTGCGTTTGGAGGACTCGCCAGCACGAGGGATCTGATTCCATGATCGATACGAGAATGTCGTCCCGGTAGGCATCAAGTGTTTCAGCGTCCAATATCGAGTCGGTCAATTCCGATAAGGGCTGAAAGAGCACGGCGGCCAGCGATGGCGACGACGAGGCCGTCTGCATAACTCGATTCCATTGGTCGGTGGCAATTGCATTTTCAGAAATCATGAGGTATTCACTAAGACTGCCAACCGAATCGAGTGAAATGTCGACCAGCGACTCAATCGTGTCGTCAACAGCAGTTCGTCTTTCGTCGTTTTCGGGTTGGTTGTTGACTTCAAAAAATTTTAACTGCCCCAGCAACTTGTTCACTTGGAAGGCCGTCTTGAGGTTTTGTACCGAAGGCGTCTCGGTCTGATTAATCGACAGGAGATCTTCGATGGATGAGAGGACGGCCAGTTCCGAGTTCTCATTCGGATCCGCATAGAAAAGTTCACAGGTCAAGTTCAAACAGAGTTCCTGGTTGTTGTCACGCCGGGAACAAGCGGAGCGAACCAGTTGTTGATATCCGACCCGTTGCCTTGACTCGTCGCTGCCAGTGATACTCTCTATCGTCTGGCTCAACTGAGGATACGATGCTTGAAGCTCTCCGAGTCGCTCTGCAATCACGGCAGGGAATCGGGAAGTGGGGACGGTGTCCGATGGAAAGTCGCTTTGGTGTGACTGGTTCTTGACCATCGTCCCGGGACGTTCGAACCAGCGCAACGGGATCCAGCCACCCGCCCACGCCGCGCTGATCACCATCGCGGCGAGGGTGAGGAGCACAAGCAACGATAGTCCCAGTTTCTTGATCAGCTTCGGTTTCTGATTGGATTTTGTCCGTGCGATTTCACGCGCGACGATCTGGTCGACTTGAGGTCTGTCCAGCCCCCACCGTCTGCCAATCTTGTAAAGTTGGCTGTACCTTTCGTTATCAATCGTCGTCAGGCCGTCCATACGATCGGCAATCGAATGAGCGCCAAATGCCTCGGCTTCCAGGGGCGATATCAGACTCAAACCAGCGGCTTCCGCCCGTGCTTTAATCAGCTGTTCAGCGCGCGTGTCGTTAATACCAAACCGGCTTCTGGCCATCTTGATGGCTCGATGTTCAACGCGGGGAGAAACGATTCCGGTGGTTAGTTTCTCCAATTCCATGTCCAGGAATTTGATAAATGCCTTTTCATAATGGGTTAAATTCGAGCTGGGGTCGATTCCCTGTTGAAGTCGTGTCAAGGCTTCATCGAACATCTCCTGGGGCAATTTGAGGTGATCGGCAAGTGTCTGCAGTTTCAGACGGCTTTCCGAGTTAAGTCCTTTTTCCGCGGCGATGATCGCTTCTGCGTTGCGCAGGAATGACTTCAACCGCGGGTCGGTGTTTCGAGAACTTGACTGCTTTGATTTCTTTTTTGCCACTATGTTCGTTTAGTGAGGTGGAGGGTCTTTTTCGCGAGCAAGCAAAGCCGACAAATCGTCAAACTGCTTGACCCATTTCTTTGGCAATTCAGGACTGAGGTGCCGGGTCTGTTCGTGCAACTTCCGCGCCTCACCTTTCTGGCCGAGGGAGTACAGGCAATATGCCAGATTGTATTTGGATTCAAGCCACAGGTCACTTCCGGGCTCGACGCCCCGGATCAATTTTTGCCAAATCGAAACGGCATCATCGTAGTGCTGAGACTGCGTATAGATTGATGCGAGTTGACGCAGGTACGATTTGTGATTGGGAAACTGTGCGTTGAGTGAAACAAGCATCTCAATTGCCTTATCCGTCGAGCCGCCCTCGAACTCCAATGCCGCCAGTCGGGCATAAGCCACGCGCGCATTGGCTGATTGTTTTAGTTCGGATGCCGATGATCCCAACAAACCGACCAGTTTTGAAAAAATCGTTTTCACCGTGGCCACCTCTTCTGGTGACGGATTGATTTGTGACTGCAGTCGTTGGTCGAAAAGCTGGGCCAGCAGGATGAAAGCTGATTTTTCGAACGGTGTCCCTGGTGCATGCTCGGCCAGCCATTGGGCTTCGGTAAATGCCTCGTCTTGATTCGCTGCGCGATTGGCGAGCAGAAATCGGTAATAGCGATACTCCTGGTAAAGGGAGAGATGGCTCCCGATCGCCTCCGCTGCCGCTTTTGCCCGATCCAATCGCTGACGGGCGGTTTCGACATCGATCGACTCGGTCCTCAACATCGCATCGACCACCATTAACTGCGTTTTCAGTTTCGACTCTTCACTGACCGTTTCGAGCTGTTCGTACTCCGATTCAGCTTCCAGTAAGGCCTTGAACGTTTCAAGTTCTGACTCGGATTTTGTTTGATGGGCATCGAGCCAGGTTTGATATCGGATTTTGACGATTTCATTGGCGGCCAGGGCGTAGTTCAGATCATTGGATTCGACTCGATTCAAACGATCGATCGCTTCGTCCGCTGTCAAGCTCGCAACGTTGAGACGAAGTCTTTCAAACTCAGCCCGTTTGGCAAATGTTGATCCGGGAAAGCGTCGCATCAATTGGTCGATGGCGCGATTGGCCTTGAGCAGGCTGCGCGTCTGAGTGTGACTCTGCTCGGAGAGCGACCGAACGGCTAACCACAGTGATTCTGCAGATAATTCGGGCGCGATGCCATCGAATGATTTCGAGCATTCAAGAAACGCTCTCGACGCGGATTCATAATCACGTTGGTGAAGCCGGATTTTCGCTATCAGGAATTGACACCTCGCAATGTCCAACGGGTTCGTTTTCTGGTCAGCGACGGTTAGCGCGGCGGCCAGCTTCGTCATGGCAGCGTCGTATGCTCCTGAGGCGTTGGTTGTCTCCGCATCCCGGAAATCAAGATAGCCAGCAAGCCAAAGGCTAAAAAAATCCTCGCCCGTGATTTGGATCCGATGCGCCTTCAGAAAACTCTCAATTCGTGCGGCATCAAATTGGCGAGCCAATCCCGTCAGTCCGGAACGAAGTAATCGCCGGGAAATGACCGGTGCCCGATCCCGCGTCGCATTGCTTGCGTTGAGCGTCGCCATCCAAAATGCCGTTCGACCTGATTCGGAAAGCTGGCGTGCCTCCCCCATTGAATCGACGAATTCCAATGCTGCCGAGTATTCATCCAGGTAAACCCGGCTATTCAGATCCCAAACGAATCGAAGTTCTCTCGTCTGCTGAACGGTCGCGTGAGTTTCGATTAACTCGAAACAATACTGACTCTGCAGTGGGTGGTCCAGGCCCCGCTGACACAGTGCCAGGCCAACCAAGGACCGCGAGTTCCAATCGGAGGAAAAGTCAAACCACTCCGGCGGAACTTCCGTCAGCGTCCTCTGGGGCTCGATCTGCAGGAACGACCTGAAATGGGAGTCAGCGGTCTGCATGAGCGGTCTGCGGTTTTCGGGAATCAATACGCCCAGGAAATACGAAGACCAGCCGATCAGATAATCCGTGTGCAACAGCAATCCATCGAGTCGGGATAATTGACGCGAATGCCGGTTGTTTTCCACCGAGGCCTGGAGCAAAGCGACTTGATCTTCGTAGTCATTGTTTAATTGCCGGTTAAGTGACACAAGTTCTGAATTCAGTTCGAACCAACGGCTAACCAGTTCACCTCGGAGGTTCTCGTCTCGACCCGAGTCCCACCATTTTCGAAACGCGTCTTCACTTGTGAGGTATTTTGCCTGAAGTATGGCGACTCGAATTGACGGCGTGGACAGTTCCGGATAGGTCTGCAACAACAATTCGGCTTTTGATCGGCAGTCCGAGTCGACCCCGTTTCGGCCCGACATCATCCGCCGAGCATATTCACCGATCAGCCTGGTCGCCATTTGCCGGCGCGACGCAAAGTCAATCTCGCGAGACGTTTCGAGCTCAAGATGTTCGATCACCAACTCATCGAGCTGGAGCGACTTCAAATAGTCTTCGACTGCCTGTAATTCCGCCTGTCGTTGTTGGAGCAGGCTTTCCCCCTGGCCAAATGCAACCGTGGGATACACCAGGCAGGCAGCAATCGCCACCTTCAGTCCGATCTGTCTGATTTGCCGGGACATCATGATACCACGCATCCTGCTCCGATCAATCAAGCGGTAGGTAGGAAACAGATTCGAATCCGCTGGCGTGACAAGCGCCAATTGCCTGCGCGGCAGCTTCGTACGGCACATCGTCGGCGACGCGAACGAATGCGCCCTCGGATTTGTTCTCGAACCCTTCCAGGAGTTTTTTGACTTCGTCAAGGTCGTTGGTTCGCACGGCACCAATCCGAAACACGACTTGTGCACGTTGGCGAACCACATCGACGATGGCGGGCTCAAGGTTGGAATCATCGGTGGCCGTCCGTTTCTCATTGACTTTGATCGCCGAAGCAATTTCACGCTCAGGACGAACGAATGTCGTGGTCACGATGAAAAAAATCAGCAACAGGAAAACCACGTCGATCATGCTGGTCATCGAAAGGTCCAGTTGCGATCCGCGTAGTTGTCGATTGCTGAGCTTCATGACTTTGTTTTCTTTAACCACCTGCCCCTGTCCGATGCACCATTATCGCCCGTGGTCTTAATGGCTTCGATGGGCGGATCGGAACCCGACTATCGTTGTGCTCCAACCAGGATGACGGACCTGCGTCCAGAACCGATAAATGGGCTCGACTATTGAGGTTTCCGCTGTTTCAATCGGCCACCGCTGAACGGACATTGGTAAACCCCAGTTTCGATAGACTCTCAAATAACTGCGTCACGTAGCGGCATTCGCAATTTCGATCGCATCGGATCTGGATCTTGATACGTTGCGGATTGTTGTCAGATTTCTTGAGCTGGTTTTCAATCGCGGTCAGCGTGTTGGCCAGCGAGAGTTCCTGACCGCCGATAATAATGGTCCCTTCTCGATCAAGGTTGATCGTAATCGACGAATTAACTGAGGACTGGTTTCCATCGGTTACGCGCGGCAGTGGCAGTGGGAAATCGACCGTGCGGGTGATTTGCGAAACGGTCATGAAGAAAATGATCAGCAGAAACACAATGTCGATCATCGGCGTCATGTTAAACGTGAGCGATCCGGTCGGCTTGTGGCGGCTGAGTTTCATCGGTGAGCGGGGCTACTTCTTTCTACCCAGCGGCATCATGACTTGTTCGATCCGCTTCCCGGCTTCGGCAACCAACGAGTCAATCTTGTTGCGAAAATAACTAAAGGCAACCATCGTTGGGATTGCGACCAGCAACCCCAGTAACGTTGTGATCAGGGCTTGTCCGATTCCGCCCGCAAGTTCCTGCGGCCGAGCCATCCCTTCGAGCGATGCGATTGTCGTAAAGGCCTCGATCATGCCCAGTACCGTTCCCGTCAGCCCGAGCATTGGTGCAATCACGCCAATCACATTGAGAACCTCCGTGCGCCGGTACAGTTTTCCGGTCTGGTCCTCGCCGGCTTCCTCCACAGCGGATCGGTATTCCGCGTACCCGAATTCGCTGCTTTTGTATCTTTCCAAACCGGCAAGTACAACTTCCGTTGCCAGCGAGTAATTGTTTTTCTGGTGGCACAAGTCAATCGCCCTGTTGATTTCACCATGGACGATCAGGGCCTCAAGTTCCGAAAGCGTTGCGTCGGGCATGATGCGATTGCGGGTAATCGTCAGCAGGTGCTCGATGATAAAATACACGCTGATGATAGAAAGCAGCAGGATCAGTACGACGATGATGATCCCCAACAGGTTGCCGCCAAACACCATTGTCAAGATGGTCGGCGGTGCCAAGGCTTCTGACGGACTGATTCCCGGCGTACCCCCATCGACCTGAATCGCCATCACATCCCCGGTCAGCCGCAGTGACCCCAGTATCGCCATCAGACAAAGTCCAAGAGAAACCAGCCGAAATCGCAACATGACACTATTCAAATCAATTCCTTCACGAAACGTCGACGGCCATCGGTGGCGGTTCATCGGCCCAAACGTTGGTTCGTTTCCAAGTGACCATGATACGTGTTCGGGTACCGCCTCAACAACTCGTCCCGTAATTTTTGTTCGTCGGTTTCGCGTCCCCTTTCATGGGAAATCTTCGCAGCTTGATAAATCGCTGCTGCCGCAAGATCGGGGCAGTCGCTTTCATACCTTGCCGGGATTCGCAACAGCGTCAGGATCGCTTTCGACCGGTCAAGGTCAGACGTTTCCGGTTGGGTAACGACGTTGATCCCGCGATAATAAAGCGCGACCGGACGCGCCCAACCGGTGATTTTGTTCGCGTTCCTGTCCAACACCGTTTGTGAGTTAAGGGCAGTTTTTGTTTTCTGGTCCAGCCTCGCTTCGAGGACCTTGCGCCAGTTGTCAACCTCCTGATCGGCGCTGGATCGAAGGGAACGGAGCAACCGTAACGCCTGGTCTGTTTGTCCGAGTTCGATCTTCAGAGAAGCCAGGTAAACGGTCAATCCTGGGGGAGGGTCATTGCCCGAGGTCCAGTTTTCGAGGGTTGCCTTCAAGCTCCCGGAGGCATTTTCAAGTTCCCGATCGTCAAACCAAACCGGCAATAAATCGCGCGACAAACCCAATTCCAAATCATGCTGGGGAATTCCGCGGGTTCCCACCATTTTCCGTAAGGCGTCGCTGATACTTGGTTGCAGCCGGATTGTGTGAACAAACGGCATCAAAGCGCCAGTTCGATCGCTTTTGCCAATTCGACTGTTCATCGTCGCCAGACAAACGAGGTAGGCGGTGTCAGCATTGATCGAGGCGTTCCCTTGAGAAGTCGACTGGTTATCGATCGAGCCGACATAAATCGGCTCGGCAATCTCACCGGCTCCGACCCAGTCTCGGTTGCGGATCCGCGATTTCAGACGAAACAGCGGAAGGCCAATCTGCTCAACGTTGAGATCGAATTCTTTCTGCCGATTTTCCGCCACTTCTGCCTTGAGTACCTGATCCCACGAAAGGCGCGATCCGTCGGAGAGTTCAATCCAGGTATGATCAAAATCGATAATTGTTTTACCCCGTACCAAGGTCAAATCGCGAAGCACAATCGGTGCCGAATGGACCGGGAGTTCCTGACCGGACAATATGCTGCCGGCCCCTTTAAAGGAGACCAAACTGAGAATCAGAATCCTCAGCGCTGCACCATACGGGGTGTTTCTGGCCCGTTTTTCCATTAGTGTTCGATTTCCACAGCAAATCTCAAGAGCGATTCAAACTCATCACGATTCAATGATCTGGCCATATGAAAACCGGCCGCCGAAAGCGAAAAGTCTTTTTGCAGGTGGTGGATCACGAGGCCCGACTGGCAGAGCTCGCGAAATCCCTCCAGGAAACGAATCGTTTGTTCAGGATCTTCTTTTTGTAAAAACAGCAGCCGTTTTTCAAGTTCGTATTCGACGCAAACGGCCAGAAACCGTTCCGCCGAATTGAAGGAATCGCGGTCGGCCCGGATATCGATTGTGCCGCGATTGGCGGCCGCCACGAGAATCGTCCTGGCTTCTACGCTCAGGTCATCCGCTGACTCTTGGCGACCGGTTGGCTGGGTGAGCGCTTGGCTGCATAGATTGGCAAATCCAATGATCGTCGGGGCCCCGTACCCCAAATCCTGCCACTGGGTGGCTTGCCTGTCATCGCCGCTGAGATTTCGAAACAACATGAATATCCGTGAATTTGTCTAATTATTCTGCCAAATTGGATCCAGACTGTCTGCTGGAAGCCGGTTTTTCCGAAAAATGGGTCGAATTCTGCTAACGAATCCCGCCGAAACTCGTCAAACATTAGATCAAACGGCGGAGCAACGTCGTATCTTTCTAAAATCAACGCTGACCTTAATACGCTGAATCTCGGGAGTCCACCATGCGTCTCACCAATCATATGCTGCTGTTATTATTCACCTGTTTTGCCCTCGTTCCAGGCGCTTTGCCATGGACGGCAGACCACCCCAGCATGATTAATGCCCAGGAGGTTGGGTTTTTGGAAGATTTTGTGCTTGCCAAAGATCGGGAGGCCGTGCTCAAGCAACTGGTTCCCGGAACCGAACGCTATTACTACTTTCATTCGCTGCATTTTCAAAACATCCAACAACTCGACAAAGTCGATGAAATGCTCAAACCGTGGATCAAACGGTTTGGTGAAACACAACTGGTGAAACAGATTCAAAACCGGCAGGCACTGCTCAAGTATAGCGACAACCCCAAAGAGACGCTTGACTACTTGACCCGCGAATTGAATCTGTACTTTGCTCATCAACGTGAAATCCCTCAAACTCAGCGTGATCTCCCGACCAAGCTGGATCCCAAATTGATTTCCAGCGACCGATTATTACAACAGGCTTTCCAGTCCAACGCCAATACGGCCGGTTTCACGGACAAGGGACTTCGACTTCTGGCCGATCAAAAACTCAACAAAATCCAGCGTCGAGACCTGCTCCAGCGGTTGACGCACCCCGATTTTCCGGGATTGGTTGACTTGATTGTCGACGACCTCAATGAACGCGACAGTGGAGGATTTGGCTCCCTGGCCATTCACATGGCGCTCACGATCAAACAGTTGGATGAATTGGCAGTGAAATTCGACAAGGCGCTAACGCTGGATAACTATGTCAACGTCTATCTTACGAAATTGCATCCTTCCGAAGACATTAACTGGCAAGCTGATCCGGTTGAGCATCGAAAATTTCTCGATCGGTTGTGGGACTTCGTCAAACCGCTCAACCCCAACTTTAATTCGCTCAAGGCTTGTGTGCTGTTTCGCAAACTTGAACTCGATCTCAGCGAAGGCAAGTACGACCGGGCGTTATTCATGGAATACCTGGAACTCCCACGGAATACCGGCTATGTCAATCCGGTTCTTATCAGGGATATCAAATCATCCAGTTACATCGTCAACCTGAATGCGAACTATTCCAGCCAGATTTTGCTGCCGCCGGTTATCAACGATGAGCCATTGATCCAGGACTATTTGCATCATTTTTTGCTGGACGCGACTAATACCGAGGCGTTTGAACCTTTCGTTCGGCAGACGTATCTCAGCAGTCAGTTTGCCATCGTCAAGATCCTCAACGGAATCGGCGATGCCGAAAAATGGGCTTCCATGCTGTCACCGGAAGAATATAAGCAGGTCCTCGACCGGGTGGATGTCGAATTTCTCCCGACGAATCCCGAATTCTTCAGCACGGACGACAAAGTTGAACTCGAACTGTATGTCAAGAATGTCGAAAACCTGATCGTCAAGGTGTTTGAGATCAACACCAACAACTACTACCGCAAGTACAAGCGAGAGGTCGACACCGATGTTAATCTCGACGGGCTGGTTCCGAATTTCGAAGAGACGTTTTCCTACAGCGAGGCCCCTGCCCTGCGGAAAAAACGCCAGTTCAAGTTTCCGCAAATCAAGGATCGTGGCGTTTACGTAGTTGATTTCATCGCTGGTGGGAAAAGCAGCAGGGCCCTGATTCGCAAAGGGCGACTCCAGATGTCTGACCAGGTCACTGCAGCCGGCCAGCTGTTCACGGTTATTGACCAATCCGGCGCGGTGGTTGCCGACGCCAACTTGTGGATTGCCGGTGCGCGATACCAGCCAGACAAGGAAGGCAAAATCCTCGTGCCGTTTTCAACCCAGCCCGGCCGAGTCAACGCAATTATCACACAGGGCGATTTCAGTTGCCTTCAGACGTTTGAACATGTTGCCGAGAACTATCAATTCGAGGCCGCGTTGGTCCTTGATCGCGAGAACCTGACGCGGAGTAACAAGGCAAAAGTACTGATTCGACCGTCGCTGCGGATCATTGGAGGCAACCCTGTTCCGGTTGCAATTCTGAACAAGCCGAAACTGGTCATCACGTCCGTCAACCTGGACGGGATATCGACCACGAAAGTCATCGACGATCTCAAGTTGTCCGAAAAGCTTGAAACCATCTGCGAGTTCGTTGTCCCGCCACGACTCAAGACAATCTCACTTTCGCTCACCGGAGAATTGAAAGTAGTCAGTCGTAATGAAACCACCAATGTCGCGGTGTCGCAGGCTTTTTCCCTCAACGCGATCGACCAGTCAGACGTCATTCAGGATGTTCACCTGGTTCCGACCAGCCGCGGCTATTTTCTCGAACTGCTGGGCAAGACTGGCGAAACACGACCCAAGCAGGCGGTGCGACTTGCCATCACAATGGACCAGTTCAATTCCGAGGTCAATGTTGACCTGCAATCAGACGAGCAGGGATTGATCGAACTCGGTCTGCTGCCAGATGTCAGTTCCATCAAGGCGACACCCCTTGGAGGAGCCGAAAAATCGTGGCCGATCGCGACGCAGGACCAATCCTATTACCGCACCATCGATTCGTTAACCGGTTCCACGGTTGAGTTACCGGCCCCCGCAGGAGTGGACAAGGCTTCCCGTGAAAATATCTCGTTGTTGGAAGTTCGACGCGGGACGTACGTGACGGATTGGTTTGATTTGGTCGACGTCAAAGATGGTTTGATCAAGATCAGGGATCTGGCCGCCGGTGATTATGAACTGCGCCTTGTATATCCGAGGCAGATGGGCCCGGTTTGGTACCAGACCGTTACGATCCGGGTCACCGATGGCAAACAGGCCGAAAATGTACTGGTCGGGAAATATCGACACCTCGAGGCGCGCGGCACCCAGGCGTTGCATATCGCAAAGGTGACGACCAACGACGAAAAAATTCGAATTCAGCTGGATAACGCGGACGCGTACACGCGAGTCCACGTGATCGCCAATCGATATCAACCGGCATTCAATGCGTACGCCCTGTTTTCACAGATTCGAGACCTGGAACCATGGCTTCGCGAACCATCCATTCGTCGTTCCGTTTACATGGAGGGTCGAAAGATTGGCGACGAATACGAGTATATATTGCGTCGCAAGTACGCCAGTAAGTACCCGGGCAATATGCTTGAACGACCGTCGTTGCTTCTCAACCCGTGGGAAGTCCAGGTCACCAGCAATTCTGCACAGGAAGCTTTGGCGGGAAGCGATTTCGGTCGAGTTGGAAATGAAGCAGACAAGTCACTCGAGCGCAGTTCGGCAAAAGTCGACGGTTCGGCCGCCAATCTTGATTTTGCCAACCTGGACTACCTGGGTGATGATGCGGTTCTACTTTCCAACCTCAAGCCTATGGAAAATGGCGTTGTTTCGATTGATCGAAAATCGCTGGGCCCCAACCAGCACGTTCGGCTTGTCGCGGTCAATGCCTTCAACACGATTCAGCGAAACGTGGACTTGCCATTACTGAAACTGGCACCTGCCGACGCGCGTTTGGCCCATGCCCTGGATCCCGACAAGCATTTTTCGCAGTCGAAACAAACGGGGATTCTGCAGGCTGGCGATACGCTTTTGATCGAAGATATTATTTCGGCGAAATTTCAGCAATACGACGACCTGGGAGATGTTTTCCAGCTGATGCTGGCGTTAAACCCGGGCACGCATTTGTCCCGGTTTGAATTCATTTTGACCTGGAATGACAAACCGGAAAAATCAAAAAACGAATTGTACTCCAAGTACGCATGCCATGAACTGAATTTCTTTCTGATGAAGAAGGATCCCGTATTTTTCGACAAAGTGGTCGTTCCTCATTTGAAAAACAAGCGAGACCAGACGTTTATGGACCGTTGGTTGCTCAAATCGAATCTGGATGAGTATGTCAGTCCGTGGAAATACGAACGCTTGAATACAGTCGAAAAGATCCTGCTTGCGCAGCGACTGGAAGAACAATCGGCCGACATCATTCGCAACGTGAACGAAAATTATTTGTTGACACCGACTTCGCGGGCCCAGCTCGACATGCTGTACGATACGACCATTCGCGGGCTGGGAATGGATTCCGGACTTGCCAGCAATCAACCGACGGGAGGAAAGAACAATCTTCCAGCTTTTGGAGCTGCTCCGGCACCCCAATCCTCCAGTGTCAATGAAAGCCTAAGTCGTCTCGACCGACTGGGTGCGGCCATCCGCGATAAAAGCGACAGTCTGTCAATTACTGAGGGAGCGATTACGGAAAAGGCCGCGCAGATGCAAGGAGGTATGGGTGGCAGGGCACTTTCTCGTGGAGGTGAGTCGAAAGGTCGCGAAATGGCTGACGGGCAAGCGATGCCATTGCAGATGTTCGGCACCGATCAGGATTTCTCGGCGAGAGAAGAAGATCTCGCCGAGAGCGAAAGCATCAACGGTGGGGCACCAGCGAGACGGAAATCGAAAGCGGTCGCCGGTGTTGAACTGCAAATGGAGCAAAAACGACTTCAGAATTTCAAAGATTCAAAAGAAATGATGGATGATTTGAAGAAGTCTGAGTTGAGTGCAGGTGAACAGTTGAGGCAGGTCGATGAATATTTCAATGAGAACCGGTTGGCTGAGTTGGGTAAAGCTGCCCGAAAACTCTATGAACGACTGTCTCCAACCAAGGAATGGATGGAGAACAATTACTACCTGAAACGCCCGGAGGATCAGACGATTGACCTGGTGCAAGGTAATCGGTTCTGGCGGGACTATGCCAACCATGGTGGTGGTTCGTTCTTGTCCCCTCATTTTTCAGAATCTCATCGCACGTTTACCGAAATGATGTTTGCGCTGGCTGTCCTTGATCTTCCGTTCGAGGAGCCGAAACAGAATTTCGACTATGCCGACAACTCGATGACGTTCAAGGCGGGCGGGCCAACAATTGCACTGCATCAACAGGTTCGCGACGCGATCTTCGATCGAGGAAACACAACGATCCTGGTAAGCGAGAACTTTTTCCAGAAAAACGACCGGTATCGTTTCGAAGAAGGAGTTCGTTTTGACAAGTTTGTTTCGGATGACTTCCTGGCTCATACGCTCTATGGCAGCCAGGTGGTGCTCACCAATCCGACCTCAACGCCACGAGCCGTTGAATTGTTGATTCAAATCCCGCTCGGATCGGTGGCCTGCAGTGGCGCCCAGGAAACTCGCACTATTCAAATGGACCTCGAAGCCTTCAGCACCAAAACCTTTGAATATGCATTTTACTTCCCGACGGCAGGTGATTTCGAGCACTACCCGGCGCACGTTTCGGCTGAGGAAAAGGTCCTGGCCGTTGCCGATAATGTGACGTTCAAGGTGATTGATCGTCCGGCCGAAGTCGACAAGACGTCGTGGGAATTTGTTTCGCAAAATGGCACCGACGATGAGGTTATTGATTTCCTCAACCGGCAGAATATTCTGCGGCTTGATTTGGGAAAGATCGCTTTCCGAATGAAAGACGCTGAGTTTTTTGCCCGCGCGATCAAGACACTTCGCAATCGTTACGTCTACAACGATGTATTGTGGGCCTACGCGGTCATGCACAATGATCCGTCGGCGATTCGGGAATTCCTGGACCATGCCGCTCAGTTCATTTCGAACTGCGGAATGTACTTCAATTCCGATCTGGTGACGATCAATCCGATCGAGCGAAACTGGTATGCCCACAAAGAGTATTGGCCGCTGGTCAATGATCGGGCTCACCAACTTGGCCCGGAACGAAAGATCCTCAACCCGAATTTCTTCTCCCAATACCAGCAACTGCTCAGCGTTCTGGCAAACCGGCGTGAACTCTCCGACGATGATCACCTGGTCATTGCCTACTACATGTTGCTGCAGGACCGGATTGAAACGGCGCTTGAGCATTTTGGGAAAGTTTCCAAAGACAATCTGCATTCACAGATACAATATGATTACTGCGACGCGTATCTCGATATCTATCGCTCCAATCCCAACGAAGCGTCTGCCAAAGCCGCAAAGTGGGCGGACTATCCGGTTGACCTGTGGCGAAACCGGTTCCAGCACATTTTGGCGCAGGTTGAAGAAATTCGGGGTGGGGATACCAAGACCGTTGACGACAAGGACACGTCTCAGGCACAAACCGAACTGGCTTCAAAGTCCGAGAGTTTTGATTTCGAAATCGAGTCCGGCGTTGCCAAAATCAAATATCAAAACGTAAAACAGGTTCAAGTCAACTTTTACGAGATGGATATCGAGTTGTTGTTCAGTCGCAGTCCCTTCGCGCAGGATGAACTTGATGGTTTTTCGATGATTCGACCAAATGTTTCCAGGACGGTCACGTTGAATCTCGGCGAAAACGGAAAAGGAAGCCAGGACTATGAACTTCCCAGGGAAATGCAGAACAAAAACGTGCTGGTCGAAATAGTGGCCGGCGATCAAACCAGGTCGCAGCCCTATTTTGCACATTCACTCGATGTCCAGCTGCTGGAAAAGTACGGACAGGTTCACGTTACGGACGAAGATTCGGGAAAACCGATTGCCAAAACCTATGTCAAGGTCTATGCCCGGATGATGGATGGTTCGGATCGATTCCACAAAGATGGTTACACGGATTTGCGTGGGAGGTTTGACTATGTTTCACAAAGCAATCGAACAATCGACGGAATTCAGAAGTTCTCAATACTGATCCTCAGTGAGGACCAGGGAGCGGTGATTCGTCAGGCCGATCCGCCGAAGGAATAGTAGTCCCTCCGTGTCAGCGGCAACAATTTTTCTCCGACCGGAGTGATCATCCAATCCGGTTGGGCGGGGATGGATTCCAGTGGAATTGCATCCGCAACCCCGGGAGGCGGTGTGCGGCGATTCATCCGGTAATGACGCGGAATGAAGCGCCACGTTCCACTCGAATGTATCCCGCTTACCAGTGATTGAGCGTGTGGCGTTCTTTCAGCGGATACCAGCCTTCAATCTCCTTTGCCAGGCTGGCGACCACCTCTGGATTTTCAGAAGCCAGGTTTTTCGTTTCATCGGGGTCCGCGATCAGATCAAAAAGCTGGGGCCGTTTTTCGGTTCGCGGATGTGTCGATTGATACCGGTTGACTTCCCCGTCATACGTTAGAAGTAATTTCCATTTTCCGGAAATGCACCAGCGATACAGCAGGGAAGCTTCAGGGGTTTCGATGTCGGCGATGTCATGGGCAAATGATTCACCAAATATGTTGTTCCTCAAGATCGGTTGCCCGGTTTCGAGATTGGATAGCAGATTCAAACCGGGCAAGTCGTCCGGAGCCTCAAGTCCCGCGGCCGCGAGAACCGTCGGAGCGATGTCGATGCTGCTGCAAAGCTCCGTCCGATCCGCTGGTTTCATTTTTCCCGGCCACGAAAACAGGATCGGCGTGCGAATTCCACCTTCGTACGGTGTCTGTTTTGATCGCGGCGCATATCGATTGCTGTCAGGACTCTGGATCCAACCGTTGTCACAAACGTAAACGATCAACGTGTCATCTCGAACTCCTGCCTTTTCCAGATGCGCGATCAATTCTCCGCAGGTCTCGTCAAACCACTCGCACATGGCGTAGTATTTGGCTATCGTCGGGGGCAAATCAGTTGACGAGTACTTTTTCAGCAGCCTCTCTGGTGGATTGTGCGGCGAGTGCGGCAGGAACGGAGCGTACCAGAGGAAAAACGGTCTCTTTTGTCTGACCGACATGTCAACAAAATCGGTCACCGGTTGGAGCCCTTCGCGACCGATTTTCAATCCATCATCTCCATGCCGGCCCCCTTTTTTCGGGAACCCGCGCGTCATACCGTGCGTAAAGCCACCCCTTTTGAAGTTGCCTTCCCACCATTTCCCGGATTGGTGGCATAGGTAACCTTGCTTCGCAAGCTGTTTTGGCAGCGTATCAAATCTGTCGATGTAGGAAATCAGCTGGGCGCGACGTTGATTGTTGAGTTCGGTGCCTGGCTGAGCATATTTCGGTGACGGATCATTGCCGGTGACGCCATGTTGGTGGGCATACCGTCCTGTGATCATGGTCATCAATGAGGGACGGCAGAGCGCGGTGGGCACATAGCCGCGGCGGAACACGACGCTTTGTTTCGCCAATGCATCAAGATTTGGCGTCTTGATCTTTTCGTGCCCCATAAACGAGTAATCCGTCCAGGCCTGGTCATCGGATATGATCATCACGATATTTGGTTTGTCCTGGGCGGACGCGGTGTTCGATACATCCTCAAACAGGGTGAGCCCGACGAACGCGCAAATGACGAATTTCAAAACTGGCAATTTCATGGTACTAGACTCAATCCGTAAAACTGTAAATCGACCATCATCTTTGCAGTCATCAGGGTCAACCTCAATCCCTTTCTGTGAGCCACAGGCGTTACCCGATGGCAGCGGAATTTGATTGCGGACACAGCGTGATTCGGGTCCAAGGCTTCCGCGATTGGCAATAAACGTTTTCGAGTTTTGTTTGTGTCCGGCATGAATTTGATGCTGGCACAAACTACCTGCCATCCATCAACATCTCATCACCAGGCGCAGGGATTATTACGGGTCCAAGTTTCTTTTGCTCAATCTTTTTTCTCAATTCAGTCGCGCTATCCAGTTCGCAATGCACCAGGGCGATCTTCTTGATGTTGCCACGATCCGCCACCTCCTCGGCCCATTGAAGCAACTCCCGCTGATCGGCGTGACCGCTGCTGCCTTCCAGCTTGCAAACCTGGGCTTTGACTTCGTACTCCTGACCGAAAACCTTGACTTTGTCCCTCGAACCATCGAGCAGGATTCGGCCCAGTGTATGCGGGGCCTGGTATCCTGCGAACAGAATCATCGTGCTCGGTTTCTCAATGTTGTTTTTCAGATGATGTAAAACCCGACCGGCTTCACACATTCCGGAAGCACTAATGATAATACACGATTCCTCGGAATGGTTCAGGGCTTTTGAGTCATTGATATGCCGGATGTAGTGGAGTTCGCCAAAATCAAGCGGATCCTCGTCCTCCTCCGAAAGGATCGCATTGACCATGTCGTCATCAAAACACTCGACATGGTCGCGAAAGATGTCGGTCGTGTTGACGGCCAATGGACTGTCAACATAAACCTTCATCGGGGGAAGTTCACCCGCTTCCGCCAGCAAGTTGAGTCGGTAAACAATCTCCTGGGTGCGGCCAACAGAGAATGCGGGGATGATCAGTTTGCCGCCCCCTTCATAAACCGCATGGGCCGCTTCTTTAAGCGTTTTCTTGGCGTCGCCTCCTTCGGGATGGGTTCGGTTCCCGTAGGTTGATTCCATGATCAGGTAATCGGTGCCGGGAACGGTGACAGGGTCACGCAAAATCGGCATATCTGGCCGACCAATATCGCCACTGAAAACCAGTCGTGTCGGCACCCCATCCGGCGATTCCGAGTCGAGATTCAATTCGACGATCGCCGCGCCAAGCATGTGGCCTGCCACGTGAAAACGGACTTCAACACCCGGCAGGGGGTGGAACGCCTGATCGTATTCGACGCTACGAAACTGCTTGAGCGTTCGAACCGCATCCAGAGTTTCATACAGTGGATGAAACAGGTTCTTCTGTTGTTGCCTTCGTTTCTTGTTCACATATTTTACGTCATTGGTCTGGATTTTTGCGCTGTCAAGTAACATGATCGCAGCCAGATCCCGCGTCGCCGACGTACAGTAGATTGGGCCGGTGAAACCTGACTTCACAAGCGAAGGCAGATTTCCGCTATGATCAATGTGGGCATGCGAAAGGACCACGACGTCGATTTGGTCGGCTGCAAACGGAAGTTGGCGGTTTTTTTCAAACGCGACTTGACGTTTGCCCTGATAGAGCCCACAGTCCAGGAGAATCTGTTTCCCGTCATGATGGATCAAGTGCATTGAACCAGTAACCGTCTGAGCGGCGCCCCAGAATTGAACTTTCATGTGTTCCGTTGAGTAAAGGCCTTGTGATGGATGAGTCTGCGGGGTCGGGTTTGTTTGCCTGGGAATATGAGGTCAGACGTCCGTTTAAGTCTTGATTTAACACAGCTGTTGGCGTGTTTTTCTGGATCTTCCAGAGGCCGATGGCCAGGGCCCGTCAATGGAAGCCGACATCATGCACCTCTGGATCGGTTTCCCGACCGAATTTCGACGGCGGCGACAAACAAGCAACGACGGGACGAACGAGAAATACGCTGGCTCAACCTTTTACGCGTTCAACATAATCCCCGGTTCGCGTGTCGATCCTGATGATATCCCCCTCGTTAACGAAGATTGGCGTCAGAAATTCGCCACCGGTTTCAACTCTGACCGGTTTGCGGACGTTGGTGGACGTGTCGCCCTTGGCCCCGGGCTCGCAATATTCTACTTTCAGTTCCACATGATTCGGCGGTGTCATGATGATCGGGTTGCCGCCAAAGAAAGTCATTTGGCAGTCGATGTTGTCTTTGAGGTACTTCCAATCGTCGCCTACCTGTTCGGCCGACAGTTCGTACTGCTCAAACGAAACCTTGTCCATGAACACAAATGATTCGCCTTGTTTGTAAAGGTATTGAACATCGGTTTCAACGATATCGGCTTCTTCGAGCGAATCTCCCCCTTTGTAGGTTCGGTCGAGGGTCGTACCTCGAAGCAAGTTCTTCAGCTTGCAGATATAAAGCGCGCTCCCTTTTCCAGGTTTCTTGAATTCCATGCTGGTCATGATGTAGGGCTCGCCGTTGATCTGAACTCGGAGACCTTTTTTGAAATCACTTGTTTTATAAGCCACGTTTGAATCCTGAATTACTCTGCATGATGGTTTTGTGAATTGAACGGTCGGGTTGAATTGCACCGAGTCCATTGGAAACGGGCGACGAAACGACTATCCTTAATGCATGACAATTCTAGCGACTCAATCTGATTCTGTCCGCGCCGGTTCGGGAACCTGGCAACAGCACATGAAATGGGCCGTCCGTGACCTCGATTCGTTGCTGGAACGGCTGAATTTGCCGCCGGATTTGAACCTGGGGGCGGACGCGGTACGCCAGTTTCCGGTTTTCGTCCCCCTTCCCCTGCTGGGTCGGATGATACCGGGGGACGTGAACGATCCGTTGCTGAGGCAGGTCCTTCCAGTTCGGAGCGAAGACCAATCGCCGTCCCGGTTTTCTCTGGATCCACTGGGCGAATCACAAGCGACACGGACACCTGGTTTGTTACAGAAATACGCCGGCCGAGTACTACTGGTTACCACGGGGGCTTGTGCGGTCCATTGCCGGTACTGTTTTCGCAGGCATTTTGCGTATGACGCGGCACCCACTTCGTTTGCCCAATGGGAGCCGGCAATTACGCAGATCGCGGCGGATGAATCGATCGAAGAAGTTATCTTGAGCGGCGGCGATCCGTTGACCATCGTGGACTCACAGTTGGGAGCGCTGGTTGCGCGCTTGAAGCAGATCAGGCATCTAAGGCGGCTTCGAATTCATACGCGGTTGCCGATCATGATTCCCCAGCGCGTGACGAAACAACTCGTCGAAATATTCGACCAGAGTCAGTTACAGATAATTGTGGTGATTCATGCCAACCATGCGAACGAATTGGATGAGGCCGTCGCCAGTGCACTCCGTATGTTCCTGAAAGTCGGTGCAATCCTGTTGAATCAAACCGTTCTCCTTCGTGGCATCAACGACGAAGCGAACCCGTTGATTGGGTTGAGCAAGCGTTTGCTTGAATGTCGCGTGCTGCCCTATTACCTTCATCAGCTGGACCCGGTCATCGGGACTTCGCATTTCGAGGTTCCCCAGGATCGCGGATTGGCATTGATTGAGCAAATGCGGACGGCACTTCCCGGATATGCAGTACCGCGATACGTGAAAGAGTTCGAAGGTGAGCCCAGCAAGACCGTCTGGTCATGAACAGGGACAGCGAATTTGCCGGGAAAAACCGGCTTGGAATCGGGAATGAAAGTGTCCTGCAACGAAGATCTACCCAGTCACATCGGACTCGAACCGTACGCGGTCGATGGCATCATGGGAGCAAAGCGTCGGTAAGAGGAAACACAGGCCAACAATTGAGTTCCGAAATCCTCATTATCGCGCGTTGAGCTGATCCTGTCCGGGAGCAGGCAACACCGTCCCAATCGTCATGGCAAGTTGGCTGACCAACGCAGCTGATTCAGTGAACCAGTGCAAGCGTGGACATTCCAAACGCGAGATCCCATGAGTTTCCTCATCACTTTTGGCTTATCGCTGCGATATGGAACGGTCAGCGAGCCTCTCCGTGGTCGCTGTTGACACGAACGCGGAAGGAACGTCCGATGAGCCGATAGTACCTTCGACTCCAGCGAACAACGACAGTGCTGAATTGTCAGGTGTATTTTCCCCTTCGGAGTTTTGCGAGGAATGCGGCTCAACCGGGAGGAACGCGAAACCGACTTTCTTGCCCCGGACTCCATGCCGGATCAAGCGCAAGTCAGGCGGGCTGCAGGGCGCGTGAAGCTGCTCGCCAGGACAACAAGCTTAAGTTCACTGCCTTGTAAAGCCATTTCAACGAAGACTCTCAGGCCGAAGCGTTCTTCGATTGGAAGAAGTCGGCAGCCGTTGGAGTCGACGGAGTGACTTGGCATGACTATGAGCAACATTTGGAGGACAATATCGCTGCCCTCCCTGACCGCATTCACCTGGGAGCCTGCCGGGAATTGCCTTCTCGGAGTGTGTGGATGACTAAACCGGATGGTTGCCAGCGACCATTGGGAATCGCGGCTAGGAAGGAACTCGCTCGCGGTTGGCGTCGTTTGGTCTGGCATTTCACCAAGGCAAGTTGTGTCTGATCGAGTTCGATCGTCTTCCGATCGATCATCGTGTGGAACGCAGCGAAGGAAAGCCTGAGACGTTCGACTTTCTCAGGTTTACCCACAAGTGTAGCAAGACCCGAAAGGACGGATGGTTTACCATCCATCGTTACAGCATTGCCAAACGCATGTCTGCGACATCGCAAGTGATCAAAGCGAATCTGCAAAAGCGAAAAAACCGTCCACTTGGCGAAACGGGTCTCTGGTTACGACGCGTTTTCCAGGGCTGGCGGAATTATCACGCCTTCCATGGCAACTGTAGCCGCATCGACGAAGAAGAAACTCGTTTGTGGCTCAAAATGCTTTGCCGTCGTTGTCATTGAGATCGCAAGTCGTACTGGAAGCGGATGTACCGTTTTGTGCGGAAGCACCTCCCTTGTCCCTGCATTGTTCATCCTCATTCAAACCAACGGTTTCACGCTCGACTCAAGGCAGGAGCCGTATGAGGTGATTACTCACGTAGGGATCTGAAAGAAGGGCCGCGAGCAACGGCGGGCCCTAACGCGATTCCAATAAACGAACAGGTTCATCGAACCTGGGGGTGGTGCCTGCCGGACGTTTTTCTTCCGCTCCTTTATCGGGCAAGTTGTGATCTCCGGGCAGGATGGGAACGTCAAAACTGGACGTGCCCTCTTTTTTTCTTGAGTAAGCGTTCGTTGACCGGAGAGGAATAAAACAACTGAACGGTTGAAACGACGGAAATCTCGCAATGCATCGATACAGTGTCCGGTTGTTGATCGGAGTGAGTATCAACGTTGCCCTTGTAGTACGTGTTTTTTGGACGGAAGGCTGTGATCACGGGAAGGTTGCCGCGGTAACTTTGTGTCACAGTCTCTGAGAACGCATTGTTGAAGGACTGATAAAGCGTCTCGGGCATGATGAGGTTTGTGCTGGTTTTTACGTTAATCGGCTTCGGCATTTCACCGAATGTTTTCCCGAGGATCAGATGGGCTTTGCTGTTGGCTTTGTCGATCGCCTGTTCCAGGGCCGCTTGTTTCGCGGCATCCAGCTCTTTGCTCCAATAGTCGAATGCGATGATGTCGGTGATGTCCATGGTGAATGCAGCTCGAATCGCCTTCAGAGCCAGCTCGTCGTCTGGAACTTTGATATGCAAATTGGACTGCATGCCGTAATCCAGCAGTGTTTCAACGGCAACCTTTTCGCCTTCCAGATCCTCCAGGACGAATTTGTATCGGGGCAGGACAGCGATGAAGTCATCCACAATGTCCTCCGATTTTACGCCGATTTTCTTTAAGGCTGATTTCAGTATTTCGATCCTGGCGAAGACTTTTTCTTCGCACTCTGCTGAGGTTTTCGCATTTTCGCGCACCGCAAGCACGATTCGAATCTGATCGGGTTTCACCCGAATTTCGACCCTTGAACCGACCTGAATGTATTCCTGAATCTGTGGATCGAGAACGCTGGTTGTTTCCAACGAAGAAGGTGTCTGGTTGGACGAATAGGGGGCGACCCCTCCCCGGGATCCGGATGACTGCGCGTTGATCAAGGGGATGATGCCGAGGATGAGGATGAAAGCGAAAACACCCTTGCGGAGACTCCAGGTCCAGATCCCGTTGGCAAGTAAACGCCGTGCAGTTTTCGTGTTCATTTGACTTGTTTTATTCATGTTCTACCTCGTTTGTTTTAATTGTGGCTAACAGTGCAGCGCGCACATTGATCGCAGTTCTGGGTAAAAACGGAAAATCAGCCGGACCCAACGCCAACGGCTTACAAAAAATCGTTTGATGCATCCGCACCGGTTCAACGTTGCATGATCGAAGCAAGCTTTGCGTTGAGGATTGTCGCCGTGTCCATTACTGGTCGTCTGACGTCAGTTTTCTGAGTTCGGCTTTTTGGAAGACGAGCGTCTGGGCAAGATCACTGAGTTCATTCTTCAGGTTTACTATTTCGGAACCAAGGCTCCGCAGTTCTCCCCGTTTTTCGCTGACTTTGGACGCGTGTATTCGGTACTCGTCGACCTCTTTGATCAATGAACTCGTCTTGGACAATCGGGCGGATTTTTCCGTTTTCTCCAGCGACGTCGCCAGGAGTTGAGAATTCAATTGCCCCAGCGCACCTCCGGAAGTGGACTGGGCCTGGGCGAGTCGTGTTTTTGCTTCCAGGATCGCGATTTCGGCTTCACGAAGAGCACTGGTGCTCACGACGCCTTGCTCCACCATCGATTTCAGGCGATCCAACTCCGCTTCGCGAATTTCGACGAGTTTGTTGAGTGGATTGATCAGATTTTCCAATTGGTCATCCGTGATCTGCGCGATGGCTTGCTGAATCGCACCCGATCGAGCCTCGATTCCTGCCAAGTCGATCAGGAGTTGGACCCGTTGAGAATGAAGCGTTCTGAGGACTTCCGGATAGGACTCCTCCGAGACGCTCATCTGGCTCTCAAGTTTTTTCAAGCCGTCAAGTTCGGTACTTAACAGTTCGCTTTTGCCAGTGTTGCTGACAATCAATTCCTGAATCTGTTTTTGATTGACTTCTATTTGCTTGATGAATTTTTCCAGGTTGATGACTTCCGGAGATTTCTTGGGCGGAGTGACCCCGGATTGTCCATGCGCAGGTCGCGCAACAATCAGGATGACAATCCCAATTCCGAAACAGAGTGTTCGGCCGACTGGTTGAGTTGCAAAGCGTCTCATGATCTACCTTTCAAAAAAGTCACCGGTGGCGACATGGGTTATTGGAGGTTTTCCTGTTTTAGAAAGCCGATCGCAATCTCAGCTCCACGAGTTCCCGGATACTGCTCGATTACCTGGGCCATTCTTGACCTGACTTGTTGTTCGGGCACTCCCAGCGGGATGGCATATTCTTCCGACATGGCGGCAATCATCGATTCGATTTCACGTTGATTGAGCTGGAACGTTGCGGATTGTTCCAGTCTGGACAGTTTGGCTTCCAATTGAGCCACTTCGAACTCGTGAATCGCACGGTCCAGCGTTTCTTGCCCGGCCAGCAACGCGGCCAACCCGTTTTGAAGTTCGACGGAATCGGGAACCATGCTGCGTTTCTCGGATTTCGGTTCGGTGTTCACGGCAGCCATTTCCTGTCGTGTGCTGCGGTTTGGCCAAAATGCAAAAGCAAGGTAAAGCCCGATCCCCAGCAGGCTCGCGGCGAATGCCATCGCCCCCCACGACACGGGGGAACCCTTTGCCGCCTCCGGAGTGCCGATCGACGAAACGTCCGCTGAGTTCCCCGCTGAGTTCCTAAACGCAGCCTGAATCTGAATCTGCTTGAGTTTTGACTTCAGCTCCGGAGGAACCACCACATTCCGCAACCATTGATCCAGCTGTTCGTCCGTCGGTCGTTTTTCAGGTTTCACAGTGACCCTCATTCTCCGCGATGCGAGATTGCTCCCGCATCAAGATCTCTTTTAATTTCTGTCGTCCTCGATGCAGTCGGGAAAGCACAGTTCCCTTCGGTACATTCAGGATCTTCGCGGCTTCATCGACTGAGAGTCCTTCCATCGAAACCAGTAACACCGGAAGTTTGTGATTTTCATCCAGGCAGGCAATCGCTTCCTGGACCAGGTCAGTCGCAGGATCAACCGTCTTCGAACCGGCCGAGATCGAATCCAGAAACTCGCTTGATGGAGCACCGTGACTCTCCTTTCGAATCAACTTCGAATTTTGATTTCTCATGATCGCGAACAGCCAGCTTCGCATTCGCTCCGGGTCCTTCAGTCCTGAAATGTTTTTCCATGCATTCAAAAACGTCTCCTGAACCAGATCACTTGCAAGCGCGCGGTTCCCCGTCAAACGAAATGCGACGCGAAACAGGGAATCAGCGCAGTCGTCCACACATTGTTCGAACCGCAGCTGAAGTTCTGGTTCTGTAGTCATGTTGGCAAGGCTGGTTCGTTTGCAAGTGAAGTACCACGCACGGGCCGTTTGATTCCATCCAACTGAAATTTTCCAGAAATTTCTTCCAACGCGGCATAGGGCAGCCAAAATCGCCCGGGAATCCGGGGTTCAAACAGAACGAACTACGTCAACCACTCAACTGAACAGGTTGGTCAGATATTCAATTGCTTGGCCGACTTCTTCGATCGAATTTTCTTCCGATTCGCGTTCGATCGTCAGGAAACCCGAGTAGTTGTGCTCTTCGAGGATTCCCAGCAATGCCGGCCAATCGACGCTGCCGCGTCCAAGCTGTACTTCGATACCACGTCCTTGCGACAGGTCCTGAACGGCGTCGCGGGCACGAAAGTTCATGACGTGCGGGCCCAGGATTTTCATCGACTCGGTCGCCGAGAATCCGTTGATCAGGAAATCACCAGGATCGAAATCTACAACCAGTGAATGATTCGGTAACGCATCGATCAGTCGCTTGAGCGTCTCGCCGGGTTCAGCACCCGTTCGCGCCGCCAGCCAGGCACCTGCTTTCTGGCTGTAGTTGCCAAGATCCGAGAGTGCCTGAACCATCGTTGTCCAGTTCGGGTGTGCGACATCTTCCGGAACGCGTCCGATTTTGTTGACCACAATGTTGGATCCCAACTCATAGGCCATCGTAAGCGCGGCCTTGGTCGCTTCGATTCGGCGTTCCAGATCATCTGCGACGCCATACCCGCGTCGAGTCGGAAAGTAGATGGAGGAGACATGCAAGTTCAAATCATCCAGAACCTTCCGCAGATGGCGGACTGCGGTCCGAGACATGTCAGCAGGGCGAATCTCGGTTCGGCCATTGATCTCGACTCCGTCAGCCCCGAGAGAGGCGGCTGTGATCAGTGCCTTTTTGAACGGTTGGCGAAGACTCTCGAGTCGAACTGCTTTTTTTAATTGTAACATTCGGCATTCAAGTTTGCTGGTTACTTCAACACGCGTGACGATGTTGTCACGCGTGTTTTGATCGGGCGCTTTGTTTTCACGTTTGCCTGGGAATGCTATTGTACTGGTTCCAACCAAATTGAAATACGTACGATAACAGAAAGAAATCGACGTGACGACAATCAATGACATTTGTGGGTTCCTGGATTCTTTCGCCCCGACGCGTTTGGCCGAAGATTGGGACAACGTCGGCCTGCTTGTGGGTGATCGGACGGTCCAGGCCGAGCGCGTCATGACCTGCCTGACCGTGACCCCCGAAAGTGCCGCCGAAGCAATCGCCCAGGAAGTTGATCTTGTTGTTTCGCATCACCCGATTCCGTTTCGACCCTTGAAACGTCTGACGACCGATACCACACCGGCGCGGATGTTGTGGGACCTGATTCGGGCAGGTGTATCGATTTATAGTCCTCACACCGGATTTGATTCGGCCAGCGAAGGAATTAACCAGACACTCAGTCAGCGCTTGGATTTGAAAGATGTTCGGCCGCTGGTGCCAATTGACGACGATCCACAGGCGCTGGGTGCCGGAAGGATTGGAAAATTGGCATCGCCAAACTTGTTGTCCAATTTCGTGACCGCGGTCAAGAAGTCCTTTTCGGTCGAAGGCATCCACGTGGTGGGACGACTTGACGCGCCCGTTGAGATGGTCGCGGTCGCATGTGGAAGTGGCGGATCGTTCTTGGAACAAGCCCGGCGAGCTCATTGCGATACATTTGTCACGGGTGAAGCAACGTTTCATACGTGTCTGGAGGCGAAAGCGAACCACATCTCGTTGGTGCTGCTGGGTCATTACAAGAGCGAACGATTTGCGGTCGAAACCCTGGCGGACCGTCTCGGAAACAGGTTTTCCCAACTTGAGGTTTGGGCCAGCGTCAAAGAGTCTGATCCACTGAATTGGGTCTAGCCCAAGGATATCCAGTCCCTGGGACTCCTTTCCCTGAGGACTCCTGTTCCTCGGGACTTCTGTCCGTGAAGACTCCTGTCCCTCGCGGTTCGTCTCCCTGGAGACCCGGGCGCTTGGGGACTGGGCTCTCGGTTGCTGGCTGCATTTGGTGACTCCAGTCGCTGTCCAACTACGTGATCGGAACAAACCGGCACGAAAACCAAAAGATTCTGGTGAGTTCGGAGCTGGTCGACCGTTTTGCGTTGACCCTGTTTGCGGTCTGCCTAAAATAGCAGTCTCTTGTTAAGTGTTTGAACGAATGGGTGGAAATGGATCTCACGCAAAAAAGGCACCCTTTGACGGATTGCCGATTCCTGACCGCTTTGCCTGTCTACAACGAAGCCAAAACCGTTTTGACTGTGCTGGACGAGGTCTCACGGTACTGTGACAGAATTCTGGTAGTTGATGACGGCTCAAACGACGGAACCGCCGAATTATTGGCGGAGCGAAGCGATGTGATTGTCGTCACGCATGAAGTCAATCGGGGCTATGGCGCAGCGCTGGTTACGGCATTCAAATATGCGTCACAGCACGATTTCGACATCCTTGTGACGGTTGACTGCGATGGCCAGCATGAGCCGCAGCGGATCCGACAATTCGTGGAGGAGAGTATTCGGACCGGCGCCGATATCGTGTCCGGCAGTCGTTACCTGAAATCGTTCGATGAAGATTCTCCGCCCCCCGAACAGCGTCGACTGATCAATCATCAGGTCACCAAAACATTGAATCAGCGAATGGGTTTCAAGCTGACGGACGCTTTCTGTGGTTTCAAGGCCTACCGTGTTGAGGCGTTGAGCAAGATCAAACTCACCGAGTCGGGTTATGCGATGCCGCTGGAGCTTTGGGTTCAGGCAGCCTGCAACAAGCTCTCAGTCGTCGAAGTTGCCGTACCTCGTATTTATCTGGATGAAGCTCGATCATTTGGTGATCATTTGGATGATCCTGAAACCCGGTTGAAGTATTACTACCAGGTCATGAACAAAGCATTTGCAGCACTGCCGAGCGATTGTGAGCAACTCAGGAGCATGCGGGTTGGATAATGGGATTGATAGCGACCGACGGAGCGTCGAAGCTGCCCTGACGGATCAATCCAGCCCGACGGCGATCGGCTATCGAAAATTGCGTTCGCCGCGCTTTCACGGTCAAAGCCTGCAGGTCCCGCCTTTGACCTCCGTCGACCAGGTTTGGAAATCCAACCTTGAGATACGCCCGAAGGCGGCGGATTTGAAAATCGGCAATAGTTCATTGTTCGAGCTTCAGACGCTTGGCCGAACCGAATTAGTCGAACTTGCAACTCGATACACAAGCCGCTACCTCGATATCGACGCCGGGTTTTCCGAAGACAATATCGTTATGGCCGGTCATCAGCCAGAGCTTTTTCATCCTGGCGTTTGGTACAAGAATTTTGTACTTTCCGAACTGGGAAAACGATTCAATTGTGCCGCGATCAACCTGATTGTTGACAACGATATCTGTGGTAACGCGTCGGTTCGTTGTCCGAAGGTCATGCGGACCGATCAAGACACCAACGTCAGCGTGGGGGCGATTCCGATTGACGGACCGGGACCCACCGTTCCTTTTGAAGCCCGCGAGATCCAGGATTGGAAGCGATTTGAAGGATTTGCCGGTCGAGTCGAACAGGCAATGCGTGGAATCGTCGATTCGCCGATCGTGACGCAATTATGGCCGCATGTGATAGCCGCGGTTACCTCAATGTCGGGCGATGAACCAAGACGACTGGGGCATGCCTTGGCTGCGGGACGACACCGGCTTGAACATCAGTTCGGGTTGCAAACGCTGGAGGTTCCAGTCAGCTGGGTTGCCGGATCAAGAGCGTTTGCTTTGTTCGCTGACTCCATCCTGATGAATGCGACGAGGTTTCAGAGCATTTACAATGACGTGCTCAAAGAGTACCGGGCCGTCCACGGCATTCGGAGCCGCTCGCACCCTGTGCCTGAACTGGAAACCCGAGAAGGTTGGACGGAATCGCCATTCTGGATTTGGCAAAGGAAGAATCCATTCCGCCGAAGGTTGTTTTCCAGAAAAACGGATCGTGACTTTCGACTAACGGATTTGGCCGGCTGGGAAAAAACGATCAAATCCGACAAGCTTGTGGAGTCGTTTCGAGAATTGGCGAACGAGGGAATTGCAGTCCGCCCCAAGGCGCTGATGACAACGATGTTTTCGAGATTAATTCTTTCCGACCTGTTCCTGCACGGAATCGGGGGATCGAAGTACGATCAATTGACCGACGTGCTGGCGATACGGTATTACTCCATCAGCATGCCAGAGTTTCTTACGCTGTCGGCAACGATGAAACTGCCGACGGACCTGGAACTGGTTAGTCGCAGCGATGTTGTTGCGATTGATCAATTGATTCGAGAATTGAAATTTCATCCCGAGTTGCATATTGAACGTCCCTCGGACGGCGTCACCGAATTGATCAAACAAAAGCGCGATTGGACGGTCGGCGTTCATTACGGCGAGCGCTCGAAAGAAAAACACCTGGCGATTGAAGCCCTGAATCAGGAACTGTCTGCGTTCGTCAACGTCGATCCAGACGTGCTAATCGCTTCCCGAAAAGAAACTGCCAGGAAGATTCGCGCAAGTGAAATCCTCAGTTCACGTGAGTACAGTTTTTGCCTGTTTCCTGTTTCCCTGATCCAGGAACTCAAGACGATGGCAGATACCGGTCAGATGCGTTGACAAGTCGCTAGTGTTTCCTTTTCGGTTCGGCTTTCTTCAGGTTTTCTGCCACTCGGAATTTGACGATCCTTTTGATCAATCCTGCCGGGAGTGGTTGATCGAGCGGGAATTGCACCGACCCTTTTGCGCATTTGAAATCGGATAGTTCTGTTTTGAATTGACTGATTCCCGAGGGTGTCGGGTAAAACCCGATGTGTTTCTGAAATGCGGCAAAATGGACCAGGTTTCCCTTCAACTTGAATGTTGGAATTTGGTAGTTGATGGATTCTGCTGCTGTCGGGGCAGCCTGTTTGATCGTATCGCGGAGTTGTTTCAGGATCTTCTGGACGTGGTCGGGAAACGCGGTAATGTACTGGTCAATGTTGTTGATTTTGTTCATCTGGCATTCGCTATTATCGAGGTCTGCTATTTGAGTGCTGGACTTATCGGTTTTCCATTGGTCGTGAGAATCTGGAAATGATGAAGGCCCGATTTCAATCCGTTGAAACGCCAGACAATTTTCTTGTCGCGATTGACTTCGGTCAGTTTCACCTTGTCCCCGGTCGCGTGATAGCTCGTGATCATCGTGTTGCCGTTAGGTAATCGTTGAATGCCGCATGCATCATCGATCAGATCCTCTCCCAGGTCTTCATTGCCGACACTCCACACGATTTTTCCATCGCTATCGACTTCGATCACACGATTGCCATTGGTACATCCGATCACGGTATTGCCATTTTCCAGTCGAATCGCGGTAAACGGCCAGTCTCTTTTCTCGCGGCCGCGATCGTCGGTCGGAAACGTACGAACGACTCTTCCCGTTGCGGGTTCATATTCCTTCACCGCGAAATCAAGCAAATGAGGGGCGATGTAATTGCCGTTGGGAAGCATCCGCAGCATTCTCGTCTGCATGTGGGCGTTTGGTTTTTGACAGGCCAATGGCATCTCCTTCAGGATTTTTCCTTCGCGGTCGATCACGATCGCTCGCGGATTGTCGCCGAGTTCGGCTACCAAAAATTCGTTCTCCCCAATTTGTTGGACGGTACTGATTTCTTTTTGCTGCCCCTGATAGTCCCAGACAAACGTCTTGGTCTTGCGATCAATTTCTCCCACGCCCCCTTGGGGGAATTTTTCACACGGGTACAACGCGGCAAGAATGTTGCCGGACTCCAGCATCCAGCCGTCGCTGGCCGGCAATGCAAGCTGCCATTCGACTTGGCCGTCTTCACCAACAATGACGATGCCGGTTGCCTTTCCAAAACCAATGAACGAATGTGTCGTTGTGCCTTCTTCCTGAGAAGGAGAGGCCGTGAAAGCCGCAATGGTTTGAGCAAACGTATTGGGGCAAACCAGCGGGCAAACCAGCGTTAAGGCCATGGATGCGAGCAGAAAGGATTGGCGGCGTATCATGTTGATCCCAAATGGTTTGATGGTAGAGAATTCAGCGTTCGGCATGTAACTCCGATTGTCAGCGCAGTATACGCTCTTTTGGGGGCCGATCAATGTTGCCGTGAACTTGGCGAGCCAAACCGGTCTGGGCCCTGACAAAACCGGGCGCTGGTGTCGAGCTTTGAGTGGGATTTCCTGCAGGATGCGACTTTCGGTTCGAAGGTCTGCGCCGAGAGGATCTTGATCACTGGATTCCGTTCGGCTGTCCCATCGTCGGGCTACCTGCTGCGTCGCCATACCTCTGGACGGATGTCGACAGAGCTCACACCTGTTCCCCCAACCAAAGAACGGCATTGCCATATTCCGCCAGTTGGGATTCCGATGCGCGGTGGTGATGATCGGCTCCCTGCAAAACCAGTTTGCGAAAATTACCAGCGAACTGGCCGATCACCAGGTCCTGGAACTTGGTGGGAATGACGCGGTCCAGTTCGGACTGTACGAACAGAGCCGGGCAAGTGGATCGGCGTGCGTTTTCGATTGCGTCGAGCGTTTCGGGAACCTGGTCGGCAATCAGTTTTGCGAAGCCAAAGCTCCACCAGGTGTATCGCCGACGCGTGGCGATCATTTTGGCAAGCGGTGGTGGGTTTCGAATGTAGGCCGCCGCGACCGGGAAGCGCGCCGAAAGATAGAGTGCCGAAAGACATCCCAGGCTGTTGCCATAAACAACGAATTTGTAGTCGGGAAATGTCTCGTTGGCAGCATCCCAGACGGCATCACAGGTTTCGACGAAGTTCTGAATCGTCGCTGGCCCTGGACTGCCACCGTAGCCGCGGTGATTGATCGTCCAGGACTCGCACGTCTTGTCAGTCCAGGCTTCGGCGGGATGAAGACCGCCGCGTTCGGCGCGTCCCCCGGTTCCGGGGAACTTCAACAGGAAAACCTTTTGTGCATTGGGAAAGTTCGAAACGGACCTCGCTGTCCAGGCCTCGACTTCGCCGGATGGCGTTGCAATCACGCGTCGCTGCAATTCTTCCGGATCGATCGAATGCGTCGTTGGTTGCAGAATCAATCGGTCGGCGATGCGGGTCAGAAAATTCATGTCATCGTCACGTGAACCAGGTGAACCGAAAGCATCAGAGGTAGTCTATCCAAATAAATTTCCGACTTGAGTTTGGTCGGTTGTGTGGCCATTCGCTCCGCGAATGAGCGCTCATTCGCGGAGCGAATGGCCACATTGGAAGCGAATGGCCACATTCGGAGCAAATGGCCATCGACGTTTCGCTGTTTGACGGAACGTGTATCGTGATCGTTTCAAGCCGATCAATGCACGCGTTGGCCTGGCAGAGCGCCTTCGTCGGGGGAGAGGAGGAACACCTCTTCGCCTCCAGGTCCCGAGGCACAAACCATTCCTTCGCTCAGTCCAAACTTCATTTGACGTGGTTTGAGGTTGGCCACCATTACAACCAGGCGGCCGACCAGTTTTTCAGGCTCATACGCCGCTTTAATACCGGCAAAAACCTGTTTTTGCTGATCACCACCGAGACTCAACGTGAGCTTCAGCAGTTTCCGTGCCTCCTCAACGTGTTCCGCCTGGACGATCCGGGCCACGCGCAGGTCGACTTTCATGAAGTCATCAATGGTACATTCGTCGGTCATCGGTTCGTCGATCATCGGCTGGCCGCTGTCATTGTATTGGCTGGTTGGGGCGACGTCCTGCTGTTCGGTGAGTACCGCATCGGCTTCGGATTTACTTTCTGTTTCCATGGCTTTCACGTCCTTTTCTTCGATTCGTTTCATCATATGTTTAAATTTGTCAACCGGCGTTCCGATCAGCGGTGTTTTGGATTGATCCCAACCGATGATCGGATCGTTCAACAGCTCGCCAGTTTTCTGAGCCAAATCGGGCAAGACCGGTGAAAGGTAAACCACCAACTGTCGAAACAGGTTCAGCGCGACCGTGCAGACATCCTGTAACTCGCGCGCTTTGGTCGGGTCTTTTTTCAGGTTCCACGGTGCGGCATTTTCAACGTACGGGTTGGCCCGGTCAGCCAACTCAAGGATCAGTCGCATGGCTTTATTGTAGTCGCAGTTCTCATAGGCATCGGCAATTTCGTCCCCGGCGACAGCTGCCTGCTGGAACAGACCACCATCATCTGGATAGGCGACTGAGAGTCCAACGTCTTGAACGAATTTGGCACTCCGTGACGCAAGATTGACGACTTTGCCGACCAGATCCGCGTTGACTTTGTTGATGAACTCCTCAAAGTTCAAATCGATGTCGTCAAGTCGTGAACCGAGTTTTGACGCGTAATAATAGCGCAGCGCCGACGGTGGAAGGTGCTTCAGGTACGTCTCGGCTTTGAAAGCCGTACCCTTACTCTTGGCCATTTTTTCGCCATTGACGGTCAGGAAGCCGTGAATGTGGACTTTCGTGGGCAGACTGTAGCCGGCCGATTTCAACATGCCAGGCCAAAACAGCGTGTGAAAATATGTGATGTCTTTGCCGATAAAATGGTGGATCTCAGTGGCGTCGTTTCTCCACCAGTCATCAATTGATTCGCCATTTTTCTCACACCATTGCTGCGTCGAGGCGATGTAACCAATCGGCGCGTCGAACCAAACGTACCAGTAGTTTCCCGGACTGTCGGGAATTTCAAACCCAAAGTAGGGAGCCGGACGTGAGATATCCCAATCACGCAGCGGTTTGGATCCGTCGTCATGGTTGGGATCACCCAGGAAGTGTCCCTTGAGGTAATTCGCAACTTCCGGCTGAAGGTGATCTCCCGTTTGAGTCCATTCATCCAGAAAATCGTGTAGCTGTTCCAGTTCGATAAACAGATGCTTGGCCGACCGGGTTTCCGGCTGGGTTCCCGAAAGCGTACTGATCGGATCGATCAACTCGGCGGGAGAATAGGTCGTTCCACACTTGCTGCAATTGTCACCAGGTTGATCGGGAGTCTTGCAACTGGGGCAGGTTCCGCGCACGAACCGGTCGGCGAGGAAAGTCCCCTGCTCGACGTCGAAGAGTTGCTGGACATCTTTTTCTTTGACCAGTCCTTTTTCGCGTATGGCCTGCCAGATTTCTCCACAAAGTTGACGGTTTTCGTCACTATGCGTGCTGCCGTAATTGTCATATTGAATCTGGAATCCGGCAAAATCGCGTTGATGTTCGGCGTTGGCTTCCGCAATTACGTCTTCTTCACTTCGGCCCTCAATGCGGGCTCGAATCATGATCGCCGTTCCATGGGTATCATCGGCCCACATGAAAACGCAGCGGTGGCCGCGCATTTTCTGAAAACGGACCCAGATATCGGTTTGAATGTACTCGACCAGATGACCGAGATGGATCGGCCCATTCGCGTACGGCAGCGCGGCGGTGACGAGGATCGTTCGTTGGTTCATAATGCTGTCCATGCGAAGCAGCGGCTGATGATGCGTTTGCTTCTGATTGTTGATTAGGTGACGATTTTAGCCCATTCTCTCCTGTTACAAAGGGGAGTCGGGAGAGTGTGTCGACCTCGATCGTCGAGCAAGATTCGAACTTCCAAGTTAGAACGAGAGGGACCGATGGATTACCCAAACACGGACAACTACCGGATCACCAATGCCAGCGAGATTTTTTCGCCGGGATTAGTGATTTTTCGTGAACGGTTGGCACACAATCTGGCTGAGATGGTGCGGATCGCGGGTCATCCGGAGAGATTGCGCCCGCATTGCAAGACGCATAAGACCCGCGAGATCATTGAAATGCAGGTAAAACTTGGCATCACACGACATAAATGCGCGACAATCGCCGAGGCCGAGATGTTGGCGGAGGTTGGTGTAAAAGATGTCTTGCTCGCTTATCAAATGGTGGGTCCAAATATCTCGCGTTTGGTCAAGTTGACAGACAATTTTCCGGGCACGACGTTCGGTTGTTTGGTCGATCACCCAGAAGCTGTTTCGCAGCTTTCGAGAGCCATCACCTCGGGAGGCAATTTCGATCGCAGCGTCGACGTCTTGGTCGATCTCAATTCGGGAATGAATCGCACCGGGATTTCGATCGGTCCAAGCGCAATCGAGCTGTACGAGATGATTCTCAGTGCCGAAGGTCTGAACGTTGGTGGGCTGCATTGGTACGACGGGCAACATCGACAGTCAGACCTGAGGGAACGAACCGTGGCGGTCAACGCGGGTTGGAACCAGCTGATCAAGTTCCGCGATCAGTTGTTGTTGAGCGGGTTGAGCGTACCTCGCATCGTGGCGGCCGGTACGGGCTCCTTTCCGATCCTCGCCCAGCACGAAGAGCCCAACCTCGAACTCAGCCCAGGTACCACGACATTCCACGACGATGATATGGCAACGCGTTTTCCAGAAATGAACTTTCTTCCCGCACTGGGAATTCTCACCCGGGTCATCAGTCGAAATCGGGCCAATCATCTGACGCTGGATGTCGGTCACAAGTCGTGTGCTGCCGACCAACCATTTGGCCACCGGTTGGCATTTCCGGAACTGCCCGACGCAAGGGAACTGATCCACTCGGAAGAACATTTGGTGATTGAGACGGCTCACGCGGATCAATTCAAGCTGGGCGATCACCTGATTGCCATTCCACGACACGTCTGCCCGGCCTCGGCTGTTCATCAATACGCCAATGTAGTTGAGGACGGCAAGTTGATCGCGCGCTGGGAGATCATCGCTCGAGATCGAGTGTTGACGATCTAGTGTTTCCTGTCAGGCGGCAATCAGGTTCCGGAATTCAACCAGTTGGGTGATAGCCAACCGAGCTTCAATCAACCCGAGACCGACAACTTGGCCGATTGTTTAAGCAATGCGACAAGTACTTTTGCATCCACCTCGTCCGCCGATCCAAAATTAATGTGCCGCCGAAACTTACCCGTTCCGAGCAGCACACCCGCGGGATCTTCCAGTGATGTACCATTGGCAAACGAGAGGTTAACGTGATTCTTGTAGACGAAGATTCCACAAAACTGACCTTCCTTGTCATCTGGCTTCAGCGTGTAGAGCATGCCGCCATATTTTGGAACCGTCCTGGAATCGGGAGCCGCTCGGAGAACCAGTTCATCCAGCATTTGAGCGATGATTTTCTTTTCGGTTTCGTTCACTTTCCAGGCCTGGTTTGAATTTCGATATGCCGAACCGCCGTCGGGAAAAAGCTGTCGGATTGCCCGTGCAATCGGATCAGTAAAGCATAACCGATTTTGTACCGTCGGCGAAGGAATTGTCCAAAGCCTGGATGAACCGAAGGCCGAGAAGTAACACCGGTTTTTCGGTTTGGCTCAATACGAAACGATATATCGATCGCAGATTTCACGGCGCAGATTCGTCAAAAACCAGGCCAGACTGGTTTTGAATCCAACCTTAGCCGACTGCAATGGTGGGGTTGTTCAATCATCGTTTGAATCGATTGATGGCAATTCATAATCCTGGAGGTTGTGTCCAACAGTGGATAATCCGGGTCCCGAGTAGTCGTAACACTTGAATGTCTCGATGTTGGGTTCATCCATGACGTTGCAGGAGGCGAGAGTCGGCTTGCGAGCCATGGACCAGGGCAACAGGAACGGATGTCCGGAATCGATCATGGACTCATAAACCAGTTTGATGACTTCCCATTCTTGCTGGTCTGGACCACGACGGCTTTTCCATCCTGATCCGCTGACACAGACTTTGTTATCCAATCCTGTCGGTGAGTATGCAAACTCGATTCCGTAAAGCACATCCAGCGGCAACGACTCAAAATAATCCGGGACCAACGCGGCCAACTGATCAGGATATTGTCCATATTCGAGTTTCCATCCGTTAAGCGCCATGCGAACTCGCACGTAGTGATACGTCTGAATTTGACGCAGCATGTAGATGAAATCTCCCCAGCGCTCATTGTCTCGGATCGAAAAGAACTCGTCGTAATCGCGATGATTCGGGTAATGGACAGAAACCGCGGCGGCTTGGTAGGTATCGTAGAGGCTGGAATCCAGGTTCAAGACATGATCGGGCATGGAGCCCTCCAAAATGAGTCCGCGTCGTTGAGATCGCTGGAAACTGAGTTCCTCAAGGGTCAGGAACGTCCATCGTTTACTCCGTTCCAACTCCCACGGGATCAGAAGAAATGACTGTTTTTTGTTCTCCCTGGCGCCGTAGTTGAACTGGATCCCCAGCGGTGGATCCAAGACCGATTGCCCGGAAATCAGGCCCTCGTACCAGTTTGCCAAATCGAGTCTTCGCGATTGAGTAAGGTACTCGGTTTGCGTGCACCATTGATCCGGAGTGATCGTGGCCGCCTTGATCGCCTGTTTGATGAATTCCGGCGATTGGCCGGGAAATTCACTCCAGCGTAGCAGGCCCAGCAACGCATTGGTCGATTCGACATCGTATTGTTCGGTGAACCGTTTGAGCTGTAACCAGTATCCCAGCGCGCGTTCCAGGTCACCGTCCCATTGAGCAAGCGTCGCCTGGGCGGAAATCAGCAGCGAAATTCTGGCAATTTGCTCCACGCGACGCGAGCGGGACCGGGGATCGAGAACCGGTGGAGATGTTGCGGGTTGCTCGTTGGCCAACGCAAGTAGTTTCAGGCTATCTTGGTTTCGGGAGACGAATTGTCTTAGCGGCGCGGGATTCTCGATGTCAAAACTTCTGGCATAATCGGGAGTCGGCCAGGTGAACAGCCGCAGGTTGTACGCCTCACCGACCGCTTCTGTGGCGACCATTTCATTGGCTGCATCTCTCAGCAGGATCGCGCGTTCAAAAATGGGATTGACCTGCGCGTCTCGCTGGTTCCGCGATTCGTCCAGGGCAACGTAACTGGATAAGTGCTTTTCGAGTGAGAAATCGGTTTGGGGAACCGACGCAACACGAAACCAGGAAAGTGCCGTCACCGATACGACGACGACGATCCCCAGGGACAACCAAGGCAAAACCAGGTTGGCCATTGGATTGCTTTCCGCCAGCAAGTGAGGTGCTCGCCACCAGGTGATTGCCAGCATCGCCAATGGGACAGGCAGGAGGAAGGCGACCAACGTTGGGTCAAGAAAGCAAAGCCCGCAAATGCCTGCAAATAGAATTCCACTCATCACGATTACCGAAACAACAACAAACACACCGGATCGAAGGAACATGGAATTGAATTGCCCGATCGCGAATGCACAGAAAACGACAATCGCCGGGAACAGGGCAAACCTGAACACGAGGGCTGTCTCTGACGCGGTCAGCAACTGCCACCCTAACACCACTAGGCCCATCGACAGCAGCAATCCGCAAACCAAGGTTACCAGGGCAGCCGGTAACAGCCTCGCCAGCCACAACTTGCGGCCAAACTCGCGGTGTTGCTGGAAGAAACGGTAATTGCGATCCTGATGGTCAACGATAAACACAAACATCGAAGCAATCAGGGGAATCACCACTAATACGACCGCCAAGCATGAGTAGACAAACAAGTGATCGATCTGGAATTCACTAACCGTCGCGGCGATCAGAACGGATCCAAACAGGAATGGAGCAGCCCCCAACAGTGTGAAAAAAAACGTGGTTCCAAATTGCCGGACCGATTGCCAAATCAGCGAACTGTAAATGCGGCTATTGATAAAAGGCCGGTCAGCACTCACGCCCCATGACGTGTCGCCCGACGATTCAATCCGTTCACGGGGTTTTGCTGCTACCCGTCCAAGCCAGTCTGGAAATTCATTGTTCGGGGAATGCCCCAGCCACCGCGATCCGAGGTGGGCCAGGCCCAATCCCATCGCGGCATACGTAGCGATTTTTGAGATCAGGAAGATCGTGTAAAACGAATCGGAAAACAGTCTGCGGGAAGGTGGACCGTCTGTGGAACGTTGGGCCAGGGCAGCGCCAATGGCCGTCGGAAAGCCCCACGATGCCAGTGCGAAACAGGTTCCGGCGAGGACTGCTGCGAAGATTGCCCGTTTGCAAACCAATGAGCAAATCGCGCCCCAACAATAACATTCCATCGTCAGGGTTATGCACGAAACCACCGGCGTCGCCTGCCATTGCCATTGTCCGAACAGGCTTGAGGGAGTCAGGCTGCGTTCGAATGCGGCCGTCTCATTGGCTATCGTCGCAGTGGAAGATTCCCCAACGAAAATCTGGCCGAATCGTTGAAGAAGGACACCCAGGAAAATGAAAATGGCGACAGTTAACAGGCCGATCACGAGCTTGATAAAGACGATCTGCCCGCTGCGCATGGGAAGAATGCCAAGAAACTGCGAAGTCCGGTTCTCCTTTTCCGGCGCGAAGATGAATACACCGATGGCCAGGGAAAACACGGGAATGAAGACGTAAATCGTCCCGAACCAGAAATCTGCGATATCCGAAGGCGCTACCTGAAACAACTGACCTGCCAAAGTTGAGATCGCCAACGACGTCAACAAACCGGCGAAAAAAATTCCCAGCAATGGCGTGTTTTGTCTTAGTTCCTTCCAACCCATCCGGCACCAAACCGACGTTAGTGTGGGATGTGCCGGGAGCAGGCTGGGACCCGCCTTGGGGCGGACGGAAGAAGCACTCATGTGATTGACCCTCCGCTGGACTGGTCCGCGGGACTTCTCAAGCCGTCGTTGATGGGTCGCCCGCCCGCGTCCGGAGAATTACTCAGGAATGCCACAAAAATCTCCTCAAGCGTTGGTGTGTGAACTTCGACTTCCGAGATCCCGGGGTGATCGCGGAGTCGCCAGAGCGCATCGGGCGCCGGGTTTCGGACGATCAGTTGTTGTCGTTTGCGTTGCGGGCCGGCATGCGAAATGACCTCCGCTTCGAAGGGGGGCAGATTGAGCTCAGTTCCGTCAAAGGAAACGACCCAGCGCTCAATCTCGCGTTTCAGATTCTCCAAATGGTCACACACCATCAGGTGCCCTTCGTGGATGATGGCGACAAGATCAGCGACCCGTTCGACTTCCGGAATCTGATGACTCGAAAGCAGGACCGTTCTCCCCGCGGCGGCGACATCAATCATGCTTTCCAGGAATTTGCGGCGAACCAGAGTGTCGAGCCCTGACGTAGGCTCGTCCATGATCAAAAGTTCCGGCTCATGTGCCATGGCCAGGGCGAGGACAACTTTGGCCCTGCCCCCTTTGGACAGCGTTTTGATTTTTTGGGAACGCGGGAGTTCAAACTGCTCGCAAAGCCGGGAAAAGTTTGGGAGGAAGTCGTCAGCATAGAAGCCGGCGGTGAACCAGCCCGCTTCGGAAACCGTCATCCAGTCGTAGAGCGCGGGCGTGTCGGGAACATAGCCGACCTGTCGCCGTACGGCGGTTCCGTGTTTCTGGGGATTCATGCCCAGGACTTCAATCGTTCCGGCGGAAACACGATCCAGCCCCAGCAGATTGCGGATCGCCGTCGTTTTTCCCGCGCCGTTTTCACCGAGCAGGGCAAACACGCAGCCGCGTGGGACGTCCAGCGAAATGTTGTCCAAGGCAACCTTGTTGCCGAATCGCCGTGTGACGTGTTTGATTTGGATGACTGGATTCATGGTTCGGTCCATTCAGATGATTGTCAGTTTGGCAAACAGGGTTTACGAACAAATCAATGTTTCCGTTTTTTTGAATTTTCAAACTCAGCGTCGATGATGGCTTGCAATTCCGCTTCGTCCAGTTGGCTTTGACGCGCTTCGGCGAGAACATCGCGCAGCCGGTCGCGAATGACGCGGGTCCGGGCGCTGATGCATTTTGCCCTGGCTCCGTGGGTGACGGCGACACCGGTGCCGCGGACCGTCTGCAGGATGTTCTGGTCCTGCAAGTCACGGAAGGCGCGGGCGACGGTGTTGGGGTTGATTGCAAGTTCTCGGGCCAACTCCCGAACCGATGGAATCATCTCGCCCGGAAGAATCGAACCGGAGGCCACGGCGAACATGATCTGTCGCGAAACCTGTTCATAGACTGGAATCCCGTTGCTGGGATTGATCTGGAAAAACATCGATTGACCTCGACTCAGGGCGGCATCTGTATCACCGTGATAGTACGGTATGCGTACGGCCCGAGATTGTCAAGCGTTGATCGCAGTTGAACTCCACCTTCCACGGGGCGCGGGATTCCTGATGATTCGGTGTACCGCGGGACGTTATTTGTCCTTGGGAAAGGGAAGCAGGACGTCCGCCCTGTCAGTTGGATCGTTGGAAGGCGATTGGTGGGGTGATTCTGTCCGATTGGCGGCGGTTGCTGTTGTGGCTGCTTCGTTCGGATCGCCTTGTTCCGGGGCCAATTCCGGTTCGGCCATTTTCGACTGCTTTTGGTCTTCTACCATTTTCGCGACATCGGCGAGCAGCTGTTTCGCGTCGTAAATTACTCCATCTTTGATCGTCCAGCGAATCCCGCCAACTCGTTCCGGTTCACCCGTTTCGTCATTGAGCCGAACGGCCCCGTTGCCGAACAGGACCTTGAAATTCTGCAATGGGTTTTGATCGATCAAGAACATGTCGGCATACAGGCCGGGTCGGATGACCCCAAACTCGATCGGCTTTCGTTTCGGTTCAAAAATGGTTTTCGCGCCATTCATCGTTGCGCATTGAATTACTTCCAACGGATGGAAGCCGGCTTCCTGGAGTAGTTCGAGTTCTTCGATATAACCAAATCCGTAAGTGTCGTAAATAAATCCCGCGTCGGCACCTGTGGTAACGCGGCCACCCATTTTCTTGTAATCGTTGATCAGCTGCATCCAGACATGATAAAAGTTGCGCCAGGCAACTTCGTCTTCCGTCGTCCAGTCAAACCAGTAGGAGCCATGGTTTTTCCGGCTCGGTTCAAAAAACTGCATCAATGACGGCAGGGTGTACTGGTCGTGCCATTCGGCGGTACGAGCACGCATCAGGTCCCGCCCCGCCGAATAGATGGTCATCGTTGGATCAAATACCGTTCCCAGTTTCAGATGTTCCTCAAGATAGGCATTCCATTCGGGGCTGCCGGGTTCATGGATTTTGTCCCACAACCGGGCGACCTGTCCAAACCGATCCTGTTCATTGTCGTAATTGAATTCGACGGGCCAGGGTTGAATCGAATGATCTTTGAGTAGCGCCTCGAAATGCCCGTAGTAGTGTGTCACGGTTCCCAGCCCCAACCTCGCCGCGTCGAGGGCGTTCATTTGGGCCACGCCAGTTTGGGCGAGATGGGCCACGGAACCCAGCCGCAACCGTTCGGCTTCCCGCAGTAACGCCCCCATGATTTCCGGGCGATAGGCGCCCAACTTGAGTCCCTCGATACCTTTCGCCGGTGCAGCTTCAACCCATTGCCTGGCTTCGTCTTCCGTTTGGATTGTCTCTGGCGGTCGTTGATAGTTGATGATTCGGGGCGCGACGATTTCGTTTTTTGCACTACGCTCCTGTTCCTTGATCACCCACTCGTTATTTCCGTACAGCGGCACGCCTCGGACGGTCGTGACTCCATGTGCCATCCACAACTTGTAGCAATATTCGGCCTCGGGGGCTTTTTGCAAACTTCCGCAATGCGCATGCATGTCAATAAACCCGGGAAGCAGATACATCCCGGTCGCGTCGACGACATGATCAACGCCTTCCGGAACACCCCCCGAAAATATCCTTTCAATCCGATGCTCCCTGATCAAGACATTGACGGGGCCTCTTGGTGGCGCTCCCGTACCGTCAATCAAGATGCAATTCTTGATGACCAATTGGGGGAACGGTCCCAGGCCTTCGTCAGGCCGGCGATCTGGTCCCGGGACCAGTGTTTGGGCCGGCAACGGTACGACCCAAACCAAAAAGGAAAACCAGAACAAGCAACTTGCGCGAGAATAAACCAGCATCGAATCATCCATTGATCGTTAACAAAAAAACACCCCGGTCTATCCTAAACGGCGTACGACACAACCGCCGCGAATCCAGCGTCATTTCTGTCGGTTTTTTGTGTGAGTTGGTCGATGGACGGGGATCCTGCCGTTCCTGCCGGGACGAGGTGAATCCTGTTTTGACCCATGCGTAATGAGGGTTAAGACCAACGAGGGAGGCCAAAACTCACCATCGGATGGTCTGGCCGGAATCTGGCGATTGCAACCCAATCCCTCTGCAAAACGTTGTTTTTCCGGATGATTCGCCAAGAATGTGACATGTGATTGGCGGAAAATTGGCCGGGAATGCAAGTTGGCACGGATCATGCATTAATGACCGAACAAGAGGTTCAGCGAATCAGGCTTTGAAACGAAGTTGGGAAAACAGATGAGTATTTCAGAAGAAACGGAAAAATCACGGGCTAGTTTTGCCGTTCGACTTTTTCGTAGCGGATGCCTGGCGGTTGCACTCATTGCCCTGGGGAGGGCACTTGGATTCTGCTAGGGTCCTTGACCGTGCCGTTTTGACACGGCAATCGTGGACTGGCGATTCATCGCGAGGCTGTTGTTTATTCGAATCGCCGGATGTCACAGTAACTTGGCAACGCCAAAAAACTGCCGACTCGAGCTTTCGGTCGCCCGCGATCCTGGCCTGACGATTTCCGACTGGCCCAATCGCCCGGCACCAGTACGTCTTGTTTCCATTTCCCTCGGACAGGCTTGCGATATCATTATGCTGCCTTGTTAATGACTTCGCTGTTGAGTTTGTTGTAGAGTGTTTTCAGGCTAATTCCCAACTGCTGGGCAGCTGCGGTCTTGTTGCCGTTGCACTTTTCAAGCGTTGCATGAATCGTCGCCATTTCGATTTCGCGAAGTGACTTGCCATTGGCTGCCATGGAGATGCCGGACTTCGTCGCGGAAGCAAAATGCTGAGGCAAGTCGGCCGCGGAAATGGGAGGACCGTCGCACAGGATCGAGGCGTGCTCAATCACATTGGCCAGTTCCCGGATATTTCCCGGCCAATGATGCGATTGAAGAAGCTTGATCGCCGACGCGTCGAATACCTCTTCGAGTGTGCTGTTTTCGGGATTCGAATCCGGACGATGGCGCCCCAGTAAATGATGTGCGAGTTGGGCGATGTCATCGATTCGGTCGCGCAGGGGAGGCAAGTGGATTTCAAACGTGTTGATTCGGTACATCAAGTCCTGGCGGAATTCGCCTTCGGCCACCATTTTATTCAGATCACGGTGAGTCGCACAGACGATTCTCACGTCGACCTTGAATGGCTGGTTGTCGCCGACCCGGCGGATTTCCCCACTTTCGAGAACCCGCAACAGGGTCGACTGGGTAGACCTCGGCAGTTCGCCAATCTCGTCGAGAAAAAGCGTTCCACCATCGGCGACTTCGAACAACCCTTGCCGCTGTTCATCAGCGCCCGTGAATGCACCTTTGCGATGACCAAACAGCTCACTTTCGATCAGGTTTTCCGGCAACGCGCCACAATTGATGGCGACAAACGGTTTGTCGGCTCGGTCACTTTGGTCGTGTACGGCACGGGCGACGAGTTCCTTTCCGGTTCCTGTTTCGCCGATGACCATGACGGTCGAACCGGTCGGAGCAACCTTCTGGATCAGCGCTTTGACCCGTTGCATCGAGCGGTGGTTACCAATCATGGTGGGTTCGCCTTCAACCCGATTCAACCGTAATTGGAGTGCATAGATCTTGTTGTTCAAATCGCGGCGCAAGGCGACACGCTGGAGCAGCGATTTCAAGTCAATGAGTTTGCAGGGTTTTTGCAGGTACTCAAATGTTCCGAGCCGAAGCGCATCGATCGCAGTTTCGGTGGAACCTTTTCCGGTGAGCACAATTGCCTCGGTAGTTGGTGAAATTTCCTTGGTTCGGCGGATCACGTCGATACCATTGAGACCGGGCATGTCCAGATCCACGATAATGCAGTCAAACGTGTCTTTTTCGACTGCGGCGACAGCCGTGGAACCGTCCGGGCAAACCGTAACCGAGTGTCCCATGCGGGGCAGTTCGGCGGCGATCAATTCCTGAAGGTGAATCTCGTCGTCAGCAAACATCACTTTCAGCGATTTTTGGCTTGGCGACTTTTTCGCTGTTTTCTCAGGCTGCTGATTTTTCGAATTGTATCTGTTCATTCTTCACCAAAGGCAAACTAACCGTAAACACAGAACCCTGACCCGGGCCATCGCTGACCGCGCTGATCCGTCCACCATGTTCTTCAATGATCTGATAAGTGATCGAGAGACCCAGGCCGGTACCCTGACCATCTCGACGACGAGTAAAGAAAGGCTCAAACAAATGCTGCCTGACTTCTTCCGTCATTCCGCAACCGTCATCGGTCACTCGTAACTCGGCGTTTCCGGCATTTTTCAGGAGTTCAACTTTGACGGTTCCAGATTCTTCCAGGCTTCCCAGAGCATTGGTTATCAGATTCAACACAACTTGCTTCATTTCCTGTTCGTTGACGACGACAACGATCGAACTATCCGCTTTGAATTCGATGTTTCGATCGCGGTACTTGCTCAAAGGCTTGACCATCCCGATCACCGAATCAATGATCTCGGAGAGGTTGGTTGACGCTTTTTTAGCATCACCCATCCGCGAAAAATCGAGCAAGCCGGCAGTAATTCCCTTGCACCGAAACGCTTCGTCCTGGATTCGACGCAAGTATTTCTTCATGTCCTCGATCTCGGAGTCAATCGTTTCCTGATCCATGCCGACCGTCGGATTGAGAATGTCGTAAATGCGGGTCTCGAGGGATTCGGCCGACCAGGCGATTGACGCCAGCGGATTGTTGATTTCGTGGGCCACGCCAGCGGCGAGGAATCCGACGCTGGCCATTTTTTCGCTGCGCACGACTTCTTTGGTTCGTTGCTGGACCTGGCGGTTCAAATCCGACTTGATCGCCTGAAAATTTGACGTCATCGCATTGAGCGCTTCGGCCAATTCGGCAACTTCGTCATCGGTGTTGAGTTCAATTCGATAGTCGTAATTGCCAGCAGCAACCTGGCGGGAACCTTCGACGAGTGTCTCCAGCGGACGAATGATTCGGCCTCGGAACCGAACCATCAGGAAACCGATCATGCCGATTGCCGCGCACCCAAGGAACACGCTGAACGTCATCCAGGCGTGGTATTCAGTTCTGGCATTTTGGGCAAACAGATCCATCCGCTCCTGCATGTAGACGGGTATCTCGGTTGCGAGTCGCTGGAGGCTTGAAAGCTGTACCTCCAACGGATCGAATATCTTCGATTGGTCAAACATCCAGTTATGCGTATTGTTGTTTGCCACGCGGGCGTTGATCTTGTCGAGTCGCCTTCTGAACTCAACCACAAAATCCAGTTCCCTGGAATTTTCGGCAATCCAGGGGTCTGCCGTTTTACTGGTTTGAAGTTGAAGTTCATAATCCTCCAATGCCCGTTCGACCGCCTGGATTTTCATGATCAGGTCGAAACGATTGGCCTTTTTGTCTTCTACGAGCGACTGATAGTCCGTGTCACCGATCCGATTGATGGTGTGGCTGACCTGCCACAACGTCGAGCGAAGTTCGCTCACTCGCAGGCCAAGTTCGGCGGCCTGGGGAAGCTCCATTGAACGTTCACGAATACTCTTGGTCAACTTGCGAAACTTCATCACGCCCTGAAGGCTGGCGGCAGAGAGTACCGTAACAATGATCAATAACATGATCACGCCAAAGTACATTTGTGAACGAATTCGCCGCAAAGCAAACAATACGACCTCCAATTTCGAAAGTGATCATCGGTCAAATTCGAGAGAATTTGATTAAAGAATCCGATTCGCTTTTTCGGGGGCGGCAAAAATTACAGGGTCGTCGGCAAGCGGGCAATGTCAGTTGAGCCGGGAAGTGCTGGCAGGCGTGAACTTGGGAAGGACAAACTGGTCGAAAACACGTTGAATTGGGAGGGTCCATTGTGGGGGCGAACGGGTAATTTCTCGCCTGCGAACCGGATTGACCGGTCTCGCTGGAGTTTGAGATTCCATTGCGGTGGTCAATCCCGGATTGGTCGGACATGCACTGACCAGAGATATACGGTTGTGGGATGCGACTGCGACATGCCCGATTGCCTCACTGGAACCGCTGAATTTCGCTTTATTGGGTTTTCACTTCCGTTCACGGTGTTCCCAGAATGGGCACTTGGCCGCGTTACAGTTCGACCGATGAATTGCTGGCATCGGTTTGATTTCTCAGCTGATCCATCAGGAAACTCACTGCACGACCGTAGGAACGAATCGCTGTCGAGTGGTCACGGTTCTTGGTTGCCGATTCGGCGTGACTGGTGAGGGCCTTGAGTTGAACCCAATCGACGGACCAGTTTTCTCGCAGCGCGCCTTCCTGAAGTTTGCGAAGCATGTCCGCCAATTGCTTGGCAAACTGGGCACTTGAGGCGCATCCGTAACGCGTGTACGGCCCTTTGCCAAATCGTTTGTCGGGGGTGACATGCTGTCCACTGAAGGAGCCCATGATCAGCCGGATCATCAGGTAAATGAAACTTCCAGCGGCAACAACACCCGTAAGAATCGACGTCTGCCAGCTTCCGGTAAGGTAGAACAGGGCGGTGAAAAACAGCGACCCAGCGAAAATTGCCCACACGATCGGTGACACTGAGAACTTTGTTTTCCTGGAATTGACTTTCAGTAATCCGGCTTCGGCGTTGGATTCGGTTGCCAGGTTGGGGTGCACGATTTTGACGATGATCACGGTGATGTTGTCGGGGCCACCCCGCAGGTTCGCCAAATCAACCAAAACCGAAACCGCTTCGTCCGGCGACATGTTGGCCAGAATGGATCCGATTTCCGTATCAGAAACAACGCCAGTCAAGCCATCGCTGCAGAGCAAAAAGGTATCACCGACCTGAATCGGGAACGGACCTTCCAGATCGACTTTGCATTCTGAGTACGGCCCCAACGATCGGGTGATCACGTTCTTGGGGACTTTGCCCATGCGTTCTTCTTCAGCTGTCAATTGCCCCGCAACGCGCATTTCCCAGACGAGGCTATGATCGAACGTGAGTTGTTCAATCCGGTTTTGCGTAAGGCGGTAAATGCGGCTGTCGCCGATGTGAGCGCACACGGCGCCTTGCGGGAGAATCGTGAGGACACTGCAGGTTGTGCCCATGTTGTGAAACTCTTCGTTCGCTTGACCGCGGCGGTGAATTTCGCTGTTCGCGTCCTGAACCGCTTTTTTCATTTCCTCGGGCGCCGAACTGCCGTTGTACTTGGCGTACAGATGAGGAATATGGTCGATCGCAAGCTTGCTAGCCAATTCACCAGCGGCGTGGGCCCCCATACCGTCAGCGACGATAAAAACATGGCCTTTGCGCCGCCATTGGTCCATGCTGCTGGCAAGCGATACGGACAGATTGTCCTGATTGGTTGCTCGTCGCATGCCAAGATCACTGAGTGAAGCGACCTGAATATAGTCGTCCCAATTTAACAGGCTTTCACTCATAGAATTCCGAACTGAGTTAACGGTGCATGCAATCTTGTTATCTTAACCTGCATTCATTTATCAAAAAACGGGGAATCAGCTGAATTGAATGGCCAAAACAGGAAAACTCTGGTCTTGGCCGTTCATGTGTGACTTTCCATCGGCAGTGATAAAGGTCGTTCTGATCCAACATCTTCAGATTGTTGATCCAAACGACGATTCGCCAATTTGGACTATTCGTGAACGCCAGCGATTTGTAGACTCCCGCCGCGTCCGAATCCTGGTGAATTCCGTAAAGTCGCTTCTGCTCAAATTGGGGTAGTTTCAAATTGGTTCGCCGGCCTTTTGGATTTTGCTGCGTCAATAATCTCAATCGTTGGTCCTGTCACGCGTGGTCATGAATTTCAAGAATATTGCGAACCTCTTGATTGCCTGTTTGATTCTGGTCAGTTTGTCCGGCTGTGTGCAGCGTCGTTTTATCGTTCGGAGCCAACCCGAAGGTGCGTTTGTAAGTATCGATCGGCGGCCCATTGGCTTGACTCCGCTTTCGGTTCCATGGACCTACAACGGAACGCGAGAAATTCAGCTTGAGAAAGACGGGTACAAGACGATCAAAGTCCAGCAACGTATCAAACCGACCTGGTACGAGACGTTTCCGGTCAGTTTGGTGACCGAGAACTTCTGGCCCCGGGAAATTCGTGACGAGCGTTTGATGGAGTTTCAGATGGAGCCCAAAACGCAAGTTCAAGAGAACTTGCTTCTCGATCGGGCCAACGATCTGCGGATGAATGTTCAGCGCGGTACCATCACGGCGCCGATTCAGTAAATCCCCCAACCGGATTGCCATTTCGGCGGTGGTTCGTTTGAGTCGTGCGGGTGATGCAATGGATCCAGTTACCAGAAGTGCGGCCCGGAACCGGAAATGTCGGAACCCATTGCTGTTGTCGCGAATCGAACCGACCCGCGTCAAAAACGGTTGCCAGGAGTTCCCGGCCGCTACTTGTAGAGACCCCCATCGCGACCGGCCGTTCCTTTGTAATTGCCATCACCGCCTCGGCGAATGGCGCCTTTCACGATCGCTCCCGGGTTTCGCGCGATCGCATCAGCAAACATCCGCAAGTCATTGATTAGCGGTTCCAGCTTGGCAGTCGTCGATTCAACGTTACGAGCCGATTCGAGGATCGCATCATGAATCTCAGTATCGTTAAGCAGTTTTCCGACGGTGCCGTTCTGGAAGTCGAGTTCATTGAGTTTCGTCGCGAATTCCTTGGCCCGGACGAAGAGTGCGTTCGCGTTCTCGATGCTGGATTGAATCTGGCTTAAAACCTCGGGATCGTTCAACTTCGTGGTTATTTCCTCGATGTTGGCGATGCTCTTGTTGACGCCTTCGGGAATCGTTCCAAATTGATCAATTGTCAATTTTGTTCTCGCGATCGTCTCTTTGATCTCAATAAAGATCGGAAGAATTTCGAACAGGGCCTGCTTGATTTGGCTTTTGAGATCCCGGTCCCCAACGATTTCATTCACGTCTTCAAAGATCGCGGTGAAGTTCTCAAGGGCCCCTTGCGCAAGACGATTCGTTTCGCGGAACTCTGACAATGCGGTCGAAAGTTGACCCTGGTCGTCCTGAAACAGGTTGTCGAGGTTTGTGGTCAATTTACCAACCTTGTTGCTGGTTTCAGTGACAGATTCCCCTGTATCTTTCAGGACGTCTATGATTTCAATGATCTTGGGTTGCATATCGACAATCATCGAAAATGGGTCATCCCTGATTTCAAATCTTTTCAATTCGCCCCCTTCTGTTACCTCGGCTCCACGTTCCTCCTTGCTTAACGGCAGGATTTCGATCCCGGCATCACCAAGAATCGATTCCGAACCGATGGAAACCATTTCGTTTTGATATATCTTTTCCTTGTCGTTGATTCCCAAACCCAGTTCAACGAAACCGTCCCGCGGCGTGACTGAATGAACTCGCCCGATCAGGATGCCGTATTTGCGAATTGGCGTGTTTTTCTTTACCCCCGGTGCCTTGGTTGGATACATGTAAACGACGTGTTGCCGATCCCACACGTCGCTGAACACGAAGATCAGGATTCCCAGAATGCACATCGCGATGACAACAAAAATGCCGACGCGGAATCTAAGAATGTTTTCATCCATGATGGTATTGCGGTTTGCTCAGATTGACGATTTGATTGAAGGGACGGTTGACTGCGGGGAACGAACGATCACAGCATCTGACTGGCCCGCAACTCCATGAGTCGCTCGCCGGCTTCTCCGTTGATGAATTGTTGAACGCGGCGGTCGCGACAGGCATCCATTTCTGCGACCGATCCGTCAAAGATGATTTGAGGTTCGTCGTTTTCCAGCCTCGGCGTGGGCAACAGCATCACAACGCGGTCCGCGACTTTGCGAGCCGTATTCATGTCATGCGTCACGACAATGCTGGTCACCGGGTTGCGTCGCCGAGTTCGGATAATCAACTCATTGATCACGTCGCTCATGATGGGGTCAAGTCCCGTCGTTGGTTCATCGTACATGATTAATTCCGGATTCATGATCAGCGCCCTGGCCAAGCCGACTCGTTTTCGCATTCCACCGGATAATTCGGCGGGTTTCTTGAATACAACCTTGTCCGGCAACCCAACTTCCGAGAGCCTTGATAACACCATCTCCCGAATCTGCCGGTCGGTGAATCGACCGTGCTGACGAAGCGGAAAAGCTACGTTTTGTCCGACGGTCATGCTGTCAAACAGGGCGGCGTTCTGAAACACAAACCCGAATCGCAGCCGCATATGGCTGAGCTGCCGATCATTCAGTTCGTTGATGTCTTCTCCGTCAAAACGAACATGACCACTGGTCGGTCGCACGAGGCCAATGATTGACTTCATGAGAACTGTTTTCCCGCAGCCGCTTTCACCGAGTAAGGCGACCGTTTGCCCTGCCGGAATTTTCAGATTGATTTCACGCAGGACTTCTTGCACACCAAAGGAGACACAAAGAGTCTCGACCTCCACGATCGCCTCGTGTTGCTCATCCAGAAGTTCCTCGATCATCATGGAACTACCCGATCCCTTCTGGATATATGATAAAGTAGACGCTGTCGAGCGCGATCGAGAGGAAGAAGTCCAACACGAGAATGGCTACGAACGACTGTACAAAAGCTGCCGTTGACGCTCGACCGACTCCCTCCGCACCCGCTTTGCAATTAAAGCCCTGGTAACAGCTGACCAGTGCGATCGCCGAACCAAAAAAGATGCTCTTGAAAAGTCCGGAGAACAAATCAAAGTTGGATACGAATTCCGCACTGTTGTTCCAATAATGGAACGAATCAATTTCGAGGTAGATGACGCTGTAGAAATGACCTCCGGCAACTCCCATGAAATCGGCCATCACGGTTAATGTTGGAATCAGGAACAGGCATGCCAGAAATCTGGGTACAACGAGGTATCGAAGTGGATTGGCACCCATCGCCGACAACGCATCGATTTGCTCAGTGACGCGCATCGTGCCCAGTTCTGCGGCCATCGCGCTTCCTACCCGACCCGCCAGCATTGTGGCTGCCAGAACCGGACCCAGTTCGCGAACCAGTGTCATGTTGATCACGGCACCGAGCCGTGTTTCAAGTCCAAACTGGCGAAACTGATAGTAGCTTTGGAGTGCCAACACCATACCGATAAAGGTCCCTGTCAGGGCGACGACTGGGAGGCTTGAGACGCCGACCTGGTAAAAATTCGGCCAGATCGTCTCGCTACGCGGCAGACGCGTGAACATCCAGATAAAGGTTCTGCCGACAAACAGACTGAAATCGCCAAAGGTCATGATTGACCTTAACACCAGATCGCCCCAGTCGGAGACCCAGCCGATAAACCAGCCAATCATTCCTGACGGTTCGGATGGCGTTGGATTTTCAGCGGAAACGGTGGACATGGTTCAAGTGGCGCACGCGCGCAACTCCATCGATTGGTGCCCCCCCGCACATAGATGAACATATCGACTAAGCAGAGTCCCGACTTGAGGAAGTTTGACGGTTAGGCAAACTTTTTCGCCAGCAGATTCTCGCGGTGAATCATTTGCGACATCCGCGTGGTATTATGGTTTCTATTGAGTCGGGGGCCTTTGCCGCCATCGGTTTTCAACGGACGAGCGCGTCCGGCTTGCTTTCAAGGGCAATGAATTGCTCCGTCCTGCTTCCCTGATCAGGATGTCAAATTCACGGGAAAATTACCGCTTATCGGGATCGTATATGTTCACGCTACCCTGCCCATCAATGACAAAGCCCGTGTTTGGTTGCCATTTGAACGTGGTAGCACTTTTCCTGGCGGTTGCGATGGTGACAGCAATCCCGCTGTCAGCACAGGAAACCGACACCTCCAGTGCCGTAAAAATCGATCGCATCGAGGACGTGATCGACAACTGGAGTCCAGAACAACATTTGTTCGTCAAAGGCGAAGTGGGTGCGTCCCCGGCTCAATTGGCCAAATTGGAGCAATGGCTCGACACGCACGGGCCACACTGGACCGTGGTGTTGATGAATAATGCGAGGGATGAGTATTACGTTGCCCCCGACGGCGAGAAATTTCGCGGGATGGATGCGGTCGAGTTTTCCCTGGCGCATCGACTGGCTAACCAAACCGAATTCGGTGAGCTTGTCCATGCAAAAACAGGTGAGACGAGTGGGGCAGTGTTTGTCCTCTACCTTGCCGAACGGGAATTTGCCTATTACAGCACGGACGTTTACGATCGAAGAGGTTTGGGCCAGTCGCGCTGGGTCGGGAATCTTGATCGCGAGGTCATCCGCGCGATGCGGAGTGGCGACCGAATTATTGACGCGGTCAGGAACACGGTTTCCCTGATTGAAAGTCGACTTGAAAAACAGGTTGACAAGGAAATATCGGACGCCCTACGGGCCCAGGAACGAGTCAGGATTGAGCGAACCCGCGATATCGATAACTTGAAATCGCTGGTCCATGAAACCGAGACATCGATGTTATCGCGTGTCGAGGAATCGGCTCGCGAAATCAGGACGAAGTACCCGGATGCGTTACAGTCCGACCTGGCTCAGCCTCCACTGGAACCCTGGCGTGCCGCATTGATGAGTCTTCGCAAGGAAGCGGAAAACCCTGAATTTCTGACTGCCGACCTCATGCGTTCCCAGGAATTTCGAGATGCCAAGCTCGGAATTCAGAAAATCCGCGTTGAGATCAACCGCTTTCTCGATTCCTACGCGGTGCACCGGGCCTTCGAAGACATGGTCCATCCACTCGAAGCGCGTTTGGACGCAATCGCCGATCACCCCAGTGGCATCGCTTCCCAGGCGAGTGCCGAAGCCTATCGTTTGCTGGACGAATCGCGTGGCGGGCATGACCGGGGCGAACTGGGATTTGCCGCCAACATCGAACAGGTACTCGCGTTGATCGAACAGGGCGAGCAAGCGATTGCCGTCGAACAGATTCGTATCAAGCAGGATGCCGACCGAAAGCAGTTGATTCGCCGGACACTCGTGATCGTGGCGATGTGCCTGGGCGTCGTGCTTTTCCTGATCCTCTGGGTTCTGAATATGCGACGACGATCGGCACTTCGACGTGCCCATGCGCTGTTTGAAAAGCGGAGCAAGGCGGTTGAGAATGAGGTTGCAAAGATTGACGAGCTCATTGCCGAATCGGAAACAGTGATTGGGTCTCCCGAATCGTTTGCGGAGAGAAATTTTCAGGGCCAGACGTTATTACTGGGCAATGCGGCTCAACACCGAATCGGTAATTTGAAAGACATGTCCGTCGAGGCCCTGCGCGAGATCGGTTCGTGCTACGAGTTGTTGCATCCATCCAATCCGATCGCGGAAGCCACCAACATGTTTACCACCGCCCGGTACGAACACTGCATTAACCAACTGAACGGACAGACGTTACAGGTCCCAGGACGCGTGGATGATCGTGGAGTTGCCAGCGAGCCGATCTGGATGAGTTTCGATGAATTCGTTTCGGATGCGCATGAACGTAAAAAGGTATTGAGTTTGAACCTCAAATCATTGGGCGACAGCCTCAAACACGTCAAGGAACGGGTAGGTGAACTTCAGGCCAGGATCAACCTGGCAACCGAGCAGGAAAAGAAGTTGTCCCGGGCGGCCAGGCTGGATCGATGTTTCAAGATCCCTGCCCTGTTTGAGGCCATTTTGCCGTCGGTTCAGGCGGATTGTGACCGCGCGGCGGCGCTCGCGGAATCCGATCCGATTCAGGCGATTTCCGACCATGTTACCCTCGGTCTGCGAAAAATCACCGATGCCCTGGATGTCGCCAACACCATTGAGAAAGCCCGTACTGTGCTTTTGCCCCAACTGGAAGAATCCGGGAAACAACTGCAGCACCTCGGTTTTGATCACCGCTGGATCGCAGAACGAGTGGAGACGCTGGGCGTTCGTTCGAACGAGGTACTCGCGAACGCGATCGAAAGAGGGGTCTCCCAGGATGCCTCGCAGCTGGATGCTGACTTGACCGGATTGGGACAGCGGGTGCGGCGGAGCTGCGAATTAGCGGTTGAAATCCTGAATGTCGTTGAGCCCAACCTGGTATCGTTGCAGCAACGAATTTCTGAAGCCCGGCGGACGATTGCCACCAAGCTGGGAATCGACCCTACAAACGTGCTTCACGAGGACCAGTATGACCCGGAGGTAGAATTCGCACAGGCGCAGAAGCAGCTTCAGTCGGCGCGAGCGGCGATTGACTATGGCGGCGTCGAATCGGTGATGGAGTCGCTGGAAGTTTTGAAGATTGAGTCGAATGAAGCCGAGCGATTGATTGAATCCTCTTTGACTTCCCTGACCGAATTCGAAACGTCCTTTGCGGCTCGAGATCAAACGCACTTGCAACTGGCCAGTCAGTTACCCACCTATCAATCGACAATTGCATCAATCAAGCAACGCTTTGCCGAATCCTCCCTGAGACTGCGCGAACAGGAATTTGTTGGAGGCTCGTGGGATCGGGTTCAACCCGATGATGACTCGCCGACCGTCGAACGCGTAATGACGACCTGCGCTGAGTTGTTGGAGAATTCAAAAAAAACGATTACATCCATCTACACAGACCATTTTGCCGGGAAAGTTCTGGAGGCCGCCAATTCACTGGAGTTAGTCCGGGACGATCTGGAGTGTGTCCGGGAGATGTTTCAGGAAATCGATAGGCACGGAGAGCGAGTCAGTCGATTGGCGGTGGAGAATGCCACGCATCTCCGGAAACGAATTTTGGAAGTGGAGGCCCTTGTTCGCGACGTCGAAGATGATCGCGCTCAACAGTTGACGGTTCAGCAAAGTTCTGATTTGGCCTTTGCTCTGCGAGAATTTGGAATCGAATTTGAAAAAGGGGGCAACCTACGGGATCCATTCGATGATTCGATTCGGTTGTCCAATTTCGAAATGCAAATCGACGAATTGACAGCTGCGCTCGATGCGGATCGATCTGCATTCCAGGAAGCTTCACGTGCTGTCGGCGGCGCCCAGGCCGAGTTGGCGACCGCAAGCCAGCTGGTCGCTCGTTCCGTCAGTGACAGAATTCCCGACAGCCGGACCATTTCTCAATGTCAAGACGAAGTCACCAGGGCGGAGGTCGAACTGGTGGCCATCCGAAAACGCCTGAATGTCGCCCATGAAAACTGGAAAATGGTCAACGACGATGCAAACCAACTGGGCTCGAAGCTTGGCGTGATCAACGGGCGAATGAGACAGGAATTGGATTTGGCTCAACAAGCGATCCAGCGGATAGGAGAAGCGGCTGACGCGGTTTACGAAGCCGCCAGCTGGAGAGGTTCCTATCGGGTTGCGATCGTGGGAAATCCAGGTTCGAGTGAACTGGAGGAAGCGCGAAAGCAGCTTAACGAGGGAAACTATTCCGGGTCCATCGAATTCTGCAAGGCTGCCAGATTTTCGGCGAGAAATGCAATCGATCGGGCCGTACGTCAGGTGGAACAACATCGTCGGAAGCTGGCGCGCGAAGCCGCCGAGGCCAGACGACGTCGTGAATCCGCGGCCACTTCATTCATGATCGGGAATTCATTGTCAAACCTGGGCTCGTCGGGTCGATCAAGCCGATCGGGATTGGGAACGGGTTTTGGTTCCAGTTCTGGCTCCGGTAGCAGTTCCAGCTCAAGCTCGTCGAGTTCCAGCGGCCGATCGTCCGGCTTCAGTCGATCGAGTTGGTAGGCACTTCAGACCCGGCGGCCAGTCCGCGACGCAGAATCAATGAACCCACCGGTTTCACGACTGCAGCGGCTGCAAATGGCGCTACGAATCTCAACGTCCATCTCGAAAATTTCGAAAAACGCGTATTGCTGTCCCGACAAAAAATTTCATCGGTTGCCGGATAGCCCGCACGACGGTGCAGTCCCGTCCAGGGCCTGGCCCCTTATTCCCGATTGTTCAAATCGCTGGCCCAGGCGAGATTGCAGCATGGACTCCGTTCCAAGCCAACCATCCGATCGAATTGACGAAGAGGAATCCCTGACGTCGGGCAACGACAGTTGAGTCAAATGGTTGGCAGATCGTGTCCGACGGGCAGCCTCGCGATCCTGTCGGTCAACCGGAAGCAGAGCTCCGATGGTGTCAATGACGACCAGAAGTTCGACCCGAGTAATCGCGGTCGGGAGGTGATCTTGCCGTTTCATGTCAACCTGCATTTTCAAGCTGGTATTCGGTTCGCTGAACACAACCCAAAAAAATACACGCCGGGCATCGCGATCTTTGCCATAAAAAAAGCCGGTGTTAAACACCGGCTTTTCCTGAATTGCTTCAACGATCTCAGTCTTAATCGACGGGAGTGACGTGTTCTGCTCGTGGACCTTTGGGGCCCATGCCTTCAGTGTAAGTTACTTGTTGTCCTTCGCGAAGATCGTCAAAACCGACACCTTCGACGTTTGATGAATGGAAAAACATGTCCTGGCTTGTCCCAGTGTCAATAAATCCAAAACCTTTGTCCGTCAAACGCTTAATTGTACCTTCAGCCATTACTCAAAATCCTAAAAAGAAATCTAACTGTGCCTGCCAAAATCTACATCTACTTATGGCCGCACAGAAAATAAGAATATCCAATCTGCACGGCGTGACAACCTTTATTCAAAAAAATTAACTGGATTTTTACTCTCAAATTGAAGAATTTGAAGTCAAAACCGGGTAATTGGAACCCTTGCCTGGGAATTACCAATTCAACGGGCCTCTAACCGGTTCTTGGTTGGAATGCCGGGTCAAGATACGACGATCAGGAATTCTCGCGGACCAATGAAACAGGCGATTTGGATCATTGGTAAACTGGTGTTCTGTCACAGTCAGGAATTAGGTTGGGTTGTAGTGGACGAGGCTACGAGTCCTTGCGTTTTCTTGATCAACAGGACCCGTGAACTCGTCGACTACCGAAAATCAAAACTTGACGCTGCGTTAGGGTTAAGAACCTCAGGTCACCTTGCCAATGAGAGGCGAATTTCGATGGGTAACAACGGTACGGGGCTCGGCGGGCTCCCTTCCATGATGTCGAGAATCAATTGGGTCGGACTGATTTTGGCGTCTTTCCTGTTTTCGACACAGGTCCTTGCTGGACAACAGTCCCCGACCGAAAACTGGCTGGGAGTACTCAATGCCGGGGCGGTCAAGCTCCGGATTCAATTGAATTTGACGCCAGGGAAGGACGGCAAGTATACGGGCGAAATGGTCAGTCCCGATCAGAGCCCGATCGGCATCGCGATGGATAATGTCACCCGGACCGACAAAAAACTGGACTTCGAAATCAAAAGGCTACGCACGACGTACCAAGGCAAAATGAACGACGACCAGAGTGTCGTCACGGGCGTTTTTACCCAAGGCCAAAAATTCGATCTCGTGTTCAAACGTGTTGCCGAAATCAAGCCGGATAAACACCTCCAGACCTGGAAGGGGATCCTGAAAGCAGCCGGCAAGGATTTTGATTTTCAGTTCAGGCTGTTCAAAGATGGAGAAGGCGAAAGTTTCGTCAAACTGGATAGTTTTTCAGAAGGTCTGATGGGGATCACGTGTGAATTCAAACAAGTGGGCCGCGAGGTGACCATTGAAATCCCGATTACAAAAGCCAAATTTGCCGGGACTCTGAGTGAAGATGGCCAGACCATTGACGGCAATTGGCTTCAGTCGGGTGGGAAATATCCACTCCAACTGACCTTGATTCCGCTGGAACAAACCCGATCACCGGACCTCAATCGTCCCCAGACTCCCAAGCCTCCCTTTCAATACGATGTGACAGATTTTTCGGTAGCAGCGAAGTCAATCGATGATTCCTTTTCGCCCGATGTGGTTCTTTCTGGTACCATGACCTCTCCCCATGGCTCGGGTCCTTTCGCCACGGTAATTCTGATCACCGGTTCGGGACCCCAGGACCGCGATGAGACAATTTTTGAGCATAAACCATTCCTGGTGTTGGCGGATTTTTTGACTCGACGAGGATTTGCGGTCATTCGTTATGACGATCGAGGAATCGGAAAATCGAAGGGTGATTTTGCTGATTCGACAACAGCCGATTTTGCCGAGGACGTGCAAGCGGTCGTGGGGTGGGCCAAAAAACAACCGAAAGTGGATCCGCAAAAGATCGTGCTCGCCGGACACAGCGAAGGAGGGCTGATCGCCCCCTTGGTCGCCAGTCGTTCGTCAGATATCGCCGGCATTATCCTGTTAGCCGGGCCCGGGGTTCCGGGAAATCAAATCGTGTTGAATCAAACGCGGAAAATTGCCGCCGCCGCAGGTGTGCCCGCAAATATACTGCAAATGCAGGACAACATGCTTCACACGATGTTGGCGGAAATGGATTCTGGCAGACCGATCACCGACGATTTCAAAAAGACACTCAATGCGGCGTTCGATGGTTTGAGCGAGGAAGAACGGGCCAAGTTGGGGATGGAAGACATAGCGGACAAAACGATCGCGGCGTTTGAGTCAACGTGGATGAGGTATTTTCTCCAGCTCGACCCTCGGCCGGCACTCAAAAAAACCAGTTGTCCGATCCTCTCGGTGATCGGCGAGAAAGACCTGCAAGTCGATCCTGACTTGAATTTTCCCGAAATCGAAGCGGCGGTCAAAGCCGGCAAGAATTCCGATTTCGTTCAGAAGGAACTGCCGGGGCTCAATCACCTGTTTCAAAAAGCAAAAACCGGGTCACCCGGCGAGTATATCCAGATCGAAGAAACGATGGACCCAACGTTGTTGAATGAAGTCGCCGGTTGGCTTGAGAAACGCTTTAAATGACCAATCGCCTCCGGGAGTGATGGTGGTTTCCGGCAATTCGACGATTCGGAACGTCAATCCAAACCGCCTGAATTTTGTATAAAAAAAGCCTCGGCCGCACGCCGAGGCTTTCGTTTTTTCGTTGGCCGAACGCGAACTTAATCCTCCGTTTCACCTCCGGCATCATCAGGGCTGTTGTCCTCGACACCCACGCCGACGGTTTCTTCTGCCGGTGGTTTTTCTGTCGGTGGGACAAATTCGCTATCGAACTTCAGACTCTTGATCTTGCCGTTTTCGTTGCGAACAGCGTCGACGACGATCTTGTTTTTGCCCTGGAATGTGCCCTTGAGCAGTTCTTCGGACAACGTGTCTTCAACGTAATTTTCGAGCGCACGACGAAGTGGCCTGGCTCCGTATTCAAGGTCGGTTCCCTTCTTGATCAGGAACTCCTTGGCATCGCTGGTGAGCGTCAGTTCGTAGCCGCGTTCGGCAAGTCGTTCGCGGATTTTCGACAATTCAAAGTCGATCACGAGTTGCAGGTCTTTCTTCTCAAGGTGACGGAAGATAATTGGAGTCTCCGAAAGGCGATTCAGGAACTCGGGTCGAAACGCTTTGTTGATTTCGTCATAGACACGGGTTTTCATTCCTTCGAACGACTGGTCTTCGCCTGCGCCGGGTAATCCAAAATGCGATTCGTTCTTGATCGCATGAGCACCCACATTGGTTGTCATGATCAGGATCACATTTCGGAAATCGATGTTGCGACCGAAACTGTCGGTCAGTCGGCCTTCCTCCATGACCTGCAAGAGCATGTTGAAAATGTCCGGATGAGCCTTTTCGATTTCATCCAGCAGGACGACAGAATAGGGTCGGCGGCGAATTTTTTCCGTCAACTGACCGCCTTCTTCGTAACCCACGTATCCGGGAGGCGCGCCGATCAAGCGGCTGAGGTTGTGTTTTTCCATGTACTCGGACATGTCGATCGCGACCAAAGCATCCTCATCTCCGAACATGAACTCGGCCAGTGCCTTGGACAACAACGTTTTACCGACACCGGTCGGGCCGGCGAACATGAAACAACCGATCGGTCGCCGCGGATCTTTCAGTCCACTCCGACTCCGGCGAACGGCTTTGGAGATTGCCGTGACGGCGGCGTCCTGGCTGACGACCTTCTTGTGCAATTCCTCTTCCATCTTCATCAAACGCATTGAGTCTTCGGTTGAAAGCCGTGTCAATGGAACGCCGGTCATCTTGGAAATGACTTCAGCCACGACTTCTTCATCAACGACCCCGTCGGTCAATTGGGATTTTTCGCGCCATTCGCGTTTGATCTGGTCCTTTTTCTTGCGAAGTTTATCGGCTTGATCGCGCAGACTGGCAGCTTTTTCAAAATCCTGATTTGCAACGGCGTCTTCTTTTTCCTTGTTCAGACGTTCGATGTCTTCATCGATTTCTTTCAAATCTGGTGGACGACTCATGGTGCGAAGCCGGACCCGGGCGCCGGCTTCGTCGATCACGTCGATCGCCTTATCAGGCAGGCATCGTCCGGTAATGTAACGGCTGGACAGGTCCACTGCCGCCGAAACGGCGTCGTCCGTGATTTGAACGCGATGATGTTCTTCGTAACGTTTTCGGAGTCCTCTGAGGATCGAAATCGTCTCCTCATTGGACGTCGGTTCGACGATGATTTCCTGGAATCGTCGAGCCAACGCGTTGTCTTTCTCGATGTATTTTCGATATTCGTCGAGCGTCGTGGCACCGATGCACTGGATTTCACCGCGTGCCAAGGCCGGTTTGAGTACATTGGCGGCATCGATCGCTCCCTCGGCGCCTCCGGCACCCACCAGCGTATGGAGTTCGTCGATAAACAAGATGGTGTTCTTGGCGCGACGCACCTCGTTCATGACCGCTTTGATGCGTTCTTCGAACTGGCCGCGATATTTCGTGCCAGCGACCATCATCGCGAGGTCAAGCACAACGATCCGTTTATCCGCCAGGATTTCGGGAACGTCACCCGAGACGACGAGTTGTGCAAAACCCTCGACAATCGCAGTTTTTCCGACACCTGCTTCACCGAGCAGGACCGGGTTGTTCTTGGTCCGCCGGCAAAGTACCTGGATGGCCCGCTCAATTTCATTGGCGCGTCCGATGACAGGGTCGAGCTTGCCCTGTTTTGCCAGTTCGGTTAGATCGCGGCCAAAACTATCCAGCGCGGGGGTCTTTGACTTGCCACCCTGTTTGCGTTCGCCGCCTTCGCTGCTGCCGGTACCTTCGCGGCCACCGCGTTCGGCACCTTCGCCACCTTCAAGCCCATTGCCGAGCAGGTTCAGTACTTCCTCTCGGACTTCCTCGAGTTTCAATCCAAGGTTCATGAGGACTTGGGCAGCAACCCCTTCCTGCTCGCGAAGCAGCCCCAGCAGGATATGTTCGGTACCAACGAAATTGTGATTCAGGTTGCGGGCTTCTTCCATCGAATACTCGATGACTTTCTTGGCCCGGGGCGTTTGAGGCAGTTTGCCCATCGTGATCATTTCCGGACCGCTTTGAACAAGTTTTTCAACTTCCAAACGGATCTTGCGAAGATCGACGTCAAGGTTTTTGAGCACGTTTGCCGCAACACCGGTACCTTCTTTGACGAGACCCAGCAGCATGTGCTCGGTTCCGATGTATTCATGGTTGAAACGCTGCGCTTCCTGGTTGGCCAATTGCATGACCTTGCGGGCGCGGTCGGTAAAGCGTTCGTACATAGTTTATCCCCTCGTTCAACCTGTTGTCTTCGGTAATCGAATCAACTCAGGATTTGGTTTGGATTTTAGTGATAGTTCGTTTTGATCAAGCAGCGTATTGTTGTCCGTTTGTCAAATCAGACCCATCCGCCTTGTTGACTCGGATGATGCCATCGTTGTTGGGTGGCCTCACGGTTTCCAGTTGTTCTTCATTCAGATCAGCCAGTTGTTCGGCAGCGTCGTGCCGTTCAATCAACTCGATCAGTTGTCGTTCACGGTCGACTTCAAAATCCCATTCAAGGGCTTCGTCATACCGCTGCATCTCACTCAGTTGAACGCGGGCCTGATCCAGCCGACGGGTGTGTCGATACAACGTTACCAAAAGCAACCTGGTTTCCACATCCCGAGGTGCATTCGCAATTCGCCGTCGCAACAGCGATTCCGCCTCTTCCCAGTGACCCCTTAAGTATTCGCGTTGTGCTTGAATAAACAAGGTGTCGGGCCGTTCCGGATCGGCAACTTTTTCGCTCGATGGCACTGACATCACGTCAGACAATCGGTGGTAAGCCACCCACGTCGATGTGCTCCAGATAAGGAAAATCATCGGCCACGCGACAAGCGGAAAGGTTTCCCCCAAAGACCAACGCCACAAAAAGCTCGAAACCAGTGCCAAGTTCAACAGTATCGAAAATCCAACAGCCACCAGTAGCGACGACATTTGTCCCCGATACCAAAGACCAGGCAGTCCCGGCCAGCCACACAGCATTAATGGACCCCACCGCATAGGTGCTCTCCGATTTCCCTATCTATAAATAACAGCTGAAAACTGACAAGCAGCTCGAAATTTGCACCACTCAGGCTTCCATGCACTATTTAAGTATCAATCTCCAAGCAAAATACGTCAATCGCAATCAAACAAGGAGAATTGATCGGATTCCGCGAAAAAGGTTTTTTTGTCGAATTTCAACCGATTCACGTTCAAGTTGGGGCGAACCTCGTCTCCGGTTTCAAATGATCGACCGCTATCATGGGGCAACACGCCAATCCCGTTCCAAACTCGGTGGTGTCACAGCGGCTGGCCATTGAGTGACTGAATTGGTCCTCAATGATGACAAACGAGACACCGCATGTGTCAATCTGGCAGCCATCCTTCAATTCATGACAGACAAACATTTTGGAAATTCTGTGTTTCGAATCCTGGACGCCGCCATCAACCGGGCAGGCGAAGGGATTCGCGTGGTCGAAGATTACGCTCGGATGGTGCTCGGGGACGCGCACTTGTCGCGGCAATTGAAACAGCTGAGGCACGATCTGACCCAGTCCGTTGCTTCCATCGATCCCCTGCAGCGAATTGCTGCGCGAGATACTGCTGGAGATGTCGGGACAACGATTCAAACACGAACGGAATACGATCGTGGAATTCCGGATGCCGATGCCAGCGATCATCCGTGCTTCGACCCAAAGCAGAAACCGTCTGGCGGAATAATTCAAGCGAACTTCGGTCGCGCCCAACAAGCGATTCGAACGATTGAGGAATTTTCGAAGTCGCTCAACGCCGAGACGGCCAGGCAGGTCGAACAAATCCGCTATCGATCCTACACGCTTGAGAAGGCCATTTTGACGACGGTGTTCAGTTTGCAAAATCTGGTCGATGCCAATTTGTATGTCTTGATCGATGCCGGTGGCGACTTGGAAACGCGAGTCGGCCAATTGATTCAATCGGAAGTCAGTCTGATTCAGCTGAGAGACAAAGCCCTTAACGATCGGCAGTTGGTCGAAACCGGTCGGGCTTTGGCCAGATGGACACGCGGCACCAAAACGAAATTCATCATGAATGACCGGGCCGATTTGGCGGTTGCCGTCAACGCGGACGGCGTTCACCTCGGACAGGAAGACCTGACCGTCAGCGACGCGCGACGAATCGTTGGCGCGACAAAAATGATTGGCGTCTCGGCGCATTCCATTGGGCAGGCTCGGCAGGCCGTGCTCGATGGTGCCAACTATCTTGGCGTCGGCCCCGTGTTTTCATCGACAACCAAACAATTCGATACCCATGTTGGTTTGGATCTCGTCCGCGAGGTCGCGGCAGAGATCCGGCTTCCTGTGTTCGCGATTGGCGGAATCAGTTTGAAAAACGTCGATGGCATTGTTGAATCGGGCTTAAGCCGCGTCGCAGTGGGAGCGGCAGTCGCAAACGCCGAAAATCCCGCTGAGGCCGTGGCAGCATTCCGGTCGGCTTTGAAGAAAACCTGAACGGATTACCCGGTCGAACGGCGTTGAACTGAATGGGCTGTCTGGCGGATGGCTCCGGCCGGAATTTTCCAGATCCATGACGAAGGATTTCAGAAATTTCCACTCCATGCCGTTGAGCCTCCCAATCTGCTTGGGTCGTTGGCGTTCCGTCAGGCGTTTCTGTCACGGATCGTGAAACTCATTTTACCGCCAACCCGCAAAATCAAGGGCACGTTTTTGATTGGCCATGATAGATGTCATCATGGTTGAATCTCTTTCTACGGCTCCCATGCTCGACCTTGGACTGTCAATGGATGGCGGAATCGATTGCGGGCTGGGCGTCAACGAGTTTCCGGTAACGTTGGTAAACTGCTTCGTATTTTGCCACGGCGTCGGGACTGGGTTCAAAACGTATTTGATTCTTGCTGGAATGCTCGTCCAGGAATTTGGCCCAGTCTCCGGTTTGACCTTCGAATGTCCTCCGGCGAAATTTCGCCAGCAATGCGGCCCCCCAGGCCGTCCCTTCTTCCGCGCTATCGAGCAGTTTGACGGGTACGCCAAATACGTCGGCCAGGATTTGCCCGAGCTCCGGCGTTTTTGTCAGACCGCCGGACAGGACCAGTTCGGTTCGCGGAAAGCCCTGCCTGTCGAGCACTTCACTGCCGATTCGAAGGTTGAAGATTGTCGAGAGTAATGCCGATTTGACCGCGTTGCCCGGCGTCGCGTTTTCCGGATTGAGTCCAACCAGTAATGCTGAGCCGCCTCGGCTGACGCCGATCCCCGGTTCGTCGTCCATGAAAGGTAACGCCAGTAAGCCACCACAATCCGGATCCGATTTCAGTAGCTGCGGGATCACGGACGCAAATCCGGCATTCCGGTCGCCCCCGATCGCCATTCCGAACATCTCGACGACACTATTCATGAACGTGGTCCCGTTTCGAATCCAGACCATGTTGATCGGCTTGCCATCAGGCGCACAGAAGTGGTCCACGGCCTGGCTGACCCCTTCGAACTTCCGGTCGCCGACTGAGTTCGCGCAAACCGATGTACCAAAGCTGCAGGAAACCATGCCCGCATTTCCAATTAGAGACCCGGCAAGCGCCGCTGGTTGATCCCCTTCGGCCGGCGCCACGGGAATACCTGCGGGGAGTCCCAGCATCGCTGCCCCTTGGTGATTGAGCGTTCCGCCATCTTCTCCTGCTCGACGAACTGACGGCAGTAGCTGTTTGAGGGAGACGGGTCCGCCCGCGATGGCGTCAAATTTTTCCAATAGCGCTGTGTCGTAGTCCAAAGTCGATTGATCAATAGGAAACATCCCTGCCGCATCACCAATTCCCAAATTCCATTGCCCTGTCAACTGGAACGCTATCCAGCCCGCCGGTGTCGTCATGTGTTTCGCTTGCCGCGCAATCTCGACTCGGTTTCGAGTCGTCCAGAGCCAACGCGCGGAAGTAATTCGTTTGGGCATCTTGACGTTGAATGCTTCCGTGAGTTCGTTGCCTTCAGGTTCGTTCCGCACATCGCACCACAGCCGAGCCGGACCCAGCGACTGACCATCAGCACCGGCAAGAACTTCACCGTGCATCTGCCCGGAGATCCCGATTGCCAGGACATCTATCTCGTCGCGCAGGTTGGCGCGAAGCTGCGCCATCGCCGACCCGAGTGCCGAGTCCCAGTCTGCCGGAAGTTGTTCATAACATCCTGCTTCGAGCCCTGCGACCATTTCGTAGTCACTTTCACCCGTTCCCAGGACGTTCAATGCCTCATCGGTGAAGATAATGGATAAACCCTGGGTGCCCGCGTCGATTCCGATGTAGCCTTTGGTTGCCATTTGCGTTTTTCTGAAAATTGGAAGAAGATTCCGACCCGAACCAACAGCTTATCGCTCAACGGTAAACTCGCAAGCGCCGGTAAACCGGCCTCCAGGCGACAGTGAACGATGGGTTCCGGGAATTCCTGGTGCAGCGATTCGCGATCCTGAAACTCCGAACTGGGGTGACCCAATGGACTTCAAATCGAAAGCAGCAATTTCTCTCGATAAAGATCCGACATGATGCCAGTTCATGTCAAAATAACCCGACAGGCTCAGCGTAACAAACAACTACTGCTTGGTTTGATTTCACCGGTTCCGGTTTCGTTTCCAGCTTCCGTTTCCAGCTTCGGTTTCCAGCTTGCTGGCGATGTCTTGCCGGCTTGGAAACAGAGAATATGGTTTTCCGGATCAGTGACTTCCGGGTATCCTGTCGATTCCGAAGTTGAATCGTTGCTCGATCGCACACCTGCCAAGATCGTACCATGGCCAAATCGCAAATCCACCGTCCGCCCTACCTCGCCGGAGTTCAGTTTCGTGATTCCGGATTTCAAAGTCCGGACCGATTTCCTTTCAATCTCCCGTGGCTTGGCGAATTCGAACTGGAATTGCCGTCATCGGTGGCATTTTTTGTTGGCGAAAACGGAAGTGGTAAATCAACGCTGATCGAAGCGATCGCTGCGCTTTGCCGATTGCCGGTGAGCGGTGGAAGCCGCCAAGAAAACGGAGATTTTTTTGGACCTGAAAAGGAAAGCGAACTGGCCCGGGAACTTGCGCCTGTGTTTACCCAACGACCTCGCGATGGGTACTTTTTCCGGGCCGAATTTTACGCCCAGTTTGCAACGTTGCTGGACCTGCGTGCTCAAGACCCGGATTTTTTGGGAGATCCCTATCAGGCTTACGGCGGCCGGTCGTTGCATACCCGATCTCACGGTGAGTCGTTTCTTGAACTGATGCAAAACCGACTCAGCGAAGGGCTCTTTCTGCTGGACGAACCCGAGTCGGCACTCTCACCGCAGCGTCAGTTGACGCTGTTGGCGCTGATCGCGGACCGAGTGGCAGACGGGAAGAGTCAATTTATCATCGCGACCCACTCGCCAATACTGCTGACGTTTCCGGGGGCAACTATTTTGAATTTTGACGAATCCCCGCTGGCTCCGATTGCATTGGAAGAGACGTCGCACTACTACATTACCAAGGGGATTCTTGATAACCCCCAAATGTACTGGAAACATCTGATACCGGAAGCGAAGCCGATCGAACCAACCGGAAACTTGCGATGAGGTATCTTGCGATTGCCTTCCATCGCGTGAATTCGTCGTGCGAGAAAAAAGGCGACCCCGGTGAATCGGATGGCCTCTCGGATTGGCTGGCCAATCCCGGCTCGAATCCGAGCTTTCGATATTGCACGTTTGAGATGATCGAGATTCACTTGCTGATCGCCAGACGTCAGTTTCCGGTTCTTCCAAATGTTGAATCCAATCAGTTTCGCCGCATGATTGCCAATACTTGTCGTGGGATAGATGCGGAGGATGCTTTCGACTGTCAGGGCGTTGCAGGCATTGATCCAATACGCCAGCCGGGCGGTCGGGTCTGCGGTTGACCTGGTTGCGTCGGCCTTGCCGATTTGATCCAAATGGGTGTTCGATAGCGTGCGGTCACCAGCGCTGGCGTGCCACGATGGGTCGTCGACCCTTCCGTTCGCATCGACGTTTTCTTCAGCAGCAACACGACGGCCAGGCGTCTG
>JAHEBQ010000026.1 GCA_024642205.1 Planctomycetaceae bacterium | reverse complement strand
ATTGAATTATGTCTGAGTCGAATTCAAGCACATTGATCAAGGTGGCCTTCGGGTCACCTTTTTTTGTTAGGGGTTGTTGAATCAAGCGGCGAATCAAGTCGAAATCGGGCCGCAATTGAGAATCAGCCAAGAACGAACGAGCGATCGAGATCGACCGGATTAGCAAGTATCTTCAACCCTAAAGTAGAAAATAATGGCACTGTTACGGTTATTGGAAGGCCCGATATACGCGGGCTTGATACGCGACAACACAAAACGGCCTTGCATCAATTGCAAAACGGTATCTAATTTGTCGAGATAACTGCACGATTGTAGCGGTTGCTCGATTCTCAATTTCCCGTTGGCGATGATCAGAATAGGCAGTTCAAACCATTTGTCTTCTGCATTGATGACTTACCCGGCGTTTGGTTACCTGGGCGAATCGAAGTGGCGGATTCATGTCATGGGTGTTGCCTGGCAAACACCCGTCGTGTTCAGCATGCGCCAACGAATGATGATTCGAATGCTTGGCGGAGTGATGCAGGCAACGCCGGATCAATTGAGTGGATCGATGTTTCATGAGCGAATCACCCCGTTCCTGGCCGAAGCAGAACACCGACAGACGATTTTGCTTACGATCAATGGGAGCACTCATCGGCTCAAAAAACGAACACGCCGTAACGGGCATTTTCATGATTCGATCTGCCTGGGCCAGGACGAAGTCAATCGCGCGATGATAGAAACCGATGGCCGCCTTTCGTTGAAGTATTCGGTCGCGCTGGAGGATCAGTTGGACAAGCCGGTCGAAGATGTCGCTTGTCTTTATTATCCGCACGGCTTGAGTGTCGTTTCGGACATTGACGATACGATCAAGGATTCCTCGGTGGGGGACCGCCGCGAGTTGTTGGCCAACACGTTCTTGCGTGAGTTTCGTAGCATCGAAGGAATGTCAGAAGTTTATCGCAATTGGGCCAGCCTTGGTGCGAGTTTTCATTACGTTTCGTCAAGTCCGTGGCAGTTGTACGAGTCGCTTCATCAGATGCAATCGGTGCATGATTTCCCGATTGGAACAATGCACCTGCGGAATTTCCGCTTGCGTGATCACCTGCTCAAGCGAGTCATCCTGCGTCGAAAAGGGAAAGCAACGGAGATCAGTCGACTGATGGGAAACATGCCCGGCCGTGATTTCGTGTTGGTCGGTGACTCTGGAGAGAAAGATCCTAAAATCTATCTGAAAATGTGCCGCCAATTCGGCAGTCGGATCAAAGGGGTCTTTATTCGCGATATTTCTCAGCGACCGCTGGAAGAAGACATTTTTCGGAAACTCAGGCAGGCGTTGCCCGGCGGTGTCTGCGAGAAGTTTGAAACCGCAGACGATTTGTCCCAGTTTTCGGAAGACCTCTTTGTCCGTTGACGATCCACTGGACGTGACGGTCGTCGATTCGGCTGACATCGATTCAACTGCCAAAATGGGGATTAGCCCTTGTCACTGGGTAGAAAATCCGCGATATTTCTTAGCTCAAATTGCGAAGTCTCGCCTCGTACGTTGCGGGGAGTGACGGCTTCGGTCCGTCTGCCAGGTTGAGCGTTCATCCTGTCGATCGGATTATAGACACCAATTGAAGCTATGGAGCTCATTGAAGATGGCACGATATTCAGGCCCCAAAGGTCGCGTCAACCGACGCTTGCAATCGCTGATTTACGAAACCTCAGGAGCCGCAAAGGCACTCGAGAAACGCGGTAATCAGCCCCCTGGTATGCATACCCGCTTCCGTCGACCATCCAACTACGGCATGGCGTTGATGGAAAAACAAAAAATCAAGCATTATTACGGTCTGGGTGAGCGGCAGCTTCGTCGTTACTTTGACAAGGCAACTCATCAAAAAGGCAACACCGGTGAAAACCTGTTGCTGCTTTGCGAACAGCGACTCGACAATGTAATTCGTCGCGTCGGTTTGACCAAGACGCGCTCACAGGCTCGACAAGGCGTCGCGCACGGTCACTTCCGCGTCAACGGCAGCAAGGTCGATCGTCCGTCGTACCTGCTTCGTCCCGGTGACGTCATCACGGTTCGGCCTCGCCAGAATATTTTGAAAATGTATCAGGCAATTCGCGAACAAGGCGTTGAAGGGGAAGGCTGTGAGTGGGTTTCGTTTGACACCGACACGCTGACCGCTAACGTGCAGGGTATGCCTTCGGGAAGCGATATCAGCTTGCCGGTCGATGCGAATACCGTCGTCGAATTTCTTTCTCGATAGAATTCGAAGGCCAGTTGCAAAATTGAGCGCGACCTCGGTCGCGTTTTTTTTCAGTCCAATTTCGGTTCGACGAATTCTTGCACGGATTCCGATTCACTCCCGTCGCTTGGTCAACCCGTCGTTTCGACGGACCGAAACATCCGTGTATGTCGTTTTCGGTTCGAGGAATTCAAGATGCAAACCCAGCTTGTTGTAATCGGTGGTGGTCCGGGCGGTTATGCCGCGGCGTTTCTGGCCGCAGATGAAGGAATGGAGGTCGTCCTGGTGGAGGCCGAAGGGCGTCTCGGTGGGACTTGCCTGCTCCGCGGGTGTATCCCTTCCAAAGCGCTGTTGCATGTCGCACGTGTCGTTTCAGAAGCCGAAGAAATGGAGCAAGACTGGGGCGTTTCGTTCGGAAAGCCTGACATTGAAATCGAAAAGCTTCGAGATCGAAAAAACAAGGTCATCGACACATTGTCCGCTGGACTGGGTGGACTGGCAAAAAAGCGAAAGGTGACCGTCGTTAAGGCGTTCGCAAAATTCCTGGACCCCCATACCTTGATACTGGAAGGTGACGACGAGTCGATTCCCGTTGGCAACAAGATCACGTTTGAGCAGGCGATCATCGCCACGGGTAGTACTCCGGCTTTTCCGCGTGCGTTTGACATTGGTTCGGATCGAGTCATCGACTCGACCGGTGCGCTGATGCTCACCGATATCCCTGAAACGATGCTGGTGATCGGAGGTGGATACATTGGTCTGGAGATGGGGACTGTTTACGCGAATCTGGGGACCAAGGTCAGTGTCGTGGAACTGCAGGACGGCTTGTTGATGGGGGCCGATCGCGATCTCGTTCGACCGCTTGCGAGGCGATTGAAAACCCTGTTTGAAGACCGGATTTTTCTCAACACCAAAGTCGGCAGCGTCACCAAATCCGGCGAAAACAAAGTAGAAGTCACTTTCGAAGGCCCCGCGAAATTCGGGGCCGAACAATACGACCGTGTTTTGATCTCCGTTGGTCGGGTTCCCAGTACTCGGAACCTCGGCTTGGAAAACTTGCCGTCGATTCAAACTGATCAGCGCGGATTTATCATCCACGACGAGAGCCTGCGTACCGGTGTTGAAAACATCTTTGTCATTGGCGATGCCGCTGGCGAACCCATGTTGGCCCACAAAGCCAATCACGAAGGACGTCACGCGGTCGAAGTGATTCTTGGCCATGCCACCACGTTTGACAAACGGGCGATCCCGGCGGTCGTGTTCACGGACCCGGAAATCGCGTGGGCCGGATTGACCGCTGAAGAAGCCCAACGGGACGGTATTACCCATGAAGTCGTCGCATACCCATGGGCTGCCAGCGGCCGAGCCCAGGCACTCGGACGAACCGAAGGCCTGACCAAGTGGATTGTTGATCCCGATACCGAACGGATTCTCGGGTGTGGCATCGTCGGTCCCGGTGCCGGCGAGTTGATTGCCGAAGCCGCCCTCGCCATCGAAATGGGATGTGTCGTTCGAGACATTTCCGAAACCGTGCACGCCCACCCAACACTTGGTGAGACGATGATGAACGCCGCGGAAGTATTTTATGGAACGGCAACCGAAGTTTACAAACCGAGGAAGAAAACGGCGAACTCGTAGCGACCGACGACGGTTGGTCCAACAAAACGGGCCCAGGCCGAATCCATGGTCGCGACGGCAGCGTTCCTCCCTGGATTGGTATCCAGCTCGATCAAATGCCAGCATTTCAATGATATCGCTCCCAAAACGAATATTCAGGACAGGATTTCAAAATTGAAACTGGCGGGTCTTTGCCGGTTATGCCGATGACAACGGTAAGTCGGATTGTTTCGATAATTCCGATTAGTTCGATTCACTCCCCCCATGACTCGGATGCAAATTCCAAGGCGCACCTGCGTCCTGAAATCCCTGTTTACTTACCGGAGTGAATTCCCGATGGGAACCATGCGCACTTTCTTGTTCAGCGGTTTGTCGAGTGGCCTGGTCGTATCATTGCTCGCGTTTTCTCAATCACATGGCCAGGTGTCTTCGCGCCTTTCCGACCAACCGGCACAGCAGGCCTATTACCAGCCGCTGTCCCAGGAGCAATACCGACAGCACGTCCAAGCGACCTATGACGAATTTGAGGTAACTCCACCTGCCCGCGTTACTCCTTCGATTCAGGTACGCGCCAGTCGGTTGTTGAATCGTCATCGATCCGAGGAACAGCTCAATCGGAGCACCAGTCAACAAGAAGGTTCGAAAGGCGCAAACACCAATCAGGATCCGTTCGGCGAACGGCAATCAAGCCCTGTTTCACCCGTCCCGGTGCGAGACGGTCAATTTCAATTTGATCCGTTTGCCGATCCTCCGGCTGATGATGCCAACCAGGAGCCCCGGGATCCATTTGGTGAGTCCCAGGCAAAGCCGAACAATAATCTGCCGATTCAGCCCCCGACCAAGCAAACCGAACCTCCGCGACCAGCCGCAACCAATCAGAATCCACCGGTGAACCTGCCGCAGAATGGACAAGATCAGGTTCAAGTACCTCAATCCAATCCAATATCCAATCGACCTGTACAGGAGCCAATGCGGGATCCGGTACTTCCGCAGGATGCCCAGTTCAACCCGAACCCAAATCAATCCCCAATATTGGAAGAACCTGAGCCAGCAAAGCCTGCGCTGAATCGACCAAACAATGTCGAACTCAACCCCGATATTGTGAATCAAGAAAATCAAACACTGCCCCCACCCGGAAGGGCTGAAGGAGTGGAAAACGAGTTCCAGTCGCCAATGCCAAGCGAAGGATCAATCGATTATCAACGGGCACGTCCACTCAAAGAACAACCCTTGGTACCCGCGGAGCAAAACCTGGCGCCTCCGGCACGAAACCAGCCGCCGATCGTTCAGCCGAGGCAGTTCGTACCCGATGTCATGCCCCGTCAGATTTACCAGTCACAGCCAAATCAACCGAATCCAAGCCCACCTCCGCTTTTCAAACCGGATTATCAACCGATCCCCGGGCTTCCGGTCCAGCCGAAAACAGTGATGCCGAAAACAGTGGTGCCGAAACAGGTTCCACCGCCACCGGGTGTTTACGTCCCCCCTGGCGAACCATCGCTGATCATGGAGACTCCTGCCGACAGCGTATATTCTGAGGTCGTTGTCAACTCGGGAGCAATGGATTGCCAGCCATGCAATTCCAACGGTCGGCCATGTCCTTCCAGTTGCCAAACCTGTAATGCCGGATGTCCAAACTTCTACTTTAGTGTCTTCGGAGGTTCCACTGGGCTGAGAGACCTGGAAGGGCGATCGGGTAGTCGTCAAATGTCGGCGGACAGCGGAGGCGGCGTCGGCGTTGCGTTGGGTCGACGAAACGGTCGCAACCTGCGAACAGAAGCTGAATTTTCCTATCGCCATAACAACCTCAGCAGCTTTGTCCTGTCTCCGATTCCGGACCCTGCGGTCGCCCCGGTGGACGGCGAGCTGAATTCTTATGCCGGGATGGCCAATGCCTACTGGGAATTTATTGACGTACCTACTCGTTGTTTCAAACCCTATGTCGGTGCTGGAATTGGATTTGTCAGCATCGATGCCGAGATGCGAAATGCCATCGGAGGTGATGTTGTTCCCGCCGGATTCGAGAATGACACGAGCTTCGCATACCAATGGATTGCCGGTGTGAATTACAAGGCCTACCGAAACATGGATCTGTTCGCAGAGTACCGATGTCTCAAGGCCGATACTTTTAACGTCGACCCGTCCGTTCCCGGGCTAGGTGACCGATACACGTTTGAAACCGATAACGTCTTTCTCGGTTTGCGATGGAAATTCTAATGGCAGACCCACCCACGGATTGTTCAGTTGCAACTCGTAAGAACAGGGTGAACAAGCAAAAACGGCGGTAGAGACATATTCGGCGCCGGAAGATATATTTGCCGGGACCGATCCTGAGCATTGTTGGCCGGACGAGCTTTCCGAATGCCGAACTTGAAACGACATCGAACATGCGAACCGAAATTGAACTTCTGCTCATCGGTATCGGAGGTGCGATTGGGGCCTTATCCCGGTATGGAATCGGCGAACTCTCGAAAAGGTTTTTCCCGGGCACCTTTCCCTGGGGCACTTTGATCGCGAATCTGATGGGCTGCTTCCTGATCGGTTTGATTCTCGGTAGCGGCCAGGCCAGCAAAAGTGATCCAATCCGATTCGGAATCGGTGTGGGTTTCCTGGGCGCTCTGACGACGTTTTCTACTTTCAGCGCCGAAACCGTCAACCATTTCAACGAGGGAGATTGGCGCACTGCGTTTTCAAATGTGATTGCCAACCTCGTACTCGGGTTGGTCCTTGTCTTTCTTGGAATGCTGGCTGGCAAGAAGCTTGCCTGATCGTTTCCGCCAAACTTGAGCCTGGAAAGGCGCAAGGTCCGAAAAACTGGTTACGGAGTGTCCAGCCAAGATCAATATCTTTCACACCGTTGTCAAAAATGGCCAATCGGTCGATGCGCGTTTGAAGGCAGGACTGGGGGGCGAGGGTTGGGAAGGCAGGATCCTGGTAGCATTCGTTGACCAAAGTCGTGCGGGAATTTAGACTTAGGCTGCATCTTCTGGTTCAAATGCAAACGTCGCCTGAACGCCAAGCCACCGACATCGGACTCGCCGGTATGGATCCACTTCATTTTTGCATCGCAATCGCCCCTTTGGCAGTTTACCTGCTGCTGTTAGGCGTATTGAATCTGCGCGGCCGTCCGTTTGTCACGACGGGGGCCCGAGATACGGCGGCATTGGCGATTGGTCTGGTCGGGTTTGTCATCGCGGGGCCGATGGAGCTTTTCTTTCCGGAAGGAGCGGCCAGCCGGTTTGGCGGCTGGGTTTGGGTAATGTTGATAGTGTTTTATGGACTTTGCGCGTCGCTTGTCGTGCTGTTGATGAGATCGCGACTGGTTATTTATAACGTCACACTTGAACAATTGCGACCGATTCTGACTAGCGTGGCCATGAAGCTCGACAAGCGAAGTCGTTGGAATGGCGATAGTCTGCTGCTGCCCGAAAAACGCGTGCATTTGCATGTCGAACCTGCCGAGTGGCTTCGGAACGTACAGCTTACTGCGGGCGGAAACCAGCAAAGTTACGAAGGCTGGCAATCTCTCGAGGAGGAATTGACGGCGGCATTGAAGAAAATCTCGGTTGGCCCGAACATGATTGGGGTGCCATTGCTGCTGATCTCCGGTTGCCTTGCGTTGGGGGCGGTGATCTGGATGTTACGAGACCAAACAGCCGTCGCGCACGCGCTTCACGAGTTGTGGCGAAAGTAGTCGCGTCTGGACGCGCCGACTTAGCCGACGATTTGATTCAACGCGTTCTCATAAGCGTCTGCGTAGCGCATCATCCCCAGGTCGTTGGGGTGGGAGCCATCGGTGGCACCGTCCCCATCTTGTCCCAACAGGTCTTTCCCTTCCAGATAATAGAGCCCCTGGATTCCGCTTTCAGTCAAGTGATTGAAAGCCATTTTCAAGTTCTGACGCGCGGCCCGGTGCGCATCCCTGCGACCTGCAAAAAACCTTGAATTGGTGAACGTGCGGTCTTCGACGAGGAGAATTGGGGTGTCCGGGCGAACCGCGCGGACCCGCTCGACAAATGGTTCGGCTCGTTCTTTCACGAGTTGGGCATTCATGTTCGGGAGGCAGTCGACGGCGATCACCGAAACATTGAGCTCGCCGATCAACTCCGCCAGAGGTAAATCCATTTTCCCGTTTCCTGAAAATCCAAGGTTGATGACTGAACAGCCAAACCGACGCCCAAGGATGCCGGTGATGCTCATCCCGGGTCTTGATGCACAGGCTCCATGCATGATCGATGTTCCGTAAAACAGCATCGGTTTTTTTCTGGCTGGCTTAGGCATAAACATAAACGGTTCTGGAATTCCGATCTCCAATTTCTCGACGCCGTTATAGAGCGGCAGGTACAGCGAAAAGTCACGACTCGCCCCATTTCCCGGAACATCAATGCCCTTCGCCAAAGTGGATTCGACCTCCTGATTGGACGGGCGCGACACATTGACCCAGCGAGACGTTCCGTCGAAGTCTTCAGCATACAGATCAACGCCGCTGACGCCTGTCGCCGGCATGTGGTTCATTGCCAGATTCGCATCGGTCAAGCGGTAGCGGACCTTGATCTCGTTTGAGTTTGTGGCGAACCGTGTCATCATCCCTGCTGAGTCGCGGCTCAAGTCCCAAACCGGCTTCGGCACCATTGCTTCGGCTTTTGCGGGAAGCCGGTCAAACGGCTTCAAGGTGTCAGCCCAACCCTTGCCCTCGATTTCCCAATGCGTTGCGTCGTACCAGGCAACGCCGTTTTCGACCGCTGGTTTGACTTCAGCAACCTGGTCTGGACCGAAAAGACATCTGGAAGCCGACGGGATTTTCAACGGCAGAGCGAGTGTGGCGACGGCGCCAGTAGCCAACGTGAGGGCTTCCCGTCGAGTGATTACGTTCATGGATTCACTTCGTGTTAAGGAATGTTTTTTTTGACCCGGATTGCTTGACGCTACCGGAAGGAGGCGCATTGCGATTTCAGGAAGCAACAGTCGGTTGCAATTTAATGAAAATCGGCATGTTTGGCGATCGTCGCGCCCTGGGTTACCGGGGTTGGAAACGCATTGGATGGGTGAAACCGGACCGGTTGATTGGTCCAATTGTTCTTTCTGAGATCGGAGGTCGGATCAGGCAAAAGCGTACTCTTGTGCCAAACGTGGGGGAACCTGGGGACCGGCAGAATATTTCCTGGCCAACGTCCGATAGAGATTTTGGATCGGTGTGTTTGTCACGAACTATCGATCCACTGAAGGAACGTGGGTTGGCATGGATGGCCGCGGAAACTGGCACCGCTTTGTATGCCGGAAACCGATTGGTTCGACCAATGTCCGAAGAACGAAAGATACGCAACGATATTATTGCTGTCGGCCTACTGGCCGGGATCATTTTTCTGGTTGCCGCGCTCGCCACGTTTGATCCCGCAGATCCCGCTTACAATGCGTCGGCGCTTCTGAACAGGATCTATCAACCGGATCAACTGCATTTTCCGGCACAAACGGAGTTCAACAACGCTTGCGGCCGAATCGGCGCCTGGACCGCCGACATGCTGATCAATACGCTTGGGATCGGTGCTTACTTTCTGGTCATCGGTCTGATCGCAATGGAAATTGCGTTGTTCAAGCGGCAGTCGATTCCTTCTCCCTGGCTTAAGACCGCCGGTTGGACGTTAAGCCTGTTGGCGTTGACAACGCTCGCAAGCATGACACTCCCGGACTGGTTCTTCAGTCCATTGATCGGGCCCGGAGGTTACCTCGGGGCGCTTGGCAAAGGGATCCTTGGCAGCCACCTGGGATTAGGCGGGAGTCTGATTGTCACTGTCACGGTACTGCTGTCAGGCATGATGATGTGGACCGAATACCTTGTGTTCCGCGCTGGCCGACTGGCGTTTGCGCCGGCGATGGTCGCGGCTTCCGCGTTACTTCCCTTTGGGCTCGTTCACAGTTTTCTGACCTGGTTCAATGGGTCGCGCACGGCTTCTGGTCTGGCAGAAGATGATATCGATTGTTTCGAAATCGATGACGAAGAAGAATATGATGCGCCGCGCACGATTCGCTTCCGACGCCGAGATGTGGAATCGACTGAAGAAGACGACGTGGTTGATGAAATCGTCGCAGACGACGAAGATTACGCATACGAGGAAGAGGAATACGAGTTCGACGATCAAGAGGATGAACCTGCCTCCTGCGACGATCAACCGGCAACCATCAAGATCCAGTCTGTTGCCGATCCGGTCATCGAAACGGAAATCGGGGTCGTCGCCGAGGATGATGGCCAGGACGAAGAGGATGTGTCTGCGGTCTCGGTACTTCCCAAGCCGCATTTCAAAATGCCCCGGAGAAAACCCGAGGCAGATCCCAATGAGCGCGAGCTGGTTATCAGTCAATTGAATGAAGCCACTCACGTTGAAGACTTGTCGAATTATGAACTGCCGCAAATTGAAATGCTGGAGCGCAGCAACGCGGTTCCGTTTGAGCGTCAAAAACGCGATGCACTCAAGAAAGCTGAAATTCTGGAGAAGACCTGCAAGGAGTTCGGTTACGATGTGCGCGTCGTGGAAATTGAAACCGGCCCGGTTATTTCGCAATATGAGATCGAGTTGGCCCCCGGTTTACGACTAAACAAGATCACTTCGCTCGCGGATGACCTTGCGATCGCGATGCGCGTCCCGAGTGTTCGAATCGTGGCGCCGATCCCGGGCAAAAACTCGGTTGGTGTCGAGGTGCCAAACGAGAACCGGCAGGTCGTGCGATTGCGACAGGTCATGGAGCAAAGCGAAAAGGAAATTGCATCCATGAAGATCCCGTTGTTCCTCGGTGCCGATGCCGTCGGTGCGCCGCTGGTCGCGGATCTGGCAGCCTTGCCGCACCTGTTGATCGCTGGCCGAACCGGAACCGGAAAATCGGTGTGTCTCAATGCCATCATCTCCTCCATCCTGATGACCCGACGACCGGACGAAGTTCGATTGTTGTTGATCGACCCTAAAATGGTCGAGTTGAGCGGCTACGCCAGGCTCCCTCATTTGATGCATCCCGTGGTTACGGACATGCGCAAGGCGGAGGCGATTTTGGCCTGGGCCTGCGAGAAAATGGACGAGCGTTACACGTGGCTGGCCAGGGCAGGGGTCAGGCACGTGACCAGTTATAACGAGCTGGGTGAAGAAGAATTAATGGAACGTATGCAGCCGGAATCGGATGAAGAAAAGGCATCGATTCCCAGCAACATGCCGTTTATTGTTATCGTCGCCGATGAAATGGCAGACTTGATGATGACGGCTGGAAAAGACGTCGAGCAGCACATTATTCGAATCGCCCAAAAAAGTCGGGCCGTCGGGATTCACCTGATCCTGGCGACTCAAAAGCCGACGGTCGACGTGATTACCGGTTTGATCAAGTCCAATCTGCCCGCACGCATTGCTTTTCAGGTGGCATCGAAAACCGACAGCCGTGTCGTGCTGGACGATAATGGGGCTGACAAGCTACTCGGCATGGGAGATATGTTGTTCCTCGGAAAAGGGACCAGTAATCTGCTTCGCGGTCAGGGGACGTATTTGAGTGACCCGGAAATCAATTGCATCACGGAAGCCGTCAGCACCGGCGAACAGAACTTTGTCCATGAACTCGTCAATATCAAGGTCAAGTCCGACGATGATGAAGCCGATGATGACGCGCCCAAGACACTCGAAAACCGTGACGAACTTTATGAACAGGCCATCTCGATTGTTGTTCAGGAACAGCGTGGAAGCTGCTCGTTGCTTCAGCGGGCGATGGGAATTGGCTATGGACGTGCCGCTCGTCTGATCGATTTCATGGCCGAAGACGGATACGTCGGGCCCTACAATGGGTCGAAGGCTCGCGAAGTAATGATGACCGAAGAGCAGTGGGCGAATATCCAGAAGGGCGATCCCAATCCGGTCAACGACGAGGATTGGATTGACCAGGCCGATGATGAGACCGTGACCCTCAAACCGAAAAAGCTCGAACGAATCGAGCCTGGTCAAGCGTCGATTCTGTCGGCCAATGTATCGTTTGCTCCAAAACGAAAGAAAGTCGTACAGGAAGATGTGTTTGACGAAGAGGTGGCAGAAGAATCGCATGAACGACCCGAACACGAGGTGACGCTCGACAGTGACGAAGATGATTACGAAGTCGATGATGTTGAAGACGACGACTATGAAGATGAAGACTTCGACGACGAAGAGTACGAGGACGCCGACTACGACGAAGACGAGGATGACGACCTGGACGAGGACGACGAAGAATATGAAGACGTGGAATAGGGGGAGCAGTTGAAAATCAAGAGCGCGATGTCAGTCCGAAAGCTTGACATCGTGCGAGCCCCACACCCGTGCCTGGTACCCGGTACCCACCTGGTTCTCTTGTTTTCGGACAACGTTTTGTGATCAAACGGAGGAACGAGGGGAATCCATCATGTGGAATTCCCTACTGTGAAATAGCGCTCATTCATCGAGTGAATGGCCACTTTGATTCATCGATCGAAACACGAAGCCGAGATAGATTGACGGGTTGGTGCCGCAGCCTCGCTGGACCGCGGCACGTTTTGGTTGGCAGCAAAAAAAAACGGGTGAATCGCGCAATGGGCTACCTGCTGTCGCGCCGAAAAGGGAGCGGGAAACTACCGTAAATACCATTGGGCCTATGGCTCATGTTTGGAAATTCGCTCTAGCTCTGTCTCCTGGGTGTCCCCCGTGCCCGACTCTTCGCGTTGACGCAAGAATTCCTCAATCATCGCTTTCCGGGATTGATCGTCCGGAGTGGCGATTTGTTGAAGACTTACCGAAAAAAGGTCGATCAACGCGACTCCGAGAATTCCGATCAACAAGGAAAGAATCATCAAAATGAACATTGAAAAAACTCGTGCATCGTGAACCCAATAGAGTGCGGCCAACATGCAGCCCACCGAAGCGATCATGGCGCTGGCGGTTGCCCTGCGGCGATATTTTCGCGACTCGTATATCTTGACCCGCTCCGCGACTGAGCTGGAAAGCATTTCCTGCAAATGCCGTTTGTGGTGGAAAAACAGTAGAATTCCAGCCGCAATTCCACCGATGCCCAATACCAACGCATAATTTCGAATGTTGTCAAAAGCGGCAATCAACCCGGTAAAGACCAGACCTTGCAACAATTCACTCGCACCCAGCAAACTGTCACCGACCGCCTCCTGACCGTTCACCCAATCAACGTTGGCGGTCGGCAGAAATTGTCGCAGCAGCGAATCAAACAAGCTAATTCTCCTGTCCGGGTTTTTGCTTCTGCCTGATCCACTCCAGTACGACCGATCCGACCTTGGCCAATGATTCGGCGGAACAATTCTCAAGTTTGTCTTCGCGCGTGTGCCAATAGACGTTGCCTTTTGTCGGGTTGGGAAAATCGAAATCGATAATGTCGCACGTCGGAATCTTTGCGATTTCGTTCAACGGCAAATGATCGTCGCGGATAAACTGTTTTTGCTGCGGGACGAATTCGTTAATCCCCAGTTTTTTTGCGATTGCCCAGACATCCTCTGTGAGGCCCTTGGCGAATTTCATGCTGTTGCCTTCAAGGTGGATTTGAAGATCCTTGTCGGCAACCATGTCGACCAGAATCGCACTCTCGTATTTCCAGGGAATTTTCCCCTCGGCGTATTTCTGGGCGAAAAATGTCGAACCCAGAAACATCGGATCTCGCTGGCGAACAATGACAAACTCTTCTCCGTCAAAAAACATGAAATCTACGCCGTACTCGCCATCCATTTCAGCGATGTGTTTTCCAAGTTCGCACAATAGCGCGACGCCACTGCCACCGTCGTTTGCACCGATGAATTTCGCCCTGGGATTGGCTTTGTCCGCGTCGGCGAATGGACGCGTGTCGTGGTGACAGCATATGAGTATCCGCTTCGTGCGTTCGGGGTGCCATTGAATCAAGAGGTTGTACAGCTTGACTTGCTCTTGAGTGTATGGGCTTCGGACCGAGAACTCCTGTGTAAAATATTTGGCCCCAAGTTGTTCAAAATGTCTCTGAATGAACTTCTGTTGTTTTTCCATCCCTCGCGAGGCACTTGGCCGTGGCCCTATTTTGCAAATCTCAGTCAGGAAACCAAACGCTGCGTTTCCGTCGAATTCGCGGGGCTGACCTGCACCCTCCGAATTTTCCTGAACCGCCGGCTGTTGAATCGCTGGATCCGTCGGCTCGGCCAACCGAATTGTTGCATCCAATGGGACGCTGCCCGGGGTTGGCCCACGCGCCGCGGCACCGAATTGAACGACTGTCTGTTTCGGATTCAGCTGGACGGGGAGAGACGTGACAGACGCTTGGCCAGACGATGGTTCGATTGTTCGGAATGGAGTTTGAGGGAACTGGAATGGTCCAGCGACCGTCGTGGACCCGACCAAGTTCAAAGCCAGCAGGAGAGCACCATAGCAACAAGCGCGATGTGCTTTTGCAAGGGAATCAAGCTTCGATCCATACTCCATTCCAGGCTCTCTTTCCAAATTGCTAGCGAACGACGCCGCCAGTTCGCCGGATGATCATCTTCGCGTCGGGTTTATCATACGTCAGTGCACTGGGCATTCCAATGTCGTATCGAAGGATTGAATGCGTTCCTGCTGAACACCACCCCGACTGGCCGGCAAGGTTGGCGGGATTTCTCACCGTCAAACCGGTTTTCCTCGTCAATCCTGGCATTCAAATTCCGGAATCATCAGCAACATGGCCCTGGGCACACCGGCCATCACCTGGAAAACGTGCCACCGTTGCCCTTTCCTGAAAAGCAAAGGCCGCTTTTGCCCAATTCAAATCGGCATGGGACAATGATCCGCAAAGCCGTAGAATCAGGGCAGCCTGAAATTCGCTGACCGCCAGGCGGCGAAATGTCGCAATGCATGACCGTTTCGAAGACAGATTAGAAACGTGAGCCCATTAATCACCACACGGCAGATAACTCCTGGAATGAACCATGATCAACGTTACGGACATACTTCAGATACAGACTCAAACGGTTGTCGAATGGCATCAGCGTCCCATCGAGAATCGGTTCGAGGGATTCCAGCAAACGGTTTGTCAACAACACATGTTCAATTATTTGCTTTGGCATGAAGAAGACATTGCCCGCAGTCGCGACGTCAGTGATGCGGAAATTGCCCGTGTAAAACGTTCGATTGACAGTTACAATCAGCAGCGGAACGATTGGATTGAAAAAGTCGACGACGAGATCACGGCCATGGTAGAATCGAATCAGGTTGTTGTCGCCGATGACGCCCCGATGAATACTGAAACCCCGGGATGTACAATTGACCGCCTGTCCATTTTGGCGCTCAGGCTGTATCACCTGCAGGAGCAGCTGGATCGGGATGGTGTGTCGACCGACCACCTGGAATCTGTCCGTCAAAAGATTGCGATTTGCCGGTTACAGCAGGATGACCTGACGCGTTCGCTGGGTCAGTTACTGGATGATATTTTTGCCGGTCGAAAACGCCATCGGACCTATCGACAATTCAAGATGTACAACGACCCTACTTTGAATCCTTACCTTTATCAGGCAAAATCCAGCCAGCCTCATCCGGCTCGTTCGATTCCAGTATCTGACGTTGTCACTGCTGCCGCGACACACTAACGACAGTCCAGAATGCTCCAACCAGCGGAAAACGATCCCCAAACGCGACTTTTTCCAGGCTTGGGGGCCCTCCTGTCGAACTTCGTCATTGCGGTCGCGATCCTGCCATTGGGTTTGTTTGTTTTTTCGTTACTGGGGCGATACTTCTTTTACGCCGAATTGGCTTGTAACTTTCGTTGTCAGATCATGTTCTTGCTGATGCCGTTCGCCGTTTTCGCTTTGGGGGCTCGTCGGTGGTGGATGAGTAGCATGTTTCTGGTCGCGCTGTGTTGGAGCATGATTGGAATCGTGTGGGTTTATCTTCCGGGGTTTCAGCCTCCTGCCGGTCCGCAAAAACTCAAAGTGATGTCGTACAACGTGCTCGCTCCCAATTCGAATCACGCGGAAGTTGTGAACCGGATTCGGGAATTTGATCCGGATTTCGTCAGCATTCTCGAGTACACCGTGAATTGGCATACGGCACTCGATTGCCTGAATGAGCGTTATCCGTACCAGGTCCGAATCCCGCGTTGGCACGGGTTCGGAATCGCGATGTTCAGTAAGTATCCCATTTCGGATACGAAGGTTGTTCCGTTGACTAAATCGGCCACCGACAATCCGTTTATCATGACCAACGTGACATTTGGCAAACAGACAATTCGACTGGCAGCATTGCACACGCTTTCACCTACCGACCGGCGCCGGATGTCACTGCGAAACCAGCAGTTTACTGAGGTCGCCGACGAACTTTCGAAAGCGGATATCCCCACCGTAGTCATGGGCGATTTCAACTGTGTACCCTGGTCAAACTTCCTGGTCGAATTCGCTGAAAACACCGGGTACCGTGACAGTCGACGCGGGTTTGGCTACCAGGCTACCTGGCCCGCCGATAACTGGGTAGTGCGGATCCCAATCGATCAGGCCTACGTTTCGCCTGAAATCCACGTGCACAGTCGGATCGTGGGAAAGCATTCCGCTTCGGATCATTTGCCGATCCTGTTTGAAGTCTCGACCGCGAAATGGTAACGCGACGGTCCGCCATCGTGTTCCTGACGCCGAAGTGCCAGACCAATGGGACAGTAGTAAATCCTGGTTCGTTTCGAATCAAGCGGCGGATCGCTGCTGGCTTTCCTGCGACCGGATCATCTCGTCGCAAGCTGAAAATACGTCACTGGCGAGTATGTCTCGCATCGCTTCGTTTTCGGCATTGCGCCTCTTTCGGCAACTCCCCGACTGGTACCATTTTTGGATGGCGATGTGATGAGGACCATAGGCGCCAGATTCTTCCGGACGTGTTGTGCCGTAGAGACCGATACAGGGAGAGCCCATAGCCGATGCGATATGCATCGGGCCGGTGTCGCCTCCCAGGAAAAAATGTGCCTTGCTGGCCAGTGCCGCCAGTTCCTTCAGGCTGGTTTGGGGAGCGACAATCGAAGCGTCCACATCAAAATTGTGAATCACCTGCGCCATCTCTCGCTCCTCGTCGCCGGCCCAGACAATGACACTTGTCAAACCATGTTGTCGTTTCAAGTAACTGGCCACCGATCCGAACCTGTCCATTTCCCAACGTTTGGAAGCCCAACTACCACCGGGATTAATCAACACGAACCGAGAGTCAATGATTCCTTGATCCAGTTTGCTTTCCATCGCGCGAAGACTGTACGGGCAAACGGGCAGTCCCGGCTGCCAGTCCTTGAACTTGCAATTTTCGATACCCAGTGGGGCCAACAACTCGATCGAGCGATCGACAACGTGCAAGGACTTGGTCTCCACAAGTCGATTATTCAGGAAAGGAGAAAGCTCACGCCCCCACCGCCCCCGAATGCCGATTCGCGTTGGGGCTGCACTCAGCCAGCCCAACATGGCACTCTTGGTAATGCCCTGCGGATCAATGGCAACTTCAAATTGGTAACTCTTGAGTTTTTTTGAAATCTCGAACCAGCATTTTGGTCGTCCCGCCCAACCCCTGGGAATCAAGACGAGTTCGTCCAGATCCGGGTGCAACTCAAGCAGCCGGTGAGTTGGCGATTCAACGGCCCAGGCAATGAAGGCATTCGGGAATTGCTTTCGAACTGCAACCAATACTGGCAACGTCAAAACGCAATCGCCAATGTGGCTGAGACGAGTGATCAAGATACGTGGTGATGTGTTGACATCCATGTCAATCCTGGCAAACATTTTTTCGTGAGTAATGTTCAGCCGAAATATTAGCTGACATTGTTGTCGGGACCAAGATCGATCGCGTGCCTGAGCGACAATTCAAGGGCACATTCCACACGATAAATTCAATAGTTTACGTCAGGTTGAGCCCTGCCGTTTCAAAAAATACCACTGTTAAATCGGGTGAAAAGCCGCGGATTCAGAAACCTGGTTTCGGGCTCCATTGCTATCGTTTCAGGTTTGATCTTCGTGGGTCGTTGAGCTTGGCTGCCTGGGCGAGTTCGTGAGTAGTCGTTTCAACAGGACCACCATGCTCGTGGAAAATGCGATTGCTGCCAGTCCGCACCACAAAGCTTGATCGTAGTGCTGAAAAATGAGATTGCCGATACACGGAATCGTCGAGTAAACGATGCCGGTCGCGCACAATGCCGCAACAATCGAAAGCCCGACGTCTTTGTCCGCGACGACATCAGGATTGCGATCGGCAACTGGTTTCCAAAACGGGCCGCCAGGTCGTACTTGGCGGAAAAACGCATCGAGAGTGTCGCTGGATTCGGGCCGCGTCACGAAAGTAACGATCAGCCACAAAGCAATCGTCAGCATGGCGACCGTCAGCATTTTAACCTCTGACAGTGCCGGATCGATTCCCCACCAGAAAATCTCTCCTGACGCCAGTTCGTCGGTTCCGGCAATCGACATCAAGACGTTGTCATAAGCCAGGAAAAAAACCAGCGAGCCAACCATCGAAGAAATCTCGCTCCACGCGTTGATTCGCCACCAGAACCAGCGAAGCATGAACACGGCGCCTGTTCCCGCACCCAGTGCCAGCAAGATCTTCCAAGCCGCATCCACCGACAGGTTCGCCATAAAAACGGATGCCACTGCACCGGCGACCAGGACGATCAATGATGCATATCGCGAAGCCGCCGTTAGCTGTTTGTCTGTCGCGTCGGGTTTCATGAACCGTTGGTAGACATCCCGGACCAGGTAGGACGCACCCCAGTTCATCTGGGTACTGAGCGTGGACATGAACGCGGCGAAAAATGTCACGATCAGCAGGCCGCTCAATCCCGGCCCGCTCAAGTCGCGCATTACCATGGGGAATCCAACGCCCGAGTTGAAACTGCGGTCTGCAAGCTCACCAGCTCGGAGTTGGGGATACATTGCCAGCGCCGCAAACGCAACAATCAACCACGGCCAGGGCCGAACACAATAGTGAGCAATCTGGTACCACAGCGTCGCCAGCATCGAATTCCGTTCGTCCTTGCAGGCTGCCATCCGCTGAACCACGTATCCTCCTCCTCCGGGCTCGGCTCCCGGGTACCACGTGGCCCACCATTGCACCAGGAGCATGATCAGGAAAACATAGACGGGCATCCATGCATTTGCACCCGTGAGGCTGGGAATGAAATCAAACGCGGCTGCGCCTTCGTCACCAAAGTTCTCAATCACTTTGGCTTCCAATTGGGGTGCACCGCCAAAATGATTGACCGCCAAATACGCCAGTGCAATACATCCAAACATGGCGAAACAAAACTGCAAGACGTCCGCAATCGCGACTCCCCACATGCCGGCCATCATTCCGTAAACGCCGACCATCGCCAGTGTTCCAAAAATGATCAGCCAAGGTCGGTACATCAATGCGTTGTCACCAAACAGCGAGGTCTCAATCGAGCTCGCGCCGACGTTGTAAAGTATCGTTTCGTTGAGCACCATTACCATCGCGGTCGTGACCCAGCCAATGATGATCGGATTAACGATCAAGGCCACATATATCGCCCGTGTCCCACGAAGCGCTGCAGCTGGTTTTCCCGAGTAACGCATTTCGACCAATTCGACGTCAGTCATTACGCCTGCCCGGCGCCAGAGTCTAGAGTAAACAAATACCGTAATCATCCCGCCAAGGGCAAACGCCCACCAAACCCAGTTGCCGGCCATGCCATCCTGTATCGTTAGACCGACCACCGCCAATGGCGTGTCTGCCGCAAAGGTCGTGGCAACCATCGAAGTGCCGGCAATCCACCACGGCAACGACCGACCCGAGATGAAGTACTCCGTGATATTCTTGCCAGCCCGGCTGCGATACCAGAATCCGATTCCGAGCATGACGACGAAATAGAGTACGATAATCAGGTAGTCGATGGTCGTGAGTGTCATTCAATTTTCCGTTATGATCCGGACTAGGACGAACAGGGAAAAGCAGGTCAATTCATGCTCACAACGTGCCATCAAATTTCCAATCCCCAACCAATTCCGTTATTCCTGCCGACCTGGTTTTCCGCCATTTGACCTGTCCTGGAGGCTGGACGCCGCAAGCGAAGACCGGGATACGACAGATTTCATGTTTGTGATGTTTTGCGTTGGAGTTTGAAATTTGAGTGAAAGGGCCGCCTAGACGTTGGCTGCCAGCCGCTTTTTTGCGATATCAATATATTCCGGCACGCAGTCGATTGCGATAAATTTTCTGCCCGAGGCCTTCGCGACGATCGCGGTTGTGCCGGCTCCCGAGAACGGATCCAATACAACGCCACCGGTTGGACAGCTGGCGCTCAAGCAGGTTTTGACCAGGGATTCGGGGTAAACGGCAAAATGGGCGTCACGAAATTTGGAAAGAGGAATTGACCAAACGGTGCGCTTGTTGCGACCTTTCGGATGGAATGCCTGATCCCAACGACCGTCATGGAGATTCTGGTCGCCGCCGTTTTTTCCGTTCTCGGGCGTTCCCCCCCGTTTGCCAAAATGCCCGCGGCCGCCTTTCATTTTTGAATGCTCGGAAAAGGTCACATGTGGCTCGCGAACGGCATCTGCATCGTAGAAATAATCCTTTTTGGAATGACTGAAAAAGAAAATATATTCGTGATCAACCGTAGGACGTGACTTTGTGCTTGAAGGCATCGCATTGGGTTTGTGCCAGATACAATCACTTCGAAGAACCCAACCGACATCCTTTAGAGCCAGACAGACTCGCCACGGCATTCCCAGCAATTCTCCATTGTCGTATTTGTCGCCGATCACCACCCAAGCAGAGCCCGTTGGTTTGACGACACGTTTGAGTTCAAGAAACAGATCGGCCATCCGTTCCACGTAAGCGTCAGGGGAAATTTCCTGCCCGATTTGCTGTTTGGAGCCGTAATCACGCTGCCGATAGTAGGGCGGACTGGTGACGACCGTATCAACCATCCGGTCCGGCATCCTTCTGACGACGTCCCCAGCATCCCCGCAGAGAAACTGATTGAAGATTTGCGATTCCGCCAAGGTTTTCACGTTCGAACTCCGTTTCCTTTCGTGCCACCGGCATGAATGCCCATCCTACAACCGTTGTCGAGGCACAGGGTGGGATCTGGCCAACACAGCGACTCGAATGTCCAGGTTGAATCCGAATCAACTGCCGCAATTCCCAGAAAGGAATCCTAAACAATTTCGAGATCTTTCCAAGAACCCTGCAGATTGGAACGAATAACCTCCTTTCAGGTCGTGGTATTTTATGCCTGACCCAATCTTGAAACGGATGCCCGGAATGCCGAATTCTTTCTACCGCGACGACGGTACGAACAAGATTCGTGCGGCCCGCGGCTTCAAACGGAGGCTGCTTGGGAGATTGGCGTACATACTTGGGGTCGTGTTGCTCGTTGGGAACGTCATTATGTTCCCTCCGTGGGAAGGGATTTCCTATCAACCAGACCACGATCAACCAGAAAACTATCATCGGAGCGGCAAGTTTGGACTTCGCAACGACGATCTAGATTCTCCGATCTGGCATCCTCCACGTGCCCACAGTCCAGGCATCCGGCCGACGATGCGTTGGCCATGGCAGTCTCCTTCGGCGCGGGAGCATGTTGAATTGTCGACGATGATCATCAGTTGGCGAATCGCCAAATGGCTGTTCATGCTTGGACTGGCATTGAAGTTGTGGAATGGGATTAGTGCCAGAAACCGCCGAGATCGGTTTGTCGACATGGCCTGGTCCATGTCACTGGGGACCGCTATTTCCATACTGGTTTTGACAATTTACGGAGGATTCACCGCAGGATACGGGCTGACCGATGTTGTCGTTGTCCGTGGACTTTCAGTGGGTGCACTGTTGGGGCTAGCCTACGGAGCAATTACATTTCGAACTCGACGGGCACCTCGCTCGCTGTTTACCGTTACGGAGTTTGCCTGGTTCGCACTGGGGTTGGGCAGCTCTTTGGTGATCATGATGACGATCGGATACTTCGCCGAAGCAATTCGTGGCGATCGGGCGGGCGTTATCGAATTGGGAATTCCAGGGTTTGCCGGGGAACAAACGGTGATCAATGTTGGCACGGGAGTCGTTGTCGCCGTAACCGGATTGGTTGCGAGTTGGATTTTGGCCTGGTGGAGGATGCCGAGGGGTCTTGTGATCGGCGTTTGCGTGGGTGCTTTGTTGCTGGGTGCCGCGTGCGCGTTTTCGTTTTACGGTTGAAGAGGTAATCGAACCGAGGGCTTTTCGCAGCTGGTGAGATGAACAGCTCACCGAGGGCAATGCTTCGTCGTTGTACCGAGTATCGTCCGTTCAATCGAAAGAAACTCTGGCAACGAATTGGATCATCCAGGATTGGTCGATAGCGGGGGTTACATCTGGTCCAAAACCCCGATGCCCAGTAATCCCAGGCCGGTTTTGATCGTCCTGGCTGTTAGAACGCATAACTGAAGGCGACTGGTCTTCAGCGACTCGGAGCCGGCATCCTTCACCGAACATTGGTCGAAAAACTGGGCAAACAGCTGAGACAGTTCGAACAGGTAATTGCAAAGGAAGTTTGGCTTGTATTCAACGAGCACTTCATCCAGCGCCTCGCCAAATCGAATCAATTTCACGGCGAGTTGACGCTCGATGTCGAGTTCAAACTCGAATGCCGACGGATTGGCTCGAATCGCTTCCACGTCGGCCTCCGTTTTCCGCAGAATTCCCTGGACGCGCGCGTAGCTATATTGAAGATACGTGGCGGTGTTTCCGCGGAGCGCCAACATCTTGTCGTAGTTGAATTCGTAATCCGATCCTCGATTGTGCGATAAATCCGCATATTTCAGCCCACCAATTCCGATCACGGTTGCGATTTCTTTGTGTCGCTGATCGGGCAAGTCCGGGTTTTGATTCCGGGTGATTTCAAGAGCGCGGCTTTCGGCTTCATCCAGTAGTCCGGCCAATCCAACCGTATCACCCGACCTCGTCTTGTAGGGTTTGCCATCCGGCCCCATCACGGTGCCAAACGCAACATGGGTGAGTTCCGCGTCTCCGTATCCCCACAGTTTCGCCACGTCGAACAATTTCTCGAAGTGCTCTGACTGGCGGTGGTCGACCACATACAAACAGGCGTCGGCATTGAAATGATCGATTCGGTATTTGATCGTGGCCAGGTCAGTTGTCGCATACAAGTAAGCCCCGTCGCGCTTTTGTATGATCATCGGTGCGTCGTGGTGATCAAGGAACACACAAATGGCTCCGTCACTTTCCTTCGTAAATCCCTTGGCTTCCAGATCGGAAACGACGTTGGCCAGTTCTTCGTGGTAGAAACTCTCGCCTAATTCGTAATCAAACTTGATCCCCAGTCGTTCGTACATCTTCTGGATGTCCTGGCGGCAATACGGCAGGAACTCCTCCCAGAGCTTCTTGTTTGTCTCATCACCTTCGTGAAGAGCCGCGGTCTCCAGAAGAACAGCCTGGTTAATCCCGGAATGTCGTTCGGACTGCGATTTCAGGTCCGGTGTATTTTTGACTTCATTGACTTTGTCCATCAGGCTCTCGATGCGTTCCGCATGTTCCGCAATCTTGTCAGACAGGAGTTTGATCTGCTTGTTGTGTTGTTTATCCTCTTTCTTGTCGCCCGACGGTTCCCTCGATACCAGTTCTGCAAGCGTAGTTTTCAATTCAGCGAGTTTGGCTTCCGCTTCCGGGAGTTGGGCAACTGCGGCATGATAGTCAATCAACTTGCGAACATGCTTGTACAATCGGCCAAGTTCAGTGACAGGTGCGGTTCGGTAGGCTTCTCTGTCAAGGAAATGTTTATAGCCGTAAATGATCATGCCGAACTGCGTGCCCCAGTCACCAAGGTGATTGTCAGAGATCGCATCGTGACCGACAAAACGGAGGACATTGGAAATAGCATCGCCGATGACCGTCGAACGAATGTGGCCCACATGCATCGGTTTGGCGACGTTGGGCGAAGAGTAATCGACGACAAACGTCTTTGGATTTGCTACTTTCGCAATCGCCAGGCGATCGTCGAGCAAGGCGGCTGTCAGAATCTGCTTGATCCAATCGTCCTTGAGCGTCAAGTTAATAAAACCCGGGCCGGCGATTTCGACAGTTTCGCAAAAATCATCCAGCGAGACTCGATTTACCAGTTCTGCGGCGATTTCTCGCGGCGATTTACCCAGTCGTTTTCCCATCGGCATGGCACAGTTTGCCTGGTAGTCACCGAATTTTGGGTCGCCAGCCGGCCGAATCATGTTCAGCAATTCCGTCGGATCGTCGACAAATTCTGAAAGTACGGAGGAAAACCTGGATTTGATCTCAGAAAGTGCGTTCATGTCTTGTCGAAAAAATGGGAGCTTGGGCGAAGCCGCAACGACGCGTGTATGAAACAAATTTCACAGAAAACAGGTTTCTCCGCAATCGGACTTGGGTTTACCGGAAAGTCGCCAACCGCAAGGCGAAGGTTGGTCCCGATTCATCGACGCATGTTACAACGTCCGTTTGCCCAATCCGATCCCTCAAGGGTATGCTTAATGGAGACCCGGTCTGAGATGAAGCAACTTTGGTCACGAAGTTCGATGACAAGAAGTCGAAACCGGATACTCACCTGCCAGACAAAAAAACCGCTCCACCGTCTTCCCGACGAGGAGGACGTCCGTTTGAGGGCAAAAAACCAGGTCTCAATGAAATCAGTCATGAAATCAATACACCTTCTGATCACGATAGGGCTTTTCGTTGCCTGTGTTGGCGAGACGCTTGCCGCATTCAACGGCGAGACCATTCACCCAGTTTCCGTTGTCGAAGCCGATATTTACGTCACTCGTACCCGGATTACGATGCGGCTCAAGTGTTTCGCGGAAGACCTGGAATTACTGCAGGGCGTGGAAGCCCTGGAAGATGGAATGTATGACAGCGAAGAGCTGCTTGACGCAACCAAAGATCATGCAAAATACCTCGCCGAAAAAATCACGGTTCGCGACGCCAGTGGTGAATTGATGAACCCCAGGATTACCGAAATTGTCAACATTGAAATTCCTGAAGAAGGAATCAAAGCCGGGACGCTGATGAATTACCCGATGGGTTTCGTGATAGAATTCAATTACAAGCAGCCGCCCGAGTTCATCACGGTTCAACAGGACATGGTTGCCGACGGAGCGTTGCTCCCGTCCGAGCTAAAGATCCTGCTGAAGCAAGCCGGTTCCGACACGCCTTACATGCACATGATGAAGCCAGCCATGCCAGAGACGTTTCGGTTTGACTGGGACAAGCCGATCCTTTCGACGGACGCTTCGGAAAAGGAATGGGAAAAGTGGTTTGAAGAACAGCGCGAGAAAACTCTCGGGATCACCAGTTACAGCAGCGTGTACTCGTTTATCTACATTACGGCGTACGAAGTCCGTCACGAGGTGCTCATCCCGTTGGCAACTTTGGCGACCTTGATGGAAATTGATCGAGCTGACCCGAGCTTTCTTGAGGTCGACGAGCAGGTGGCAGCGGCTGAGAAAATCAAGGCCTATTTCTCGATCGGCAACCCGGTCACGATCGATTCGGTGGAAGTCCAGCCGGTTTTCGACCGCGTCGATTTCTACGGGCTCGATTTGCGGGATTTTGCCGTCCAAGCAGAAAAGCGAAAAGTCAGTATGGCCAGTGGTCGTGTCGGCATCATCATGTCGTACAGCACCAAAGGACCACCGGCGACAGTGGAAGTCGTGTGGGACAAATTCAACAACGTGATCAAGTCGGTCGACGCAGTCGTGTTCGCATACGACAGGATCGAAAAGACGCAGTTTTCAATGTTCCTGCAGGACAACACGTATCGTTGGAACGAACCGAACCGAGAGCCGTTGCCAGCGATTACTGGCGTTTCGGCAACCATCGACGTCGACGCACTCAAACCGCCACTCATGAGATTACCGGGGGTCACGATTGGATTGATCGGATTGGCAGTGCTTGTCCTGTTTTCGAGTCTGTTGCTCAACATCAAATGGAAAGTGGCTCTGGCGATGGCCTGTGTTTGCGGGATCGCAGGATTTTTCACCACCGCCCTGATGCCATTTGAAGTCCCCAATCCTTTTGCCAAGGCACCGGTTTTTGAGCTCCCCGACGACGACGCCACGCAGGTTTTCTCGCAGCTTCACAAAAACATGTTTCGTGCATTCGATTACCATAAGGAAAGCGACGTGTATGACGCATTGGCAAAAAGCGTTGATGGCGAATTATTGAGGAAACTCTATCTCGACATCAATCAGAGCCTAAAGGTCAAAGAGCAAGGCGGGGCCATCGCCCGGGTCAACGAAGTCAATTTACTGGAAGGCCAAAAAACGGGTACGTCGATCGGCGTTGAAGATGCTGCCCCGGGTTTTGGATATCGATGCAAGTGGAACCTGATCGGAACAATCGAACATTGGGGCCACATCCACGAGCGCGAAAACAAGTATGACGCAACCTTCCAGGTTCAACTCCGTGACGATGCCTGGAAAATCACCTCGATGAACGTGGATAACGAGGAACAGGGAGTGGTGAAAACAAGTTTGCGGAAGTTCTAGGGTTCGTTCACAGCCGGGAATAAGGGTTGTCGAAGTGGACGAGCCCATGGCTGCTGGTGTTTTTTTTGATCATCAGGGCTCGTGACCTGGTCCACTTCCCAAAAATCAAATCTTGACGCTGCATATGGGACACTGCTTTGCCAGAAAGACCGGGGTAAATCAGTTGGATGCCGTTGAAATATCCATCTTCCAAATTCTTCGCCCACGACTTTTCGCTAGACCTCCTCTACCGAGACCTTTGTTTGGATTTTGCCTTTGCTCAGCAGCGCCGGCCAATAGCTGATGATTTCGGTTGCTTTGGGACGGCCACCGGCAAATCCGGTCACTCCCGGCGGTCCACTGGTCACCAGCGGCACAATTTCCATTCCAAGACGATCCAGCTTCGACTTATCACTGCTTCTGGCTCCAATGCGAAGAATGACCTCGGCCGGATTTTCGGGTGCCGGAACGATCCCGGCGTGACATGCATTGGTACCAAGAATTTCAACGAATTTTTCCTCTTCGGAAAACGTCACGCCGTCCATCGCGACTCGGTCGAATACGATCTCGGCACAGAGTTTGGCCTTTTCAACCGCATCGGGACCAGCGACGGTGAGCTGACTGATGACTTTGTAGCCTTCGTGAAAGGAAATCGAAACCTTGTAAGTATCGGTTGCCAGTCGGCCTTTGATCCCGGAAACGGCAACTCGGTCGGGGCCATCTGGTTGGAGCTGAATTGAAGTGAAATCAGCGACGCAATCGGGCGTGATGTAATTGGCCGGATCGCTCATCTCGTAAACCAGTTGCGAGGTTACCGTCTCGATCGAAACTCTGCCGCCGGTGCCCGCGTGTTTGGTGACCGCAAACGTACCGTCGGGATGGGCTTCGATGACCGGGTATCCAATTCGCGCCATCTCGGGGATCTCTTTCCAGTGAACGTAGTTTCCACCGGTACACTGGGCGCCACACTCAACGATGTGACCGGCGATCGTACCGGCAGCTAACAGGTTCATGTCTTCCATCGACCAGCCGAATTCGTACATCATCGGTGCGAGCACAATGGAGGGATCTGTTGCGCGACCCGTAATCACGATGTCGGCTCCTTGCTGGAGTGCCTCGACAATCGGTTCGGCACCAATGTAAACATTGGCGGTTTTGACCCGGTCGAGGAATGGTTCGAGTGGTTGACCGTTGTCCATATTCTTGAACTCTTCGCCGCCGTCGATCAGCGATTTCAGGTCGCCCAGGATGTCGTCTCCTTCGACGATCCCGATTTTCATGCCCGTAATTCCGAGTTCTCGAATCACTTCGGCCAGCGCTTCCCGGCAGGCGATCGGGTTAACACCGCCTGCATTAGCAATGATCTTGATCCCTTTTTTATGGCAAGTCGGTAGGACGCGGCGACACATGTCGACGAAATCGGTCGCATAGCCCTTGTTGGGGTCTCGACTTTTCAGCTTCTGCATGATGCTCATGGTGACTTCCGCAAGGTAGTCAAGCGTCAAATAATCGAGTGGTCCTTCGTTAACCAGCCGGATTGGCCCGAGAATACTATCGCCCCAGAAACCCTGTCCGTTTGCAATCAGGACTTTTTCTTTTTTGATTTTGCGAGCTGCCATGGTGGACGGTCCAATTAGGGTGAGGTGAATTGATTTGCAATTCTAACGAATCAAGGGAACGTCGACGAGGCACCGCCGGGTCACTATGTTCCGTAATGGAGAATCACTAGAATGAGATTTTGAAATCAAAACCCGGACCACGATATGGATACCTTTGTCAAATCTTCGATTGCGTCAGGCATTGGAATGATTTCGCTTGATCGACCGGAAAAACGCAATGCCCTGACGCGAGGTTTCATCGAACAGTTAAAGGTTGCGGTCGAGGAATTGTCCAATGACGAAACACTCCGCTTGTTGGTTTTGCGCGCCGAAGGGAGTGTGTTTTGCGCCGGGATGGACTTGGCTGAGATGCAACAACGTGCCTCATCGGAGTCCGGGAAACAGGAATGGCAAAGGGACTCAGAAGTTTACGCCAGTCTATTGCTGAGCTTGTTTCAACTGAGCGTACCAACGATCGCGGTCGTGCAGGGGCCGGTGCTGGCGGGCGGCGTCGGACTTATTCTCGCCTGTGATTTTGTAGTGGCCAGCGACAATGCGTTTGTCATGTTGCCCGAACCGGCACGGGGGATCACGGCGGCAATCGTGACGCCGTTTCTCGTTCGCCGAATCGGTAAGGGTGCTGCAAATCAACTATTGCTTAGTGGCGATCGAATGACCGCAGACAGAGCATTTGGGCTCGGACTCGCTTTTGCAGTTGAACCGGCCGAGAGATTGCAAACGAGAGTAGATTCATTGATCAAATCGATTTTGACAGGGTCTAAATCTGCGCTCGCGATAACCAAACGGCATCTCCAGGCTTGCAGTGGCGGCAAACTCGGCGAGGAAGTTGCGATGTCCATCGACGTATCGGCAGAAGCCCGCGAAACTGCCGATGCGAGGGAAGGACTGGCGGCGTTTCTTGAAAAACGTAAAACGAAATGGCAAATGGAATAGTCTCGCGAAAAACGGAACAAACGATGGAAATTGAAGGATTGCAAGGCAATGTCATCCTTTCCCAGCCAGATGGCTTGGTTGACATCGGAGGTCGGTTCCATGATGTCCTTCGTTGGTAGCGGTTCCTTCCTCGAAACCTTACTGTAAGGCGTTGCGAAGGGCTCAATGAATGTACAATCGACCTGGACTCCGCTCGCTCCAACAATCGCAAATAAATCGGACTGAATATGAGACAAATTGACCTATGCGGAAAAACGGCAATCGTGACGGGCTCCGGTCAGGGCATTGGTCTGGCAACGGCCAAATCGCTGCATCAGGCAGGCGCGAACCTGGTAGTCAATTACTTTGATGATCCAGATGGGCTGAACAAAAAGATTGCTGCAACCGCAGTCGAGGAACTGGGCGACCGATGTATTTCGTCACCGGCCGATGTTCGTCATCCGGAACAGTTGGCCCAAATGTGCGAATCCGCAGTCAACGCATTTGGCGGACTGGATATCCTGGTCAATAACGCGGGAATTCTTCGCGACCGAAGTTTCAAGAAAATGAGCCAACCCGAGTGGTCTGATGTGATCGAGACCAACTTGACTGGCGTATTCAACTCCTGCAAAGCGGCGGTCGATCACCTAAACGAGGGTGGCGTGATCGTCAACGTGGCGTCGCTCGCGGCGGTCACGGGCTTTTTTGGCCAAGCCAATTATGCATCGGCGAAAGCAGGTGTGGTGGCGCTGACCAAAGTCCTCAGCAAAGAACTTGCGCGTCAAAACATTCGTGTCAACGCAATCGCACCCGGAGTGGTTGATACCGAAATGGGAAAGTCAATTCCAGAAGAGAATCGTCAAGCGATGATCAAGATGATTCCTCTGGGGCGGTTTGGCGAGCCGAGTGAAATTGCAGATGTGGTTCTCTTTCTGGCGAGTGATCTGTCATCCTATGTGACCGGGCAGACAATTCACATCAACGGCGGCTGGTGGGGTTGATTCGCAGCCCAGGTCCAGCGTGAGGTCCTTTTTTCCACCACGGTTCGGCGATCAGCCACTCGGCAATGAAATCGACGAATTAATGTGGGATTTCTTGATTTGTTCTTCCGTCAAACATCGAGTTTGCGACCCGCTTGTTCATGAATTCGGCCAAGTTTGATTCAGTACATTCGCCGGAAACCCCTTTAGTCGCGTGGACCTGGCGGTCTAGAATACGGGCTTCACGAGAAATTCAACAGTTTGGCGAAACCTAGTCCCATGAAAACATCAATTCGCTTCTTTGCTGGTTTGTTCTTATTTCTTTCTGCCTCCCAGGGCTTTGCCCGGCAGGTACCCGCACCACAACAATCACTCTCTGTGGAATCGATATTTGCTTCGGACCGATTTGCAACTGATACATTTTTTCCCACCTGGGAAACCGAAGGCTCCAGTTTTATTCGCAACATACCCTCGCCGACGATTGAAGGTGCCGTCGACCTGGTAGCGGTTGATCCAAAAACGAACCAGGAAACCGTTCTGATTCCCGCGACCCAGTTGCTTCCCCCGGGACGGGACAAACCGTTGACGATTGCCCATCATCAATGGTCCGCGGATCGAAACCTTGCGTTGATTTTTACCAACACCCGCAAGGTCTGGCGACGACATACTCGCGGCGACTACTGGTTGATGAATCGGACTGCCAACACGCTTCGCCAAATCGGCAGCGATCGCCCATCGGCATCGCTGATGTTCGCCAAACTTTCACCGGATGGAAAAAAGGTGGGCTACGTTTCTGAGGGCGATGTCTACGTGGAAGACGTATTGACCGCGGATGTCAAGAAAATTACCGCAAAGCGGACACCCGATATTATCAATGGCACTTCAGATTGGGTCTACGAAGAAGAGTTCGATTTGAGAGACGGTTTTCGTTGGAGTCCCGACAGTCAAAAGATCTTGTTCTGGGAATTCGACACTTCCGAAGTCGGCGAATTCACGTTAATCAACAATACGGATTCGCTTTATCCAACAGTCAAGAAATTCAAGCACACCAAGCCAGGGCAAGCAAATTCAGCCGTTCGTCTGGGTGTTGTGAATCTCAACGAGGGAACGACGCAATGGTTGGAAGTTCCCGGCGACCCACGCGAGAATTACATTCCCCGTGCGAGGTGGACCGGCGACGACCAGGTCATGGTCCAGCAACTCAACCGCGATCAAAACCAGAATTCAGTGCGACTGGCGGACACGACGACGGGCGAAACTCGGGAGCTGTTCAAGGATACCGATGCGGCCTGGGTTGAAGCCTGTGATGATGACATTGAGGTTAATGACGGGAAGCAATTCGTCTGGATCAGCGAACGCGATGGTTGGCGTCATATTTACCTGGTTGACGCAATGACGGGCGAGATGAAACGGGTGACTTCGGGCCAGTTTGATGCGTTTGAACTGGTGCGTGTAACCGGCGATTCGGTTTATTTCATTGCGTCGCCGGACAAACCGACAGACAGGTATCTTTACCGTTCGCCGTTGACGGGAGGCGAATCCATCCGCGTAACGCCCGACAGTTTTCCCGGCACAAATTCCTACGACATTTCGCCAGATGGAACAGTTGCGTTTCATACCTACTCGAGTTTTGGGCAACCACCGATCACGGATCTGGTCGAGTTACCGGCACACACATTGGTGCGGCAAATCATTTCCAATGATAACGCCAGGCAGGCAGTAAACGCGCTTATTCCGGTCGAATCGATGTTTCTTCGCGTCAATGTCGGCGACGGAGCGTTATTGGATGCGTGGTTGATCAAGCCAGCAAATTTTGACCCGTTCCGAAAGTACCCGTTGATTGTTCACGTGTATGGCGAGCCGGTCGGAACGACAGTGACCAACGCCTGGGGCGGCAATAACTACCTGTGGCATCGCATGCTCGCCGAACAAGGATACGCAGTCTGCAGCATTGATAATCGCGGAACAAATGTTCCACGCGGTCGTGATTTTCGGAAAATCATTTATGAAAAAATCGGTATTTTGCCCGCTAGCGACCAGGCCTCTGCGGTCAAAGGGATTGTCAGTCACTTTCCCTGGCTGGACGCCAGTCGCGTCGGTGTCTGGGGCTGGAGTGGTGGCGGTTCAATGACGCTTAACGCGATGTTCAAGTATCCCGACCTGTACCACACTGGTGTTTCGATAGCACCGGTGCCGGACATGCGGTACTACGATTCGATTTACCAGGAGCGGTACATGAATACGCCCGCGAAGAATCCGGACGGTTACCGAAACGGTTCGCCGATCCATTTTGCGAAACACCTCAAGGGAAATTTGCTGATTGTTCATGGAACCGGAGATGACAATTGTCACTATCAGACCATTGAGTTGTTAATCAACGAATTGGTCAAGCAGGACAGGCAGTTTTCCATGATGGCTTATCCAAATCGTTCGCATTCGATCAACGAAGGCGAAAACACAAGTGTGCATTTGCGCAAGCTGATGACCAATTATTTCTTGGATCATCTGCCCGCTGGACCACGGTAGAATTCAGCTGTCTTCTCCGCCAATCCGGCTGGATTACCGAGACTTGTTGAATTCATGTGGGGTCCCAGAACCGGTCCCCCGTGAAATCGATAACCGGGGAGTGAACCGCTGGGTTTCTCCCTGGTTACCATTTGCGATTTCAGATTTCAATCTAGCCCACCATCCGAAGTTGTACTGCGCTCGCGCCCAGTGCCTTGGCCAGGCAATCAACCACGTATCGTTGCTCTTGCTCGGTTATCTCCGGGAATATCGGCAGACTTAGCACCTCTTGGGCGGCTCGTTCCGTCTCGGGCAGGGGGCCCGTTTCGTCTCGCAAGTAGGCAAAACATTCCTGTTGATGCAGGGGCACAGGATAATAAACTTCGCTGCCGACATTCATTTCGGCGAGCTGTTGGCGAACCTCGTCACGGCGTCCATTGGGTATTCGGATGGTAAACTGGTTCCAAACATGACCGCAACGCGGCAACGTAGAGGGAATCGAAACAAGTGAGCTGAGACCGGATTCAAGCATCAATTTCCGGTACCGTGTCGCGTTCTGTTTTCGTTGTTCAGAATACTCTCTCAAGTATTGCATTTTTGCGTTTAGAACAGCGGCCTGAATGGCATCCAGGCGACTATTGATACCGACTTCCACATGGTAATACCGCGGTTGCATACCGTGGTTGGCGAGTAATCGCAATCGATCGGCGAGCGCTGGATCATTGGTCGTGAGCATGCCACCGTCGCCGAATCCTCCAAGGTTCTTGGTTGGATAAAAACTGAAACATCCAATCGCACCCATGCTTCCCGCGGCCCGATCCGAGTCAGTAGCACCAATGGACTGGGCGCAATCTTCGATGATTCTCAAGTCGTGCTTTCTGGCAATATCCATAATTGGATCCATGTCCGCGCACTGGCCAAACAAATGGACGGGAATGATCGCTTTCGTTTTCTCCGTGATCAATGATTCGATTTTGTGGACATCCAGGTTGAACGACTTGGGTTCAATATCAACAAATACAGGTTTGCCGCCCAGGCGATGGATCGCACTCGCAGTGGCAAAGAAGGTAAAGCTGGGACAAATGACTTCGTCGCCAGGTTCGATTCCGATGGCCATAAGCGCCAGCAGGATTGCGTCACTTCCGGAAGCGCAACCGATCGCAAACTGTGTCTGACTGACTTCGGCAACGGCATCTTCCAGCTGTTTGACATGGGGTCCTCCGATGAACCAACCCGTGTCGATGATGTCTGAAACCACCTCCATGATTTCTTCTTTCAGTGGCAGATTTCCCCTTCCGACATCAAGAAGTGGAGCGGATGTAACGGAACTCGTCTCGGTGCCGTGGTTGACACGTAGATTTTGGATGGTCATAAAGCCTCTTCCTTGGGCAAAATGGCGGCAAAATTCGTAAACGCAGTCATTGCGTGACGCGAAAATAGATAGCCGCCGGAGATGGGTCAATAGAATACGATCCCTTAACAAAAAAACCATTTATGTGGATAATGGTTTGCTAGCAAAAAACGATCCTGCAGGTGGCTTGATACCCCGGAAAACATTCATGATTCTGATCGTTGATAACTATGACTCGTTCACCTACAACCTCGTTCAACGGCTCGGCGAGCTCAACGCCGGACTGGAGATTGAGGTGCATCGTAATGACAAAATTACGACGGAAGCGATCGAGCGACTGGGGCCGACACATATCATCATTTCCCCTGGCCCATGCACACCGAATGAAGCTGGAATATCCGTCGAATGTGTAAGTCGCTTTCATGGGAAAATTCCACTTCTCGGCGTTTGTTTGGGGCATCAGTCGATCGGTCAGGCGACTGGCGGCAAGATCGTTCGCGCGGAGCAATTGATGCATGGCAAGACCGACCAGATTGAACACAATGGCGAAGCCATTTTTGCCGGGCTGCCCAACCCGATGGTTGCAACGCGTTACCATAGCCTCGTCATCCGTCCAGATACGCTTTCCGATGAATTCAAAGTCAGTGCGTGGGCGAAGGCGCCCGACGGTTCGCGAGAAATCATGGCTGTCCAGCACAAGTGCTTTCCTACGTTTGGCGTTCAGTTCCATCCGGAGAGCTTTTTGACCGAACGGGGAATTGATTTGCTTCGAAACTTTGTTGAGATATCCGGGCCATGATTTCCATTGAACAAGCATTCCAGTTACTGGCCCAGACGATCACACCGCTTCCCGTCGAGTCGACTTCGCTGGCAAACCTGGTCGGTCATGTCCTCGCGGTCGACGTGATAGCCGATGTGAATTCACCGCCTCACGACAAATCAGTGATGGACGGATACGCCGTGCGAAGTGCGGACGTCGCCACCGGTCTCAAACGCCTGGAGGTTGTCGAGACAATCATTGCAGGCGATAGTCCTGCGTGCGTACTGGGTTCCGGCCAGTCGGCGAAAATCATGACAGGTGCTCAGATCCCGGAAGGAGCGGATGCGGTCGTGATGGTTGAACAGACCGAGTCGGAATGTGCAGGTGGAAGACAATGGGTCACGCTGAACATCGAATCTCTAGCGGCGGAAAAGCACGTCTTGCGTTGTGGCATTAATTTTCGCAAGGGCCAAACGGTGTTTACCAAGGGGCATGTGGTTCGCCCCACGGACATTGGACTGCTGGCCGAAGTCGGAGCCCATGTAGTTGATGTCGCCAACAAGCCAACGGTCGCAGTCTTGCCGACGGGAAACGAATTGGTTGACTGTGCGTCGGTTCCGGCACGTGGTCAGATTCGCAACAGCAACGGTCCGATGTTGATTGCGATGGCACGCAGTTTGGGTTTGAGTGTCACGGACCTGGGAGTGGGGCGAGATGACCTGGCCGCATTGGGGGAGAAGATCAGCGGGGGGCTTGACCACGACTTGCTGATACTTTCCGGTGGTGTTTCTGCCGGTACGATGGACCTGGTTCCCGGAATATTGAAGGAGCTCGGCGTCCGGGAGGTTTTTCACAAAGTCTTCGTGAAACCGGGCAAGCCGATTTGGTTTGGCGTCCTTGGTCGTGGTGACAGGCAGACTTGCGTTTTTGGTTTGCCGGGCAATCCCGTCAGCAGTCTGGTCGGATTTCAATTGTTTGTGCGAGCCGCGATTCGCAGGCAGATGGGTGGCCGACTCGACGATTGTCAAGCGGTGTTTGGTGAGTTGAGTTTGCCGCACGAGACACGTGGAGACCGCCCCACCTATTGGCCGGCAAGTTGTGTGTCCGATAGTACTTCGGTGCGAAAATTCAAGCCGCTGGTTTGGCGAGGATCCTCAGATCTGTTGGCGTTGGGAGATGCGGATGGGCTGATCTATTTTTCCGCCGATTCAAGTCATCACCCGGCAGGTGAGCTGGTGAAGTTTTTGCCATTTGATTGATGTCAAACCGTTGTAGTTGAAACGTCAACGAAGCATTTGCATTTGGAGCCCTTGGAATACGCTGAGCACGACATTGAATCAAAAAACGAAAACGAAAATTGTCACGAGAAAGGCAACTCGATTACCGGAGCCCGTTGCGGACTTAAATTCCGATTCTGGATCAGAATCGTTGGCAGCTGAACGCGGCATTCGAGTCTTTGGAGTGGCAGTCGCTTCGTTGGTGATGTTGTGGCTTTCTTTTCCGCCTGTTGGGCTGTCCTGGTTGGCCTGGATTGCGCCGTTTCCGTTGGTCTGGTTGGTCCAAATCGAACGTTTGCCGGGCAGGCGGCCCTACTGGCAGCTTTTCCATGCCGGATGTCTGTATTGGCTGGGGACATTCTATTTCATTCCGATCCCGCATCCCTTGCTTTGGATAGGTTGGGTCCTGGTCTCAGTTTATATGGCGATCTACACGCCGATGTTTGTGGCGGTGACACGTGCCCTTGTTCGTCAGATCGGTGTTCCTGCACTCTTGGCGGTACCGATAGTGTGGACCGGCATCGAGTGGATTCGCTGCAACTTTGCTTCCGGAATGGCGATGGTCTGCCTTTCGCATACGCAATATAAAAATCCAATGGTAATCCAGGTCGCCGATCTGTTCGGCGCCTATACTCTCACGTTTGCAATGCTGGTGGTTGTCGTCGGGTTTACAGCGTTGCTTCGCGGCGGAGCTTCGTTGTTCAAAACACGAGCCGGTACAAAAAGCCCGGACGTCCGACGATCCTCGCTCAAGCGGCATGGTGTTGTGTTTGCCGCTTCGTGTGTGACGATGGTCGCCGTCCTGTTTTATGGCCGTTTTCGCCTTGAGGAGCCAATTCAGTATAAAAGTGATTCGAGTCTGAATATTGGGCTCATTCAGACTTCGGATGACGTCGAATTTGATATCACTTTGGAAGAACGGTTGGTCCAGCTTTCGGAAACTTTCAGGCTGACCAGGGAGGCTCGCTCGCAATTTTCGGATTTGGATCTGATTGTCTGGCCCGAGTCGGGTTTTAGTCCGTATTCGGACCTGATATCCGATATCAACGACGAGCAGACGGTAGAAGCGTTCGCCAATCTTCGAACCCGCGTATGGAGCAACGCAACCGGGTATCCCGAAACATTTGCAACGCCGATTCCATTATTAACGGGTGGTGGGACCCGGGATCCGGCCAACGGTCGAGTCTTTGGATCCGCATTTCTGATTGGCGATGACGGTCAAATCGAGAATCGATACTTCAAAAACCATTTGGTAATGTTCGGCGAATACGTTCCTTTTGCAGATTGGTTTCCTCTGATCAAAAAGTTATCACCCATCGGTGGCGGCATTTCGCCGGGTACTCAGTTTGAAATCATGACGCGAAACAACGTGAATCTTGCGCCCAGTATATGTTTCGAAACAACTGTTCCACATTTGATTCGGCGGCAAGTCAACTCGCTGGCGGATTCGGGTAACGAGCCGGATGTGTTGGTCAACATGACCAATGATGGTTGGTTTTACGGGACTAGCTGCCTGGATTTGCATTTGGCGTGTAACGTTTTTCGAGCAGTCGAAATGCGCAAGCCCCATTTGGTTTGCGCCAACACTGGAATCTCCGCCGACATCGATTCCTGCGGGCGACTGCGGCAGACCGGTCCGCGTCGAAAGCCTGAGGTGATTCGTGCCAATGTACGCTCGATCGATCGGACAAGCCTGTATCGACGAGTCGGCGATTTCGTGCCCATGCTGTTTGCCGGGATCGTTTTGCTGACAGGGATTATCGGCTGGCTGAGACGATAGCCGTATTTTCGCGGTCCTTCGGCCATCATTGGAAGGCGCGCCACCGCCATGCTGGTGACCAAGGTCCAGACCTAAGGTCCGTGTTTCGTAATGAAAGTCAGCTATTTCGCGCAGCGATTCTTTGCATCGCAATGACATCAACCGGCTGTAGCCGGATGCCCGCCCCAGGGTCCAAACGGCCGCTCAAAAACACCAATGGTCTCCTTTTGAAGACGAGGTGGGTGAAAAAGAGCGTGTTGCCTTCAAGCAGGGCTGGCGATCGTATAAACTGATCAATCGGCCAAACGCCCGTGTATTCGATGCACCGACAGAGTTCCATTTTGAAAGGCAACCATCATGTCGATAAAAGACAACGTAATCTACTCGCTGAACCAGTCCCGCCGAATGGTTGAGGGGCTTATCGACTCAATGAGCACGCGCGAAGACTGGCTTTATCAAGCGCATCCGACGGCGAACCACCCATTGTGGATTGTCGGTCATCTTGGGCTGGCGGACAACATGTTTCTAAAACGCCTTGATCCAAAAGCAGGTGACGACAAAAACTGGGACGACGTGTTCTGGTTTGGTTCCGAGATTCATTCTGATTCATCGGCATACCCGGAGACGGAAGAGGTTGTGAGTTACTGTCGTGAACGACGTGCGGCATTACTCGAGACGATCGATGGATTGTCGGATGAGTTCCTGAAAAGCCCCACGCCTGACGAGGGCATATTTGCCGATGCGCCGAACATGGCACAGATGCTGCTGTTCATTGCATACCACGAGGGCATTCATTCCGGCCAATTCACGATCGCGCACCGAGGTTTGGGTAACAAGCCAATGTACCAACCAAAATCGGCAACTGCGTCAGGCTAGAACACCCGCACCTTGGCCCGTCTACCGAATTGCGCCAGGACGACAATGGCAATTTGCCGGCATAGCCAACGTCATGAACAACGTGGCCTCGTGGATTGACCAGTTTTCATCTTTCAGATCACGTTGAGTTCCTGAAGGCGAAAGAAGCACTTCATGCAAGCCTGGCAATCAATGGAAGCGTCATGCGCATCCGCTAATCCGGACTGAAACAGTTTCCAGTGGAGTTCGGTCAACGTCGGCCATTTGAAGCCGCGTTGGGATGGAATCCGACAATAATCGGTCGCTTCCTTCATCGTGCATCGCATCAGCCTGCGGCGAATTGGGTTGGCGATTCCCTCGCGGGCGCACTCTGCACCGACAATGTTGGTGTCAAATTCGATATTGTGGGCGACCACGACGGTCGAATTATTGACGGCCTGGACAAACGAGTCGAGCACCGGTGTTAAGGCAACACCGGTGGCATTGGCCATCGCGGTCGTGATGCCATGAACCGCGGACGCGCGAGAATCGATAGTGAACTCGTCAGGCTTGATCAAATATACTTGCGGTGCCGAAACCGTGGTGAGAGAGTCGCCGGTCACCCAGGCCAACTGGACGAGTCGCGGCCAATTCCGCGTATCGGATTCGGGCGCATTGTAATAGCGAGGGAGGCCGGAAGTCTCGGTATCAAAAAACAGGTACATCTTGACGAACTTTCAAAGTGAAAGAAAAGCCAGGCACGGAAATCTACCGAATCACTTGTTGCACTCAGCGCGAACCATCCCGAATTCGGATGCCATTGAAATGGAATCACTCAGATCGGGCAATGCCCTGCCGACGTCTTGCACCGGGATCAGAACCAAAGCCGATCCCTGCACGTTTAACCGGTTCACACCCTTTAGACTGTTTCCATTGACCGTTCCTGCATGTTTGTTGAACGCACCTGGGACTGTATCGCCGCTTGAATGTGCCGGCTTTCAGCCGTCATAACGATCGGCGTAAGGAACAACGACATCCAGTTCTGCATACCGCTTCAAGCATCGAAGGTACATCGCCCAGCAATAGTTGGATGACCGGAAGTGTTGATTTGCGTACGGCCAACCTGCATGGTAGAAGCCCAGCAGTGTTTCTTCGTTCACGGGCTTAAGCTCGAATCCAACTCGCGTGCCGTCCCAATCATTGTCCGAGTGGGTCATCTCGATCTCGAATTCCCGATATGGCAGGTACTTCGTAACTCGCGCACGCCAGATGTACTCGGGACCGAATTGCAATTCGTATTCGGAATCAATGCCTGGATTTCCCTGCGCCTGGTTGGCCCACCAGTGGGTCAGGCCTGCGGGTGTCGACACGGCGTCAAAGACACGTTCTGCTGGGCTTCGGATCGTCAAACTGTGGAAAATATCGGGCAAGTCATGCTTTCCGTCGTTCAAGGAACTGGAATTCCGCCCCGCACATTTGAGGCAGAAGAGTTGAATCAGTTATGCAACGATTGTCTGGTTGTCTGGTAAAACCCGCCGACTGCCACGATTGTCTCATGTCAGGAGCCCAGGACCGGCTTGACTACTGTTCGTCAGATTCGCGAAGTTTTGCCAGGACACTGAAATCTTCGAGTGTACTGGTGTCACCGGTTGCTTCGTGGCCGGCGGCGATATCGCGAAGCAGGCGACGCATGATTTTTCCGCTGCGCGTCTTGGGGACTGCCTCGGTGAAGCGGATATCATCGGGAACGGCCAGCGCGCCGATTTCTTTTCGAACATGTCGCCGCAAATCGTCGCGAAGTTCATCCGTTGGCTCAGCGTCCTTGATCGTTACGAAAACCGCGATCGCCTGTCCTTTGATTTCATGAGGACGACCAACCGCGGCACATTCCGCAACGTTGGGATGCGAGACCAAAGCGCTTTCGACTTCGATCGTGCTCAACCGGTGCCCCGACACGTTGATCACGTCGTCGATGCGGCCCATGATCCAGTAGTAGCCGTCGTCATCCAGCCTGGCATTGTCTCCAGTCAAGTAATTCCCGGGGAAAGTTTCCCAGTATTGGCGCTTGAATCTCTCTTCGTCACCCCAAATCCCACGGAGCATTCCCGGCCACGGCTGGGAGATGCACAGCATGCCGCCATTGTTTCGCTCGACCGGTGTCAGCGTTTCGTCGACAATGACCGGAACGACTCCCGGGAGTGGCTGCGTACAACTTCCTGGTTTCGTGGCTGTTGCCCCAGGCAACGGGCTCAACATGATTCCGCCCGTTTCGGTTTGCCACCAGGTATCAACGATTGGACACCGGCCACCTCCAATTTTCTCGTGATACCAGATCCAGGTGTCCGGATTGATCCCCTCGCCAACGGTTCCCAGCAAACGCAGGCTGGAGAGATCGTGTTTGTCGACGTGTTCATCTCCCCATTTGACGAAGGCTCGAATCGCGGTCGGGGCTGTGTACAGGATCGTGACTTTGTACTTTTCGACGAGTTCCCAAAAACGATCTTCCGCCGGGTGGTTCGGGGCACCTTCGTACATCAAGCAGGTTGCTCCTGCGGAAAGCGGTCCGTATACAATGTAGCTGTGCCCTGTGATCCAGCCGCAATCAGCGGTGCACCAGTAAATATCCTCGTCGCGATAATCGAACACCCATTCAAACGTCTTTTTGGTCCAGATGTTGTATCCCGCTGTGGTATGTCGTATCCCTTTGGGTTTGCCGGTCGAACCGCTCGTGTAAAGAATGAACGATGTTGTTTCACTGTCCAATGGGGTGGCCGGGCAATCTTCGGAAGCGGACTGGACCAACTCATGCCACCAATGATCGCGACCTTCCTGCATGTTGCATTCGTTTTCACAGCGCTTCAAAACGATGCAATGTTCTACGGTCGGCGACTTTTCCAGGGCTTTGTCTACGGTCTCCTTGAGCGGAATACATTTTCCGCGTCGCCAGAGTCCATCGGAAGTTAATTGCACTTTGGCGCTGGCATCATGGTTGCGGTCGGCGATCGCTTCGGCAGAAAAACCCGCGAAGATCACCGAATGGACCGCTCCGATTCTAACACAGGCCAGCATCGCAATCGCGATCTCCGGGGTCATCGGCATGTAAATTGACACCACATCACCGACTCCGACGCCGAGCTTCTTTAACGCGTTGGCGAATTTACAGACTTCGGTATGAAGTTCCGTGTAGGTCAGAGTGCGCTGATCACCAGGTTCGCCTTCCCAAATGAGGGCAATCCGATCCCCATGACCGGCGGCGATATTTGCATCCAGGCAGTTGTATGCGAGATTGGTTTTTCCGCCGGCAAACCATTTAACGTTGGTCGTCTCGCCTTCCAGCACGGAGGTGTACGGCTCAAACCAGTGAAGTTCGTTTTTGGCGATTTCGTCCCAGAATCCGTGCGGGTCGTTTTTGGCGCGTTCGTAAATCTCCTGATATTGCTCGGCGGACCCGATTCGCGCCCGAGTGGCAAACTCTCTCGAAGGCGGGAACAACCGGTCTTCGTGCATCACATTGTCGATTTGACTTGAGGCTGTTTCACTCATGCGGTACTCCGGGTAGTGGGCGTGCTGGTTGTGAATCACGATTTTATGAGGCGAAAAAACGGCTGTCAACGAAGCGCGTCCAACTGCGTTCGTATTCTCGATCTACGTGGGGTTCATCCGAACAACGGATTGGAAACCATTGTGCCCGCACGGAGCAATCTGGTGGACATAGAAGAAGCGACCCCATTATTCCCTCACATAATCACTGGAACACTCAACAATACAATTGCGGGAAGCGTCCCTCGACATCGGAAAGACAATTCTTGGCAACGGCATGGGAGGGGCAGGGGTCGCCGGCGACACATGAATCGTCGAGTCGAATTGACTGGCTTTTTCGAAATGAGCCATGAACTGCAATCGGACTTGCCTTGACAGCCACGTTTGGTCGTTCTGAATCGTCACGCAAAGCAAACCATCCGACTACGTGACCCGGCGTAACTCCGTTAAGCAACTGTCTTCCGTTTGATGAACAGGGGCAAACACTGAAACACCATTACGATTTCAAAATAACTGTCGGCGAATGGCAGATACGGCAATTCGAATTTACAAACGAACTTGATTTCCCGTGGCCGATAGCGGCGCGTCCCAGCCACGTTGGCGGGGGTTGAAATCGCAACCCCATCATTCAAATGGCTCGCTTCCAAAGGCCCACGCCAGTTGATTTGCCTCCCCGCCGAAATCAATGGCGTGCAAAGTAGCCACGTTCGGCAATCGGTCAGGTATTTTTTCATGGCTGATTTTGCATTTAATCAGTCGGCGTGGCTCATCCCCCAATACCGGTAGGTTGTGCCAAACAGCACCGTAGACATCCCGGTCGACTGGCATCGACAGCCGAATGGTACCTGGCAAAACCCGGGGTTGTCGGTCAAGCTGTCGTCTCTCATCAGGAAGGCCAATTTACGCCACGGCATCCGGTTTTGATCAGGTCTTCAATCGGATCGAGTGTACTTTCGATGTCGGTCGGTTTTTTGGCGAATCGGTTACCTGTGAATTCACAGGCGACCACTTATTTCGCGAAAATCTGGGATGGATCCTTGAACGCCTTGAACTCCAAAGCGTTCCCCGCCGGGTCGTGAAAGAACATCGTTGCCTGCTCGCCAACTTCCCCTTTGAATCGAATGTATGGCTCAATGACGAACTCGATCTTTTTCGCCTTCAATTGTCGAGCAAGTGTTTCCCACTTTTCCCAGGGTAACACGACACCAAAATGCGGTACTGGGACATCATGTCCGTCGACTGGATTGGTGTGGCTCGGCTTGACATGTCCGTCCTTCCAATGTGCTACGATCTGGTGACCAAACAGATTGAAGTCAATCCACCGTTCGCTACTGCGTCCTTCCGGGCATCCGAGCACGCCACCGTAGAATGCACGTGCGGCATCAAGGTCATCGACAGGGAACGCCAAATGAAAGGGTGAAATGTCTGGCAAAAACATGTTTGATACGATTGCTAACAGTGGTGGGGAAAATGATTGCTGGGTAAGATCAGTCTTGCATAATCGGATTCATTCCAACAGTCGACTCCAGCGATTGTAATGCATTGTTATCTGCTCGTTACCGATAGGGTCCGGCCGTTTCAACCACTGGATTGCATTCGTTGAATCGCTTATGACTCGAGAAACGAAACCTCGCGAAGCGAGGATTTCCGTGGTACAGGCTCACTTTTTTCCCGGCGACCGATCAGATCCACAGGGGTCGAATTTGACGAGGTGAGGCCGACTCCTTGCTTGATGGGCTGAATTGCCAGGTGCCAGGCAATTATTTCCAGGCTCCTACGCCCATCATCGTGATCTGCCAGAATACTTTCAGCCCCAGCAGGGCACTGGTCTTGGACCGGCCCAGCTCGCGGTTTCGAAACAGGATCGGATATTCCAGCATCACGACGCCCTTCGTTGCCAGTCGCCAGAGGATCTCCTCGAGGTACGCGAAATCGGAGCTCTTCAGTTTTTTCAAATCCAGTTGCTCGAGCGCCGATGCACGGTAGACCCGAAATGCTCCGCTATTGTCATGTGTCTTGAGGCGCAACATCAACCGCGCAAAACGATTAACCGCTTTGGAGGCGATTCGCCGACTCCAGGGCCAGCCTTCGGTTCCTCCCCCCGGGATATAGCGACTGCCGAGGATGACGCCGACGCCAGCACGGTTCGGGTCCTTGGCAATCAGAATCATCTCGGCAAGGCTCTTGGGGTCGTGGCTCAAATCCGCATCCATCGTCGCTACGAGTTCGTAACTCTTGGATTTTGCGTAGTGAAATCCAACGATTGCCGCTGAACCCAGCCCCAGTTTCTCTTCACGGTGCAATACCGACATTCGAGGATATTTGGACGACGCCTGTTCACACCAATTCCCGGTTCCATCCGGGGACGCGTCGTCGATCACGAGGATGTCAGCATCCGGGAGCAATTCCGTGATCTGGTGAACCAGACGGGGCAAATTGTCTATCTCGTTGTAGGTTGCAACAACGACGAGCAAGGTAGGATTAGATTCCACAGAACTCTCGATCCATCATTACGTTTTCCCGGGAAGCCGCCGAAAAGGCGTGTTTTGGATTGGTCGACACGCTGAAATACTTTATTCTACAACGCTCATGAAATTCCACCCCAACCGTACCAAGATCAAGAATGAACACTGAAGTAAAGGCCAGCGTTGAATCTTCGATTCCTGGCGTGGACTCTGTGACCGCGAGATCGGCTCGCAGGAAAAAGCGTTCGTGGCTGCATTCGATCAAGATTCTGGCGCTCGTAGCATTGCTTGGTTACCTGGGCGTTCTGGTGTTTTTGGCCGCCAACGAGACCAAACTTGTTTATCCAGGATCAAAATATCCACGCGGAACCTGGGAGCCGGTTGACTTCAACCACCAAGAAATCGATTTTCCATCGAAAGACGGAACGCGATTGGTTGGCTGGCATCTGAAAAAGCCCGAGTCGATTCTTCCGGGCAATCCCGATCGAACCGTATTGCTATGCCATGGGAATGCCGAAAACGTCGCCGAGTCAGCAGGCTATATCGGCGATTATTTGCGGCAGTCGCTGGTCGCCGATGTATTTGTGTTTGATTATCGAGGTTATGGAAAATGTGATGGAAGTCCGACCGAAGCCGGAGTGCTGGCCGATTCAGAAGCTGCGTTGGAGTGGATTTGTCACAATACCGGGAAGTCGCCACAGGAAATCATTATCGTAGGCCATTCGCTCGGCGGAGGGCCAGCGGTTCATCTGGCTAGTCAGCATGGGTGCAGGGTATTGGTTCTTCAACGAACGTTCAGTTCAATAACCGATGCAGCTCAGCTTAATTACCCGTGGTTACCAGTTCGATATGTCATGCGCAACCAATATCCCTCTGCTGAAAAAATCAAGACCTGTGACTGTCCTTTGTACCAGTCTCATGGTTCGGAGGACCAGCTGATTCCCATTGAACTGGCCCGGAAACTATTTCGCAATTCACCCTCAAAAACCAAAAGTTTCAACGAGTTGCCTGGCCTCGGGCACTATGACCCGTTGCCTCCGGAGTATTGGTATGAACTGCGGGAATTCGTCAATCAGGTCGATCCGCCCGCCAGGGTTGATTCGACGGCCAGGGAGACACCCTCGGTTCAACAGTGAAATTCAGGTCCTGTTTCTGGCGAATCAGGACGATCCGGGACCCGGCCGATAGGCTGACGAATCGCTCATGAACCGGCGATCGTGGTGTAACCGCTGGGGTTTTGCGATTGCCATCGCCAGCCATCGGTACACATCTCGTCGATTCCCCGTTCCGCCACCCAGCCCAGTTCAGTTTTTGCCAACGATGGGTCTGCGTAACACACCGCGATGTCGCCTGGCCGTCGATCAAGGAACGTGAAGGGGATTTTTTTTCCGCAGGCGCGCTCAAAGGCAGCCACGATCTCCAACACACTGTAACCGTTTCCGGTTCCAAGGTTGTACGTTACCACACCAGGGTTTTCGGCCAGTTTGTCGAGGGCCAGAACATGTCCACGCGCCAGGTCGACGACATGAATATAATCGCGAACACCGGTCCCGTCGGGCGTTTCGTAGTCGCATCCAAATACACCGACTCTTTCGAGTTTTCCCACTGCCACCTGGGAGATATAAGGTAACAAGTTGTTAGGAATGCCGTTGGGGTCTTCGCCAATTTGCCCGGATTCATGTGCACCGACCGGATTGAAATACCTAAGTAGCGCCACATTGGTCTGCGGTTGTGAGGCCTGCCAGTCTTTCAGGATATACTCCAGCATCAATTTTGAGCGGCCATAGGGATTGGTCACTTCTTCCATGGGAGTTGCCGATGTTTCGGTCAAAGGCAACGATCTGGGAATGCCATATACGGTGGCACTCGAACTGAACACGAAATGACTGACGTGATGTCGCTGCGTCGCGTCACAGAGATTCACCGTTCCCGTGATGTTGTTCTGGTAGTAGGCCAGCGGTTTGGCAACGCTTTCGCCGACGGCTTTCAGTGCGGCGAAATGAATCACCGCATCGAACTGGTTGTCCCGGAATACCGCATCCAAACCGAGTTGGTCCAGCAGGTCGATTCGAAAGAACGCAATTTCCTTGCCTGTCAATGTACTGACTCGTTGCAGTGATTCCTCCGAAGAGTTGCTGAGATTGTCAACCACTGTGACTTGGTGCCCGGCGTTTAGCAGTTCAAGGCATGTATGGCTGCCAATATACCCTGCTCCACCAGTGACGAGGACGTGCATGAATTCTCCAGCAGAAGGAACAAAAGTACTGACACATTTCTGGGTCGAACCGGTCTTCTGCCGGTTTCAACGAGGAAATAGCGAGGCCCGGGCTTTAATCGACGTCTGTTACGACACATCCCAATAGCCGGGCGCCGCTGGACTGCATTTCCGCCACGGCCGATTTTGCAATGGTCTGGTTGCTGTTTTTCATGCTTACCAGCAGGTAGCTTCCGTCACAGATGTCATTCCAGATTCGGGCCGAAGGGTCTTGTGCATCTCCCGCCGCGATACAGATGAACTGGTATTCTTTTTTCATTTCGGCCACCGCGCGACGAAGTCGGTTGCTGGAGTCGGGATGGTGGAAAACGCCCTTTCCCGACGCCAGGAAGTCCAGCCCCGTCGCAGAACGGCCGTAAATCGTCGATTCCCAGGGGACGGAGTCGTTAACCACATCGGTAATACCCGGTTGACCCGAGACTCCGCTGGCGTTGGAAAGCTCGTGACTTCCGGCATCGGAATCGAGCAGGAGAATTCGGCCGATTTTTCGATCCGCCAATTCAGATGCAACCCGAGCGCACGTTTCGTCGATATGCCTGTTGGACTCGGATCCTACGAACAGCAGAACCGTCGGGTCACCGAGGGGAAACTTTTCGACAATCGCGTTGGTCAACTTTTCAATTGCCAGGTTTTTGGTGGCTTGATCGGAAGGTTTGTCTAAGTCGTTTCGTTGAGTCTCTCTGGTTGACGGCATGTCCGTCCATTCGGTTGGCGGCTCCGAAATGTCGTTTCGCAATGGAGTACTGTTCGGGCGTCCTGTTCCGCCTTTCCGTGACTTACTGTTGAGTGTCGATGAACCCGTTCCTCCAACGGCGTTCAGTCGATCTTCGCTTGCGATGGCAAGCGCATGGGCCATCTCCTCCGGGTTATTAAACACTGCATAGTCCAACATCGAGACGGGGCTACCGGTGTTTGCCGAAACGTCCGGGATGGCGATGGAGAAGGGAGCGAGTTCGGAGGGTCGCGCCGGATTTTTCACTCCGGATTCGTCTCGAGAAAGTTGATCCATGCCGAGAACGCCGGGTTGGATTTCCTTCGACACAAAGTTCCTCGCCGGTTGTTGGTCAGCAGGTGAATCGGTCACTACACGGTTGTCAGACGACTCAAGCCACTTTCGGCCAAGCTGGCTGGAGACGGCATGGTCCGTCGATGGGGTCGGAGATTTTGAGGTCATGGCCTGAAACAAAAGGAAAGTTAAATGGTGGCAATGGTCAACAAGAGCCTATTCGTTCGAATTGGAAATCTCGCGAAGTTGGTCGAACAGCTTTTGATAGTCCATTCGCTCGGCTCGGCCCGTTGAGACCGGCGTCGACGGGAACGGAACCGGCGCTTCGACTTTGAAGCCCGTTGGTTCTGATCGCTCTTCCATGCGACTGACTACGATCATCTCCTGGTCGTCTCCGGTGTGCGGGTCGGCGCCTGAATTCGCTTCATTTGGCAATTGAGCCCGCCCCTCCTCCAGCATTTCGCGCTGCTTTGCCAACGCGTGTCTTTGCTCGAGTATCTCGTTGAGAATCTGCTGTGATTCATCGAGTGCAGCGGTTTGTTGGGCATATTCGAAGTCAACCAGTTCGACTTGCGGGGAGCTGACTGGAGACTCTCCTGCCAGATCCTGTTTCCCGGTCGCTGCGTCGCTCGAGTCCAGGGGAACATTAGCAGGGGAGTCATCGCTGGCGTTCTCATCGGATGTTGTTTCACATGAAACGTGTTTGGACTTGCCAAGGCGTCTCAAAATTTCTTCCGCCTGCATCCGAATGTCCGGATCGACATCGTCCTCCTGGTCCTCTTGCTTTCGGCCAAAATCGGTGCATTCCGTTTCATCGTCGGTTTCGGAGCGATCATCGGCCCCCGCGACTGCCATTGCTTCGAATTCCTCGAGTGAGTCGTTCTCCCAATGCGGCATTTCGGAACTGTTGGTGTCGCCGTCCGGATTGGCGCTGTCTTCGTCGTCGGCAGCTGGGTGAGCCAGATTGCGCGTGTGTAAATCTTCACTGTCGTCAACGTTACCTGGATCGACATCGATGGCCGGATCGACTTCGGTGATGGCATGTTGTTCCAATTGGTTGATGATGATCGTGGAAATGGCGTCGGTTTCGGAGGTCGCGGACGAATCAGTTGTTAGGCATTCATCTTCGGGAGTTAACAATGCGAGATCTTCCGAGGTCAGCGTAAGCGAACTTTGGTTCTGGTGCGCAACGAAAGGAGCATACCGATCGTAAAGGTTTTCTTCTTCTTCGAACGATTCGTTGAATGGATCGATGGTTTCGATTGGCTGCCTGGTCGACTGTTCCACCGCCCGAACGTCTTTCGTTTCACCCTGGTCCGGTTGGTCCGTGTCGGCTCCGAAGGAAGCAGGTTCCAGCGAGTCTGAATTCAGACGATCCCAGGCCGGATCGTGATCTTCAACATTGTCATAGTCGAATGATTCGGACTCGACGTGGGATTGGTCGTCAATCGCTTCGTTTCCAATTTGATAATCGGCGTGACGGTCCAATGGGTCCTGGATGTCAATTCCTGTGTCCAAATCGGCCAGAGCGACGAAATCTTCGTCAGGCTGATCGTCTGCGAAGATATTGTTCTGTTCCAATTCTACCTGCTCAAAAATTTGTGCTTGTTCCAGTTCCAGGTCCGAAATCTGGGCATTTTCTGGGTTGAACTCGTTTTCGTCTTCCAGCCCGGTTCCGAAAACGCCAGCCAGTTGTTCTGCCATCTCCGTAGCATCGGCAACAGTTAAAGGATCCCGAGTCGATTCGGTTTCTGGCCACGACTGGTTTTCCGCGGATCCATCGATATTCAAGGGTGGCTCGTCGAGCGATTCTGAATCAATCGATGGACCGTCGAATTCGCTTTGTCCAACTTCTCCAGTGGTTGCGGCGAAATGCGGTTCACGCGCCAGGGCTTCGTCCTGTTGTGCTTCGCAGTCTGGATCGCCTTGCACGCATTCCTGGAAATCATGCGTGTTGCTGGTCGGCTCCTGAACCGGAGCTTCATTGGCGTTTGCTTCCTCACAAGCTGCCCCTGGTGAAGATTGGGTGTGCTCGTCGTCGAGTTGACCAAATTCGATCACGGTCCAACTCTCGTCGTTTTTCAAACCGGAAGCAACGACAGGAGTGGAGGTTGAAGGGTTGAATGAGCCGGGGAAACTCTGAACATCCGCCCAGGCTTCGTGGATGCAAGCGTCTGTTATCTCCTTTTCGGCGCGAGTCGCCGCAAGAATCAGGGCTTGATCACAGACTTGATTGATCAGGCGAGGACAACCATCCGACACGTCGTGAATCGCTCTCAGGCTGTCGGCGTGGAACAACCGGGAACCGGTGCCGCCGGCGCGGTCGATATGTTCGGTTACGTAGTTTGCCGTTTCATCTCGGTTCAAATTACCCAGGTAACATCGTGCCGCGATTCGCTGATTGAAGGATTCCAACGTTGCGTGATTCAAATTCTCTTCCAGACGCTGGCTTCCAGCCATCACCAGTCGAACTCGGGGTTGGCCTTCGCGGACAAAGTTCGTGATCAGGCTAATCTCGTCGAGCATGTCAACGGACAGTGCCTGGGCTTCGTCAACGAGCAAGAGAATTCCGTTGGGGCATTTTTCGCTCGGCTTAAGATAGTCGATCAGTGAAAACCGAAGCTCAGTTTCGGAAAGATCTTTAAACGGTAATTGCAGCTCGTGCAACAGGCTTTGCAGAAGCTCCCGCCGTTGGTCCAACCTGACACAACCCAGGTTGACGACATTGAATCGGGACTGGAACTGTCCTTCCAGCATCGCAAGCAACAATGATTTTCCAGTGCCTGTCGCACCCACGACGACCACGGGACCGGTCCCCCGATCGACGCACATGCTTGCCTGGGTAAGTGATTGTTGAATTGCCTGGCCGGCGAAATAATGCTTGACATACGGAGTCGCCGTGAAGGGTCGCGAGTGGAAGTGGTATATTTGTTCGTACATGACGACATCCTGTCGAAATTGATGGGGCAAATTAGTGCTTAGCTTTTGGTTTGTAACAAGCGGAGTTTGGAAGACACGTCAATCAAATGAGCTAATATCCTGCAAACATTCGGATGATTTGAACGCATCCAAACAATGGGTTTTCATAAAAGGCTTCCCGGACCTCCGGATTGATTAAAACGAATCCAGCGACTACCACAAAGATTCCAAACAACAATAAACTGGCGATTGCCGATACACGGTTGGCCCATGGGACGTGTCTTTTTTTTGGTTCGGAGTTTTCTGAGGTTGTTTCAGCGAGAATCTGTGCGACGACTGGTATGCCCAGCACGCGCCCAACGGACCTGGCGTTCTCAAAACCGCGGCATTCAAACGGCTGAAAATTTAATGCAACAATCGAACCGACGATGACAGACGTCAGTCCAACAAGGAAAAAGCCAAGACTCCCAGGGGACGCGTCAAGTGGCCGCGTCAAGATTCGATTCGGTTGACCCACGAGGAACTGACCGGCGCTGAGTGTGTTGGAGGAAACTGGCGGCTGTGCGTTGATCAGGTTTTTCTGGACATCCAACCGCTGTTGCATTTCGGCCAGTACTTCACGTAGCGAATTCAGGTCAATCGACTCGATCGTGGCTTGCAATTCACCCGTGTCTCCAATGACTTTTCTGCTGGATGCGAATTGAAACTGCGAACCGTTGGCATTGGCTGCGTCTGGATCATTCGCCAATCCGGCCCCTCCATCTCCCATGCGCGCCAAGGATATTTTTACCGACTTAAGGTCATCTTCGATCTGATCAACAATCCATTTTGCCAGGTCAAAACTTCGCGCCTGCTGCGTTTGAAGCTGAGCCAATGATTCAATCGATTTGTTTAAAGTAGATTTACTGGGACGTCGGCCACCTGTTTCTGGGGCTAAGCGACTCGCGATTCGTTGCGCCAGCATTTTGACGAGTTCCTGTTCATCCGCGCCTCCGAGCCCGTCGAAACCCAATCGAAAGTCATAACCGTAGTCGCGTTCGCTTACCGAAATCTGAAGGGCTTTTCTCATTGAATTGTGGTCACGGGATTCGATTTGCCGGGTGTGGATTTTCCCGGCGACCTCGATCTGTGAAACCATCGCTTCCAATCGTTCGTCGGAAGTCTCTTCCCTGATAATTTGAGCCAGTGCCTGCTCAAGTTGAGTTTTCGACTGGTCGTTCTTGCTGGCCGCCACAGTGATCGCGGCAATGCTGCGAAAGTCACTGGCCGACAAAGGCCAGAAAAGGCAACTGAGAACAAATACGCAAAGACCGGTAACGAAGAACGCGTTAAGGCGTTTGATCGTTTTCGCTTTGGTGATGATTGGGTTTATTTTGTTTTGGGTTTTGAGCATAGCGATGTTTGATTGACAAATCGGCGCATGAGCTACCGTGTTTGGGAACAGCACCTTTCAACTATTCGACGAGCGCAACGAGAGACCTTGAGTGAGTTTGTGCCGATTATCGGGATTACAGGGACAGCTAGCGGTGATACGCGGACGTGTCCTGGAATGTCTCAGGCCGCGAACGCTCGTCCCGGGAAACGACCCGGGTCGTCATCAGGTCGTGACAGTACCAGTTCCGTTCTTCTGAGGCGCCCCGAATTCCGTCTGAGTCTGCGTGGATTTGGCGGAAATTATCTGCGGCAGATTAGCGGGTGTCTCGATGCGGTTTTCCGACACCCCGCATTGCTGACACCGAGACCGGAATCGTCGATGCAAACCATTGATGAATACAAACCGCAACGACCCGAAAAAGCTGGTGCCAGAGCAACACTTTCGACAACAATCGTAAGCGTTGAGAAAAAACAGCGGCTACTGTTTGTCGAAAAACGACGAGCCGATAGCACGTGAACGATCCTTCGGCCTACCGGAAGGACTGGAAGACTCATGTCCGATCGCGTCGTCTGTTCGGGAGACATCAGATCGACCCGTATTGGGCTTCCGATGTGTCCTTGGCAATATTTCCTGATCAACAGCGACAAGCGTTTCAAACACTCCTTGTTGGACCACTTGTTCGGTTTGATTGAACAGTCTTCGTTGCCAAACTACTTTTCCGGCGCGGCGGCCAGCGGGCGACTTTTCCAGACACTTGGTTTCGACGAAAACTGTATCCCCGAAAAACAACGGCCTGCTAAATTCCCAGTTGCGAACGGCGGTAAAAGCCAGGGTATTAACGTGGGGAAAATGGCTGCCGAGTCCGGCAACCCAGGAAAGGCCCAGCAAGCCATGGGCGATGGGCTGGCGATAATGGCTTTTCGTCGCGAATTCGTAATCCACATGCAGGGGATTCAAGTCGCCTGTCATCGTCGCAAATTGAATTACGTCCGCCTCGGTAATCGTACGACGTGGGCTCACCCAGATGTGCCCGATGAAAATGTCATCGAAAGAGAGCGGAGAATCCATTCGTTTCCATCCAATTTTGATAATTGAAACTGTTCATTTCGCGATTATTTGAACGAAAACGCGATCATCCCTGCTTCGATTATCAAAAGCGATACGACCCAACAACGTGATCGAAAAATTAAAGTCGGGGTGAAAGGATTCGAACCTTCGACCCCCTGGTCCCAAACCAGGTGCGCTAGCCAGACTGCGCTACACCCCGATGAATCTATGGCAGGCCAATTCTATACGCAGTGACCGGCCATTTTGCCTGCCCTAACTTTACCGATCAAACCGAAATCATGCAATTGGGTTTGAACCGGGAAAAAGCGGTTTCCGAACGAATTACACAGATTTCCGGGGAAGCTTCCGATACCGTCCCGATTCCGCCTCGAATTCAGGCGACTCGAAACTTTCCAGCTGGATCCTGCCCCGTTAAAATCTCTCGAAGTCGATCGAACTCCGCGTGATTGCCGTAGTGGATCACGATTTGCCCACGCTCATTTTTTCCGGGTTTGATCTGTACCTTGGTGCCCAATGCCGATTTCAGGTCTTGTTGAAGGGACTCGATATGCCGGTCGCGGGTTCGCTGTTTTCTGATTGCCGCGTTGCTTCCAAGGGAATCCTCCGCCGTAATTTTGTCGGTCACTGCCCGTTCCACCGCGCGCACGCTCATGCCGTCCCGAACAATCTGGTCGCAAAATTCAATCTGAACGGGCTCGTCACCCAACGGCAACAGGGCTCGCGCGTGTCCCGCCGAGATCTGTCCGTTTTGAAGCGCTTCCTGAATCGGACGAGGCAATTCCAGGAGACGCATCAGGTTGGCAATCGTGGAACGATCGATCTTCAGTCGGCTGGCAAGCCCTTCCTGAGTGCAATGATGTTCGTCAATGTATCGTCGGAAAGAAAGGGCTTTTTCTATCGGATTGAGGTCCTTTCGTTGCAGGTTTTCCACGATCGCCAATTCTGAAACGAGTCGATCATCGGCTTCCCGCAGACGGGCTGGAATGGTTTGCCAATTGGCTTTGATTGCAGCCCGTAAACGACGTTCGCCGCTGATCAGTTGGTAACGTCCGTCAACAATGCGCACAAGGATGGGTTGAAGAATGTCATGTTCTTTCAAACTCTCGGCCAGCGAAGCAATTTCCGACTCGCCAAAAACACGCCGAGGTTGAAACGGATTGTCTTCGATTTCGTATACGCTCAGGTTCAGTATGTTTCCTTCCGTTGGCGCCGTACGCGCTTCGTCCGGAAGGACGTAGGTATCCGCCATCGCGACGGACTCGTTGACGTCCGGCTCACGGGTTGTGTTTAACAGGTTCTCGAGTCCTCGACCCAATCGTTTCTTCCTAGTCACGTTCCAATACCTCCATGCACAGTTCTATATAGGCTCGTGTTCCACGCGATCGCGGCGCGTATTCGATGACGCTCATTCCGTGACTTGGCGCTTCGGTTACATTGACATCCCGAGGAACGACGGTATCAAAAACAACCTCTCCAAAAAATTCGCGAACCTCATCGTCGACTTCTGCCGTCAACTCAAGTGATTCGTCGTACATTGTCAGCAGAATGCCTCCGAACGTAAGTTGTCCAGGTCGTTCCAGCATGACTTTCCGGATCAACTCGATCATTTGAGCCAATCCTTCCATCGCGAAATATTCGCATTGGATCGGCATGAAGACTTCATTCGACGCCGCCAAAGCAGTCTGTGTGAGATGCCCCAAGGAAGGTGGGCAATCAATCAGCACGTAGTCGTATTGCGATGTTCCGCTAGCTAAATGTTCCACGAGGACGCGGCTCTCGTCCGATCCTCCATTTGCTAGCATGTCGACGTCGCGAAACGACTTTGATCCGGGAAGCAGGCTCAACCCGCTCACGCTAGTGGGCAAAACACTGTGTCGAATCGCCTGGTCAACAACCATGGGGTGACGGTCGACTGGTTGACAACCGATCCCCGAAGTCGCGTTGCATTGTGGATCCATGTCGACAAGCAACGTTTTTTGCCCTGCCATAGCCAAACCCGTTGCCAGGTTGATCGAAGTCGTCGTTTTTCCGACGCCTCCTTTCTGATTTGCAACGCACAAGGTTCGAGACACGGCACCATTCCATGGTATTTTCGGTGGATCCTTTCCGATCCGAAAAAATAACACTATCGTCGACGTGGTGAAATGCCAATTGGCGATTCAATTTGCCTGTTTGCCCTCAGTTTCTTGTCGGCGATACGCGCAAACGGGCGGAATTCGTGTTTCGGACTCCCAGGACCACCGGAGAATTCACGTGTTTGTGAAGTAGATTGGAAAAATCAACCAGGCAAATGGATCGATTCACTGATTCGCAGGAAATTCGTTTTGGTTGATAAGTTCGTCAGCCGGTTCAATTGACTCGCTTACTGGTCGGGCCGTTTATCTTCCTGGTTCGTCGGGAGAGTGTTTTGAACGACATGGCAACAGAAACCTTCACCGATTCCAATTGGCTGTTTCACGTGAAACTCAACCCAATCGATCAGGCTGAACACCGTATTCAATCGTGGGTCGCTGTTTCACGTGAAACTGGCGGGGATCTTGAGGAAGTTCGGCATTTCCTCCTCCCCAAGGGTGCTTCCAGATCGAGTGGCTCGCGTCAATCGCCGAAATAGCACATACGAATGGCCAGTCTTTTCACTCAAGCGGATTGATTACCATGCCGCTCAGGAGCTTTGGATAGAAGTAAGTGCTTTTGGCCGGCATTCGCTCACCATGTTCGCTTATCGCTTTGACATGTTGAACCGAGGCAGGCATGACGAGGCAACCCAACTCAAATGCTGCCCCACTTCCTTGTTGCCCCGTCGCATCCCGGCCCGCATCGTCACCGACTTTCAATCCCTGGATGACTTCATCCACTGCATGAACGTACTTTGGTGAAGGCAAGTCGGAATAGTCAAGTAGCTTCCCAATCACCAGCTTGTGCAAGAGAGCGACGCCAAGCGACCGCCATTCGTCACTCTGATCGACTGCGAGATTTTTCATCATGTCTTCGCCCGCTGGATTCAGCCGTGCTAGCACCCAGGTATCATCCGCCCTGCAGTAGTAGCCCATTGTCGACTGCTTGTCTTCGACGGCGATCATGTCCCAGGCATCCCGGGCGAATTCCGGTCCTTTGCCAACGACTTCGCAGTCGAAAGCGACCGAAATTCTGGTTATGAGCTGGTCCGAAGTAATGGCATCGACTCCGCGAAAAAGTCGGTGTGTTGGCAAGACAACCATGCCGGGGTCCTGCATGCTTACGCACATCATCAGGACGTAATCCACAGGGTGATCTGGCCCCAACTCTTTGGCCTCGCGGGCGGAGATTCGGATATTGTTAGCCGTCTCGTAACGGTGATGTCCGTCGGCGACATAGATTGGCTTCGGACCCATGATGCCTGCGGCAGCAGCGATCGCGTCTGGATTAGAGACCAACCACATTTCGTGCTTGACGCCATGGGGATCGACCGCGGTCAATGGCGTACGGTCTTCAATCGCCGCCTCCAGGATTTCCTGTGCCAAGTTTTCTTGATCCGGATAAATTCCAAAAATCTGACTGAGGTTGCACTTGCAAGCCGACATCAACTTAAAGCGATCTTCCTTGGCCTTCGCGTGCGTCTCTTCGTGAGGATAGATCCTGCCTTCCCCAAACGGCTCAATCTTGACCCGTGCCATAAATCCGCGTCGAGTGAACTCCTGACCCTCATACGTAAACGTCTGGTGATAGACGTAGACGCAACCGACGTTGTCCGGTTTCAGGATTCCATCTCGACGCCAGGTCTTGAGATGTTCGGCGGCACGATCGTAGATGGTTTGATCACCCATCAGTGAATCGCCGCGGTTGAGGATCAACCGGACGACATTGTAGTCGTTGAGCTTGTACAGTTGGTCCTGTTGATCGTTGTCAATCACGTCATAGGGAGGCGCGACAACTTCTGAAAGTGGTCCAACTTTGCCCAGATCGTATCGCAATCCTCGAAATGCTTGAATATCCGCCATGAAAAAGCCTGCCGAAACGTTTGGAACGTGAAAACGTGTGTTCACCAAACGCGTCTTTATCCCGCAGGCAACGTGGTGGTTCAAGGGGGAGTGCTAGCGATCTCGTGATGTCAAGATTGTGTCGCACGCAGCCGGACTTCTTGTCGCGGCAAAACACTTACCAATTTTCGACGCTTGAAAATCTCACGTCACTTTTCGAGCACACTTCGGAAAACCGGTTCTGGTGCTGATCGCGTCGGTGTTTGCGTCTCAAGGGGTAAAGCAGGAACATACTCTGGTCGCAATCGATGTTCGTTGCTTACCGATGGTACGCCGGGGGCCACATCCTGGTTCAGACCTGAACCAGAATCAGCAAGGATCTGTGGATAAATCAAATCCGGAACTGGATTTGAAGTGGAGAGAATACTCAACGAAGTGGCTTTGAGGCCGTCTGCCAACACAAGCATTCCGGTCAGCTTGTCAACGACATGTTCGGTACCGCCGACAACGGGGCGCCCGACTCCCTCGCCGGATTTTGCCATGGCGGTTTTATAAGCCTCGTTTAATTCGCAAGCCAGTTCATTCAGTTTCGCAATGTCCCGATCCATTCCGCGATAGCATGGATTGCGATCAATGCGTCTCAAGACGGCGGCTGAACGAGTTTGAATCTGCGAGTTGATGCCGAGAAGCTTCCTGTAACATCTTGTGCCGCGAAAGTGCACTTTGATTTCTTCTTGCATATCTTCAGCCGCACAGTTTAGATCTGACGACTGGGCGCGAATGACATTGACCCGTGGCTCGGACGCCAAACCGGTGGGAGCAACAAGCAAGACCGCACTACAAATTGTGATCCGCATGAGCCGTTGGCTAACTGGCGCGGTTTTGGTTTTCATTGCTTTTGTCATTTTCATCATCGTTTCCCTTACGCTTTGCTATACAGGCCGAGTCAACCATCCGCGTTTGCCATACAGCTTAACTTAAAGCTTGCGGCAGTGGGCCGGGCAATTCAGAAGAGTTGAATGGGCACGCAAATTACCGATAATTTCCGACGGAAAAGTGAAAATGATTACGCCGAGGGACCGCGAGTAATGAAGCGGACGAATTTTCCGCCTTGCAGACGTTCGTCACCCTGATTGAGCTGACGCAATCGATTTGAGCTGCATTCAAGTTGGCATGTCGCGGGATTGCGTGGAAAAGTGGAGTCTTTTCTGGTCATGGGCCGTGAGAGAATTGCACCTGGGAATCGCTAACCCGAAAAGGGAAGCCTGGCAGCCATGATGAATTTCTGGATCGGCGGCGAGCGCAATAAGGACCAGGAGTCCTTCGCTATCAAAAAAACGCGACCCTGATTTTTCAGAGCCGCGCTAAACCAGATTAGATTGATAACTAATCGTACGTTTCTCTCACCTGGGAGACAAACAATTAATAGCGATAATGCTCGGGCTTGTAGGGTCCTTCAACCGGAACGCTGATATAGTCGGCTTGTTCCTGGCTCAGCGTTGTCAGTTTCACACCCAGTTGACCAAGGTGCAATCGAGCCACTTTCTCATCGAGAATCTTTGGCAGGATGTAGACCTGACCACGCTCATAGGTGCTACCTGATAGAGTTGGTTTGCCTTGCGCATTCAATGCCAAGTCGATCTGGGCAATGGTTTGATTGGTAAATGAAGCGGACATGACGAAACTCGGGTGGCCTGTTGCGCAACCCAGGTTCAGCAATCGACCTTCGGCAAGGATCAAAACGCTGTGACCGTCTTCAAACGTGTACATGTCGTACTGGGGTTTGATGTTGGTTTTTTTCGTGACCTTTTCCAATTCGTTCATTTCGATTTCGTTGTCGAAATGGCCTATGTTTCCGACAATCGCCTTGTCCTTCATCTTTGCCATATGTTCTGCGGTAATGATGTTGAAGTTGCCGGTCGTCGTAATGTAAATGTCAGCAAACTCGAGTGTTTCTTCGAGTGTTGTCACCTGGTAGCCTTCCATTGCGGCTTGGAGAGCACAAATGGGATCAATCTCTGTAACGATAACCCGACAGCCCTGACCGACGAGCGACTGGACGCAGCCTTTACCGACATCGCCATAACCACAAACCACGGCGACTTTGCCGGACATCATGACATCGGTGGCGCGGTTCAAGCCGTCGATTAACGAGTGGCGGCATCCGTACAGATTGTCAAACTTGCTTTTGGTGCAGGAGTCATTAACGTTGATGGCCGGGAACAGGAGCGAGCCTTCTTTGGCCATTTCAACCAACCGATGGACCCCGGTCGTGGTTTCTTCCGAAACGCCGTGACATCCCTCTGCGACCTTGGTCCAACGTTGGGGGTTTTGCTCAAGGCACCAAGCTAGCGTCTTGAGAACTTCTTTGAATTCCGTGTTTTTGGTTGTTTCAGGCCCGGGAACCGCCCCTGCTTTTTCGAACTCAACACCTTTGTGGATCAACATCGTGGCATCGCCACCGTCGTCAACGATCTGGGTAGGGCCAAGACCGTTTCCGAAATCCAGTGCTTTCTCGGTGCAAGCCCAATAATCTTCTAGAGACTCGTTTTTCCAAGCGAAAACTGGAATTCCAGCGGGCGCATCGACGGTTCCGTGTTTGCCAACGACGGTTGCAGCCGCAGCGTGGTCCTGGGTTGAAAAAATGTTGCAGGAGACCCAGCGTACCTCGGCACCGAGTTCAACCAACGTTTCGGCTAGAACAGCTGTCTGAACGGTCATGTGCAGCGACCCCATGATTCGCTGACCAGCAAGTGGTTTTTGGCTGCCGAATTCTTTCCGGAGCGCCATCAGCCCAGGCATTTCCTGCTCAGCAAGGTCCAGTTCTTTTCGGCCCCATTGAGCCAACGAAAGGTCCGCGACTTTGTAGTCGATTCCATTCTTGTGATCCGGGGTAAAGACGTATTGTTCTGACACGCTCGTGCTCATTTGTGCTTCTCAGTTTAAAGGGACATGTCGCTTCGAAATTCAAGCGAACTGTAAAGAAATGCCAAGTCTCGCGCCGACAGGCGTCCGGACCAAGCGTTCGCAGCTTGTAAGGTCTAAAACCGCAAACAATGATAATTAACAACCGGAATACAACAACGGCTGAAATTCGTATCCAATCGGTTTTTCTCGAAAAACATGAGTTTTCGTCCCTGGATGGAACTTTCATCAATCCAAACCAAACGCACTGCGTGCTGCGTCGATGAATGCTTTCATTTCTCGCTGATCTTTCACTCCCGGCGCCGATTCTACCCCGCTCGCAACGTCGACCGATCCATAGCCCGATTCCCGGATCGCCTTTGCGACGTTCTGGGGTGTCAAACCTCCGGCCAGCACGAATGGAACTTCACCCACGATTTTCGGCACTTTCGATAAATCAACAGTCATGCCCGTTCCGCCAAATTGGCCGGGTACGGCAGCATCTAGCAAAATGAGGTCGACTTTCTGCTCAATCCAAGCAGTGATTTCCGCCGAGACCGATTGCATATCCATTTCGACTGCCTGGCCCGTCGGTTCGGCAGGCTTGCTCTTGACCGCGCGAATCAGGACGCAATGATGGGCTAATTTCTCCAGCTCCGAGCGAATCTTCCTGATAATCAGCGGAGATTCGTTTCCGTGGAGCTGAATTCCATCCAGTCCGACATGCCAAGCGATCGCGACCAGTTCCGGGACCGGCATATCCACGAATACCCCAATTTTTTTCACCTGCGAATGCGGTGTTTCGGCTATTTGGCGATTAAACTCGTCAACCGAACTTGCGATCAAGCCAGCCGTTTCACCGTCAACGAATCGTGAACTTCGTTCGAAGAAATTCAAACCAATGGCATCCGCCCCATACCGACATGCATTCATCGCATCTTCGGAGGTCGTGATTCCGCAAATTTTGATTTGAAATGGAAGCATCGTCAAATAAAGGATAAGCTAGTGTTTTTCCATCATTTTGGATGGCTCCTACCCGGAGCCGGCGTTACATGAAAACTCAAAATCCATTCTAGCGATTTATTCCCCTCGAGTCAGTTCCCAAGGAAATGAAGTTACCGCGACTACCAGGTCTCTGGTCCCAACGTTTTGAACAAGTTTGATCACAATTCGACACGCCACTTCTCGACAACGGAATCAGAGACGGTTGGTCAAGAAGTCGCGACATTGATTACGGATCAACCTCCGGAAGTGCAATTTGATCTGCAATCAGATCAGTTGCCGCTGTTAATTACGGGCATTGCCGGAGTTGCCGGTTACAATGCCTTTGGTCACTTTCGAAAAAAGTTCGGCGACCAGGTGATCGGGCTTCGGCCGGTAAAAAACTGGCCACTCAGTGGGGAATCAATCGTGGCCTGCGACATCGAGGACGAATCCCGATTCAAAGAATTGATTGACAAATATCAGATTCGATCGATTCTCAATTGCGGGGGCAGTTGCGCATTAAAGTCCTGCGAACTGGATCCGCAAATGGCCGAACGAGTCAACGTCGACGGCGTCCGGAGTTTGCTAAAAGCGATTGATCGCTCGGATATCCAGCTGTTACACCTCTCGATCGACCTGGTGTACTCGGGGAGGGGAGACGGTGACCATGTTGAAACCGATTTGCCGGATCCGGTGACCGTGTATGGCCGGACCATGGTCGACGCAGAACGATTGATTCAGGAGACCAGACCTGAATCGTGCATTTTGAGGATTTCCCTTCCGATGGGGGTCAGCTTCAATGGACATGCCGGGGCGATTGACTGGATTCAATCTCGATTTGCAAAAAACAAGCCGGCAACGTTGTATTACGACGAGATTCGCACTCCGACTTATGTTGAATGTCTCAACGAAACGATTGAAGAAGTAATCGCTCGGAAAATTTCCGGATTGTTTCATGCCGGGGGTAAAGTCAAACTGTCGCTGTTTCAGATCGCACAAATCGTCAATCGTGTTGGTGGTTACGACCCGGAGCACTTGATGGGCTGTCCGCGAATCGAAGCAGGGCCGATGCCACCAAGGGCGGGTAACGTCACCCTAAACTCGGACAAATTGGCCAAAGCGTTGGGACGGTCGCCTTTTTTGAATTGGCCGCTTCGACCGGAGCACATACCGGATTCGGTCCATTGGCATCGCGAACGCGATCCGGTGGTGTCCAATTCGGTCGAAAATATTCGATCCGACCTGTACCTGCGCCCAAAAATTTAGGCGATAGATTATTCCGGATTAATTGATAAAACCGGTGATTTCGAAAAGGATTTGATGGGCCATTACCGACCGGCTCAACTGCAAGATTGATTGGCGAGTAAGAAGAATATAAACTGGGAACACTACGGAGAGTCAGGAACTCGCTCGAAATTCCACTTCCCTCGTCTCGTTATTCCTACGAGCAATTGGCGGAGCTTGTGATGTCAGACAATTTCAACTGGAGCACGAACGTCGGTCGTTGGATGGGGATTCCGGTCCGAATCCACTTGCTGTTGTTCTTGTTTGTTGCGGTGATTTTTGGTGTGGAATGGAACACTGGCGCGAGCAACGATAATTTTCTGTTCGGAACCGCAATGGTTTCTGCTCTGATTTTGATCAGCAGCATTTTGCTTCATGAGGGTGCCCATGTGTTTGCGTTGAACAACCTCGGTGGGCATGCTGAATCGGTCGTCTTGATGCCATGGGGCGGCAACTCTCAATTTAGCATGCCTCCGACTGGATATGGCCGAGCCCTTGTTTATCTGGCAGGGCCATTTGCGAATTGCGTTGTATTCCTGTTTGGAACAGCGTTATTGTTGCAAGCGGAACATTCGAACATGGCCAATCTGATCAACCCAGTTGATCCGCATCGGTTTAACCCTGCGAAATGGCAGGTCTCCCTGGCCGAGATCGTAACCTGGATGAATTTTCAGCTGATGCTGATCAATTTGATTCCCTGTTTTCCATTTGATGGTGCCGGTGCTGTTCGATCATGGATTGCCACCATGAACGTCGACTTGCCAAAACTGCGTATCGAATCGGCGATCAAGTTGATTGGAACCGCCGTCGCGTTTGCTTTTATTGGAATGGCCTGGTTTGTCAGAGATATTCAGGTTGGACCCGTTCACCCGACCTGGCTGTTGTTTCTGCTTATGGGAATAACGCTTTTATTCAGTTCAAACTATTCGCTTCACGTTGAAACTCGCGACGACGAGGCCGATTGGGACGACGTTGAGGATATCGACTACGATGCAATCTATAGCGAGTCGTCTTTCCTGGATTTCTCCAGTGAAACCGAAAACACCGCCTACTCCCAGTGGCTCCAGGAAAAACAGGAAGCGCGTCGTGAAGTCATCGTTCGCAAAGAGGAAGAAGAAGATCGCCGCGCCGACGAAATTCTCAAGAAACTGCATGGCGGCGGAATCTCCAGCCTTTCCGATGATGAACGCTCCATCCTGGATCGCGTGAGCGCCCGGATTCGACGACGCCGGCAAACGGGCGTTCCTTCCAGCGAACAATAGGCCTGTTCGAGTTTGACAACCAGCGAACCGGTCACCGATACTGAGCAGGTCTTGGCCGTATTGCGTGGATCAACCCGATCAGCTTGACTAGTCATCGTAGGCGGCCCGGGATCGCTTGCGGCGTCGGCGAGACCGCCATGTCGCTTGTTCACCTTCAGTGAACCAGTAACCCCCCAGCACTTTGTAGAAAATCAACAGGACGAGTGCCCCACCAGAGCCAACCGCAAATCCTTCGACACTAACCGGTTCCACGACTCTTCCCGAAGCCGAAAAATACTGCAGGATGGCGCAGCCGATCAATGTTCCGACGATCCCCATCAGAACAGTCGCAATCGCGCCTCCAGGATCCCGTCCCGGCATCACAGCTTTTGCGGCAAGACCGACGACCGTTCCGAAACCAATCCAGGTCAACGCAAGATTCGCGTATTCGGCAAGTTGAACAAATTCCATTTTGTTACCTCAATTCATCCATGAATTCTGAGCGTCGATGGTGGTTCGCTTCGGTTTGGATCTGTCCGAAGATCGAATAATCGCGAATTCCTTCAGGCTTTTTATCAAACCTCGCCAGCTTAACCCAATAGCACTTTTCGTCCGTCTTCGCTACTTAGCTTGCAAAACTGCAATTCCAGCGCGGGTCGTTTGCACCGGAATCATTCGAAATCGTTTGATAGTCGATCGTTTGCCGAATCTCCGACTCTGGCGTAAAATCTACGAATTCGGGGGCTTGATGGATGAAAGGTAGTGTGATGGGATTGCGTCAAAAAATCTCGACCGTGGTTTGCGTTGTCGTGTTAGTTAGCCATTCGGTAGAAGCAAGACCGGTCGCCCAGAACATAAATGGCGCGACGCCGTTGACTTCGGTGCATGATAACTACTTCGAAAGCTTTGGAAGTAACTTCGGATTTTCGATACCCGGCGGTCGTCCAAACGGGTCCCGCGTGGTCGGACTCGGTGCGCAGGGGCAGTTGCTCCCCAATCTTGTGTTCTTTCAAAACGGAACTGGCGGAGCGATTCCTCTATTTGGTGGCTACACCCCCAACTCGGGGGCCAGGTTTGGATTTGGAAATGTCGGACCCAATGGTGGTTATTCCCTGGGGTTCAACCTGGCACAGGGGAGTACGCGAACCAGTACGATGGTCGCGCCTTCGTTGACCGTCCAAAATGGGTTCGGTGGATCGATGTTCAGCGGCCAATACCGACCCTTTGTAACCGGGGTCGTTCCGGTTGTCGGCGGCGGTGCCCCAGGTTTTAGCAATGTCGCACCCGGCTATTTGAATCCAGGGTATTCCAACGTCGCACCGATTGATAACGGCGTGACCCGAGCAATGCAAAGCGGCCAGCTCGATCTGCGATCCCGCATCGAGCCGAGCAAGCGCAGCGTACCGTCCGCACCGGTGACATTCAGCAATGACCAGAGCTCGGCATTACGGGGCGATTTGAGTGTGGCCCAAATCAAGGCTCAGCGTGCGAAGAAGCTGGAGTTGCGGAAACGCGAATTCGATGAGACACTCGCCGAAGCCAGGCAACTGGATTCGGAACAGAGGTACGCCGAAGCTCGGATCAAGTATAAAGCTGCATCCAGGTTGACAGATGACAGGAATCTTCAGGATCAGATCAAGCAACTGATCAGCGCCTCGCGAGCGAAATAATCCCTCGGCCTCGCCAGTTACGGATCAGGAAGCGTGTGGAACTTGGACGGTCGTCTTGCCGGGGACATTGTCATCCCGGGAATCAACGTCGATTTCGACAGAGGCACTTTCCCTCCCACTGCTGTTCAAAACGATTGGCGCAATTTCAATTTCTTGTGCCTCCTAGCCAAACGTCTCGATAGAAAGTCTACGTGGAAACAAAATTTGCCCAATCGCATCTGGTCCATGATGATCTGGAAACTGCCGTACGAGAAACTGCGGAAAGTGTTCGGTCGTCGATTGAGGGCAGGATCGATCTTGTGATCGCCTTTGCGGCAGGTTATTCACCCCGGGAATTTGACCGCTGCCTGGTAACGATGCAGGAATTGACGGGTGCCAGAACAGTTTTGGGATGCAGTTGTGAGACCGTGATTGGTGGTGAGTTTGAACTGGAAAATGAAACGGCTCTTTCTGTCTGGGCGGCATCGATGCCAGGATCCCGGATCACGCCGATGCATCTGAGGTTCGTTCGCTCGGGGCAGGAATCCGCGATCGTTGGTTGGCCGGAGGAAACCGACGGACAGTGGTCGGAAGGCGACCATATGATTGTGTTGGGAGAACCTTTCGGATTCCCGGCGGACGTGTTGCTCGAACGATTCAATGAAGATTGGCCGGGAATCAAGATCATTGGTGGAATGGCCAGTGGGGCGCAGGCCCCGGGCATCTCCCGGTTGCTCTTAAACAACGAAACATTTGTCGAGGGCCTGGTCGGAATTCGTATCTCGGGGGTTCCGATCCGAACCCTCGTCTCGCAGGGTTGCCGTCCGATCGGCGAGCCAATGGTGATCACCAAATCCGAGCGCAACATCATTGAGCAATTGGGAGGAAAGTGTGCGTTGGACGTGGTTTACGAGCTGTTTCAAACGTTGCCAACCCGTGAGCAAGCGATGTTTCAACATGGGCTGCACCTCGGTCGCGTTGTTAACGAATACCAGGAGTCATTCGCCTACGGCGATTTTTTGATTCGCAACGTGGTCGGAATTGACAAGGAAGCCCGTTCGATTGCGATTGGAGACTTCGTTCGACCGGGGCAGACGGTTCAGTTTCATATCCGGGACAGCCAATCCGCGTCGGTCGAACTTGAACAGATGTTGAAAAAGTCTGTGCTGGAAAAAGCATATCGGTCGGCCTTGCTGTTTACCTGCAACGGCAGGGGTGTGAACCTGTTTCCTGAAGCGAATCACGATTCGACCATGGTTCAATCGAGCGGAAAAATCCCGTTAGCCGGTTTTTTTGCCGCTGGAGAGATCGGACCTGTCGGAAACCGGAACTTTTTGCATGGCTTTACCGCCAGCATTGTGCTATTTGATTAGGGCCGCTTATCCAGCGATTTCGAACGATCGACGTGCTTGTCCGTTTTCCGACATTACGCAACGGAGATACGCCGTCAAATTCGATCATCCAAACTTCCGTATCTTCAGCTCAAAACTCTTGCCACGTGAATGAAAAAGTCAAACGGAATCTGATTACAACGTTCAAGTTTGCGGTGTCGATCGGTATCCTTTGGTATTTGTTCAATACGGCAAGACAGGACAGGCAATTCGATGGCTTTCTTACCAGCGAAAAGCGTTGGGGTTGGATCGCGATGGGTTTTCTGGGCTGCCTTGGCGCCCACCTTGTTTCGTTCTTTCGTTGGCGCGTGATGGTGCGGGCTCTTGACCTTCCGTTTTCCTGGTTTGATGCGGTTCGTATCGGATTCATCAGTTCATTTTTCAGTTTGTTCGCATTTGGCGTGATCGGTGGTGATACGCTTCGAGCATTTTACGTAACGCGGCAAATTCGCGATCGTGCACCGGAAGCAATCTGTTCGGTGATCGCCGATCGGGTTGTCGGTCTGCTGACCATGTTTTCATTTGCTTCGGCCGCTTTTCTGTTGCTCGATACAGAAGGCATTGCCAGTTCGCACCCAGGTAAATTGGTGACCTTGAATTATGCCTGTCGAATCGTGTTTGCGATTACCCTCGCCGGCATTGCTGGTGTGATCACCGTTATTTTGGCACCTCAAATCGTGAAAACGGCGACGTATCGAAAACTGTACACACTGCCCAGGATCGGACCTCTTGTCGTTCGGCTGACAGAAGTTGTCCTGGTATATCGTGGCAAGCCGGGAGCCGTGGTGGTTTGCATATCGATGAGCGTAATCGTCAATCTCTGTTTCGTCGTCGCGATCTATTCCATGGCTGCGGGATTGACCACGGAATACCCTTCTTTGGCCAATCATTTCTTGATTGAGCCGATTTCGATGGTTGCTAACGCGGCGCCGTTGCCAGGCGGCTTGGGCGGTATGGAGTTGGCTTTAAAGTTTCTTTACGAGGCCTTTTCGTGTGCCACCGGCGTTATCGTGGCGTTCGCATTCCGATTCGGATTACTTTGCATATCAGCCATGGGTGCAGGATTTTGGTTCGTGAATCGAAGCAAGGTGGCCGGAATTCTGGATTCAAACGAAGAATTACTCGGTCGTTAACGGATAACCGGCGAGAATGCTATTTCCGATTCGCTGGAAATTTGCGACGATCCCTTGATGGAAAAATTCGTTCGACAATTTCCCCCAGAACCATCGGTCCGTCCGGCGATGCGAGGATTCTGGTTGATTGCGTTGCTGTTGACGGTGATCGGGTTGGCAGTCCTGCCCTATGATTTCGTATTGGCGGACCCTCACCTGTTTGAAAGTTTGCCCGGAGATTTGACCCGGGTTGTGGGTTTGTCGGAAATCTTCTCGCACGGATACGGCGTCATGCTGGTTGCGGTTGGAATCTGGCTCCTTGCTGACCACCAACGAAGGTTCATCCCAAGGATCCTGACATGCGCGTTCTGGCCGGCGATTGGCGTCCTACTGATGAAATTCCTGATTGGCCGAAATCGTCCGATCCGTTACTTCGATGACCAGTGTAACGCCAGTTTTCCTGCCAGCATCTTGGACACCTGGCTGGGCTGGATGCCAAACGACCGGTTTAACGTGATCTACGCTTCGGAATCATTCCCGTCGGCGCACGCCGCGACTGGTTGGGGACTGGCGATCGGGTTGGCTTGGGTTTTTCCGAAAGCCCGATGGCTTTTTTTTGGCGTGGCTCTCATGGGCTCGATTCAACGCGTAACGTCGTTCGCCCATTGGCCCAGCGACGTGTGCTTCGGAGCCGCGATTGCATTTTTGATGGCAGGTGCGTTAACCCACAACTGGGGACTCGGGTATTTCCTGGGGCGGTATGAAAACCGGAACCCTATCAAGTTGTTATCCGGTGACGACGGCGCTGATCGTCGTGCAGCTTAGAGATATTCCTTGAGAGGCCTGTGCTCCGGAATGGTCCGACCGATCGTGGTCTTGTGCTGGCGAAGGCGTCTGCTGCTGGGCTTGAACGCAAAATGCGGCAAATGTTGCGGAGTCCTCTCGCTGCCGCCTTCGATTTGCTGTTGGATCGAAGTTCGGGTACGATGAGCATTGGCAAGGCATTGGATCGTCTGGAGGACTCGCAATGCAACTATTTTCTCGCAGTTTGACTCGACGCAGTCTTCGGCGTTACGTGATCTGTTTATGTTTCCTGTCGGGGATGCCAGTTGCACCGGCGTTTGGCTGGGTAATGCAAGGCGAGACGGCAGACTCCCAATCGCGTTCGATCGGCGAATATCGGTCAGATCTCAAGACCTTCATGAAGCTTTCGAAGGAAGATGATCCCCAGTGGGAACGCAATGCTGTCTACAACCTGTGCCGGCTTCACATGGAATTGGTCACCGATCCACGGTTTGAAACGAGCCTGCAGCTTCAGGGAATGCGTGCCGTCATCGCGAAGCGATTGGAGACTTTTTCGAAAGACGAACACAAATCGAAATTGCGGAGAGATCGAAAAGTGGAACACTTCAGGAGAGGATCGTCGAAGGACGACCTTCCTGCTGATGTCGACGCAAATCAAACCGTGGAAACTAATTCCAATGGTCCCGAAGTGTTGCGTTCCACGGGCAATCGGGACGGTGATGTCAACAATGGCTCTGGCGCGTCGGAGAGCGCTTCTGACACAACCAGCGCGATGTACGCCTCTACATTGGAATTACAGTACTCGGTTGGCGAGTTGACCGGTGGTCCAGGTCAGCTGTTCAACTATGCTGGAGGACGATTGGGTCCGCCATGGGATCACGGCCAGGATCTCGTCGATTTGATCACCAGCGTGATTGACCCTGCGTTTTGGAAGCGTAATGGTGGCCCTGGATCAATTCAATACTACGAGCCATCCTTGGTGTTAGTCGTTCGGGCGACCCAACAGAGCAATGAAGAGGTCGGTCGACTCCTGGAACGACTGAGATCAAATGGCGGAACGCAGCTGAACATTGGTGGAGCGGGTACTGCCATTGGTAATTAGTCCGGTCATGGTTTTCGGTTCCGTGACCTGGCGCTGGCTTATTCCCGCGTCGGCCAGAATCTGCTCCATACCGGACAATTTCGACCGGTATGCAAATGCCTTCACTCCTGCTGGACAGCGAACCTGGCTCTCGGTTGAATCCTGGTCGCAACCGCCCAAGCCGAATGTCATGGTCGACGGATCGCTATTGATTCGTCGATACCGGCTTGCCCCAATGGACTTCAAAACGTCCGCTGGAATCGGCGGCAGCTCGAGCCATCCCACCCGTGTTGAATCCCATGGCGATGTTCCCGTCTTTGTCGATCGCAATCAAACCGCCATCATTCTTGTTCAGGCGGCGATTCAAGTTGTCGTTGACGGCTTCTTCGAGCGTGACGTTCTTGTACTTGAGTTGAGCTGAAACGTCATAAGCGACAGCGTTGCGAATGTACTGCTCGCCGATACCTGTCGCAGAAACTCCGCACGTTTCGTTGTCGGCGTAAGTCCCCGCGCCGACAATCGGGCTGTCGCCAACACGACCGAATTGCTTGTACGTCATCCCGCCTGTGGTCGTCCCGGCCGAAATGTTGCCGTCCGCGTCGAGTGCGACGCAGCCGACGGTGCCGATATTCCAATGCGGCTCAAATTTGAATTTCGAATTACTTTCCTGGTTCAGCTGACCGGTCCCCGAAATTTTCAGCTTGAATTTCTCCCATGATTCCCTTGCTCCAGGAGTGTCGAAATAGGTCGGTTCCACCAGGTCTACTTTTTGTTGTCGCGCGAACTCTTCAGCGCCCTGCCCTGCCAGCAAAACGTGGCGTGTCTCACTCATCACCAATCGGGCCAGTGAAATCGGGTTCTTTACGATCGAAACGCCAGCAACGGCCCCGCAGGACTTGTCTTTGCCATGCATGATCGAAGCGTCCAGTTCATGGCTGCCGGCCGCGTTGAAGACGGCACCTTTGCCAGCGTTGAATTGTGGATCGTCCTCGAGTATCCGAAGAACGGATTCAACTGCATCCAGTGACGAGCCACCTCCGTCCAGAATCCCGACACCCTTGTTCAAAGCGGCGTGCAGCGAAGCCCGCCGCAAATCAATCGCAGGTTGATCAAAATCCCTGGCACTGCTCCCCGCGCCACCGTGAATCACAATCGCATAGCGCTTTTTGACACCCAGCTGCTTCGAGCCGGATTCGTTTTGGGCCGTAACAGTTGCATTTCCACAGCAGCTAGCTGCCAGAAACAGAACCAAACCCAGGTGGGATGTCGTGAGCGGTTGCATCGTTTTCGCCTCGATAAAAAATGGTTGAGAGGTGGAATTACGGAAGGCTGGTCAAACAAGCAATGAAAATCTGATGTTATTGTTCGCCAAACGCATACAGGGCGTCAAAGGTTCGAATGAAAATCCTGCCGTTAGAGATTGCCGGTGACGCCGTGATCTCTTCGTCGAGCGAATTCCTGGAAAGGACTTTCAGTGCTGGTCCGGACTTGACCACGTAAATGGTGCCACGTCGACCGGCGACATAGATGTTTCCGTTTGCGGCAACCGGGGTGGCCCGTTGCTTGTCGGCTGAAAGTCGCTCCCGGTAGTATTGTTCCCCGGTCGCCGCGTCGACGCACGTCAAGTCGCCTTTTTCGCCGGCCAGGTAGACCATTCCGTTGTAGATCAATGGAGTTGCAACATCGGGGGTCCCCTTCTCCAGCTTCCAATGGTAATCGTCGGAGTTGTGGGTCACGTCTCCCTTCAGATCAACTTTCAGTCCAAGCACGGCTCGTCCTTTGGCGGTTGGCGCGACGATGATTCCATCTCCGCAACTCGGAGAAGAAACCAGTCTCAGGAAATTGTTGTAGCCTGGTCCTTTGGGGTTGAATCCGCCACAACGCCAGATTTCGGAACCGTCATCGAGCGAATGACCGATCACGTAGTCCGCACCATGAGTGATCAAAAACTCATGCTGTGCGTCCCGGTAGATCGTTGGCGACGCATACGAGTGCGTGTTTTCTGCAACTCCATCAGTTTTTCTCAGGTGCAACCAGATCTGATTTCCGGTCTTCGCGTCCAGGGCAATCACTTGCCCCACCGAAGTCGTGGTTAAGTCACGCATATCACCGTGCATCAAAGCGATATACAGATTCCCGTTATCGAGAATCGGAGTGGTCGACATTCCGAACTGGATGTTGAATTTGCCGTATTCCAGTTGAAGGTCTTTTTTCCATACGAGTTCCCCATCGACCGTGAAACAGTGGATCACGCCGTTTCCCATCATCGTCCAGACATGTTCACCGTCGGTGCTTGGCGATGGACTTGCGGCGTTGGCGCCATCGCGGCTCTTGACGTCCTGGTCACGACCTTCGAGTTGTTTCTTCCATTTGAGTTTTCCGTCAAGTCCAACGCAGATTAACACCAGATTGTCGCCGTCGACGCTGGTTGCAAACACTTGATTATCCCAGACGATCGGACTTGAGCCTGCAGGTCCAGGCATGGGAAACCGCCAGAGCAGGTTTTTCCCTTTACCAAATTCCACAGGAACCCGGGAGTCGCTGCTCGTGCTCCTCATGTCAACTCCGCGCCATTGAGGCCAATTGTCACTCAGGCTGCCGCGGGCCATTGCGAGCACAACGAACAAAAAAACGGCACCTGCGAGCGCCCATCCTGACGAATATTTCTTCATTTTGCATTTCTTGGACTGAACAGAAAACGCGGCCGGCAAACCGGGCCGCAATAAACTGGACGGCTCTGCCCGAAGTGCGACGTTGCGATTGCAACGACCGTAGCAGTTTGCCGGTCCAAACCGCAGTTTAGCAGAAATCCTGTCTCCGTGACGGCGACCGAAATTGATTCCTGCGGGCATCTCGAATAGGTTAATATTGGAAGACTGATGCTTTTCGAGTGTTTGCCCAATCAAGTTTTCTCGGGCGAAAGACTTTTTTGTCATTCAAACCGGCGATTCATGAAACGTACAATCACTTCGGTGCCCCAACTATACCGCAACGTTCGCCGTTGGACGGAAATTGTATCGGTGCTGAGCAAATACGGCTTGGCCGACTGGTTAAGCCGTTTCAACATTGACTTCATTACCGATCGGTTGAAAACCCAAGGTGGCGAAGCGCAATCCAAGTTAACTCATCATGCCCGGATCCGGATGGCGTTGACTGAATTGGGGCCCACGTTTATCAAATTCGGCCAGTTACTGAGTACTCGTCCGGATCTGATCGGCTTGGATTTGGCTGAGGAGTTGGAGCAATTGCAATCCAACGCACCGAGCGATTCATTTGAAAAAATCAAAGCTGTCATAGAAACCGAGTTGGGTCGACCGATGGAGGAGATTTTCCTGTCGTTCGAACCGGAGCCAATCGCATCGGCATCGATCGGGCAGGTCCATCGCGCGAAACTTCACGCCGACCGGTTCTCGTTTTCATCGATCCAAATCAACTCTCGCTCGGCGCACGGCAACGGAACGTTGGGGCCTCCCTCAGTCGATGTTGTTGTCAAGGTCCGTCACGAAGGAATCGAGCGGACCGTGGAAACGGACCTCGATATTTTAGCGGGACTGGCCCAACTTGCCGAAAAGCTGGAAGACTTCAGGAATTATCAACCCGTGGCGATCGTCCGGGAAATGTCACAAACGATGCGGCGCGAGCTGGATTTTGGACGGGAAGAACGGAACTTGAGGCAGTTCCGCGCGATGTTTGAAAAGAACCCGGTCGTCCTGATTCCTGAACCGATTCACGAGCTTTGCACTTCGCGAATGCTTACGATGCAATACGTGTCGGGAACGAATCTCCGTTCCATGCGCGACCAGCCACTGCCTGGTGTCGATGCCGCCGACGTCGCCCGGGTCGGTGCGAATCTGTATCTGAGCATGATTTTCAATCATGGCTTCTATCATGCGGATCCGCATCCAGGGAACATCATCATTACCGATGACGGAACCATTGGGTTACTCGATTTCGGGATGGTTGGCCGGATCAGCGAACAGCTTCGCGAGGACATCGAGGCGATGCTGGTTGCGATTGTTAACCAGGACGTATTTACCTTGACGACGTTGATCAAACGCGTGGGCCGCTGTCCCGTCGATTTAAACGAATCTGCATTATCCAATGACGTCGCGGATTTCGTAGGGCAATACTCGGCCTTGGTGGTTTCCCAGTTCGACATGAGCGGTGCGTTAAGCGATTTCATGGCTTTGGTACGCCGGTTCCAGATCACGTTGCCCAGCGAGGCGTCACTGCTGATTAAGGTGCTGATTACGTTGGAAGGTACTGGTCGACTGCTCAATCCAGATTTCAGTTTAATGGAAATCATGAAACCGTTTCAGCGAATGCTGGTCTTGAAACGGTTGTCTCCTTCACGTCAGCTGCGGAAAATGCGCCGGTTTTACATGGAAGTTGAGCAATTGGTGGACCAACTGCCCCAGCGAATCTCGAATATCCTGGAACAGGTCCAAACGGGACGCTTCGATGTCCACCTGGATCATCGTCGTTTGGGTCCTACCGCCAACCGGCTGGTGATGGGATTGATGACCAGCGCGCTGTTTCTGGGATCGGCGATGATGCTTAGCTCGAAAGTCCCGCCACTTTTCTTTCCCGGCAAAGGACCACTTGGAATCCAGGATCTTTCGTTCCTTGGACTAACCGGTTGCATCGTTGCCATCCTGATGGGACTCAGATTGACATGGGCTATCCGCAAGTCGGGAAATCTCGATCAGCCGGACTAGTCACGACGTTACGCGTGGCGTCACAGGTCGTCAATACCGCGTTTTGCGGGGTGAGTCGGTTCAGAAGTCCCGTTTCCGATCATGGCTTCGCTGCTTGAAGGAGAAACAGGTGATGCTCCAATCAATACGCTTCCAACAGAATAGGCTCCCAAGAGGACAGGCAATACACTCCTAACAGGACAAGTACGCTCCTAACAGGACAGGCAAGTTTCTTAGATCCAGATTCAATGGAAGCCGATAGCCGAGGAATACCGCGAAGGGATTTGCACCCTCCCGGGGTTATGGCTACGCTACTTTTTGGATCGGACTGAATGGGGCCGAGGCGGGCGAAGGAGTATCCGCCGAGTTTGGTTGAGGGGCAGCGTCATGGGTCGATTGCTCTTGCAGATGACGCGCTTCGCTGATTTCCTTGATGGCAGATTCGATACGAACATTCAGCTCGTCCAGTTCCGCGATGACGTCATCTTGGCGTCGCATCAGGTCCGCGACCAGTTCGTATCCGATCAATGGCTCAGACGACTCGCAACGGGCGGTAACGGGCGGAGTCGAATCGGAGGACCTACCAATCTCAACGAGGATCTGGCTTCGCGGGTCGTTCGAAGGGATATTCGAATGTTCAGAATCGCTCTGCATTACTGCTTCCAGATGTGAAATACAACATCTCGACTGGTTCGAGTTGTGTGATACCAATTCAGTCAAACGAAACTGTCTAGAACAACATCGGAAATCCGCGGTGAATGAAACCGGATTTGGCCGCGAAGATTGGTCATAACGATTGGGTAAGCATGTCTATCCGGGCTCGAAATCGACTCGACCCTGCCAATCAACACCGGAATTCCAGCCAGATCAGTTAGAAACTTGCCGATTGTGCTGGAATTCTCGTTCCATTCCACATTTGCCTATAGACACTGTTGAGAAAATGCCGCTAAAATCTAAGGTTTCCGCTTAACCGCTGCGGAATTAGGCCGATTAGCGCAAGGTTGCCGCGCAATAACGTCTCTCGGCTGATTGACTTGAGTAATTTGTAAGCAAAGGTGAATTCGATGGTTCGTTTGGAGGAACAATGGTAAAGCTGTTGGTGCGAGACAAGGAATCCATTCAGGAGGCAGTCCGGAGATTTAGAAAACTGGTTGAACGCAGCGGAATCAAGAAAGAAATGCGTCGACGAGAGTATTACGAAAAACCAAGTGAAACCAAACGTCGCGCGCGATTACGAGCCGAGCGCCGGTCCAAGAGAAATCGTATGTTGGCCAAGCGTTAGACAGACTTCAGTCCCACCGATCATTCGAGCAGTCAGTGCCGCCACTGGCTGTTTTTTTTCTGCGCGAGCGGTGAACAGACTATCGCTTGGTGAGTTTCTGGCGGGATGCCAGTTAACGGCTTGTCATTCTAAAACGCGCAACGGCGAGGTCGAGCTACCGCGGAAGCCACGGCTGGGAATGAGGATTTCTCATTCCCGATTTCGCCCATTCTATCCGTTTGGCGTGGTTTGTTGTCGAATCACAACTGGTCGCTGTTGGAACTTTGGCTGAGGTACTCCTGCCGGTATGGCCGTCACTGGTGGAGGGGAAACTGGCTTTGGAGCAGGCTGAAGATGTGTTGTCGTTCGCTGCTGCGTGGTTGCCCTGTTTTGGATCGGTGTCGATCCGTTTCGCTCAAAGTGCAGGAACAGCACGGACGACTGACGCTGTGTCAGGAGGCCACATTCGACAACAAGTTTCCGTATCGAAGGGCAGCTAACCTGCTGAAAATGCAGGATTTGATCCGCGTCGGCGCGATCCATCAAGTCGAGTTCCATCGCAATCCGGATGAACGATTTTTCCGGTTTGATTTCGGCGATGTCAAGCACGTTGGCGACCTGCTTGATCGTCAAGATGTTTTTTCGCAATGCGATATTGGCCTGCGACATGGTCGCCTCCTGCTGAATCTTGACCAGTCCACAAAATTGTTCTGGGCTAATGATTCGCTGTTCGACTAGGTAAATACCGAATTTTAGACTCATACCGGTGCCTGCATGATGAGTGTGTATTTGAGCCCGAATGAATTCGAGCTGTTGTTCTTTTGATTCGACGGAGATGCTGGCCATTCTTCAGCGGATCGACATCCGGTGGCGAACTCCGCATTTTGCGAATAATCCAACGGCGTTCCTTTCGTCAACTGCGTGACAACTAGGAAACAATCCAGGATGGCTGCTGCAAGTTCGGGAAACACCAATGGTCCGGAAACGGATTTTGAAATTGACAAGCGAGGAATCCGAATTCGGCATCGCTTGAGCGGGCACATCGGGGTAATGTTGTAACAAAGATGCAGGTTTTATTGGCAGAACGACGCCAATGGCGACGTCGGTGAGCAGCATTTGGAAAATATGAAACGTCGCTGACGATTTTTTCAAAAACGTAAACTACGGTTTTGAAGCTTTCACGATTATCTCACTGATAACACCAACAGAATTGATGCGAGGTTCCCCATGTCACGTTCACAACGGAAACAAAACTACGTCGACAGTCACGTCCAAGGGGCGCTCCTTCGACGAATTTGTTCCCACTGGCTGATTTTCTTTTTCGCTGCCGCAGTTGCCGTTATTCTATTGCAGACTCTGCTTGGCGATCCGGGAAAAACACTTAGCCAGCGGCTTCGCCTGGAAACAGGTGAGTTCATGTTCGTGGCGATTGTCATGATATCGCTTTTCCCGGCATTCATGCTCGATACGATCCGATTCAGCAATCGCTTTGTGGGGCCCATCGGACGCATTCGTCGCTATCTCCGTCAATTGGCGATCGGACAGACCGATCATTGCGCCTTCCGTGATGATGATTTCTGGTCGCAATTGGCAAATGAGTTTAACGCGGTTGCCGATTTGGTAGAGTCCCAGAAGCTGGAAATCGCCAGGTTGCAGGGTCTGGTTGAATCCGCCAGTTCGCGTCCGAACGCATAAGCAAACACAAATACCGTACTCAAGAGTGGATTCAAACCATGAAACCAAAAACAAAACGTCGCCCATCGGTCAATCGCCGTGGCGCGGCCGTCGTCGAGTTCGCTGTTTGCCTGCCTGTGATTATTTTGATCGTTCTTGGCTCGATCGAAGCAGCCAGCATGCTGTTCCTTCGCCAAGCATTGATTCAGTCGGCCTACGAAGGCGCGAAAGTCGCAATTCGGGCCGACGGGAATAACTCGGACGCGACCACAGCCATTGAAAATGTCGCTTCAGGTCGTCGGCTCAACAAAGTGCAAATCGCGTTTTCACCTGAAAATGTCAGGAATGCAAAACAGGGTGAATTTATCAGCGTCACAATTGCGGCGCCAGGTGACGCCAATAGCTTTATCCCGTTCGGGCCGTTCAAAAACCGAATTGTCTCGGCGCGGGCGGTCATGGTCAAAGAGTAAACGAGCTTTCGCGACGACAAATCAAAGCCCCATATCTACAGGATTCCACCGTGAAAATTTCGCCCGAGATTTGCTGCCGACCATCGAGTCGTGCTGGAGCCATGCTTCCGCTGATTGCAGTTTCCATCGTGGTATTGTTTGTCGCTGCGGTGCTTGCGATTGACATCGCAAGAATTCACGTCACACGCAGCGAGCTGCGCACCGCCACGGACGCGGCCGCTCGAGCCGCCGTCGAAGCACTGGGGCGAGAACAGTCGCAACCAGCCGCGATCGATGCCGCGCTTGCCGTCGCCAGTCAAAATACCGTCGCCGGGGTCGGGTTGACCCTTGATCCAACGAAAATTCGTTTTGGGACGTCAGCGGAGAATCTGGATGGATCATTTTCGTTCCGCGAAGGTGGCGTCATCTTGAACGCGGTTAGGGTCAGCGGTGAACGGACGTCTACTTCCCCCGACGGCCCCGTGGGAATGATGTTCGCGCAGATGTTCGGACAAGACACGTTCTCGCCCGTTCAATCGGCGACCGCGACTCGACTTGACCGGGACATCGCCATAGTCCTGGACGTTTCTGGCTCGATGGGCGAATTCGGGAGATTCCCTGCACTGAAGAACGGGTTGGATGTCTTTTTGGCGGAATTGGAAAAAACGGTTCAACAGGAGCGAGTGTCGCTGACTGTCTATTCAACCGACCCGCGAAAGCGTGTCGATCTTACATCCGATTTGACGGAAATCTCGAAAGCGTTTGAACAGGAGTCTCCCGGCGGGCGGACAGGAATTGGAAAAGCCCTGAGAGTCGGCCTTGATTCGGTTCAATACGATTTACTAGCGCGTGCGTTCGCACTGAAGTCAATTGTTTTGATGACCGACGGAAACCACAACGAAGGCGTTTCGCCCGAAATCGTGGCTGCGGAATGCAAAAGCGCCGGCATTGTTGTGCATACGATCACTTTCAGTCAGGGTGCGGATAGGGAGCTGATGAAAAAAGTCGCGGATGAAACAGGCGGAACATTTATTCACGCCGAGAACGATGACCAACTAATCAAAGCATTCCGAACAATTGCGAAACAGCTCCAGGTGTTATTGATCGAGTAGTGTTCCGCCAGGACCACCAATTCAATGTTATCATGTCCATTTCAAATAATTTGTATTTAAGCACCATGAATCGAAAACCAACAACTCTCTGCGGCATCTATTCGCCGCGAGCCGCGACCCTTTCGGTTGAAATGGCACTTTGCCTGCCGATCCTGTTAACGGTGTTGTTTGGAAGTTATGAACTTGCTCGAGCCAACATGATCTTGCATTCGACCGAAAGCGCCGCTTACGAAGGTGCACGGACCGGGATTCTGCCAGGTGCGACACCGGAAAAAATACGAGAATCGGCTCGCGTGTTGCTCACGGCCGTGGGCATCCATAACTTCACCGTCGAGGTCGACCCGCCGGCGTTCGACGAAAGAACTGAAAACGTATCGGTCACGGTATTGGTTCCATTTCGCGAAAACATGTCTTTTCCAGCTTTCTTCATGAATAATCCGACGTTTCGAGGCAAGTGTCAATTGAGTCGTGAGATCGCGCGGTAGCGAGGCATCATCGGCACCGATTAGGCGTGATTGGGATAGATCCAACCAGGCATCCGTTACCGCTTTCCATGCGTACTTCTTGATCGTTGCGTTAGATACGAGAAAGTCGAATGTTACGTTCAGAATTCGATCAGCCCACCGGTGAGCTCCATCCTCGAGCGTAACTGCCCACTGTTGGAACAAGCTACCGGTCTGAGTTGCATTGTTTTAGTGTGCCACGCGGTGCCTGAAATAGCACCTTCATCGTTTTCATTCCAATTGGATTGATTGGGGGGCGGAAATACTCAAAAAATCTTGATAATAAGTTAGTCTTAATACCTGGGTAAAAATTTCAGCCACGCCAGGGCCTACGCACAAAGGCAGATCGATATCTACCTTTTCTGTCACCAATGTCGGCCACCATTCCCTGGTAAGAACAAAACTATTATTAGCAAGCAAGTAAAAGGAGCAAGCAAGTAAAAGGACAGGCATCTTGAACCCCGCATGACAAGCATTAAAAGGACAGGCAATTTGAACCCTGGGGAAAGTAAAATCGGACAAAAGAGGAGAGCCAGTTCTTACGAGCCAAGAGAGAGTT
>JAHEBQ010000082.1 GCA_024642205.1 Planctomycetaceae bacterium | reverse complement strand
TTTGATCCAAATGGGTGTTCGATAGCGTGCGGTCACCAGCGCTGGCGTGCCACGATGGGTCGTCGACCCTTCCGTTCGCATCGACGTTTTCTTCAGCAGCAACACGACGGCCAGGCGTCTGTTCAACCAGTTGCGCAATTCAAAAAAATTGGACATGGCAAAGACAATTCACTGTGTTCCAGGGAAACTAATTGCGGCGTTTCCGGTCCTGCCTTGGACGCGTGTTTCGAATGTGCCTTACAACTTTGTTCGGATCCTATTACAACCTTTCTTGCCGAACAACCAATGCCAGCAACAGGTTCAGACCGGAGTGGATCATGATTGAAGTTGAATTGAAGTTTCCCGTGGCGTCCATCGCCGACTTACGCCAGCAGTTTGTAGACCTTGGTGCAATACCCCATTCGCTTGTTGACCAATCGGATGAGTATTTTAACGATCCCCAACGCGATTTTGCCAAACTGGATATGGCTTTGCGGATCCGGAGCTTTGGCGAGAACTGTTGGTTGACGTTCAAAGGTCCTAACCTGGATTCCACCGCTAAAGTTCGGCAGGAAATTGAATTGCCGCTGGTCGACGGGAAGGCAGCCGAAAAAATGAAGCGGGTGTTTGAAGGGATCGGGTTTTGCTCAGTTGCGAAGGTGGTCAAGCGTCGGGAAGAGTTGTTTCTGGACTGGCAGGACGAAAACGTACATGTCTGCCTGGATCACGTTGCCGAGGTGGGTGGGTTTGTCGAGCTGGAACTGGTCGTCGAAAATGAAGCGAAAATGCAGGACGCGAAACAGGTGTTGATGCGTTTGGCCGAAGCCATTGGATTAACCGGTCCGATTCGCACGAGCTATCTTGAATTGCTGTTGCGGAACCGGGGGGAGTTGTCCTCGGACCCGTGAATTCGCAGTTCTACCACCTCGATGTACCATGACTTGGCCGTTAAGATGGACCCATGACCTCAGCCGCGCCGGAGGGCCCATCCTCAAATCTCGATGCCAGCCTTTCCGGCCTTCCATTGCGGCCCGGTTCGGCGCTGGACTCGCCTGTGCCAGCTGCGGACAGCATGTCGAAACAACCTCTCCACCATTCGCGGAATTTCGGACTGGCCGTCGTTTACATGATTCTCATGCGAACTGGCTGGATTTTCAAAACCGAAAGCATCATCATGCCGGCGGTCCTTGATGTCATCGGTGGCTCTGGATGGCTGCGTGGATGCTTGCCGATGTTGAACCGGTTTGGACAAAGCGTCCCGCCGCTGTTGGTTTCCGATCAGGTACGAAATTCCCCGCGAAAAAAGTCAGGTCTGTTTGTCACTACGTTGGCGATGGGTTTTTGCTTTTTGGCGTTGTCGGCGATTTGGGTATTCACGGGAGGCGAGAAGAGCTGGTGGCTGCCGATGGTTTTTTTGCTGATCTACGGTGTCTTTTTTTCGATGACCGGCGTCAATCAACTGCAACTCAATACCATCATGGGCAAGCTGATTCGAGTCGATCGTCGTGGCAGCCTGGCATTGCTGGGAACCGTGCTCGGAGCAATTTCGGCGGTTCTGTGTGCATGGTACCTGTTGAATCTGTGGCTCGTTGATGAATCGGACGTGAGCGGCAGGCAGTCGAATTTTGTCATGATTTTTGCGGTGACCGGCGCGGCGTTTGTGGCCGCTGCCGTCGTGGGATTCTTTCTCAAAGAGCCACCAGATAATTACACCGAACGGCGTCGCGGGGGGAAGGATCTTTTGCGGGCAGCGGTTTCGACGGTCAAACATGACAGGAACTTTCGCAAGGTTACGATCATTGCGGCATGTTTTGGAATGTACCTGACATTGTTCCCACACTACCAGCGATTGGGTCGTGACCAACTGGGCCTCGGACTGACGGCTTTGATTCCGTGGGTGTTAGCGCAGAATATCGGCGCAGCGATCTTCAGCATCCCGGCCGGCTGGATCGCTGACCGGTTTGGGAATCGATTGGTGCTGCAGACGATGATGTTGATTCTGTGCATCGCGCCGGTGATGGCATTATGCCTCGCGCGGATCGAAGACGTTGGTCAAGCATGGTTTACGGTGGTCTTTTGCCTGCTTGGGCTGACGCCGATCACCATGCGGATCCTGAACAATTATACGCTGGAAGTCACTCACAATAGCGAGCACCCGAGATACCTCAGTACGTTGAGCATCGCGATGGCGGTGCCGCCGATGGTCCTGAGCCCGTTGTTCGGAGCGCTGATCGACTGGGTCGGATTCGAGTTCGTGTTCCTGATCGTCGTGATGTGCGTTTTTTTCGGCTGGCTACTGGCATTCTGGATCGACGAGCCCCGACAGCAGTTTACCCCCCAGGCCCCGGATTCTCTCGATTCGGCTTGAAGGCAGGCATTTTTTTGACCTGATGCTCACCAGCGTTTGACATTCAAGAGTACCGGACAGGTCGAATAATTCTCACGACCGGTGTGTCTGGCTTTTGCTGACATGGAAGGGTGAATACGTCGATAGTCTACAAGGTACATTGTCAGTGAGATTTGGAGATCTACCATGAAACTCAATCGCCTGCGCAAAAATTCAGTTCTCCTCCTTACGGTTGCGTTGTTCTTGACATGGACGGCGTTGACGGTTTCCCAGGCCCAGGAACTGACGGGGGTCAAATGTGTCGTCAATGGAAAAAAATCTGCGACCGCAGGGGCGAAAGCGGAATACAAGGGAGGCAGCGTCTATTTCTGTTGTGACCATTGCGCTGCGGAGTTTCTGGAAGACCAGAAGTTGAAAGAAAAGGCGGTACACACGATCAAAGCGAACCATCAGCTCGTCTTGACCCGCCAGTTTGTTCAAAAGGGCTGCCCGATGTCGGGAAGCCCGGTTGAAGAGAATCTGGTCGCAGAAGTCGGCGGGACCAAGGTGGGTTTTTGTTGCGAAGGCTGCATGAACAAAGTCAAGAATGCCGGGAACCTGGAGGCCAGGGCGAAGCTTGTATTCGCGGAGTCTGCGTTTCAGAAGGCGTTCCAAAAGAAGCAGGCTGAAGTCAATTTGGGCCAGGTGAAATGTGTCGTGATGCCCAACAGCAACGCCGTGTTGGACAAATCGGTAGACTACAGACAGGGCAAGGTCTATTTTTGCTGCGGCGAATGTGCCGGGAAATTTGCGGCAGCCCCCGCAACGTATTCGGCCTTGGCCAATCAGCAGTTGGTCGTGACAGGACAGTACGTCCAGACAGGCTGTCCGATTTCCGGTGGTGATGTCGACGACGAACAGTCGTCGGTCGTTGGTGGAGTCGCTGTCAAATTCTGCTGCGAAAAATGCAAGGCCAAAGTGGACGGTGCGGCAACCGAACAGGGCAAGATTGAATTGGTATTTGGTGACAGGAGATTCGAAAAAGCGTTCGCCAAGGACTGATTTGAGAATACGGGTTAGAGCTGAACTGGCGAGTTCAGCAATCCGAATTCGCACCAACGGCAAACGCGCCGAGGAATGCGCGTTTGAATAATATCAAGACTGAGATCAAATGGAGTTCATTACATGTCTACCTCAAACGTACCTGCTGAGAAAGAATACGACCCGGTCAAGAATCCGCGACCCGAAGATTTACATGCCTACGGAATCGGGACAGCCTTGATCTGGTTCTCGGTCCTGTTTGCTGTCGCGATGATTGTCTACTGGATTGTATTTTGACGGCGGGTAATCGACGATACCCATGGATCCCCGGTTTTACCGGTTTTTCTGATCTATCCGCGCGGGCTGTGCTTTGACATAATTTCTGAACTTCAGAATTTGGCCAGGGACGGACCGATGCGGATTTTTTTTTCAGTGGGCGAACCGAGTGGCGATCTGCACGGTTCGAATCTCGTTCGGCATTTGAAGTCCCAGGATCCAGGAATTGAGTTCGTCGGCTTTGGTGGTCCGAAAATGGCGGAGGCTGGATGCCAGATACATTTCGACTTGACTTCGCTGGCAGTGATGTTCATTGGAGAAGTGCTGAAAAACATCCGGTTGTTTTTTCGACTGATTGGCGAAGCGAACAGCTATTTTGCGGAAAACCAGGTGGATGCTGTCGTGCTGATCGACTATCCGGGATTCAACTGGTGGATTGCCCGAAAAGCGAAGAGGCATGGTATTCCTGTTTTTTATTATGGCATACCTCAGTTGTGGGCTTCGGCTCCTTGGCGCGTTCGAAAGATCCGCAAGTTCGTCGACCATGTCATCTGCAAACTGCCATTTGAAGTCGAGTGGTTTGCCAGGCGAAACTGCCAGGCGACGTACGTTGGCCATCCGTATTTTGATCAGCTCACGCGTCAGACCTACGACCGTGAATTCCTTGACGGACTGGCCAGCGACGAACGCAGGATCCTCACGTTGCTCCCGGGTTCGCGAAATCAAGAGGTCCGCAACATGTTGCCCATCCTCCTGGAGACGGCCAGGAAGACCATCGAGCAGTCGGAGGATTGCCGCGTCGTCATTGCATTTTATAACGAACAGCAAAAGCAGATATCTGCCGGAATCGTAGCTGAGTCGGGTGTGCCGGTCGAAGCGTTCTGCGGCAGAACGCCGGAGCTCATGAAGGCCGCTCACGCGTGCGTTGCCTGTAGTGGGTCGGTCTCGATGGAACTGCTTTATCACCGCAAGCCGACGGTGATCGTATTCAAGGTCAAGTGGTGGGCCATGCTGGCCCAGGCCGTCGTCCTTCGGATCAGATTCATAACGTTGGTGAACCTGATCGCCGCGACGGACATTCGCAGAAAGAGTCTGCGACCCTATGATCCGGATGCGAGCGGTGCAGAACCGTGCGTAATGCCCGAGTACTTGACCAGCGGCGATCCGTCATCCAGGGTTGCGAGATGGATCGTCCGGTGGTTGACAAATAAAGATCTGTATCATCGCAAGGTGGCGGAGATGGATTCACTGGCAATTCAATATGCGATTCCCGGTGCGACGGAGCGTGCGGCCGACTACATTCTCAAACAAATGCGGATGGGGATTGAGGAATCGGATTCCTCCAGGAGACCCGAATTAGATAATCTGTCGACAGGTCCGAACAAACGTTCGGCAGCCTAGACCTTCCCAGCGAACATGGTTGTCGTCCAATTCCCGGTAATGGCAAAGCGGACGGAGTGCCGATTGCAGGTCTGGGACCGCGTGTCCCCGTTCGGGTTCGCCGTTACACTGTAAGTTGTCGCCTCGCAGTTGCGTTGGATTCGGTTGGGGCGTTTCGGCGATGTCAAGTTGGAGCTTTACCGATTGAAACGGGAGTCGAGTAGTGTTTTTGAGTGAACCGGGCCGCACCCCATACGATCTGCAGTTTTCCGTGTTTGGCTTTCCCGTCCGCGTTCATCCGGCATTTTTTATCATGCCGGTGTTGTTGGGTCGCGGATTGATCACATCGGAAGTGAATACCGGAGTCGGGCTTGTCCTGGTCATCGCAGTTTTTTTTGTATCGATCCTCGTCCATGAGTTGGGTCACGCGGTGGCATTTCGGTTTTATGGTTTGCCATCGAGGATCGTGCTCTATTGGATGGGGGGACTGGCCATTCCGGACTCTGGCAATGTTTGGGGAAAATCCACGCGAGGGTCGATGAGTTCGAATCAGCAAATCGTGATTTCTTTTGCCGGACCAGCCTTTGGATTTCTGTTGGCCGCGATCATGGTCGGGGTGGTGTATCTATTGGGTGGCCAGATCATCAAAATCGAGGGCAGCCTGATCCCGATCTTTCTGCCCGATTTTCGTCAGACAGGTTTCCCCGTTCAGGGAACCCTGTTTATCGTATGCTACGGGGGGATCATGCTGAATATTTTCCTGAATCTGTTGAACCTGGTTCCAATCTTCCCGCTGGATGGTGGTCAGATTGCCCGGCAAATCATGGTTCAAATGGACTCGTTCCATGGCGTCCGTAACAGCATCATTCTTTCGATCGCCTGCGCCGGGTTGATCGCCGTGTTTTGTTTGATGAACCAGGATCGGTTTCTGGCGTTCTTTTTCGCGTTCATGGCCTGGTCCAACTTTCAATCGCTCCAGCAGTACGGCGGATCGCGTTGGTAACAAGGGGACTGGCTCCAACCCGTGAGAGGTCGGAAGATGACGCACGGTCGGCTTTGCAGGTCAAAACAGGCGCCTGCAATCGCGTGCCCGTGACGATTGCTTCGATCCCACAACGTATCAGCAAAGCGGACGCATTGATTAATGCGATACGTTTCAGAGCAGCAACCGTCTGTTTTTTTTAAACGAAAGAAGTGCTGTGGGACGTTCGTAAAAAGAGTTTCGGCGGTCAAAAAGTGATTTGAGGGAAAAAATTCCAAACTTTTTTGAAAATTTTTTTTTGATCTCGACGACCGGTACCAAACCGTTTTTTTTTTGGCGTGTGTTGATGCACCAAAATCCATTTGGAAAATGGTGCGGCATTGACGGTGCTGATTTAATGAAAACGCAACAGGCGTCCGTCTACATTCATGCTGCCGGCCCACGGTTGGCCTGGATTGATCCCGTCTCGTTTTCTCATTTTGAATTTCAAAATGCATCCAGCCATGGTCCCTAAACGTTTTTGGTATTTTTCAAGTGTTTTTCTTTGAAAACGGAAACGCGAATCGTCTCGGTCGTTCGTTTCTGTGTCGTGGGTTTGGCCGATTGTCGCAGGTTGAGATGGTAGCGCAACTTGTTTTCGATGAACAATCCGCCGTTCGGTGGCGACTGCGGCCCTCTAAAGCAGTCTAACAAGTCGTTGCAGTTGAAATTAGTTGAACAACGATCGGGATGACTTGCGCAACCAGGAATTCGATTTTCAAATCGTGTTTGCGAGTCAAAACAGATTGCAAGTCACGTAAAAAAAATCGGAAAACTGCAAAAACAATATTGAAAAGTTTTTCTTGTTTCCTAAAACTTACGCAACAAGGAACTCGTGTTCTTAAGTTCGTTCCGGTCGAACGAAGTTTGAAAGAGTTGATTTGAATTGATTCAAGCAGAATTCAATCGACCAGAAGAACGAAAGGACCAGTCACTGATGATTGGTTTCGAGTTTACATTCGAGCCATAACATGAAATGGTTTTATTTCGAATGGTGAGTTTACTTTTCGATCGGTATATGGATGCCGGTGAGTAACTCGCCACGGTCTATTAACGGAGGACGTCCTGTGGCCAAGAAGAAAGCTACGAAGAAGAAAGCTGCTAAAAAAGCTACCAAGAAAACAACCAAAAAAGCTACCAAGAAAGTAGCCAAGAAAGCTACGAAGAAGAAAGCAACCAAGAAAAAAGCTGCTAAAAAAGCTGCTAAAAAAGCAACCAAGAAAAAAGCTACCAAGAAGAAGAAGTAACTCAGATTGAGTTCCAGCTTTTGCCTTGATGAAACAACGAGAAAGGGCCACTTTGACAATTAAAGTGGCCCTAAATTTTTGCGCCGGCATCCGGTTCGATCGGGCGATGGCCACTGGCCAGAAATAATTCCTGGCCGTCGTTCCGGAACATCCCTCAAAGGCACTGCTTGGGGTTTGCCTGTTCGGAGTGCGGGGATTTTCAATCCCCGCCTACTATATGTGGGGTTGGTCGCTAACGGGCGTTTAGCCCAGGACTGGCAACTGTGCCTGGACGGGGGAAGCCGCTGCTTTCTCGGCCAATGTTCGGGAGAGGTTGTACGCGATTCGCTCCAAGTACGAGGCAATGTTTTCGTCATCAAAATTGGCGGACATCTGTCCCTCATCGCCACGTTGACGCAACTGGATGTTGATTGGGATCTCACCCAGAAAGTCAATCTTGGCCTGTTCTGCGTAGATCTTGGCCCCGCCCTTGCCAAAGATATCGTATTCCTTTCCGTTGTCCGGACAAACAAAACTGCTCATGTTTTCAATCAAGCCGATCACAGGGATTTTTACTTTTCGGAACATTCCGACAGCCTTGATTGCGTCGATCAAAGCAACTTCCTGAGGCGTACAGACGATGACGGTTCCTGTGATGGGCAACAGTTGCGATAGGCTTAACGCGATATCCCCGGTTCCAGGTGGCATATCGATGATCAGGTAATCCAGATTCCCCCAGGCGGTATCGCGGACGAAGGTTGTAACGGCCGAATGTAGCATCGGTCCGCGCCAGATCACGGCTTCGTCGGGTGGCACCATGAAACCGATACTCATCAAAGGAATGCCATTGAAATCGAGCGGCTGGATCTTGTTATCGACCTTCGTGACCTGGCCGCGCACTCCGGTGAGGTGTGGAATGCTGGGACCATAGACATCGGCGTCAAGAATTCCGGTTCGGCAGCCTGCTCGCTGGAGCGCGATGGCGAGGCATGTTGCTGCGGTGCTTTTTCCAACACCGCCTTTACCTGCAGCAACCGCGATCACTGCCTTGGCGGTAAGCCCGACCTGCCCCAATGGTTGGGCCGGTCGGTCATGCTCAGTGACCTCAACCTGGATTTGTTGGGTATCGGTTTCAAAATTGGTTTTGAGCGTCTCCGTGACCTGGTTCTGAAAATCGGTTTTCAGGGGAGCGGCAAACGAAGTCAATCCGACTTTCACGGAGATCTCGTTTTCATTGGCCACGATTCCGTGGATTTGTTTGGATAGTTTGCGCCCGGTTTCCGGGTCTTTGATTTCGGAAAGCACGCTTCGAACGCGGGCTTCAAGAGTTTGAGTTTCTGACATGTTGGCGGATTTGATTACGAATCATTGAATTGGGAAACTTCGATTCTATGCTTGTCAGTTCGAAGCGGCAGTAGGCCAAGGTAATTCCGACCAGATACTTGATTCAGCCGATTGGCGTCCGTGTCGGACCGTACCATGATGCCTGGCGATCGCTTGAACGAGCGACGGAATCTGCAGTAGCGACCAATGCCACATTGCGATACCAGAGGCCCGTAATAACGGTTGCCATCTTAACAGGCTAACGTCGCCGACGGCAAACAGTCGCAATTGCACCGAATTGTTGGCCAGCTCGTAAAGGTCGACGCAAAACTCGTCTGCGGCATTGCCTGGGATTTCGACGATGGCCGCCGAGGCCGGGGATTTGAACGATTCGTCGATCAAAGCTGGAACATTCAAGACCCAGGACAGATTCAGGTCCGAAAAATTTCGGGAAATGGCCGTGCACCAGGGTTTCGAGTGCGCGAGCACGATCAAGTTAGGTTTCGACATCAATCCAACTCCTCAAACGCCGAAGGATCCAAGTCGTCATCGCTGGATTCCATCGGTTCAGCCTCGAAGGAATCAGCGAGGAAAAACTGCAGCCGTCGGAGCAGCTTGGGGCGGCTGATCCCCAGGAGCCTGGCGGCCTTGGTCTTGTTGCCTTTGGCCTGTTTCAAAGCGCGAACTACCAGTTCCTTTTCAATTTCGCGCAAGTACCGATCCAGTACGATTTCTGATTCCACCGCAGTCCCGATCTGCATTGCGCGGAGCGCTTGGTGAAATTCATCGGGCAAATCGGATTCGTCGATCTTCGTGCCACTGGTCGTACGGGCCGCGATCTGGATCGTGCGATTAAGCTGATCGATGTTTTCCGGCCAATCGAATTCAATAAATTGTTGCATCACGCGATTTGAAAATCCTGACAACTGACGATCTCGGCGAAAGTTGTCACGTTCAATCAATGCCTGCGCCAGCACGGGAATGTCGGACCGCCGTTTGGAAAGTGCAACCAGTTCGACCGTGAACGTACTCAAGTGGTGTGCCAGATCAGTCGAATACTGGTGTTGTTCTGCTAACTCAATCAGCGATACCGACGAAGTCGCGATGGTTCGAAGCGGAAAGTCCGGAAGTTGAAAAAACCCCAACAGTTCGTTTTGTGCCGCTTCTCCCAGGCGGTCCACGTCCAGCAAGAGGAGCCAATCCTGTTCGCCGGCCGCGCCGGCGCGGCTAATGGCTGACCGGCTGCCGACGATGTCCTTGATGTTTTGTTGAATCAACTCCTGGTCTGCGATCGAACAGTGCACGGGCAGCAATTCTGAACCCCGGTTCTGATTCCGCGCGGAGTGGATGGTTCGAGAAAGGTGTTCTTTGCCGCTTCCCTGCGGGCCGACGATCAAGAGATCAGCGTTGGTTTCAATCGACGTCGTCACTTGGCGCCGCAAGCGATGGGCAAATGGGCTGGTGCCAACGAGGCTCTCAAGGCAATAGATTCGATCGGCCTGGGTTCGGATGTTTGCCAGGGCGGCGTGGAGTTTTTCCGCATCATCAAACCGTCCCGGATCAAAAGCCTGGGTGTCATCTGGATCATTGGGCAACTCTTGTGGCTGGCAGACAACCAAAACGCCGAGGTGATTTAGGTCGGCGTCGATGAGGGGGCATATCATTGCGGACCGCCATGATTTTTGGTCGTTGTCCTGAATCGCCAAAGCGACAAAGGAGCGGGGTGTGGCATCAACGCAATCAAGTTGCTCCAGCGTTTCTGGGGGGGGACAAAGCCCCTGAACCCGGTTTTGAATCTCGTTGAGGTCCTGACTGGTATACACACAAGTCGCCGATACGAGTGACCCCAGCTCCACGCCAACCCACCGGGCACAGGATTCGTTGGCATAGGCAATCACATAGTCTGAGTTGACGACATAAACGGGTGACAGGGTCCGATCAAAAAGCCGGGCCAGGAATTTGAGGGAAGAGTTGGGCTTCGCCATGTGAATTTGATTTAATTTGAATCTCGAATCGCCAGGAAAATGGCCGGCGCGTGTCCTTCAATTTAGTCTAATTGCAATCTTGATTCGGAAATCCGCTTATGATCTGTCGAGTTTTTCGTTGAATCCCAGCCCAACAGCTCGGTCGCTGCCGAATAGGAATCACGGGTAATCTGATTGAACTACGGAAAAAGGGTTGAGGTGGTTATATTCAATCTTGAGAATTCCTTGCCATCTGCCGGGTGAAGTAATCCGATTCGGTCAAATCAGTAGCAACCACGTTTATGCGGAAACCCACAGCGAGTCCAATCGAATGACACGTGAAACGATTCTTTCGAATAGTCCGGTTCCGGAAGAAGACGATCCAAATTTGCGCCCTTCCCGGATGGCAGACATGGTCGGTCAGCGAGACGTGATCGAGCGATTGCAAATCGCGATTGAGGCCGCCAGGCAGCGAGATGAAGTGTTGGGGCATGTTTTGTTTGACGGTCCCCCGGGACTTGGCAAAACCACTTTTGCACATTGCATTCCATCGGAGTTGGGCGTCCCGGTTGATTTTTTGTCGGGACCCAGCCTGAAAGCTCCCAAAGACCTGGTCCCCAGCCTGACGAACCTGCGTCCGAAACAGGTCCTGTTTATCGATGAGATTCATCGGATTCCAAAAGCCGTTGAGGAGTACATGTATACGGCAATGGAAGATTTCCGAATCGATTTGATTCTGGGTGACGGGATTAACGCACGGACGCACAACTTCAAGCTTCGCCCGTTCACTTTGATTGGAGCGACCACGCGAGCCGGAATGCTAACCGGGCCATTGCGCGATCGATTTCAGATTCGCGAGCATCTCGATTTTTATTCTCAGGAAGATCTGACAGAAATCGTCTGCCGAAACGCGATGAAACTGAATGTCGAAATCACGGATGAAGCCGCAGCCGAGGTCGCGCTGCGCAGCCGGAGTACACCGCGGGTTGCCAACAATCGTCTGCGGTGGGTGCGGGACTTTGCCCAGAGTCGCGCCGCCGGGAAAATAACGGCACAAGTCGCGCAGGACGCGCTCAAAATGGCGGAGATTGACTCACTGGGTCTCGATCGCCTGGATCGCCGTTACCTTGACACATTGATTCGGGTTTGCCTTGGGGGTCCGACGGGTATCGGGACAATTGCCGCGACGATGAACACGGTAACCGATACGCTTGCCGATGAAGTCGAACCGTTTTTGCTGCGGAGCGAACTGATTCTGCGCACGCCGCGTGGTCGGATTGCGACCGCCAAAGCGTATGCACACATGCAATTGGATCGCCCTACCAACAGCGGCCAACCGGGTCTGTTCGATTAAACGGGGGTTTGTGGATTCGTAGGCCGGACCGGGCGATGTTTGTCTCTGAGGCCGACGGGAGCAGGGGGAATCCGAATCCTGGTTCAGCCTGCGGGGCCGGCCCGGCGAATGGTTGTTGGGTATTCAGGAGCGCGTGGATGCCCTATCGGATTGGATGACGCTGTGTTCCGGTCGTTGACACAAAAATCTACGGTTCTTAGATTGGCGGATTAATCCAAACGTGAACGAGGTGTTTCATTGACCAAGATTGCATTTCTTTTTCCCGGACAGGGTGCCCAGGCCATTGGAATGGCTCAGGCGTTATGCAGCGAGTTGCCAGAGGCCAGGCAGCTGTTCGATCGTGCTGCAGAAATACTCGATTACGATTTGGCCGAGATCTGTTTCAACGGGCCTGCCGAGAAATTAAACTCGACCGTGATCAGCCAGCCGGCCCTGTATGTCAGCAGCATGGCTGCCCTTGAAAAACTGAAAAAAGAATCCCCCGATGTTTACAGAAACTGCGAGGGGGCCGCCGGATTGAGTCTGGGCGAATATACCGCCATCGCTTTTGCGGGAGGAATGAGTTTCGAAGACGGGCTGAAGCTGGTCCAAAGGCGCGGCCAGGCCATGCAGGATGCTGCGGACGAGACCCCCAGTTCGATGGTCAGTGTGTTGGGGCTTGATCGAGAGCAGACGCAACAGGTCTGCGACGAAGCCCGCGTTGAGGGTGAAGTTTTGCAAATTGCCAATTTGTTGTGTGCCGGTAACATCGCGGTTTCCGGTGCAAGGGCGAGCTGCGAAAACGTCTCCGAAGTGGCGGAGGCTGCCGGTGCAATGAAGACGATTCCCCTGGCCGTGGCCGGAGCTTTTCATACTCCAATCATGGCGTCGGCTGTCGCCAAGTTATCAGACGCCCTGGCACAACTCGAAATTCAATCCACTCGGGTTCCGGTCTATTCCAATGTGGACGCTCTTCCGCATACTGCGCCAGAAGAATTCAAGGAACTGTTGGTCAAACAGGTTTGCGCACCGGTCCTTTGGCAGGACTCGATGGAGAGAATGTTGGCAGACGGATTTGACGAATTTTATGAAGTCGGAGTCGGACGAGTGCTCAGAAGTTTGATGAAACGCATCAATCGAAAAACCCAATGCCACGGCGTGTTGGATCCGTAGTACGGTTTTCGATGATTCGGTTTTTACAAGACAGTTTTGAATGAAGAATTTGAGGAACAAATGAGTTTGGAATCACTGAGGGTTGATTTGTCAGGTCAAAACGCGATTGTCACCGGGGCATCTCAGGGCCTGGGTCGCGCGATCGCAATCGCACTTGCCGCCAATGGTGCCCGCGTCGCACTCGTAGCTCGCAATGCTGAAAAACTTGCCGAAACGGCAAAGTTGATTACGGACGCCGGTGGAACAGCGGAAGCGATGGCGGCTGACGTGAGTCAGAAAGAAGCGATTGAAGCCATCGTGGAGACGGTCGCGAACGACTGGGGCAAACTGGATATCCTCGTCAACAATGCCGGCATCACCCGCGATACCTTGCTTCCCGTGATGACCGATGAACAATGGGACGACGTAATTGCAATTAACTTGACAGGAACGTTTCTGTTCACGCGGGCGGCTTCTCAACGAATGATGCGGGCACGGTATGGGAGGATCATCAATATCTCCAGTGTCTCAGGCTTGATTGGCAACGCCGGCCAGACCAACTACTCCGCTTCCAAAGCGGGGGTAATCGGAATGACACGAAGCCTGGCCAAGGAGCTGGGGAAACGAAAAGTCACCGTCAACGCGGTCGCGCCCGGTTTTATCGAGAGTGAAATGACCGAAAAGCTGGGAGATGTAATCCTGGGAGAAGTCAAAAAACGAATTCCGGCCAACCGGATCGGGACTCCCGAAGACGTGGCGGCTTGTGTACTTTTCCTGGCCAGCCCAGCCGCATCCTATGTAACAGGGCAGGTTCTAACCGTTGACGGGGGAATGACGGCCTAGAATCCCGAAAAAGGAGCAAGTCGGCGAAAAAACATCGGTTTCTTCCGATGTTGCCTTGACCCTTTTTGTCGTAATCCTCTATCTTAAACGTGTTGTTCATGTTGCCATCGAGACGATTTCGCTATCATTGCGAACTGTTGAGGGCTGAAGTGAGTAATCAACGTTAACAGTTTTCCGCAAGGTAATTTTTTAAAAGGAGGCCGATATATGTCATCGGTCGAAGAACGCGTCGTCAACATTGTTGCTGAGCAACTGGGCGTCGATAAAGACAAAATCAAGAGAGAATCAAATTTCGTCAACGACCTTGGAGCAGACTCGCTCGACACCGTCGAGTTGGTCATGGAGCTTGAAGAAGAGTTCGACATCAATATCCCTGATGATGCTGCTGAAAAAATCCAGACCGTTGGTGAAGCGATCCAGCATATTGAGAAATCATCTGCCACTGCCTAGTTGCAGTTGCTGAAAAAATTGTGCAGGTTCGCCGCGCACATTGAAAAATCCGCAGGATGGCTTTAAGTTGTCCTGCGGAATTTTTTTTGTAAACCCGGTCGACGGGCATCGTTACCACGCTTGAGGACCACAAAACCTTGTGACCGGATGCCTTGGCTGAAATCGCTGCGAGTCGTGGCAGGCCATCAGGCTTCACCTGAGGCTGGCGACCCGGACTCACCAGGGCGCGATCCCGATTACCAGTTTGAACGAACGAAATAATAAGAAAGTACAGTACGCAAGGCGAAGCTCATGAATCGGCGTGTGGTCATCACCGGCTGGGGATTGGTAACTTCACTCAGTTGTGAAGTTGACGATTGTTGGAACCGGATACTCAATGGCGAAAGTGGAATCCATCGGATCAAGCTTTTTGACGTTGACGACATCAAAGTCCAGATCGGTGGCGACGTCTACGACTGGGATTCCAATGATATTATCGGGCAAAAGGAAGCCAACAAGATCGACCGGTATTCGCAGTTTGCGATGGTCGCCGCCAAGCAGGCGTTTGATGTCGCTGCGATTGATACGGTTGGGCACGCCAACGCCGCTCGCTTCGGTTGCGTCCTTGGCTCCGGCATCGGAGGTATGACCACGATTTCCGAACAGATGACGCGGCTGATTGAAAAAGGCCCTAGTCGAGTTTCGCCGATGACGATTCCGAAACTGATGCTCAACGCTGGCGGTGGAAATATCGCTATCCACTACGGGCTTCGAGGTCCCAATTACAGTGTGGCAACCGCCTGTGCCAGCGCGACCAACGCGATGGGAAATGCCTGGGATCTGATTCGAACCAATATTTGCGATTTGGTCGTGACTGGAGGAACGGAAGCAGCGCTCAGCCGCCTCGCGATGGCCGCGTTTGCGAATATGAAGGCACTGTCGTATTCCAAAGACGATCCGGCGACCGTAAGTCGACCGTTTGATGCCAGTCGAGACGGGTTCGTTTTCTCCGAAGGCGCGGGCGTGTTGGTTTTTGAAGAGCTTGAACATGCAACCGCCCGTGGCGCCACGATACTCGCCGAAGTGGTCGGGTTCGGAACGTCTTGCGATGCCGGCCATATTACTTCGCCTGACGAAAATGGAACGGGCGCAGCCCTGGCGATGCAAATGGCACTGGAAGATGCGGCACTCGATCCCGCTAAGATCGATTACATCAACGCCCACGGGACCAGTACACCTCTCGGTGACAAAGCCGAAACGAGGGCCATCAAGACAATTTTTGGTGACCACGCCTACGATGTGAGCCTCAGCAGTACCAAAAGCCAATTGGGCCATTCACTGGGTGCCAGCGGCGGCATCGAGCTGGTGTTTTCAACGAAAGCAATTTTGGAAAATATGGTGCCGCCGACGATCAACCTCAACACGCCGGATCCGGATTGCGATCTGGACTATACGCCAAACTCTCCCAAGCCACGCGAGATCACGTACGCAATGAGCAACAGCTTTGGTTTTGGTGGCCACAACGCATCGATTATCATCCGCAAGTTCGAAAGGTAATCACCAGGACTGGTTTGGCTTTCCAGGGCGGCCGGGTTCGATCGGTCGATTGGCGACTACGGGTTGCGCCCCAGAATCTGACTTGAAACCAGCCGAAGCAGGACATCGCCAAGTCAGTTGTGGCGGTAATGGCCCAGGCGATGCCCGCCGGATCGTATGGAATTGATTGAACCAATGGTAAATCGATTCGTCCGTCCTGGCGGCGACCGATCTACCGGTTTTTCCGGGTTTTCGTAAGCGGCTGGAGGCGTTTGGACGTTGGCATTGGCGTCTGCCAGGAATTTGGCATGCTGGTTGCGTAATGGTCCTGAGAGTTGTTGGCGGAGGGTGACATTTCGTCAGCAGCCGAATTCGAACCAATAGGAGCATCAAGAATGAAACTCAATCAGAAAAACCGCGTTTCCACACCGTTCGGTGATTTCCATATCGATGTCGAGAATCTCGTCGACCATTTTCTCCATGACGGCAAGAAAAGTGAATCCAGTCAAACCCCGTCGTGCACGGTCGCTGCCTGGACGCCGCGTGTCAGTGTGGTTGAGTCCGAGACAGGTTACGAAATGGTGGTCGAGCTTCCGGGACTCGATCCTGCCGATGTTTCGGTCGAAATGCAGGAAGGCCGCCTGGAAATCTCGGGTGAAAAGAAGATCGCCGAGTTGGCGGACGGCATCCAGACGATTCGCGACGAGCGACAACAAGGTACGTTCAACCGGATCTTTGAATTCTCGAAGCAGATCGAACCGGATGGGATTAAAGCCGAATTCAAGAATGGATTGTTGAAAATCGATTTGCCTAAATCGGCGAAGGCTCTTCCTCGCAAAATCGATATCCAAGTCGACCAGGCTTGATTTCAAGAGCCACCGAATTCCCTCCCGACCGCGGGAGGGAATCGGGGCATTCCCGCTTAATCGTCTTCTGGTTCGCCGACGTCGATCTGATTCCAGTCGATGGCTTCATTTTTCAATTCGAATTCCCGAATGACTGCTTCGGCTGCCGCTCGATCTTTTTCAAAGACGTTGACTGAAATATCGCCGGGTGCTTCGGCGATAAAGCCAGCTGTAAATCCGCCGGTCATCGTCGCAGCAATTCCCGCTGCCTTCAGAGCTTCCACCATGGTCGCTGCTTCGCCTTCAGTTGGGACATGTGCCAGGGTAATCAAGTCGTCCTGATCGTCGTTGGGCTGCATTGTGACCCTTTCGTGTGGGGGGTGTTTCCTGCTGAATGAATATTCCGAGAGCTCATTCTTCTTCTGCAGACGTCAATTAGACCCGATTTTTCACCTGATTAACAGCTTTTTTGGAGGAAGGAATGACTCTTGCGAATTTGCAAATCAAAACCAGGCCGATTCGCACGATTGTTGCAGTTGGGCATCGACATGCGCGGAATGGGATTGGACATAATGTTTGCGAATCAGCGCGCGGGTGTCCGCTTCGTTCATGAAGTCTTCCGAATAGCCCGGTTGGACTTTGTCGATGGTTCCGCGGGCTGCATGGACAAAATGCCGGATCAGGTCGATCGGATCTTCGTCTCCGACAGCACATCGAACCGTCGTTGGTGTCAGGCCGGAATCCAGCAAGGCTGCGGCGTTGAGTTCGGAATGGGTTGTCAGCGCCGGACAACTGACGATCGTGTTGGATTGGCCAAGGCTAATCATGTGTCCAAACGTCGGTGAAAGCGAATCGAAAAATCGTTGAAACGCTTCACGATCAATGTCGCCCATGTCAAACGTAAACAGCGGCGCGGGCAATCCAAGATAAAGATTCCCGGCACGCAGTGACGAGTTGATGTTTGATTTGACACCGTTGCAGTTGACCTGGATGCCGGGATGTGAATCCAGGAAATCGGCCAGAATCTGGGTGTTGATGCATTTGCGCATCATTCGAACGGTCAGTGTTTTCATGCCTTGCATGACCTCAAACGCCGCATCGGCATTCAGGAAAGCGCCTTTGATATAGTACACATTCCAAAACATCGTTTGGTCCCAGGTCTGGTCGCCGACGGATTCTCCTTTGGGAATGAACATGTCGTTGTTCCGTCCAATCACGCATCCGGCGATTACCGCGCCACAACCACTGAGGTCCTTGGTGTAACTGTGAATCACAAAATCAGGCCGCTCATTGACGTCTTCGCGGTTCAGCGGCCGGTACAGGAACGGGGTGCCGACCGTCGCGTCGAGGATGACTTTCAGGTCATGCGCATGAGAAATCTTCGAAATTCCAGCGACATCCAGCACATAGCCTTGCGGGTTGCTTGGAGATTCGAGGTATACATAGATCCGGCGGCCGGCCTTGAGGCGATCGGCATATTTGTCCTGAACGCGTTTCAGGAATGGCTCGAATTCAGCTGCGGTATATCCATTGAAGGTCTCAACCGCGATCTCGAGGTTGCCTTGTTTGGCATACCAGTCGTGAATCAACTGGTGCGCACCGCCATAGATGTTGCGGCTGGTAATCAGGACATCGTCGCGGCCAAGAAGGTGGGCCAGCGCCGAGTCGATCGCCGCCATGCCACTGTTGAAGTTCCATGCCATGTATTCGGCGGCGTATTTTCCTGCCTCGAGGTCGACGATATGATTGGCCAGGCAGACGCTCGTCGGATTGAGTAGCCGAGAGTAAATCTCCAGCATCAGTTCCTTACCACGAAACGCGTCTTCAATCCATTCGGCGCAGGCGTAGATATAGGTCGCGGTTCTGGTAATCACTGGTGTGGCTGAAAACAACGCCGTGACATTGTCAAACACCGGGTAGGGTCCTTTGGCGGCCATCGTTTCGCCGTTGTATCCCAGTGACTGGTAACTTTTCCGAAACGGATTTTGAAGCGTGTCCAGTATTTTGGCGAGTTGAAATGACAGAAATTTTTTGGCATTGAACCGCTGGATGCGATCGTTTTGATCGAGGGAATTTATCGAATCCAGTGTCAGCTTCCAGAGGTGTGTGATGTCGCATTGAGATTCGTACATCCGCTCGACAATGCGCAACAGCGTTTGGCCATATTCCGTCTCAGGGTCAATGTAAAAGTGGTTTAGCTGTTCCGCTGCCAATTCCTGCGACGTGGTCGCGCTGGAAGTATTTCGCTTGGGCGATAGAGTTTTCATCTGCTCGGTTTTTGAATCGGCCGACATCTGTTCCTCCAGGAAATCTGAGGGAGTCTCCCTCCGGGGCGTCGATATCCAGAGCTCTGTTTGGAAACAGCAAGTCGTGGATCGTAAAGATTCTCAGTTCTGATATTGGATCGACTCTGGTTGTTTGGAACAACCCGAGAGGGCAGACCGTCGCAACGCCGAGGTGCGAAGTCGACATGCCCCCAGACGCTCCGAATGAAACCTGACCCGCGGCTGGGAGTCGCGGCTCCCATTTCCAACGCGGCGCAAAAAAACCACCGTTGAAACCGGCTTTCAACGGTGGGGTGAAACGTCAGCGACGATGTCTCAATCCATTGGGTCTACCAGCCGCAGCCGCGACCATAACCGCCATAGCTGAATCCGCCGTAAACGGGTGCTCGATAAACCGGCACTGTATAAACCGGTCTGGCGTATACGGGGCGCCCGTAATAACCGCCACCCCCAACGTTGAGACCGTAGAAGCTGTTACCACGGGGACCTTGGGCGTAAGTAAAACCACTACCGTAGCCGTTGCCCAGGCTGATGCTCCACGCCGACCCGCCACCGCTGTAACCGCGGTTGTAGCCACCACCGCCGTGTCCACCACCGTGGCCTCTTTGAGCGAATGCGTCGTTGGCCATGAACGCACTGAGACCGATAACCGCGACTAGAATTGCAAGTTGTTTCATTTTTGATTCCTCGAATTGTGTTGGGGGAGTTAACCGGGCGCCAAGTTGATGTCGGGCGAGAACACCTACCAGGACATATCGACATGTGATTGCAATTCGCATGCCGTTTCTTGGTCAAAGGGGATTAAGCCACGCAAGCAAGAGGATTTTTACAATTCTTACTTCCGTACCCGAGGTCACGAGCAACCTGAAATGTGGTCAAATCGTAGTCAGCATGTCGTCACTGTGATACAAAACGAGATCTCAATGTCGCCCAATCCAACTTCCCAGAAGCTTCCTCCCGGGCAGCAGCTAGTTGCACCCGGCAAATGGCCCATTATCGGCGAACGACATCCGGCAAAATCAGATCAGCCGTGGTCGTTGGAAATTGCAGGAAAGGTCAATCAACCGCTGAATTTTAGCGTTGATCAACTCCTCGCCCTCCCACAATCGAAACGAGTCGTGGATATTCACTGCGTTACTCGCTGGTCGATGTTGGATGTTCCGATCAAGGGCGTCTTGTTGGTCGATTTGTTGAACCAGGCAGGTGTTGGAGACGATGCCAGATTCATTGCTTTCCAATCGCGATCCGAGCGAAACCACTCCACTTCTTTGCCATTGCCGGTGGCGACGGATCCAGGGATCCTCTTGGCGTTGGAAATGAACGGGGCTCCCATTACCGAGGAACACGGCGGCCCGATTCGCAATATCGTCCCCGGTCGGTATTTTTATAAAAGCGTCAAGTGGTTGACAAGAATCGAATTGCTTGTGGAAGACAAACTCGGCTATTGGGAGTCGGAGACGGGCTATCACAACAACGCCGATCCGTGGAAGCAGGAACGCTACATGGTACCCAATCTTGATCGCCGGGAAGTGATCCGGTTGCTCGAGTCAAGGGACTTTTCCGGGCGCGATCTGCGCAGCATCGATGCCAGTGATCGGTTGCTCGATGGACTCAAGGCATGCCAAGCACGGTTGCGAGATTCAAAATTCGAAAATGCCTCCCTGGTTGGGGCCGATTTTTCCGGCGCCAATCTATCCAACGCGAATCTTTGCCGGGCAAATTTGAGCCACGCAAAACTAGTCGATGCCGACCTTGAGGGTGCTGATCTTTCGGGTGCGGATTTGAGCGGCGCCGATTTGACCGGGTGTTCGCTGATCGGATCGTCGTTTTGTCGGCCGGATGAAAACGGACGTGTATTCGATGGTGCGACTTTCGGTGCGGATACGGTGATCCCCTTGGACAACCTGGCTCCGTTGACGCCGGTTCAGTTCCGATACGTCGAATCGCAGGTCCATTCAACGGGCGAATAGCTCTGTTGGCCACGATGTTGAAGGGACGGACAGGAATGCCAGTTGTATCGAAAGTATTCCGGAAACGGGCCGCTTGCCGGCTCGACGGCGGTCAATTTCCGTGGTGCTAAATCACGACCACGGACGATTGATTGCCCGTGATCGTGGCCTTGCCCGCGACCCAAAAATCAAATCTTGACGCTGCACTAGTTCTGGTCTTCGTTGGTCACGGGTTCCATCACTTTGGTATTGCGTTCCACGGCCAGAACCGTTGTTCGTTGATGAGTTCCATCTCGGCTGGAAGCGACAACGGGAAGGACTTGCCTTCGATCGGGCAGGTCAAGCCTCAAGGCAAATGAGCCATCGGTTTGAAGTCGAACCGGTTCTCCCGCCACGGTGACGTTCGCTTTGGGGTCCGTTGTGCCATACACGATCATGTGGGCATCGACGTGAAAGTCAAATCCCTGTCCGTTGGAATCGATTCCGGACCCAAGTCGTTCAAAGGCGGGAGCATGCATCGGCTGACGCGACTTTTCTTCGAAGACTGCCTGGAGATCACCGGAGAGCTTTCTTTCGTCAAAACCGCCGCTGAGTGCGTAGTATTTTTCCACGTCGTTGGTGATGTCGGTCCAATGCTCTTCGGCATCCGTATTGTTCCCCGGAGGCGGACTGACCTGGTTGCTTTTTGCGATCAGGTGAAACTTGCCATCCGGAACCGCATAACCAATCGCCATGCGATAATGCTTTCCGGAGTGTTCGTTGCTGACGTACCAATTGTTGACGCCACTATGAATCTCGATTTCTTGAACCACGTTTTCTACGGAATTCGTGTTGCCGTCACTCGTGATTTCGAGCAGACGCAAGACGGGTTTGGCACTGTGCCAGAATCCGGTCAATGCAACCTTGGCACGTTGAACTGTCGCCCGAGTGACTTCCCAATAGGCTTGCATCCAGTACGAGTCGCGGACGACGAGGATAATCCTGTCTTTGTTCGGGGGCGTATTTCGCCGCGACATCGCCACCGCAACCGAGAGGTTTTTCAGGTTTTCCTGCCGTTCACGCTCAAAACGAATCTGTTTCGCGATCGTGGAGTCCGGTGCCTGGGTGGCCGATCGAGGTTTGGTTATTCGGCCAGAACGGGAGAGGGGTTTGACCACTGTCGGTTTGGTTGAAGAGGCAACCCGGCTGGATTTGCCAGGCGGGTTTTTTAAAGGCACGGTCTTTTTCGTGGTCGCGCCGTTTTTTGCTTTTGTTTTTTGCTTGGCAATTTTCAAAAGTGCTTTGACTAATTGATCTTTGCGCATCGAATGCCAGCCTTCAACCCCTTTTTGTTTGGCGAGTTGGGCCAGATCCTTGGATTTTTGTGATTTGAGAGTCGCTGCGGTAATCAAGTTTCGTACTCCTCAACGGTTTGCAAGAACGCGTCGAACTGTGCCTCCGGGGGACCCGAACGCATGGTTCCAACTTCGCGGAGTCCGATCCGAGGAAGGAAAACTGACAACCGGCCGTATCCATTCGACCGCCAACTTAATCCAGACGAACACACAAATCCGTCCAAGCAGGCCTACAGGGGTAGTCTTGAAGCCCGAATTGAGGAGAAAACGCCGTCTTTAGCAGGGCTTCAACGTAAAAAACTTCAACCGCCGAGTCCCACGCCACAAAATCGATTTTACTTGAAAAACGGTTTAATTGCAAATAACTCGAATGAGGCTGGCCCGTTTTTTTGGACATGGTTGTCGACCTAAGTGTTTTAATTGTAAAGTTTTACGGATTCGTGCAGGTCGCAGTGAATCGTCAACAATGATCGCGACGGGCCGAAAGGGGAATCAGGAAATTTGGGAACAGATAATTAAATTTTGGAATGATGTAACCTTTTATTATTTAAAGGCTTGCGATGACATTGTGAAAAATTTCTCAAACTTTTCCCGTGCGGGCTTGTGAGTGACTAATCGAATCGTTAGATTGTCCGCCGTTGGCACCCTGCTTAGTCA
>JAHEBQ010000025.1 GCA_024642205.1 Planctomycetaceae bacterium | reverse complement strand
CCGTTGCCATTGTTCTTCCGTCAGTTCGTGTCGCCTTGCCATTGGTGCTCCTCCTTGAGTTAACCAAATCCTCGGCAAAAACGACTTCCGTTACAATATTGAATGTCCACGCCGCCTAGAGATGTCGTATTCCGTACGATCGGCGCATCCGAAACCCGGGAATGCGGCTTCCGTTAACGATGCACAAGACTGATTGTCGATCCAGTCGATAAATGGACATATGTTTTAGCCGATGGCCCCTGCCTCCAACCAACCCAAGGAAACCGGATGATCCGTATGTCAGATGTCTGCAGGTATTCGATCAGCTTTGTCGCCGCCATTGCATTGATTGCAATTGAGGGAGAAGTTCAAGCACAAAACCGCCCGCTGCGAATTGGCGGACCTAACGGCATCGTGATGGGTGGAGGAATGGGGTTCAAGGTCGGCGGTCGAAACGGAATCCACTTTGGTGGCGGGCAAGGCGCCAAGTTCGGCCCCCAGGAGTTCGGAATGCACTTTGGGAACGGACAAGGCGCAAGATTCGGAGCCCAGAATGCTGGAATGCAATTTGGTGGCGGACAAGGCGCGCGGTTTGGCACTCCCGAAATGGGAATGCAATTTGGTCATGGCGAAGGCGCCCGGTTTGGTGCCAAAGGAAATCCTGTGATGCAATTTGGTGGCGGACAGGGAACGACGATTGGTCGGCCCAACCAACAATTCAATGCCGGTCAGTCGACGCCAGGTCCAGCAACCGGCAAATCATTGATCCTCGAAGGTTCGCCTGCCAAATCGTCCCCGGAAAGCGAGTCGCCGCGCCGCGAACCGACTCCGGCTGACCCAGTCGAGAAAGGTTCTGTTTCCGTGTTAGTGAAATAATGACTGTTGAATTCACTGTTCCACGTTTCTCACGGAAGGTCTATTGGGTTCTTGGACGTGCCCAACAAACTGCAGGTCGGGCTTGCTTTTCGGCCAGCCTGAGCATGCGATTCCAACCACATCCACGACGCTTCAAGGCTTGACGGCGAGCTGGTGGCAAATTATTTTTTCCACAAGCGTGCCTTCCAAAGCCTGAACGGAAAGCCACTGCAAATGGGCTGGTGTTTCAGAATGGGACGTTCTCCGGCAATTCTGGCCCGAGCCCTGTGCCTTCTGCTCGTGGCTCCATGAAGAAACAGGTGTTGAAACGCCCTCTGGATCCGGTTCCTTTGAAAGTAGAATCAATGGCTGAGACCTGCACCAATTTCGTACCCCGACTCAAGGTTTTTGTAGTCCATTGCTTGACCGTGTTGTCCGTTGGATTGGGGCTTGATTCCCACCGGTGCGTGTTTTCCCAAACATCGATTCATCATCGTACCGACGTTTCGGAAAACGGAATGGAACCTGCTTTGCGTTCCTATCAGGCCGATCATGACAGTCTTCAATTCAAGTACACGATTCCCATGTCGCCCATGGCAGGGGAAAGGTTCGATCGTTTCTATCAGCAGCAGCTGGTGGAATTAGAACTGGTTGACTTCTCGCGACTTTCACAAGATGGAAAAGTCGACTATCTGCTGTTTCAAAACAAGTTGAGGAAAGAGCTTTCACAATTGGGCTTCGAACGCAGGAAAGACCAGGAGATCATGGATTTGATCCCATTCTGGAAACCGATTGTTGCATTGGCGGAAGCTTATGAAAAAGGCGAACCCATCAAAGGGCAGCGATCTGCGGAAACACTTCAGCAATTGCTGGTCGATCTCGCCGAGCTAACCTCGCTGGTCAATCAGAATTCGTTATCGACGACCAACGCTACGGAAGCCATCCGGGCATCCCGGCGTGTCGAGCAGCTACGTCGGTCTTTGGCTGATTGGTTTCAGTTTTACAACGGATACGATCCGCTGTTCTCCTGGTGGTGCAAGGCTCCTTACGAAAAAGTCGATCGTTCTCTCGGAGAATACGCCCTCCTGTTGCGGAGGAAATTGGCGAAGATCGACGACGCCAAATCCTCGGCGATTATCGGTGAACCAATCGGCAATGAAGCATTGATCAAGGCGTTGGAGTTCGAATACATCCCTTATTCGCCCGCGGAACTTATCGAAATTGCGAATCGCGAATTTGAATGGTGTGACAAGGAGATGAAAAAAGCCTCTCAAGAACTCGGTTTTGACGGCGATTGGCGAGCAGCGCAGGATTTCGTTAAAAGCAAATTCGTCCAACCCGGTGAACAGCCGAAACTGATTCGAGAATTTGCCGAGGAGGCGATCCAGTTTGTCGAACAGCGTAATCTCGTCACCGTGCCTCAACTTTGTAAAGAGACATGGCGAATGAGAATGATGTCTCCCCAGCGTCAAAAAGTCAGTCCTTACTTCCTGGGTGGCGACACGATTCTCGTTTCGTATCCCACCGATACCATGGATCACGCTGACAAGCTCATGAGCCTGCGCGGCAATAATCCACATTTTTCCCGCGCCGTTGTCCATCACGAACTTATTCCCGGTCACCATCTGCAAGGTTTCATGCAGGATCGCTTTCGCACTTACCGGCGGCCATTCGCGACTCCATTTTGGTTGGAGGGTTGGGCGCTGTATTGGGAAATGCGTTTGTGGGATCTCGAGTTTCCACGATCGGCGGAAGATCGGATTGGGATGTTGTTTTGGCGGAAACATCGTTGCGCCAGGATCATTTTTTCGCTGAGTTACCATTTGAATGAAATGACACCTGAGGAATGTATCGATTTCCTTGTCGCGCGAGTCGGTCATGAGCGAAACAACGCCACCGGAGAGGTGCGACGAAGCGTTGAAGGTGGATATGGTCCACTCTATCAAGCTGCTTACATGCTCGGTGGAGTACAGATTCGAGCCATGTACCGAGAGCTTGTCGAGACTGGCAGAATGCCTGAAAAAGACTTTCATGATGCGATCCTTCAGCAGAACTCGATTCCAATCGAGATGATCCGGGCCAGACTGAAGGATCAGACATTGACCCCCGATTTCAAGACTTGCTGGCGGTTTGCCGACTGATGGTATTCAAGGGCGATTCGAATTTGACAACAATTTGTAATCCGTAGTGATCCAATCGCGATCGGGAATGCTACGGTTTGGTAGCCAGGGACCGAAGTGGGCGGTTTTACCGCGAACAATACGTTGATTCAAGGTCGCGCGTTCAGCGGACAAATCCAGTATCTCCAACGGATAACCTGTTACGCACACGGATCTGAACAGGCCAGATGTTCTGATGGAACACGATGGTCAAATCGGTCGCCAAGCGAACGAAATTCTGTGAGTTTGGCAACAACCCAAGTCCGAGTTTTTCGCCTCGGCATGGATTCCGCTCGTCTGAGAGCATTTTATTGCCTGGTGGCTTTCCCAGTTGTCTAGAATCATCGTGTCACTGGGGCTGGAAAATATAGGCGCGAAAACATGACATCGGCAATTTCAATTGCGAGCGACATTGTCCAGATCAGTACTTCGAACCCGATTCACAAATGCAAACTTGTCGCCGTGCTTTTTGGTTTGTCGATGATTGTGTTCGGTACCATTGCAACGACGGCGCTGGCACTGGTTCAGGAACCCGCAAAACCAGGCGAGGAAGTTAACAGGTTCGCATCGGTTCGAGCGGTCTCAGTCGAAACGTTAACCGATGGCATCGACGGCGGTACCGGCGGGTTGGCGATTGATTCGGCAGGAAATCTGTTTTCAGCCGATTTCGGTTGGCGATTGGATGGAAAAGGAAAAGGGGGAGACCAGGTTTTCAAAGTCACTCCCGATGGTCAGGTCAGTTTGTTTTGTCGCCAAATGCGGGGTGCATCCGGAAACGCATTCGACGCGGACGGCAACCTCCTTCAATCCAGTGTGGGAGGCAATTTTATCAGCAAAGTCACTCCGTCCGGAGAGATATCCGTTGTCACACGGGAAGGTATAAAAAACCCGGTGGGGGTCGTCGTCGACAACGATGGAAACATTTTTGTATGCAATTGTGGCAGTGCCTCGATTCAAAAGGTTTCACCGGATGGTAACTCAGCTTTGTTTTGCCAAAGCGAACTATTGAAGTGTCCCAACGGTATCGTCATTGCAGACGATGGCAATTTTTATGTGGCAAACTTCTCAAACGGTGACGTAATCAAGATTGACGTGAAGGGAAACGCGTCGAAACTCGCCACCCTGCCCGGAAACAACAACGGCCATCTAACCTTTCATCAAGGTTACTTGTACGTCGTCGCAAGAACGGCGAACCAAATCTATCGGGTCACGCTTGACGGTGAAGCAACTCTTTTTGTTGGAAATGGAATGCGCGGCATGACGGATGGTAAACCGCTTGAATGCAGTTTGTCGTTGCCAAACGATATCGGTGTCAGTCCCGACGGGAATTTCATGTACGTTAACGAAACCAGTCCTGTCGACGGCGATCCGCGAGTCCTGGGTCCTACCCGAATTCGTCGAATATTGCTGGAGCCAGGTAGATGACTCGTTCTGCAACGATTGAATCACGCCGCAATGGCCCGTCTATCCTCGGTGCTGGTCGCCCTGGCTGAATCCCGATTTCCGGAGTGGATTCGGCCACCGACATGAGTTCAGATGCCGCGCAGGCTGGATCTGTGGCTTTTTTAACGTTGCGTTAGCATGAGCCAATTCGTCGCATTGACAAAGTCTTGTGATGGAAATGTAACCGTCAATTGGATTGCGATTAACATAGGTGGTAGAAGAAATCCGCAAAATGCACGGCAATTCAATTCTGGGTTGGACAAAGCCGTTCTGTATGTCTTGTTTCAAAAGGAATCCAATGGGTCGTTATCTCTTGCCGTTCGTGCTTTGTGTCTTGATTGCGTTTTCGGCAATTCACGTTGAAGCGCAAAACAAATCGAAGTCAAAGAATCAGGCTGGCGATGCCGGCGAAATCACCTTGGAACGTCTGTTTCCCAAAGAGAGTTTCTTCGGACCCCAGGCACGTAGTCCGGAATTCTCCCATGATGGTCGGTTTGCGGCGTACCTGTATCGCACGTTTGACGAAAGACGGCACGGCAACGATCTGTGGGTTTACGACTTCAAGACGGGAGAAAACGCCCGAGTTACCAATTTGGCGATGATGACGGCCTTTCAGCGCAGTGCTCGAATCGTGAAACAGGACAGACTGCAAAAACATAAAAAGGCGAAGGACGCCGAGAAGGAAAAAGACGTTCAGGGCAAATCCTCCGATGAAGTGAATGATGCCCAGAGCGAGTCGGACACTGATGACGAGCAGGCAAAAAAGGATGACGACGATGTGACGGATGAAGAGGACTCCGAGAAAACGAAAGAGCAACTGGAAGAAGAGAACAAGATCGTCAATTCGGTAGGCAAGAAAGATGCCGAAGACAAGTACGCACCTCGGTATGGAGGGATCTCCGGGTTCAAATGGCATCCAAAGGGGAACTCATTACTTGTGTTCTCGGAAGGGGATATTTACCACATCGCTGATATTCAACAGCCTAAACTGGAACGGATGACCCGGACTTCAACCTCGGAGTCGCAGGTAGACTTTTTGCCCGATGGATCCGGATACACGTACAATGTTGACAATGCCGTCTATCGTCTTCGATTCGGCAGTCATCTCGTGGAGCAACTCAACCCCCGACTGGGGTCAAACAGGAATCTGTCGAACTATTCGATTAGCCCAGACGGAAGAAGGCTCGTACTGGTAGCGCGAACGGGAGGCGGTTTTTCGTCTCAGGGCGGTCGCAAAGTCGACATTATTCGGTACCGGGATCGTTTTGCGAAAGCCGATTCGGTCTCAAGAACCGTCTCCGACGATGAAATCAAACCCCAGGATGTTTACGTCTTCCTGTACGACCTGGAGACGATTGGCGGCGAGGAATCCGAATTGCTGGAGATCTTTCACGAGCAAATTGACGATCCCCGGGATGTTATCAGCACTCCCAAGTGGTCACTCGACAGTGAAAAAGTCACCTTCTGTTTCTTTAACCAGAAGAACAATGAAGTCGAGATTCGGGTGGGTGGGTTCCCGGACAAAAAGGAGCACAAGAAACTGTTGGCTGCTGCTGAGAAACTGGCGGAAACCAAACGGAAGGAAGAGGCGGCCAAAGCGAAAAAGGAAGAAGAGGAAAATGGTGGCAGAAGCAGGGGTTCCGGGGATTCGAATAACACGCCATTGATTGTCAATTTTGAGGCGCGAGCGGTGTACCAGTTCAAACATGACGGCGGACCAACGACACCTTCGATGGTTTCGCCGAACTGGGCGGCTGACAGTAAGCACGTCGTGTTCATCAGCGAGCAATCGGGTTTCCGCCATGTTCACGTTCTGGATACGCTTTATGAAAGCGTGCGACAGCTGACGTCGGGACATTACGAAGTTTACCCGCTCGACTTTTCCGAAGATCACAAGACCATGTTCGTAACTGCCACGAAGGATTCACCGGCTCAACGAATGGTTTATTCGATTGAAATCGCATCTGGCGAGATGAAACGCCTCTCCCAGGAGAATGGAGCCTATTCTTCCGTAGCTGTCAGCGACAATGGTAAAAGCATGCTGGCAAATTACGTGACATTTGGCAAGCTGTCCGAGTTGATTTGCCAGGATGGCAACGACGTAAAAGTGCTTACGGATTCCCATTCGGAAGAAGCGGTTAAGTTAACGAAGTGGATGCCCGAGTTCTTCCAATATGAAAATCGATTGGGTCATGTTATTCATGGGACGATGTTCAAACCGGATGGCTGGAAAGAGAAGTCCAGTAAAAAATATCCATTGCTGATTTACGTTTACGGGGGCCCACTGGGGACGACCAAAAGCGTTGTGGATGGCAGTTATCGTTCGGATAGCTACTTCTTTGGTGGCTACATGGCCAAAAAGCATGGATATGTGACAGTGGTGATTGACCCGCGCGGGCAATCGGGCTACGGCGGACTGTTCGAAAAGGCCAACTACGAACAGGTTGGTAAACCACAGGTCGAAGATTTGGTCGACGGTGTCAAATACCTGACCGAGAATTTCCGGATAGATGACAAACGCGTCGCGATACACGGGTGGAGTTTTGGTGGTTTCCAAACCCAAATGTGTTTGTACACTGAGCCCGAAGTATTTCAGGTCGGAATGGCGGGCGCAGGCCCCACCGAATGGGAAAATTACAACGCGTGGTATACCACAGGGACGGTTGGGCCATCGAAAACTGGGACTCCCGACCAGAAAAAGTACTCGTTGCGACCTTTGGCAAAAAAGCTGAAGGGCAAATTGTTGTTGGTACACGGAATGGAAGACACGAACGTCTTGTTTCAGGACACCGTGGCGATTTATCGCGAACTGCTGAAAGCGGGAAAGGAAGCCCACGTCGAGTTGTTCCTTGACCCCACCGGCGGTCATGGCCTGGGGGGCGACGTTAAAACATTAAACAAGATGCGGAAGTACGAGGAATTTCTGCTGCGAACGATCGGCAGTGATGCGAACGACGAAAAGAAAAAGTCCTAACGTCAGATCTTGCGGTGAGTTTCCGGACAGGATCAACAGAATTTACAAGATAATATCTAACTGGTTCATCCCGTCCAGGATTCGGCCGGGATTTATCCACAACCTGGTTTGACTACCGCCTTGTCCAGCAGTAGCCGACCTATTTCCAAACATCCCGGTCGAGCATTCGATAGTTGGTCGCTTCGGTCAAATGGTGGACCTCGATGTGATCGGATGAGTCGAGATCGGCGATCGTTCTGGCCAGACGGAGTACCTTGTCGTGAGCACGGGCCGACAGTCCCAGTTCGTTGACGCAAACTTTGAGGATGTTCATGCACTCGTCGTTGAGCCGACAATAGGTGCGAATTTGTTTGCTTGACATTTGGGCGTTGTAGTTGATCGACGTACCTTGAAATCGCTCAAGTTGGGATTTGCGGGCGCACTCAACAGACTCGCGGATTTCGGCGCTTGAAGTTCCTGGTTGACTCGAAGACAGCTCTTTGAATTCAGCTGCTGGAACTTCGACATGGATATCGATCCTGTCGAGGAGCGGCCCCGAAATCTTGCCCATATATTTTTCAATTTGGGGTGGTGTGCAATGGCAATCTCGACGTGGATCGGAGCGGTAACCGCACGGACACGGGTTCAGCGCCGCGACCATCATGAAATCGCAGGGAAAGGTTGTGGATCTCTGGGCACGCGAAATCGTCACAATCCGGTCTTCCAGTGGCTGTCGCAGGACTTCCAGCGTTCGCCGATTGAATTCGGGAAGCTCATCCAAAAACAACACCCCGTGGTGGGCCATCGAGATTTCGCCCGGCATCGGGATACTGCCGCCTCCGACCAGGCCAGGTTCGCTGATGGTGTGGTGTGGCGAACGAAAAGGTCGCTTGGCCATTAACGCCTGGCCGGGTTGGAGCCGGCCAACTGCGCTGTAGATTCTGGTTGTCTCAATCGATTCCTGGGGAGAAAGCTGCGGCAAAACAGTGGGAATGCGTTTGGCCAACATGGTTTTTCCGGATCCGGGTGGTCCCAGCATCAGCAAGTTGTGCACACCGGCTGCCGCGACCGTAATCGCTCGTTTGGCCATTTCCTGTCCGCGGACATCGGCGAAATCGATTTCATACCGGGAAAATGCCTCGAAGAGATCCCGCATCTGCGAAGGCGTCGGATCAATTTCCAGGTGCCCTGCAAAGAAGCCGGCGGCTTGCGACAGAGAATTCACAGCGATCACTTCCAGGTCCTCAACCACCGCCGCCTCGATCGCGTTCTCCTGCGGAACGACGATTCCCTTGAAGCCGAGTTGCCTGGCTGCGATTGCCATCGAAAGGACGCCTTTGGCGGGTCGAGTGTGACCCTCAAGGGCCAATTCTCCGACGACCGCATATTCGCGCAGTTTGTCGGATTGAAATTGACCGCTGCCAATGAGGATGCCCAGAGAAATCGGCAAATCAAAGGTTGCCGCCTGCTTGGGAAGTTCTGCGGGGGCCAGGTTGATGACGACACGATCGGCCGGTCGAGTGAAGCCCGAATTGATGATCGCGCGTTCGCAGCGATGAGTGCTTTCGCGGACGGCGGCTTCGGGTAGCCCGACAAGAATTGTTTTCGGCATGGCGCGGGGCGATACGTCAACCTCGACTTCGACTGCCATCGCTTGAATGCCAAGCAGGGAAAAAGTTCGAAGTTTCGCCAGAATGCCAGATCCGCGACCGAGGTTTTCGTCCATCGCCTCTGCAGGATGAGTGCGAGGCGTCGTCGTTCGGGAAGAGTCAGTCATTGTATTTGCCTGCCATTTCGTTAACGATCTCGCCCATCAACGTTCTTGCTTCTTTGGGCGAGACAATTTCTGCGTTGGCCCCCATGCTCAGCACGCGGGGAATGATTTCCATTTCGTGTACTGCCGGCACGGTCAGCTCGATACTCCCGTCGGTCAGTTGCTTGACACGTTGTTCGGCATGTAGCGGATCTTCGATCACCCACGCCGCTGCGTTGGGAGCAATTTTTATCGTGTAGTCCGACTGTTTTGTCTTTCGCACGAACATCCGCATCGTGTTCCCGACAAACTGATCAAGATCGAGGTCTTCCGGCTCCTTGAACCATTCATCCAGAATGGTGGCCTTTTGAAAGCGATCCAGCTTCCAGGAACGGACTCGCGAATCGGGATCTTCGATTTCACAGGCGGCAGCGATGATATAGAGGCTCGATTGGAACAACACGATGGTGTACGGTTCAATGCGTCGGACCTTTGGCGGTTTTCCCGGGCTTTGATAAGTGATCTCGACGATTCGGTGTTCCATCACTCCGCGGTTGAGCGTCTTGATAATTCCGTGTTGTTTTTCGTAGGACTTGGCGGGAACGCCGAGAACACGCAGGGTTTTTCGAAACTTTTCATAATGGGCGAAAACGGAGCTGGGGATTTCCTCTTTGACTTTATTCCAAAACGACTCGATTCCCATCCAGAATGGGGTTCCCGCCAAAGGGTGCATCAACTGGCGACCCATCGAAAGTGCAATCAGTTCCGTGGCGGAAAAACTGATCTTGGTCGTGGATTTTGCCAGCGGTCCAAGCTTCCAGATTTTTCCGCGCTGAGAATCGTGGACATCAACATCAATGCCCGCAGCCTGCAGGGCTTCCAGGTCCCGGCGAAGCGTTCGCGTGTGGAGCGACTTGAGTCCCAGTTCCTCGACAACGTCCGCTTGAAGTTCCTGAAGTGTTTTTCCAAACCGAACCCGTTCCAGGATCTGCAAGATCTTGTGCTGTCGGATGAGTTGTTCGTTTCGCGCCATTTTTTTGCGGTTGATAAAAGAGTTGCATGGTTGTGCCGTAAAAGTGCTCACGGATTATCCACTGCCTATCCGCAATCGCCAACCACCTCGCCTTTCGAACTTTCCAATCCGAGGTCGCCAGCATCATGGCAAAGTCGTAAAATGGGAAAGTAAGCTGGTTTCCCAGGGGCAGGAAATTGGAACTTTGTCCAGTTTGGGTTCCAAGCGGCATAGGCTCAAGGATCTTATTGATTGACGATGCGATGACAAGAAAAAGACGTGCGGTAGTTTGTTTGAGCGGAGGCATGGATTCGACATCGCTGTTGCTCCGACTGATCGCCGAGGGTCGAAAGGTTTACGGGCTGAGTTTTGACTACGGTCAAAAACATCGAATTGAACTCTCCCGGTTGAAAAATAACCTGGCGTACCTGCGCGAAAACGGGATCGAAATTGATTCCCAAACGCTTGACATGTCCAAACTGGGCTCGTTGTTTCATTCGGCGTTGACCGATTCCAACTGGACGGTCCCGACAGGACATTACGAACAGGAGAATATGAAACAAACGGTTGTGCCCAACCGCAACGCGATTTTTTCATCGATCGCTTACGGTTATGCACTATCGATAGCCATGCAGGAGGACGCCGAAGTTGATTTTTCGTTGGGCGTTCATAGTGGCGATCATGCCATCTACCCGGATTGTCGGCCGGAGTTCTACGAAGCGATTTTCAAGGCATTCTCGATTGGCAACTGGGATTCGGAAAAAGTCTTTTTGAATCTACCCTACCTCAACATGAACAAGACGGGAATTCTGTACGACGCCGACCAGGCGATCGAGAAACTGGGCCTCGATTTCGAAACCATCTTTCGCAACACTTGTACGAGTTACCAACCGGACAAAGATGGTAAGTCCCATGGCTTGACCGGATCCGACGTCGAGCGAATCCTGGCGTTTCACCAATTCGGTAAACCGGATCCGGTTCAATATCGCGATACCTGGGAAGAAGTTGTGAAACAGGCCCTGAAACTGGAGCGCCAATTTCAACAGGACTCGAGGATTGGACTGTAGGCTTGATATTCCCAGGGCCGGTGCCACCTGTGACTCCAGGCGATGCTGCTCTCGAAAACCACCGCTGATCTCTCGGCCCTGATGCCGCATTTTCAAAATGTCAAGGGAAACATGTTGGCGTTTCGCTGCGGCAAGATAGTCTTGCGTCCGGGAACGTACGTTTCCGGTACATTCTCTGACGCAATGCTCAACTGCACTGAGTTCAAGCGGTTTCCCAGACGGCGCCCAAGGCGAGCCTACCATTTCACGGTCATTCGCCAGCATCGATGAATTCGCCGGTTGCGAAAGTCCTCCGGAATGGTCTGTTTGCCAATCTCGCGGAACTCAAACAACGATTTCAAATTGTCTTCACCGAACTTGAACCGCCGAAAATTGGTTGAGAAATAGACCACGCCGCCAAGTCGCATGACAGCATGGACTTTCTCCAGCAATTCAACGTGTCGTAACTGGATATCCCAATCGGTTGCCGTCCGCTTGCTGTTCGAATAGGTTGGTGGATCAACGACCGCCAGATCGAATCGTCGGCGTTTGTCTTCAGCAGCGGCTTCCAGAAAACCAATTGAGTCGTTCGCAACAAACAGATTTTGAGGGGCAGCCAGGCTGTTGATCTCAAAATTTCGTTTGGCCCAATCGAGATAGTTCTTCGACAAGTCTACCGTGGTGGTCGATGCGGCGCCCCCTGCGGCTGCGTAGACAGAAAAAGAACCGGTGTAGGCGAACAGGTTCAAGAAGTCCGTCCCTTGGGATTCATTGCGTACCATCTCACGCGTAATGCGATGGTCCAGGAACAGTCCGGTGTCGACGTAATCGGACAGGTTAACGAGAAATTTCAGTCCCCCTTCATGGACGGTGATCAGTTTCCCCGTGTTGTCGATCTTTTCGTACTGGCGAGAATCATCATTTCTGCGCCGTTTCTTCAAGTGCGTCTGCGAGTACGGTATCCCCAGCGCATCGGATGCGGTGGTCTTCATCAACTCCAGCCAGGCCGCATGGCGTGCCAAGTCCCGTTCATGGGGCCGTTCGTATTCGGTGATATGAAGATGATCTTCATAGCGATCAACCACCAGGGGGATCTCTGGAATGTCGCGTTCGTAGAGTCGAAAACAGGTAATATTTCGCTTGGTCGGCCAGCGACGAAAGTGTTTAGCACGTTTGACCAACCGACGGTGAAATAACTCGGCTTGTTCACGGTCTTTGTCCTGCAGGCCGCCAAACAAGGCTTCGCCTGGTTCACGGATAGGCTGTTGTCGCATATCGACAGGTTGCGATCTGGCAATTGAACGAGGATCAGCCGCTGAACGGGTCGCCGGAACGACGTTGATTTCGGGGACTTCGGTGTCGTGAGTCCCGACTTCCGTTGGGATCTCATCCGCGGAATTTGGCGGGTCCGGACTCTGGCCCACCACCAGGAACGGGATTCGGTTTGGTTTTGGTTCATCGCCGGTCAAACGGGTCGCAGATTGCCGTGGCTGTTGCTCCTCCGAATCAATGATCGCAACAGGATCCGGCGAGGTTGGGTGATCCTGTTTTGCAGGTGGGCGGGGACCAAGGAATTGATAGTAGGTGCACTCCAGCCGGCCATTAAAAAGCTTCCGTCGACGCGTCGCTGGTTTTTGAATCAACGATTCAAACTGTGGCATGTTGGTTATCAGAAACAGCGACCAGGTTGGCAGGCGTTGCATGACACCAGGAATACTCTGGTACAATCCAATCAGTCGTTTTTGATCCTCCAACCGTTCGCCGTAAGGTGGATTGGTGATAATACAGCCGTAATGCCGACTGCTGCGGATCTCGTCGAATGACTTGTTTTGAAAGTGGACCTGGTCGGCGACACCTGCCTGACTGCTGTGATACCTCGCGAGACTGAGCACTTCTTTGTCGCGATCGGTTCCATGAATTTGCAGTTTCAGGTTGTGGCGTCGAAGGTCATTTGCTTCCTCTATTGCGTCGGCCCACTGTTTTGTCTCAATCGTTTCCCAATCGCTGGCAGCGAAACGACGATACATGCCGGGAGCAAGGTTCAATCCGATCAACGCGGCTTCAATCGGAATGGTCCCGGAACCACAAAACGGATCGATCAACGGTCGTTCCGGATTCCAAACGCTCAAATTGACCAGTGCCGCGGCCAGAGTTTCTTTCAGAGGTGCTTCGGCTACGAGTTTTCTGTAACCTCGTTTGTGGAGGCTTGGTCCCGTGGTGTCGATTGTCAATGTCGCGGTATCATTGAGAAGTGCGACTTCGACTTTGAAAGTTGCACCGGTTTCCGGAAGTTCGTTGACGCCATGATATTTCATCAGGCTTTCCACCAAGGCTCGCTTCACGCTGCGCTGAACGGCAGGAACACTTGTCAGCATGGACAGACGAGTGCGTCCAATGACGGGAAACGCTGCGTCCCGCGGAATGAACTGGCTCCAGTCAAAGTGTTTTACCGTATCAAACAGCGCGTCGAAGTCCGGTGCTGCGAACTTCTGGACTTGGATCAATACGCGGTCGGCCGTCCGCAGCCAGAGATTGGTTCGACAAACCGCGTCCCAGTTTCCCTCAAATTCCACTCTTCCGGGCTGAATGATCTTGGGCGAGTAACCCAGCGCAATGAGTTCCCGCTTGACGATGGCTTCCAATCCAAAGGCGCAGGCGGCGGTAAGTATCAAGTGTCTGTCCGATTCGCATGAGCAATGGTGAATCAAGTGGGTCGTGAGATTGAGTCTACTTTAAATGTCCGAGTTTGGAAAACTGGAGTCGTTTTTGAGGTTGGCGTGATGTCCGGTCAGGATGACGTTTTTTTCCTGACCTCGAACCGGTAAAGTCAATGATGTTCTTCCTGAGACTCAAGCCAGGCCAACGTGTTTGCCAGGCCTTCGTCAAATGGTCTTGCATTGAAAGCCAGCAGGGCTCTGGCATTGGACCCCTCAACATACCAGTCCCTGAAGTACTTTCTCACAAATGGAGGCGTAATCGAAGGCTGGGAGCCGAACAGCTGAGCTTTGACGACTTGGAATCTCGCATAAGCCAGGAGAACCGGACGGGGCACGTGGAACAATCGTGGGTGACGACCGGTTTGCCGCTGAAGCTGCGCGACGATTTGGTTAAAACTCAAGTTTTCCCCCGCCAGCAGGTATTTTTCGTTAGGTGGGCCCTGAAACATTGCCCGGATGTGCCCTTCCACGACATCGTCGATGAACACGTAGTTGCCAATGGCGGTTCCGTCCCCCGGAATGAACCGCCAATTTCCATCATTGAATTGCCGGATAATCCGGGTGACCGTATTTCCGGGATTCAAAGGCCCGGGACCGTAAACACGAGTAGGGTAAGCTGTCACGATGTCCAGACCCTTTTTTCGGAATTCGAAAATGGAAGCTTCGCAGGCAAGTTTGGAGCGCTCGTATTCGGAATCAAGCCGGGTTGCCAGCGAGCTGGTTTCATTGATTGGATTGGCAGCGGATGCGGGTCCAAATACACTTGCCGAGGAAGTAAACAGGACGCGATGGACGTTGCCTTTCAACGCGAGTTCAAACAATGATTGCGTCGCATTGACATTGACCTGTTGGTACTGATCAAGGTTTTGTGCCCATGGACGAGCCATCGCAGCAAGGTGAAAACACATTTCGCACTTGCCCACTGCTGCTCGCAAGTCAGACGGACTGGTAACATCTGCTTTAAGCAAGGTGATGCCAGGATGTTGGAATTCAACCGAGGGAATTCGATTGCAGTACATCGCAATCACTTCATGTCCGGATTCTGCCAACCGCCGGCAAAGTGGAGTACCGATGAAACCAGAAGCGCCAGTGACAAGTACTTTCATGGGTTGCCAGACGTAGCTGAAATCTGTTTGGGAGCTGTAGACGCTAGCCTCGGAATGTGGCGGATGTTAACGTTCACTTTCAAAGAAATCAAATTGCAAGGGCTGGCCCGAGATCAGTCTCTGCGTCCGTTATACCTGTCGGCAGTTCGGACAATTCGAGGCAACGCCAAAAAATGGAGATCACCATGGTTTCAATCTTGAACGCTTTTGCACTGTTCGCCGCGTTGGCCTGTCCCGCGACCGCCGTTGCCGTGGGCGATGACAAATCAAATCCCAATGTAATCGTGATTATGGCTGATGATTTGGGCTACGGCGATCTTGGATGTTATGGTGCGACCGATTTGAAGTCTCCGAATATTGACGCGTTGGTCGCGGCCGGGATGCGGTTCGATTTTGCCTATGCGAACTGCCCTGTTTGCTCGCCGTCGCGCGCTTCGCTAATGACCGGTCGTTACCCCGAGACGGTTGGTGTTCCAGGCGTGATTCGAACCGACTCGGAAAACAGCTGGGGGTTTCTGGATTCCCATGCAATCCTGCTTCCCAGGATCCTGAAGCGTTCCGGTTATCAGAGTGCGTTAGTTGGGAAATGGCATCTCGGATTGGAGTCGCCGAACCGACCCAACGAACGAGGATTCGATTTCTTCCACGGTTTTCTCGCGGACATGATGGACGATTACTATACCCACCGCCGGCACGATATCGAATACATGCATCGCGATGAAACGGTTATCGATGTTGAAGGGCACGCGACGGATTTGTTCACGGAATGGTCGTGCGATTTCCTTAAGACTCGCGAGGGGAAAACCGAACCGTTTTTTCTGTGTTTGACGTATAACGCGCCTCATACACCGATACAGCCTCCGCAAGACTGGCTGAAAAAAGTGAAACAACGCGAATCAGGAATCTCGGAGAAACGTGCGAAGCTCGTCGCCCTGATCGAGCACATGGATCAAGGAGTGGGTCAGGTAATCGAGACTTTGAGAAATACGGGACTTCAAGAAAACACCTTGGTGATTTTCACATCGGATAATGGCGGTCAACTTGATGCGGGAGCCAATAACGGAACGCTTCGTGATGGCAAGCAGAGCATGTATGAAGGCGGGATTCGCGTGCCCACTTGCGTGGTTTGGCCAGGCAAGATTCGGGCGGGTTCACGGTCTGACACACGGATCATGACGATGGATATTTTCCCAACGATATGTGCCGCAGCCAATACAAGATTCGAACATCCGATCGATGGCGTTAGTCTTTTGCCGATACTGACTGGTCAAGCCGAGTCGCTGGAACCTCGAGATCTGTTTTTTCATCGCCGGGAAGGCGGAACCCGTTACGGCGGATTGATCATTAACGCAGTCATTCGGGGCGACTGGAAGCTACTGCAAAACAGCCCGTTTGAGCCACAGCAGCTCTTTAACCTCGCCGACGATCCGGCCGAATCCACCGATCTCAAACAGAAGAACAACAAAAAATTCCTCGAACTTGCGAACGCCCTGCGTGCCCAGGTACAGCGTGGTGGTCAGGTGCCGTGGCAGAAACTGGAGAAATAACTGAATCGGCAAATCACAATTCAGGCACAATCGCGTCCATTGAAAGGTCTTCAAATGTTGTTCGAGTGCATTATGAAGTTGAGCTGAACTCATTCCCCGCGCGTTCGCGTTGCGGGGCTGAACATCTTGCTGGTATTCCCGGCGCGAAGCTGTCGCCTTCGCGTGACGATTTTTGAAAAACAGTATTCGGAAATGCCCTCTTGGCGGTTGGCCATTCGCGCGGAATCAAGGGCATCCGGAATTCTCCGAAACATGAGTGGACGACGCTAATGACCAGGTGCAACACTTCTTAAATACGCCAGTAACTCGAAAATTTCGTCTTCGGTGAAGCGGTCCATTAATCCCTTGGGCATGATACTGACGGAGGATTTGATCATGTCGTCGATGTCGTTCAGGGGAACGACGGTGGGTTGGAGCGATTCGGGGTCGGGTAGGATTGAAATGGAGTCCTTGTTTTCCGAGAGTACGATGCCCGAGACGACATTGCCGTCCAGGGTGATGACTTTTCGAACGATATACTTGGGTTCGATCCTGTGGGATGGTTCGATGATTTCTCGCAAAACACCAGCGGCGTCCTCTTTCCAGCGAGACCAGACTTCTGTCAAGTCCGGGCCGACTTCCTTTCCCTCGCCAGCAATCTTGTGACACAGCGCACAAGTTGCCTCGTTGAAGATCTTCTTGCCGATCTCGGCTGTGCGCCCGCGAAGTCCTGTTTCAATTTTTCCTTCAAGATCATCGATCGTCCATGACTGTACAATCGGCCGATTGGATCCAACAGGATCCTTGGGTTCAATGGGGTTTCGTTGAAACTCGGCCAGGTCACGGACCACGACCATGACACCATACATCCGCATCCAATGACCCGGGAAAGTGCAAACAAAGGGATACTCGCCCGGCTCGCTGGGTGCGGCAAATGTGAGGCGGACCTGTTTTTCAGCTTGGACCATCTCCGTCGCAAACAAGATATCGTCGGATTCGGGTACATACTGTTTTCCGCTGGGGCCAATGACGGGTCCTTCGGCGGCGGCCCGCAGGGCAACTTCCTGCAGTGCACCCGGTTTCGTGATTACCAGATTATGTGCCATCAAGTCTTCATTTTTCAAAATCACCTGAACATCTCGGCCGGTCTCGACAGCAAACCACCGAACGTCGTACCTCATTTCTTCTTCGACGGTGTGGATCAAGACAACCCGAACTGTAACTTCGCTCAGGCGTTTACGGAAACTGTCGCTGATTTCCCTGGGTATGAGTCCCAGGACCTGATCGGCTAACTGCATTGATTCGACAAAGTCATCCGAAGTCCGATTGGCGGCAGGTGTTTTCTCGGCGTGGTCCACAAGGAGCGCCGCCAACCGTGTTGCGTTTGATACATCGCGATATTCTCGCGGGATCTTCAACAGGACCTTGATTGCTGCTCGACGGAGGTTGGGTTCTGAAACGAGTGGAGCAACAGTCTGGAAATTCTTCGCTGGTTCTGCATCGATCGAGCCCAGGGCCAGGATTGCTCCCGATCGGATGTTGTCGGGAGTGGAATCTTCAAGTGCCGCGAGGACTTTGTCGGAAAGCGAATTGCGAAGCGATTTGTCGGTAATCAGCGGAATCGACTTAAACAGTGTCGCCATGTCCTGGCTGCGTTTTCCTGCTTGCTCAAATGCCCTGGCTGACTCACCGGCTACCAGCAGTCCGGAAAAACCAGCCAGACATAACGGCTCGCTTTCCGCCTGGGATGCCTCAATCAATTTCTCTGAATGTGACCTGAGTAATGCCGGGTTCTGGTCCAGTAGCAATTCGACAAGCTGTCTGGCCACGCGTCGCTGGTCATTGTTTTTTTCATCGAGCGAGGGAATTAACGTGAGTAACTCAAGGACGGGATCCGAATCATTTATTCTTGCGATCGCCCGAACAGCCGTTTCGCGATCACCGCGTGCCATGCCGTCACGAACAAGAATCTCCTGGTGGACCAACAGGTACTTCTTGTCGTCATCCTTCCGTTCAACCATCAACAGCCGTTCGTTGTCGAGACGTTGGAGTTGATACTTGACGATTCTCGGGTTTTTGTCGAGAAAAATTCTGGGGGCTTTGGTGACTTGAGATGGGACTCCGTGGGAGTGGTCCTGCCAGGAAGCGATCGACATTTGAGTCATCGTCAGAAACATCGCAAGCGAAACGGCAGTTACAGGGGAAAGAGGTTTCAGCATTTGACCGTCATCATCAAAAGGATTGGTGGAAGTCATCTCAGGGATTGGAAACGGGCGTCAGAGACGCTCGCATTTTATGTGGGTGACCCGGTCGCGAGACCCACGCTCGGGGCACCGTTTCCTCAGCCCTATTCAACGTTGCGCAGCGCGTGCGTCGCGGGAGGCCAATTTCCGCGACCGACAGTGATGGGTCATTCGTCCTCAAGGACCTTCAACGTTTCGTTCAGCAAATACTCCAGTTGCTCGTCGGTTTCTTTGTTGAGCACATCGAGCACCGATTCGACGACGTCGGCGGGCGGGAAGTAACTTGCGGCGCGGACCGCTTCGGCGCGTACGATCGCCGAGTCGTCCCCGATCGCATTTCTCAGCAGGTCCGCGGAATTTGGAATGCGAGCATGCCAAAAGGATAAAACGCGGACAGCTGCCGCCCGTGCATGATAGTTTTCGGATTTCAACATTCGCTTCAGCAGTTCCTGGTTGACCACATTGTGTGTTTGAAACAGCCAAAGGCCTTCGAGCAGGTGGTGTTCGAATTCGGGGTCCGTCGAGTTCAAGCCTTCGAGCCATTTCTTGATTTCCGGAACGACAACTTCCGTGTCTCGGCCGGCGATTTCCCGGCGAACTCGATAACGCGTTCGGTCGTCGGGAAGTTTCAGGCATTCAAGCAGCGTCGTGATCGATGCCCCGTCAATTTCTGGCGGCGTGACGAGCGGTCGATCTTTACAGGTTATTCGCCAGATTCGGCCATGGCTATGGTCGCGATTCGGTTCGCGCAGGTTGTGTTGCAGGTGTCCGATTAACGCGTTGTGCCAGTCCACAATGTACAAGGCGCCATCGGGACCAAATTGAATATCGACCGGGCGAAAGTTACCGTCGTCACACTGCAACAGTGATTCCACCTCGGGAGCAAAAAAGCCGGATCCTTTTTCCGTCAATTTGTGATTGAGGATCGCCCGTTCGCCGATCACATTGTTGAACAGATAGTTCCCCTGCATTTCCGGTGGAAAATGCGAATTGGCGACGATTTCGCAACCGGAGGTGGGGCGAATGCGTTTTTCCAGAAGTTTGGGCGAGTCGGGGACCTCCACAGTCCGGGGAACGTTGAATATTCGTTTGTAGTGTCCACCACCTGGGTGTTTCGCAGGGTAAACCGTTTTTCCGGAAATCAGGGTTGACCAGTAATGTTGGCCTCCCGAAGCGTCGGCGATAAAGTTCTGTCCCCATTTGTCGAACACGTGACCCCAGGGATTGGCAAAAGCGTAGTTTGCGTGGACCTGTGTTTCGTGGCTGCGTGGATGGTATCGCCATACGCCGGCTTCATTGCAGCGAGTCAATCCATACGGGCTTTCAACCTGCGAATATTTGAACGTGCCTTCGCAGAAGTATAATCCGCCGCCGGGACCCCATTCAAAAGCCGCGATTCCGTGATGCGAATCTGCACTTCCGAGCCCGACGATTTGTCGAACACGTGTGTCTGCGACGTCGTCGCCATCGGTATCCTGGAGGAACAGAATGTCCGGCTGCTGAGCGACGAATGCACCGCCGTAACCGAGTTCAAATCCGGTGGGGACGTACAGTCCGTCCGCAAAGACCTTGCATTCGTCGGCTTTGCCATCGGAATCGTTGTCGGTCAGGATCAGCAGTTTGTCGTCGAGTTTGGTCTTTGGCTTCCAATGCGGGTACGACGGCATCGTAGAAACCCACATTCGGCCCCGGCTGTCAAAGTTGAGGGCAACCGGATTGGCGAGTTCAGGAAAGTCCTCTTCTGTTGCGAAAACATTGATTTCGAAACCCTCGGCAAGTTTGAATTTTTTGGCTTGCTCTTCCGCAGGGCTATAGGTGAGCGAACCAAGTTTTCCGGCCTTCGCCTGTTTGTCATCGGGACCGCCGACATTGGTTTTTGGATTGATAAATGGCAGCGTATTGCTGTCGTCGATCCTTGCGGAGACATGCTTGCCCTCAGCGAGAGACCAGATTCTCTGGTCGCGGTTGACGGTCATTTGGTCAAGGATCAAGCGCTCGCGTTCCATGACATCTTCATTATTATACGTACCGTCGGAACCGGCTTGTCCCCGTGTCCCGTAAATGGAGAACCCGTTAACGGCCCGGTACCGATGCCACCAGTGAAAGTTCTTGTCGTCGACGGCAGTCATGAGTTGTGGGTTCAGTTTCAGATCCTTCTTCAATTTCCCGAACAACGCTGCGTTCAGTATCGATGCAAATGCCCGATACCCGGTATCATTCAATTGCAGGCCATCGAGTGTGAACCTCTGATTCTGACTGGCAAACAAAGATCTCGTCGGCTCAAAAACGTTCGCGATTCCGACCCCGTTCTTTTGGGCGACCGATTCCATTTTCGCCGTATACAGTGCCAGGTTCTTGTTTTGTTCTTCTCCAGAGGGGAGGTTTGGATCGCCGGTGTTTTCAAACGCGATGGGAGTCACAAGCACGATTTTCGGACCGATTCCAGAGTCGTTGTATTTTTTGGTTTTCGTTTCCCGCACCAATTTGTCTAATTTTTCGCCAAACTCAACAACGCCTTCCTGGCCGGCAAATGATTCGTTACTGCCAAAGAAAAACAGTATGACGCTGGCGCCTGAACGGGCCAGGTGGACATCGGGAGAACCGAAGTTCAATGACCGCAGGCGAATGTCAACGGTGTCGCCCGGGAAGCAAAGGTTACGAACGGTCAGTTCCTTGTCCGGGTGCATCTGGTGTAACATCGTTTCCCAGTGGTTTTGATGTTGCAGTCGTTCCCCCAACGCGTTGCCGATCAGGCAGAGATGATCGCCGTGTTCGATGGTAAGCGCCGTCCCGGAATGTGGCGCAGCGGCCGGGGTTACGGACGCGGCTTCGTCGTATTGAAAATCGTTAGTCTGGGATTGAACATTTGGTGGGAACAATGCCAATAACAACACGAGATTTCCGACCGCAATAAGAACCGTTGTGAAGCCCATGGTAAGTTCACCTGATAGCTGAATAAACGAGTTTCATGTCAATTACGGAGTTCAGTATTGAGCTGATCCGTCGTCGGCCCCCGTAACGGGCAATCGATATTCTACTTTGGATTTACAACAGCAAAACCGGTGTACGCCAAATGCCCTGGCTCCCGGGTGCTCGACAAGCGAAACCAATAAACGAATGCTCAAGGGGCTGAGCGAACGACGGTGCCTGGTACTGCAGATTTGCCAAAGCGAGAAAAAGGGTGATCCAAGCGACTGAAAAGCCTGGCTTGGGACCGAAAGAGAAAGCACCCCCTAAGGGAGTCGAACCCCTGTTTCCGGACCGAAAAATCCGACGTCCTAGGCCACTAGACGAAGGGGGCGATCATCGGAATTCACAATAGTTGCATTGGGCCAGTTTAGTAGCTTGCTTTTGCGATGGTCAAGACCGCGGGGAAACAGTCGCGACCTTTTCAACGGCGTACCGGCTGTCATCTAGAGGAGCAGATTCTTGGTGGATGTAGACTTCTGAATATAAAATCCCTGCGTTTCCCGTCGATTCAAATTTTGCAAGCTTCTGCCATCTGATGATTGCCCGGGCAAACGATTGGCTTGAGTGAAGCATGTCGTGGGGCAGGTGAACGAATGGCGGAATCGTGTTAGACCAGGCGATCACTCAACCACTTGCTCTCGTTGTTTGATTCTCTCGATGGCATTCCTGGCCTGCATCCTGACTTTGACAGAGCTCGAATTTTTGGCAGCCGTTTCGAGCGTCGGAATGGAATCAATTGAACCGATTTCTGCCAGCACGCTACAGGCCGTCATTTGAATCTCAGTGGACTCATGGTTAATCAAGGGCACAACGTGGGATTCTGCCGCCGTTCCAAACGAAATCACCGCTGTTACTGCTTGAGTTGGTTCATCCGATTCGAGCTGTTTAACGAGCGGCTCAATGGCCCTTGGGTCGCCGAGTTTTTCAAGCCAATCATAACAGGCCCATCGGACGAAAAAACTCTTGTCTTGCGTTCCGTCAAGGAGGATTCCGAGACTTGCTTTGGCATCATGCTGGGCAAGCAGATCGACTACCTGTTTGCGAGCGGTTGCATCAGGAGAATCTGCCAAGCCTCGAATCAGTTTCGTGAGCGCAGGATATTCTTGATCCGGCCAATCGGAATTGAGCGACATGAGTCCTTCGCGGACTGTCTTGCGTTGATTGATGTCAGATAAATTTCTTGCCGTCGTCCGGTAGGGCTCCGGTAGCCGTTCGATGTCTTGCGTGGAAACTTCCCACAAGGATCGTTCTCGCGGGCCAGGTTGAATGTTTGTCGTAACGTCGGACAACAGCGGCTTGGACACGTCAAGTGACTTGATTGGCGCGGCTTGAAAGCTACCTGATGCTGCGAACGATCCAGCGGCGGGAGCTTCTTTCCCCGGCGGGTGTGGATTCCCGAAATGCGTCACGATTTCTTTTTCCGGTGCCCGTGGTAACAAAGACTGATGGTCAGTTTCCGGTATTTGCTGCAAGACGGGAGGATCACGATCCACTAGACTCGCGTCGATGGCGTGTCGTTGCATGACGGCTGGTTGAGCTTTTTGTTGAAGCCCTTTGAGGAATTCGACATCGAATCTGGACAATCGGGCCAAAGGGACTTCGATCTCAACGCCGTTCGCTTTTTCCAAACTAACGCTCGACTCGTTGATCTTGAGCAATTTGGCTTCTGTCGAAAAGGTACCCGAGTCATCAGACCAAATGCGAGTTATTTCTTGCGCGATGGCGGTGCGGGGGCCCACGCCGAATGACATTACCATACCGATGGCAAATAGTGTTAACGTTACGATCCTGGGCATTGAGGGCTTTGTAATCATGGGAAAAACTATTCTGATTGTGAGTGGCGAAACTCAAGAAGAGATAGTCAAGCTTAGCTTTCGTTAAGCAACAAAATACGCGAATTGACGCGAGTTTGATGGATTCGGTTGTGACGTGTCTTGCTTAGAAATCGGTTATGCCGACCGGTAAAATGAACTTGATGCGGTAAAAGTCGCATTGGGCTAGGGAGGCAGCAAACATGTCTTTTCATTTTTCATGTTGTCGCAGATAATGGGCAAACAGGACAAACTGTTTCGAACTTTTCGATTTTTCCGGCACCCTTCCGATTTCTGGCCAACCCATGACCGAGACACGAAAAATAACGATTTTTGACACCACTTTGCGGGATGGTGAGCAATCGCCGGGTGGGAGCATGAACCTTCAGGAGAAACTCGAGATCGCGCAGGCCTTGATCGATCTGGGAGTGAATGTAATCGAAGCTGGTTTTCCGATCGCTTCGCCTGGTGACTTCGAAGCCGTTCAGGAGATTGCCTCGAATTTCCGGGGTGCCCAAATTTGTGGATTGGCGCGATCGAACGACACCGATATTGATCGGGCCTGGGAAGCGTTGAAACAATCGGCAGATCCGAGGATTCACGTCTTCCTGGCGACCAGCGCCATTCACCGTGAATTCAAACTGAAAATGTCGCCCGAGGAGATTATTTCTCGTGCCGTTTCCAGCGTGCAGCGTGCCAAGAGCTATTGTGACAACATCGAATTTTCGCCGGAGGACGCTGCCCGGACTGAGCCAGATTTTCTATGTCGTGTCGTTGAGGCGGTTATCCAGGCCGGTGCAACGACCGTCAATATTCCAGACACCGTTGGATACGCGACCCCGGAACAAATGGGGCGAGTTATCAAGAACCTGGTGGATCGTGTTCCCAACATCGACCAAGCGGTAATCAGTGTTCATTGCCACAACGATTTGGGGTTGGCGGTCGCCAATAGTCTGGCGGGAGTTCAAAACGGTGCAGGCCAAATCGAATGCACCGTCAATGGAATCGGCGAACGTGCCGGAAATTGCTCCCTGGAAGAAGTCGTGATGGCGATGAAAACGCGCAACGACGTGTACCACTACCAGACATCCATTAACACCAAGCGTCTGGTTCCGACCAGTCGGCTTTTGTCTTCAATTACCGGACTTGAGGTTCAACGCAACAAGGCCGTTGTCGGGCGCAATGCGTTTGCCCACGAAGCTGGAATTCACCAGGACGGGATGCTCAAAGAACGAACCACTTACGAGATCATGCGGCCGGAAGACGTGGGTTTTGCTCATACAGATTTGGTACTTGGCAAGCACAGCGGGCGAGCCGCATTGGCGGATCGGGCAAAACAGCTCGGGTTTACATTGACCGGCGAGCAATTGCAAAGTGTATTTGAAGAATTCAAGAAATTGGCAGACAGGAAGAAAGAGATTTTTGACGGAGATATTGCGGCGTTAATTGAAGACGAAATCCTGGGTATCACTGAGGAAGAATGGTCGCTGGTTTCTTTTAAAGTCGATTTGAAATACCAACAGCCTCCTGGAATCATGTTGACGTTGAAAAAAGGAGACGAAGAAACGACGGTGGAACAGTCGGAAGGATCCGGCCCTGTCGACGCAGCCTTTCTGGCCGTCCGGAAGATCACGGGCGTCGAAATGAATTGCAAGGAATTTCATCTCCGTAGCACTTCGCTGGGATATGACGCGCCGGGTGAGATTACGCTCGAAGCCGAACACCACGGCGAAATATATCGCGGTCGAGCTGTGTCAACGGACTGCGTCGAAGCATCCATCAAGGCAGTGCTCAATGCGGCCAATCGAATCCTGGCCGCCAACCGGGTTGCGGCCAATGGCCAATCCTGATTTGGTTAAGTCATAAATTTCCCGATCCCCTCGAAAATCCCCGGTTGACAGGTTCCTTCTTTTGGGAATGGACAAAAAAAACGGCTGCGGGTAAATTCCGGCAGCCGTTTTGAGATTGATTGAAATTCTTATCAGTTGAACAACTGTCGAATTCCATAAGTATAGAATACACTGCTGGCGAAGTTGATGACTTCCTCTTGAGGGTTGTATCTCAAGAGAAGAGTATCACCCGCTTTGACCAGGATCCTCTGACGCGGGTCGTTGATGGTGTCGTTCAGATTGATCCGGATTGCGAGCTGCCTGTCCCCGGGAATCTTTCGAAGCACGATCAATTCGGTAGGGGGTACATTTTGACTTGCCAAGCTGAGTCCGCCGCCTCTCCCCCCAGTGGTTGCCGTGGCGATGCCGGTTCCTGCAAGTGAAACCGCCGCGAGTACGTCGAGGTCATAGTCGCGTGGAATGGGAAACTCGCCGCCGCCTAACAGCCCGCCCGTGTAGTATACATCCGTTTCCCGGGTATCGACGTAAACAATGTCACCATCGCGGAGGATGATGTCTTCGGGAAGGAACCGAGGTATTTGGCCGGGTTTGAGTCGAAGCGGGATCTTGATTGAGTTAACTTCATCAGCCATCTTCGGAACCATTCCATAGGGGAAATCAGAGGGAAGATTGGTTCGGTAAAATTCTTCCATTTGCTGATCGCGACGAGCCGTCGCCAGGCGGTCTCCACGAAGGATTCGGATTTCCGCTTTCGCATTGACACCGGGAAGACCACCGGTTTGGGACAACGCATTGAGTACGTCGTTTTTGTAGGCAGGGAGTTGAAGGACAAATCCACGGCTCGACTGGTCCGAGCGGTCGGTCACCTGACCACGTTGTCCCTGTCCCAGAAACTGCGAACCGCGCTGTGAAAACGAATTATCCTGGCGGACAACAAACACGCGATAGGTTCGCTCTCGCATCAGAGTCACGATGATTCGACTGTCGTCCCTCAAGATCGGTTCGGGACCGCCACGGTAGGCACGTTGGATCAGGGCTTCTGCCTGCTGAATGGTCAAACCGCGAACCGGAATGGGTTTCACCAGAGGCAGAGAAAGTGTTCCGTCTTCACGAACGGGAACCGGGTAACCAATCGCCGGCGGCAGATCGCTGTCCGGTGCAGGAAGTTGAACAGGCGGGGCGCCTTCGAAATCACCGAGGACGCCTTCAACGAAGATACCCAGGATGTCGTCCGCGTCGAGTGTATAGAACTCGGGTTTTGACTGACGAAGTCGAGCGACATCAATTGGTATCTTATCCGCCTGTGGCTCAGCCAGAAACTGTGCCGGAACACGATTCGCTGGAATGGTGTCGATCGGTGAGAACAACGCAGTGCATCCTGTTAAGGATAAACTCATCAGGACTGCTGCCATAACGGCAATCGTGCTGATTTGTTCTCGATAGTGCGAACTGGTGGTGCGGGTTTGAGTAACCATCACTTTCGGACTCCCTTGATTGCGACTTGATTGGCCGCGACATTGTTAGTTTGATTCGTTGACTTCCTGTACCAGCAAACGTTCATGCCAATGGACGGATGCTGTTGTGGCAAAACGCTGACTACCGGGTTGATTCGTTCCAATTCACGGGCGCAACTTCGGCGGGCAGCAACAGCGGCAATTTGGGGTTGTCAACGGCATCGTCACGCTCGACGAGAGGTTGATCAGAACCGGCGTTTCCGGAAGAGGTCACGGCAGCAGACGATTCCGGATTGACTGAGTAGGCCTCTGGAAACGCAGGTGAGGCCTCGGCTTGTGGCTGGTTGCCGGGAGCATAATAGGCTTGTGGTGGTACATCGTAAGTCGCCGGAGTCATGATCGAGGTCGCCGAGTTCAGCGGAGCCTGCGGATCCGGGTACCGGGAATTACCTTCAGGACTTTGGTTTTCGCTGGAAGTGCCGTTGGCTTGATTCGCCGAAACGACTTTTACATCACCCGGCAGGACCGGAGTGGTTTTCGATTGGGAAACCGCCGAATTGATCATTCGGGAGATCAAGACGTCATGATACGTTCCGGATTTGTCTTTTTTGGCCGCAGCAACGCCAGCCGGATAGCCTTCGAACCAACTGTTCACGCATTTCGCGCCATCGGCAGACTGATATTCGGGAGACCGATATTCCTGCGGTGGAAGGGCTGGTACATAACCATCTCCTCCATTGCATGTGTCGGTATAGCCGGCGCAGAAACCGTTCTGAAAGTGTTCAGAGTACTCTCGTTCGCAATTGGCGTAACGCAGGTTATACGCCCGTTTGGACCAAACCGTGTCACGGTACGTCAGCATTGAGGCCTCTTTGATCCCGAGTTTGCAACCCGAAGACTGACCAAGCGTTAGCATCGCGATGCCGACTAGCAGGACCCGGATTCCCGTCTTCGAAAGCTGGGATGCAGGTTGGTTTTTCACGACTACTTTGTTGAACATGCTTTCCCCCTGAATTGAATTCCAGAGAAACGAATGGTTTCAATGGATGATTGGTGATAGGACGTTGATCCACCACCTCACCCAAGTAATCGCCCATTAAGCTATGCCGAATTTAACGAAGATTGGAGTTAAAGTCGTTTTCCGGAAAAAATCGGTCGCAATGGTGAATCCGAATGTCGATTGAGAAGGATTTGCTGGCAATGATTTGCTGGCAATCAATTTCTGGCAGGTTTTTTGCTGGCAGGAGCGCGTTGGCTGGAAACTGCCGGCACTAAAGGCGTGGTGCAATGTAGAGGCTGGCGAAAGCGCGCAATAGCCCGGTGCGACAACGCCGAAACATCCAGTCACGCCTTGGCGGAGTCGCCTCGATTCTTGGCAAGAACATCTGGCTGATTCCCGGGAGTAGTCAGCAGGTTGTTGTCCACCAGTCGCGGCAGCTCAATCTAACCGAGAATCCTGTTGAAATCAGCCTTGAGCATTTTGGCGAAGGTCCCACGGCGGTCATCCATTAAATGCCAGCGACTTTTCCGTTGACCAATTGAATTACCCGATCGGCTTTCGAAGCCAGGCTGTCATCATGGGTGACCATGATGACAGTTAGATTCTCGTTCTTGCGCAGTGCGGTCAATGTATCCATGACTTCGCGTCCATTTTCCGAATCCAGGTTTCCGGTTGGTTCATCCGCCAGCAGGACCGACGGATCGGAAATCAAGGACCGAGCGATAGCGGTTCGTTGCATCTCGCCGCCCGACAGTTGATTGGGCTTGTGGGTCAGTCGGTGGCCAAGCCCAACCATCTCGAGCAACTCAATTGCCCGTTTTCTGTAGCCCCTCTTGTTTTTCATGTAGCGAAAGAACCCATCCTGGACCATTCGCGGAATCAACACGTTTTCAAGTGTCGTCAGTTCCGGAAGCAGATGATAGAACTGAAAGATCATGCCAAACTGCCGGTTTCTCAAATGTTCCTTGTGACGCGACGGGAGATTATCAATCCGTTGTTCGCGATAGTAAATTTCACCACTGTCGGGCGCGTCGAGCGTCCCCAGCAAATGCAATAGAGTACTTTTGCCAGAACCGCTTTGGCCGATAATTGCGGTAAAGTCACCTTCGAAGATTTCCAGATCAACGCCTTTGAGAACGGGAACTTTCACCGAGGCTTTCCCGTAGCTTTTGTACAGACTCTTGACCGACATGACCGACGAATTGGCGATCCGAAGCGGTGTACCGCCACCACCGTTCGTGGTAGCTGGGCTCGCTTGAGCTTTTATTCGAATCCTGACGTCCGGCTTGGCAAGTGTATTCGGTTCGAGCTGGCCAGGTTGGCTTTGTGCGACATCACTCATAGCGAAGTGCCTCGACTGGGTGTAAACGAGCAGCGCGAAGTGCCGGCAAGACACTTGCAAGAACAGCAATCGCAATAGCGCCAATTCCAACCCAGAAAATCGTGCCCGGATTGATCGAAGTGGGGATTTCCGAGAAGTAATAAATGGTCGCGTCGAAGACTTCCTGGCCGGTCAGCCAGGCGACTCCGTCAGCGATCTCATTGATGTGTCTGACAAATAATAACCCGATCAGGATTCCGGTTCCGGTTCCCACCGTCCCGAGCGACATTCCATAGCCCAGAAATATCGACATGACGCCCCGGCTCGGAGCCCCAAGCGCTTTGAGGATTCCAATGTCTTTGGTTTTTTCCACGACAATCATGTAAAACGTCGCCAGGATACCAAAGCCAGCGACCGCGATGATCAGGAACAACAGAATATTGAGTATCGTAAGTTCCATCTTGACGGCGCTGAGCAGCGGTCGTTGGGTGTCTTGCCACGTACGGATGTCATATTCCGGAAAATAAGTCGGTGGAAACTGGGCGATCAGCTTATCACGAACGGCATCGAGATCAGCGCCCGGTTTGAGTTTGATCTGAATGGTTGAAACGGATCCGTCGCCGGTCAGTGGGTCGACCATACCACGAAGTTTTTGCAGCGACGCAAGAGGTAGAAAGGCAAAGCTCGAATCGTATTCGTGCATGTTCGACGAGTAAAAATCGACAACTGTGCAATTTTCGATCACAGGTGTCGGGCTGTCACCAATCGTTGTCAACATGATATTGGCATCGTCACCAGGTCGAATCAGATAAACATCCTGGATTTCCCCAGTTGGCGTTTCCGCTTTTCGTTCCGATATCGCCAGCCCCAGGATAATTCCCGTGCGTTGGTCTCGCATTGGATCAAACAGTTCTTCCTTGCTGATTTCAGGCCGGTATTGGGCGTGCGGGTCGAAGGGTGAAAATCGATGAATAACGCCTTCTTCGGTTTGTTGTTGATGGTGTTTTACCAGTGAATCGGATGGGTTGTATCCCTCGGTAATTTTGTCCCCCGAATCGTTCTGCCATTCGCCAGCAGAATCATCCGCGGCAAATTCACTTTCAATATCCGGAAGTTGATCGGGCAACGGCGCAAACTGAATGCCGGCTACCTGTTTGGGTGTTGCTTGGTCATTGGTTTCAGCGTCGACCAACGACGGCGCAGAATCCAGATAGGCCGCGGCAGCATTGTCGTAGAGTTGTTTGTATTCCCGATTGTTTTGTTCAATTCGACGTTGAATTTCAATTCGCGAGCGGCGATACGCCCAACCGGCATCCCCTTTGAATTTCTTCTGGCTGTAGCCCGATTCCTCCAGGTCAAAAGAAAATCTGGTTTGTTTAATTTCATTGGTAAGATAAGGCTCGAAATCGGTGACTTTGCCAAATGTAGCGTCGTCAATTCCAAGTAACATGACTTGCTGCGTCCATTGACGGCCGCGAACATCAAAAGAGAGCAAGGCTGGCGTGCGGACGACACAAGTGGCATTCTCCAGTTCGTCGCCCAGCAGGTCCTTGATGATTTCGACATGACGCTCAGGATGGGGGATCTCGCTGAACATCTGCGTTGAAATTTCGACGTCCGATAGAATTCCGTGCAGTCGATTTTTCATCTGGTCGACGAATCCGGCCATGACGCTATTGACCACGATCAACGTGGCAACTCCCAGCGTCACACTGACAATCGATGCCAGCGCGATGAATCGCGTTTTCAAATAACGCCATGACAGTAGCAGTTTGTACATTCGCCAATCCTTTGGCCTGGTTTCTTGTTTGTGTCCGACCCTTGGGGATGTCGGATTTCCCGTCATGGCTCGCACTACGAACCCAAGCTAGTGCCTGCAACTTACGACCAAGCATCCTCAATCGATCGTTTGACTCTCCGCTCGAAGCAATGGAAACAGAATGATATCGCGAATCGACGGCGAGTTGGTCAGCAACATTACCATTCGATCAATTCCTATTCCAAGTCCACCTGCTGGAGGCATGCCGTTTCGCAACGCTCGGACAAAGTCGTGATCCATTTTGGCCATCGAATCTTCGTCTGCCATCCCCTCTAACTGATTCTCAAACAACGCTTCCTGCAAATCCGGGTCGTTAAGCTCCGTATACGCGTTTGCCAATTCCATTCCGTTGACAAATAACTCAAACCGTTCCGCAATCGCCGGGTTGTCTCGTTTTCGCTTCGTCAACGGGCAAATGCTGGCCGGATAATCCGTTACAAAAACAGGACCCATTAACGCATCTTCTACCTTCGCCTCGAACACTTCGCTCTTGATAACGTCGGAATGCTTGCCCTCGACTGGAATTCCAAGCGATTGAGCATAGGCTTTTACAGCAGCGGGGTCCTGTGGGTCAACTCCGGTATACTCGGCAAATAGTTCGTCGTAGGGCTTTCTGGAAAACGGCGTAGAAAAGTCAATTTGGGCTTCCCCATAGGGCACAATCGCGCCAGCACCGATTGCTTTCAAGGAGTTTGCTATCACCGCTTCGGTCAAGTCCATCATCGACTTGTAGTCACCGTAGGCTTGATAGACCTCCAGCATTGTGAACTCGGGATTATGTTTGGGGCTGATGCCTTCATTTCGATAAACACGACCAAGTTCGAAGACGCGTTCCATGCCGCCGACCATCAGCCGTTTGAGATGCAATTCCAGGGCGATCCGCATGTTCAACGACATGTCCAGCGCGTTGTGGTGCGTCTCAAATGGACGTGCGGCAGCTCCGCCAGCGACGGTATGCAGGGTGGGGCCTTCTATTTCGACGAACGACTGTTCGGTCAGCGTCTGGCGAACGGAGGCCACGATTTTCGACCGATCGAGAAACCGGTCACGTACTCCCGGGTTATACGCAAGATCAACATATCGACGGCGCTGCCGCAATTCCGCATCGACCAAACCGACATGTTTGGCCGGGGGTTGATCGAGTGTTTTGCACAACAAGTACACCTTGTCAGCAAAAATCGAAAGCTCACCCGTTTGGGTTCGGCGAAGCGTTCCGTCGACACCGACCAGGTCCCCCAGGTCGAGACACTGGATCAACTTCCAGTTTTCTTCGCCGACCTGGTTTTGTCCCACGAACAATTGAATCCTCCCGGTCCAGTCCTCGATGTCGATAAAATGCAGTTTCCCCTTGTCGCGGTGGAGCAATATTCGCCCCGCGGCACGCACCTTCGGCCCCGTCATGGTTCCTTTGCCCTGCTCTTTGCACCAATCGCGAAAACTCTTATCGCCAAGTTCCGCATCCTTGGGCAATGCAATCTCGACACCGGATTCAGAAACGAACTTGATTTCTCCAACGCGTTTCTGAATGTCGCCAATCATGTTCCGATCGTCAAACCGGTGGCCCCAAGGATCGATGCCAAGTTCGATGATTCGGTTCAAGTTGGTCCGCCGGGATTCCTCTGGGGCTAGTCCACCGTCGTTCATTGGCTTTCTTCGGTTGAAGGGAAGGTATTTGCAGGTGGTCGTATTCTAGAGGTACGAGTTGATTTGTCGTAGATGGCCTTTCCGAATCGATCCGGCATGAGAATTCCCAGCCTTGTTTGGCGAGGCGGCGGCTGTGCTCGACATTGAATTGCCGTCCGACCAGGTTATTGCCCGAACCGGGCCATAATCCGGTTGGCGATTCCGGGGATCAGACGATCAAGCCAGACGATGAACCGTCCGCCGTGAGTCAAAATGATTTCGTGTTTGCCTTTCCGGATTGCGCGAATTGTCTTCGCCGCCACGACTTCTGGAGGCATCGCTCCTCGACGTTTCCAGTTCCTGTGCGTGTTGTCCTCAAGGGCATGATCAAAAAACTCGCTATCGGTCGTACTCGGGCTGACCAACAACAGGTCAACGCCATTACCAGCCAATTCCGCCCGAATCGAATCACTGAACCCGTGCAGGGCAAACTTGCTTGCGCAGTATTCGCTTTTGAGAGGCGCGGCGCGATGCCCGAGAACACTGCTCATGTTGACGATCATCGGGTGGTTCCCCTGTTTCAGCATGGACAGTGATTCTCGAATCATGTCGGCGATCGCAAAAAAATTCACTTCAAACACCTGGCGTAAACGGTCCGCGTCGGCTTCGTCAAACCTCCCCATGGCGCCCACGCCAGCGTTGTTGATCAGGAGATCGAGCCCTCCCAGTTGGCTGGCGCAAGTTTCAATCAACTCCTTGCGCGTGGCCTTCGAGGTAATATCACCGGCAACGATGATGCATTTGCCTCCGACGGACTGGATTTCGACCGCCAATTGCTCGAGCCGGTCTTCCCGTCTGGCACAGGCGACAATTTCAACTCCCAAGGCTGCCAGTTGTTTGGCCAGGTGCCATCCGATCCCGCTGGAAGCGCCGGTAACGATCGCGCGTTTCCGGTTGAGTTCACGTTTTGCCATGATGATTCCAGGTTGGAGTTTGACCGGGTTTTAACTCCCATGTTGTGGCGTTTGCGTTAGTCAGGCTGAAACTCGGTCCCACGCAAAGCTGACCGCCGTACATGCTTGGTTGCCGACGCGACTAGCCTGCATCATCGAGCGGTAGCTTGGAATTTATCGGAGCGGATGTTTTGGGAGGTGGCATCGGCGTCACGATTCCAGCTTCTGCGTCCTGTGAGAGATGGACTGCGACGATATCGCCGTTTTCGCTGCGGTCAAGGCTACCGGCTTGATCAATGGTCGTCAATTCGGAATCGGTTCCTCGGGTTGCTGTTTCCGGTGAGTTGCCGTCGGTCGATGGCGACGTGCTGGAGTTCTCCCCGGGTTGATCTGTTTCAGCGTTGGCGGATTTTGCTGAAAACCAGCCGGCACCGAGATGCGGCGTGATAATGGTGTCCGTCGGATCAATTTGGCCAAGGTACTTTTGCGGAATGCGGCAGTGGACTTTCACGATGTCGTCGGTGTACTGGGTTGACAGGATTTCACCTTTAGCGGCGATGAAAGCCAACAGTTTTCCGTTACCGACATGCATCTCGATGTCGACATCCTGAAAGGACCGGCTTAGCGCGTCACTGACAACCAGTTGCAGTTTTTCAAAACCGAGTTTCGTTTTGGCACTAACGGGGACTGCGTTGGGATATCGATTGATCATCGCGTCCAAATTCGCCACGTTGTTGACCTGGTCAACTTTGTTCAAGACGAGCAGCGTGTCTTTTTCCTCGATTCCCAGTTCCTGCAGGACTTCGTAGACTGCGCTGATCTGATCGCCGACTTTCGGATTGCTCGCATCGGCGATGTGCAACAACAAGTCTGCCTGTCGCGCTTCTTCGAGCGTCGCTTTGAAACTTGCGATCAGGCTGTGGGGCAGGTCCCGGATGAATCCGACCGTGTCGCTGAGCAGAACCGGACCCCAGTTCGGCAGCGACCAGCGGCGCGTGCGAGTGTCCAACGTCGCGAAGAGTTTATCCTCCGCCAGGACATTCGCGTCCGTAAGCGAATTCATCAAAGTGCTCTTGCCGGCATTGGTATAGCCAACCAGGGAAACGGTCATGGTTCCACGGCGCGAAGCAACCTGACGCTCCTTTCGCTTTTCAACTTTTCCCAGCTCAGCCTTGAGGTCGTGAATTCGTTTCTCGACCAAACGGCGATCGGTCTCGAGTTGCTTTTCACCAGGACCTCGCATGCCGACACCCATTTTCAATCGAGAAAGGTGGGTCCACATCCGTTTCAAACGTGGCAGCGCGTATTCAAGCTGGGCCAATTCAACTGCCAGTCGCGACTCGTAAGTCTGAGCATGAGTTGCAAAAATATCCAGAATCAATTCCGAGCGATCCAGCACTTTGACGTTGAGAGCTGTTTCCAGGTTACGGTTCTGAGCCGGAGAAAGATCGTTGTCAAAAATAACGACGTCGGCCGCGTGGAACTCAACCAGCTGTAACAATTCATCGACTTTTCCTTTGCCGAGATACGTCGCGGTGTCTGGTTTGTCGCGTCGTTGAACAACGCCGGACAGGACGACGGCGCCGGCAGTTTCAGCAAGGCCTTGAATCTCATCGAGCGGATCAAATTCAACAGGATCATCGGGAAGCACGACACGAACGACGATGGCAATTTCCTGGTCGACTTGTTGGGCGCGTTTGCGGTCTTGCACGGTGGGAGTTGATCTCCGTTGTTGAAATTGAATTCCGGGAATGGGTGATTCGGCTGCTTAAGTATACGCGATCGGTGGGAACTGACTAAGTCGAAGTCAATTGGCAAAGAGGAATTTCGCTACAGGTTTTCGTGCCTTGAGGAATCCGAATTCCCGATCGCGAGGGAGTAATACCTCCCTGATAACCAACGGAGATTCGAGGCCAGGCAAGGTTCACGTTTTACTTGTCGACCGCTTTCGAGTCGGATGCTTCGGTTGTGCCGGGGATGATGTCGTTTCCGCCGGTCGCCTCGTTTTCGGCTTTTTTGTTTGGTTTCGACGCGGGTTCAATCCGTTTTCCCGGCTTGATGATCGCATATACCTTGGTCCCAATCGCTGGAATGTTCTCGGTAAAGGCTTCAAACAACAAGCCCTCGTTGGATTGACTGCTTTCGACGTTCAAATCAATCGTAGCCGTTGAAAAATTGGAAAGGCAGATCAGTTCACCAGAGTCGCCGTAATAAATCTGTTCCTTGGTTTCCGGATCTTCCCAAAATTGACTGCCTCCGAAAACCCAGAGATGTTCCATGGCTTTCCTGGTTTTCAGGTCGCGGATCCATTGATTTGCGGGAGCCGTTTTGGTTTTTTGGGTTTCCTTGTCCTGCCACATCAGGGTGACTTTGATCGACGGTCCGTAGGCTGCTCGATATTCCGGGTCCCAGGAGGTTGGTTTCCCGGGATCGGCTCCGAGGGCGGTCAACGCAAGGTGCACCTGTAATGCGGTCGCGTTGGCTGCGATAATGGACTCATGTTCCTTGGTGTGTTCCGGGCAAATGAACATTTCAAGAGGACCCTGATTCAGACAGACTCGCCCAGCTATGATGACCTCTTTGGCTGTGGTATCGATCCAGATTTCTTCCTTTTTGCCCAGGCGTTTCCACGAGGTCGGAATGTCGATCGTCTGTTTTTCGGGAACGCTGTCGGAGTCCGGCACCGACTCGGCGTTTCCGGCAAGGTGGGTCTGGATGGAGTTCTCCTGGTCCTGCGATTCGTCGTCAGCAATCTGCTCCTTGACGACTTGGCTGAGCAGTTGCCCGGCATCCTTGGCTTCGCGGTCAGACGCCTTTTGCTTTTCTTTCGACACCGGAGTGACATCGGGATCTCCGTTGCCTGGAGCCGGCAACGCAGATTCGGGATTTTCTGACCGGTCACAGCCTGGGCTGGCGGCGTAGCCGATAATTGCAATGACGGCAATCAGGAATTGTAGCGTTTTGGTTTTTCGCATTCTGAGTTTCCGTTTTTCTGCCGGCTTCCGGGGCATCTGTGGGGTCACGTAAAGATAAGCAGCCGTTCGACGTGAGGCAACTTGAATTCACTGACTTTCTGCCGGGGTTCTATCCTCGCGTCGCGGGAGTGATAAGATGTTCAACCCGGCTCAAACCCGCGAAATCCAGACTTTGGGCGGCGCCGGTCGACCGAAAACAGACAAGAAATATGGCTACCAAGATCAACATCAAGAACAATTCCCTGTCCGAGTCAAAAAAAAACTCAAAAGCCGCTGCGCAGTTCGACCCGGCCTGGTTGAACAGCGAAATCGATGTGACGCAATCGAATCGCCGACTACGCTTGCTCAAGCGAATGGGTTCACGGAAAGAGTCTTCGCGTTGTGAATCACCACTTGGCTGGCTGATGAATTGGGATGTTGATTCGGAGACGTTGCATCAAATTAATGCCTGGCATCGATCGTTAATGCGGCACGAGAAAACAAAGCGGGTGGCCAAAGAGGTTTTTGAAGCAATCCGTTCATTGCCGGAAATGCCTGACGCATCCGGCGAAGCGATCACGGTTCTGGCGGCGTGTCATGCTGTGCGGGCGATTGCCGGAAAATGTGAAATCGAGGATTGGAAATCGCTGGTTGCTCGTTTAATGGAAATCTCGAATACCGCGGAAACCAACACCGATTTAGCGCCAGCGGTTTACCAGCAGCTGGCAATCGAAGTGCCGTTGACGATCGCATTTCAGATTCCCGAGATTGATGATTATCGGCAGCTGGCCGACCGGAAATGCCGGGAAATGGCCATTTCGGTTTCCGAAAAGCTGGACCACGACGGCTGGCCCGACGCAAAGTACCTGCCGGCGTTCGGGCCGCTGGTTGCCAGCTGGGTTCGATGCAGCGTCCTGAATTCGGAACTTGAACTTGAGCCCTGCCATGAGGCAGCTTCGCAATTGGAATGGCTGGTTCGCCAGTTGTTGCGGATGTTGCGACCAGACCGGACACTTGCGTTTTCCCAACCTGATTCAGCGCCGGCCACGGACTCGTTTTTGAAATGCCTGTTGGAATGGTCGAACGATACCGACGACAAGCGATTGTTGAAGTGCCTGAAGACCCGGAACCGCAGGGTGACGTCCACGGCGGACACAATGGAAATTGAGACAAGCAATATTTCGGAGTGGAGTGAATCGGCATTGTTGTATAGCCGATGGGAGCCCGGATCGCCCAAGGTTGCCGTAGATTTTTCCGCGAACAGAATTCGCACGGAAGTCTGTCGACATACTAATTTGATTTGCGGGGATTCGACGCCGGAAATCTCAATTAACGGCGTCGCACTTGATGCCAAGGCGCCGTTTGAAGTCGCATGTATCCAAAGCGGCGACGATGTTGACTATCTCGAACTGGAACAGGAACTTGGCAGTGGAGTTAAACTGACACGGCAATACCTGCTTTCCAGGGACGAGGAATTCCTGATGATTGCTGACATGGTAGTGCCGGAATCGGTGGCCCTGATCAGTTATCGTGCGTCCTGGCCCCTGGCTCGCGGGGTTGAGGGAATGCATGAATCGGAAACACGTGAAATTTACTTGACTGAATCCAAAAAAATCCAGTCGTTAATCTTGCCGCTTGCGCTTCCAGAATGGAAGGTTGGACGCACCGACGACAAATTGGATTTTCAAAATGGTAGCATGTGCCTGACCCAAAGCTCACAGGGACGCGGGTTGTACGCGCCGTTGTTTTTTGATTTGAGTCCCCAGAGAAGCAGGAAAAAGCGAACCTGGAGGCAGCTGACGGTGGCCGAGAATTTGAGCAGGATACGACGGGACGAAGGATGTGCTTTCCGGGTCCAATTGGACCAGCAACAATGGATTTTCTACCGCGCTGTGGCCTCGACGGGAGTTCGGACCTACCTGGGAGAAAATGTTAATTGCGAATTCGTGTTTAATCGTTTTTTCAAAAACGGAACCGTTGAGGACCTGATTGAGGTCGAGTGAAATCGTGCGTAATATGCGATCGATACTGCCGTTGCGCCGGTTCGCGGACAGACCTGTATCTGTTTTGCTCGACGCGCCCGCTTGTTGGAGGCCTCAAAATTTGACCATCGAATATTGCCGGCAAACATACCCCAAAACGATAGCCTGTCGAAGTCTGACTGCCCTGAGGAAAATGGAAAACATACGACTGGATTGGATCGCATAACTTCATCCTTCAGCCGGTAAAAAAGGTTATTCAACAGACTCAAATTCTAATGATCAAAAAGTTGAGCTCCAACCTGATGTCCGTACGACATCGTATTAACGAGGCTGCCCAGGCGGTTGGGAGAACTGGTGCCGAGATTCGATTGATCGGAGTCACCAAATATGTCGGCGCGGAGACGACTCGGGCGTTGGTCGAAGCTGGTTGCCTGGATTTGGGAGAAAGCCGGCCGCAAATGCTCTGGGAAAAGGCAGAGGCCTTGAGCGACTTGCCGGTACACTGGCACATGATTGGACATCTTCAACGGAATAAGGTCAAACGGACCGTTGATAAATCTGATCTCATTCATTCGGTTGACAGCCAGCGATTGCTTGAGGCGATTGACACTGCCGGCAGAGAATCAGACAAACGCGTAAATGTATTGCTGGAAGTGAATGTGTCGGGAGAGGCCGCCAAGCACGGATTTCAACCGGATGAGTTGGGTAGCGCAATCGACTACACTGCGGGTCTTCAACATGTTGTTGTCCGGGGGCTGATGTGCATGGCCGGCTTAAATGGCGGATTGGACGACGCGCGACGCGAATTCGACCGGCTCAAGCAACTTCAAACGAAATACGCAGCTGATTCTCCCGGCAACGTCGAGCTGAAGGAACTGTCGATGGGAATGAGCGCGGATTTCGAAATCGCGGTTCAGGCTGGTGCGACGATGGTCCGAGTTGGTTCATTGTTGTTTGAGGGAGTGTCGTGAACCTGTGCCGATTCAAACGCATTGCGTGGTTGCCAGGTCGGCGGAGTGGAAGTGGGTCGACGGATTCCCAGACCGACCGGGGATGGAGAGTCAAATGCAGGTGATCGTTCGTCAGACGAAAAAGGGCATCGAGTTGAAAATCAAGGCGTCACCTGGCTCGCGGAAAAACGAAATCCGCGGAGTGATGGACGGCGCGTTGAAAGTCTCGGTGACGGCCGTCGCGGAAAAAGGAAAGGCCAACGCTGCGATTGCAAAATTGCTTTCGAAAGCGCTCGGGATCGGGAGGTCACAAATCGAACTGGGCTCGGGCGCTACCTCTTCCGTCAAAAAATTCATCGTCAAAGATATCGAGTTGTCAGTGCTGGAGAAAAAACTGAACGAGCTACCCGGATGCAAGGAAGGCTAGCGATTCCCGGGTTCTCTGCATCGAATCGCGAAGTTTCATGTACTTGGCCGGGCGTCATTGACGCGCACGCTTGTGTCAATCAGAAAGGTTCAGGCGGAGTGGATCCCGGTCCGGCAAATCGCCGTTCAGCGGTCGAGTATCCGGCGGTAACATGGTGTCAACCTCGCCCCGGTCTCCGGTCGCCGGTGGTTGACCGTATTGGCCTCGGTTGAATTCTCGGCGAAGGCTTCGATGGCGATACCAATTCAAGCTTGGATTGCTTGACAAACATTGAAATGGTGCCCAATATGTTGGCCAGTATCCCGTGAACTGGAATTCAACCCTTTTAAATCCGGAAGAAACCGCATGAGCAGTGCTGATACTCACCGAACAGAAACAGCGATTCCTGAATTCAAGCAGCTCATGGGCCATCCGGCGCCATTGTGGATGCTGTTCATGTCGGAATTCTGGGAGCGATTTGCCTTTTACGGTATTCGTTGGGCACTGGTGCTATATATCGTAGCGCAGTTTCATGATGGGTCGGCCTCGGGACAGGCAGACGCCAACCTGACGTACGGGTCCTACCTTGCCCTGGTCTACGCGGCTGCGATTTTTGGAGGATATATCGCCGACAAATTCCTCGGCTATCAACGCTCGATTTTGACCGGCGCGGTCATTATGGCGGCAGGGCTTTTCATGATTTCCGTTCCCAACGAGATGGTATTCAAGTTCGGGCTCGCGACCATTGTGGTCGGCAATGGTTTGTTTAAGCCGATTATTTCGACAATCGTCGGAAAACTTTATGCGGTGAGCGATGAACGGCGGGACAGCGGATTCACAATTTTCTACATGGGCATTAACGCGGGAGCATTCGTTGCGCCCCTTCTGACGGGATGGCTTGCCCAGCAGGTTTTCGGTACTGACGAAGCACCAGCCTACAAGTATGTATTCATTGCTGCCGGAATTGGGATGCTGATCAGTATGGTGTGGTTCTATCTCGGCCGGAGCCAATTGAAGGGGGTCGGCGCTCACGCAGAGGGTGCAGAAAGCATGCTGCGAGTTGCGCTCGTTGTTTTAGGCGCGGTCGCAATGATCCCGGTGGTTTACTTTTTGCTTTCCGTTGGCGGAGAAGCGCTGCAGGTTGTGCTGTCAACGATGTTCGTCGTGTTAGTCGGGATGTTGATCATCGAGGGCGTTCGCGAGGGCAAGGTCGCCCGAGATCGGACAATCGCAATGCTGATTATCTTTGTATTCAACATCCTGTTCTGGATGTTTTTTGAGCAAGCCGGTAGTTCGTTTACATTCCTTGCCGATGAGATCGTCAACCGCGACCTTGGCGGGTTCATTTTCCCGACGGCGTGGTTCCAGAGCGTTAACTCGGTCGCGATCATCCTGTTTGCACCGGTGATTGCCTGGATCTGGATTCGGTTGGCAAAGGTCAGCGCCAACCCTTCGATTCCGAGAAAATTTGGATTGGGCCTGTTGTTCAATGGCCTGGCGTTTTTGCTGCTTATGTTCGTTCTGTCCAGGATGGTCGGCGCCGACAATAAGATTCCGTTTTGGAGTCTTGTGGCTGTTTACGTCATTCAGTCCGTCGGTGAGTTGTGTTTGTCGCCGATTGGGCTTTCTATGGTAACGAAGCTTGCGCCGGTACGCGTCGTCGGCTTGGGGATGGGTGGCTGGTTTCTTTCCACAGGGATTGGAAACAACCTGTCAGGTATCTTTGCCAGCCGGGTCAGTGGCGAGAGCGGCATGACGACTGCATCCGCACTGAGCGGCTATACGTTTGGGTTTTGGGCCTTGCTGGCCGCCGGAATCGTGCTGTTCCTGGCAGCGCCGTTGGTCAACAAATTGATGCACGGGGTCAAATGATTCCAAAACTTGGACGGCAATCTGCGCTAACAATTTTGGAAGATATTTCGTCGTGATTGGCGGGCTTGGCGGTGACTGCCAACACGTGGGTTTGTACGGCGACGGCCAAAATTGCGAAATTTCCCAAAAAATTGCCGTTGTTCAACAGCGGTGCCGCCGTTTGCATCGACTACCTTTCAAAAATCAACAGTTCGGGAATTGATAGGGCGTCCCTGGAGGAAGGTCTGTCGCCTCCTAAATCCGTGGTTTTTTGCACTTACCTGACAATGTGCAAGCCGAATCGCTCCAATGCCAAGGGAAAACTGCACCCGAAGCTGTCTTCGGGAAGACGTCAAATTGACGGCTTGAATTTCCGCCTGGGGACAACAGCTTTGAATTAATGGCGGCGAGCTTGATATTTAGGCTGATCTATGGTTGAATTTATTTCATTATTTCGAGCTCCGCGACTCGAAGGTTTTAATTATGATGGAACGCGCTTAACTGTTTTAAGTCATAATTTCGTCAAAGCCGTTTTCACCGTATCATGAAATTGTTTCGGATCGCTAACCAAATTGGTTCTCGCTTCTTATTTTCCAAGATCATTCAGGCAACCAGATGAAGTCTCACAAGAAAAAAACGCTTCCCGTCCGCGCGAAACGTTATCAAAAGAAACTCGCCAATCATTTCGACTACAACAATCTTGAGTCTCGACAGCTGTTGGCGGTGGACGCGTTTCCAACAATTAACTTTGTCGGATCGACGGATTTGATCAATTTGTCCAAGCCGGTACAAGTTACCGAAGGCGTTGATCTCCTACGTTCGCAATTGGAATTGGGTGAAAACGAATCTTCCAAGCTGCAGACATCCTGGACGGACCAATTGGGGTACGAACACTTCAAATATCAACAGTATTTTAACGATATTCTGGTGGAAGGCAGCAACTACACGCTGCATGTTCGGGACTCCCAAATTGTGTCCATGAGTGGCGATCGGGTTGCCCTAGCCGATCCAGTGTCCGGGATCCAGATCAACAATCAAACGGCGCTGCAAAACGCGATGGATTATATCGGTGCAGCGCAATATGCGTGGCAAGATGCTCACAGGTCGGAGTCGTTAGGTCTGGATGGTCCACCTGAGGGCAAGTTGGTTTATATCACTGGCGACGACGGCACATCGATTCCGACCTACAAATTTGACATGTTTGCGCTCGATCTCGGGACTCGCGATTATGTCTATGTTAATGCAAACAGTGGTGCGATCGAAGCCAGTGAAAGCCGAATTCGCAATGCCGATGTCGATGCCATGGGCATGAGCCACTACAACGGAGTCGTTCCTTTTATCGCCGATGAAGTCACGGCAGGTCAGGTTCGATTGCGTCAGGTGACTAACGGTGTTGAGACCTACGATAATCAAACGGGTGCCGTTGATAATCACAACAATGCGATTGACATCATGTCTGCGAGCACGTTGTTTGACGACGCCGCGCATTTCTCAGGAGTTTCTGCCCATTGGGGTGCAGAGAACACATACAAAATGTATCAGGAACTTTTTGGACGTGATTCGTATGACGACAAGGGTTCCAAACTGATCAATTATGTAAATGTCGGTCAAAACCTGGTTAATGCGTTCTGGAATGGTTCGGAAATGCAGTATGGCGAAGGCGATGGCATGTCGTTCGGTCCATTGGTCGAAATCGACATTGTTGGTCATGAAATCACCCATGGTGTGACAGAATTCTCAGCCAATCTGGTTTACGCTTATGAACCAGGCGCGTTGAATGAATCGTTTTCGGATATCTTTGGAGAAGTCGTTGAGAACTATGCGACGGGAACCAATGACTGGTTAAGTGGCGCCAACGCCGACCTTTTGAGTGACGGGATTCGAAGTTTTATCGAACCGAATTCAGACGGCCAGCCGGATACGTATCTTGGCGATTTGTGGTTCACCGGTAGCGGGGACAACGGGGGAGTCCACTACAATTCGGGTGTTCAAAACAAATGGTTTTACATTTTGAGCGTCGGTGAGGAAGGCCGGAATGACAACAACGAAGACTACGATGTCACCGGCATTGGAATCGACGCCGCCGCTCAAATCGCCTATCGCAACCTGACGACTTACCTGGGAGTCAACTCGCAGTATCAGGACGCTCGTGATGGCGCTGTTCAATCGGCGATCGATCTTTTTGGCTATAATTCCCCCGAGCACCGGTCCACGGACGCGGCTTGGGAGGCGGTCGGAGTTTACTCATCGGATATCATCGTCGAAGCTGAAGACCTGGTCGATGTGGTCCCCGGTGCGATGATGTTCGCATACGAAGGGAGCAGTTATATTCCTCAGATCCTGGATCGGGGATTTGTGCTGGAAATGGACCCCGGACAGACGGTATCGGTTTTCGTGGAAGCCGAGGAAGGAGTAGCACCGGTAATTCAGATTCTTGATTATGTTGGCAATGTGATTGCGAATGCTGGTGCCAATGCATACCAGTCATCGCTTGATTCGGTTCCGATCCCGAATGCGGGAGTGTATCGGATCGGGGTCGACACAGGAAACGGATTGTTGGGCACGTTCGATATTCGAATTCTCCTTAATGGTTCATTTGAAGCCGAAAACCTTCAGTCCTATGGAAATGGAGACCTGGCCTCGGCACAGAATATCAATGGCTCAGTTGTGAACCTGGATTCGATTTCGGCGGACCGTTTGGGGGTCATCGGCGATTTTGAAATTAGTGAAATTCCTTCGTTTGTCCGGGAGACGTTTGAGTCTGGCACATTGGATGGAAGCTGGTCCACGACTTCGAGCGATTCGGGTGGAAGGATCCGCGTGCTTGATCAATATTCCGCTGGAGAGGGTGATTTCGCGTTGTATATGGATACAACCGCGAGTGGGACTGAAAACCTGAACGAGGCCATTTGGACGGTGGACGTCAGTTCAACCGAAACTCCATACCTTAATTTTTACTATGCATCGTTTAACGACGAGAATACGATTCTCCCCGAATCGTTCAATGGAACGATTAACGGCGATGGTGTTTCCGTCAGCCAGGATGGCATCAGCTGGTATACCATTCTTACCGATACGGTAACGGACCCCGGTGACTGGCAGCAATTCTCCATGAGACTTGATGAATTCGCGGACGTGGTGGGAATAGACTTGTCATCGACCATTTACGTCAAGTTTCAACAGTTCGATGACGACATGCTCGGATCGGATGGTCGAGCGTTTGATGGGATCAGCGTCACTGCTACCGCTCAGTCGGAAGACTGGTATTCGTTTGAGCTGACGGAGGGCGAAGTTGCCACGATCGCTGTTGGAAAGACAATGTTGAACGGCTTCGTTGGCCTGGAGTTATACGACTCCAGCGGCGATTTAGTGCTTGCCGGAACACCCGGTGGCGATATTGACAGTCGAGTCAGTCAGTTTGTCGCCAGTGAAACGGATACTTATTTTGCACGTCTTGTCGGATCTGCGACCCCTTACGGGTTGGTCGTTACGCGAGGCACCGATTTTGATACCGGCTCATCCGTGTTGACACCTCAGGATATCTCGCTCCCGAATTCGGTGATTGGCTATCTGAGCAAAGACGCGAGTCGGTCAGTTGAACCGGATCTCGCGACCGACAGAACCGTTTTGGATGATTTCTTTGAAGGCGTAACGCTGTCCAACAATATTACCGGCGGAAGCGTTTACGCGGTTAGGTCGTCGTTTGAGGCGCCTACCGGAACGAAAGTGTTTGGCCCAACCGAAACTGGCGCAGCTGGCTGGCAGGAAGGTGTCAATGAGCTCAGGGCTGATTTTGCAGTCCCACAGGGCATCGTTTCAATACGAGTCGGTTCCCAGGAAAGTGCCGGAGACATTGGGTTCCTGCGAGCCTACGATATCGAGGGCGTATTGATTGATGATGCATTGAGTCGCGCTCTCGCGCCTGGTGAAAACCAAACGATTGTGGTGACCAGCCCAACCAGTGCAATCGCTTATGTCGTGGCGGGTGGATTTCAAAACGACATCACTCCGTTAGATGAATTGCGATTTGAAATCAACGTAGATACCAGCGACTACTATTCGATCAACGTTTTGCCGAATCAGGTTGTTGCGGTCAAGTCGAATTTCCTCGGTGGCGGACCAATGTTGTTCGAGAACGGACTCGTTTATCAATTCGAGATGGAGTTGATTGATTCCAATGGACAAGTGGTTGCCAGCGGCGTTCAAGCCATGAATTACTACTCGGCAACGGGAGGGACTTTCGTTGTGCATGCCAGTTCCGCTGACGGTGACGGCGATTACCAATTGGCGATTGATGCTGTGACTCAGGAAGGAGAAAACCAGACTTATTTCAATCTTGGTTCACTTGGACTGGGCGTCGCCGTTAACGATTTGGCCACAGGACGTGGTTACTTGATGTACTCGGTTGAGAGCTTGTCATCAAGATTTGCGTCAAACCCACCGCAAACTGGTAACGCAGATCACGTGATCGCCGTCAGAAACTACCGGGGCCAATGGCAATATAACGACGACTCCGCCTGGCATTCGTTTACGGCCGCGGAAGGTGACCGGTTGATCGCATTAGTGAACTTCTCCACTGATCGCATTGATTCGTTGGAAGGTCTTTCCGGCGTGGTCCACGGAATAGATCAGGGCTTCGCGAGTTCTGATATCAAGTTCAAGACCAATACCTGGGACTCGATGTCCAACGTGGGCGAGTTCGAAGTGACGGGAACCCACTTCTATACCGGAAACCAGAACGACCCACCAACATCGATTGGTGACAATGGACTCGGGATCGGAGTCCATGATACTGCGACAGGCAAGGGTTACATCTTGTATTCCGAAGCCAATGTCTTTGATCGGTTCGCCGGAGATCCGCCACGATCCAGAGGTGCTGAACACCTGATCGCTGTTCGATTTGATTCGACGACCCTTAATTGGCAGTACAGTAATAACGGACGGTGGGTTGACTTCACGCCATTTGAAAGTGACCGGTTGATCGCGACGGTGGACTATGATGCCGACACGATTTTCGGGATTGAAGGCTACGGTGGTTCGGTCAATGGTATTCACCAGGGCTACTTCGACTCGGATCTTGTTTTCCAGGCCAACCGCTGGGATAACGACATTGATATCGGGGAGTTTCGGGTTGCCGGAACCAACTTCCGGACCGCCGGTTACTCGTTTGGCATCGGAACATTGCGAAGTGGTATTGCGGTCGATGATGCCGCGACCGGCAGCGGATACCTGATGTTTTCGGAAACGGACCTGAGTATTCGATTCGCCGCCAATCCTCCTGCCGCTTCGACATCGAGTAACGTGATCGCCGTCCGATTTGCGGCCGGAAATTGGGAGTACAACGATGACGCGGCGTGGCATACATTCACTCCGATGGAGAACGATCGTTTGATCGCGGTTGTTAGTTTTGATGTCGAAAAGATCTCCTCATTGGCTGGGGTTACTGGCCATGTTCAAGGGATTGCCCGTGGATTCTATGATTCTGACTTGGGCTTTGGAGCCGGAAGTTTTGACGGTAACAAAGATCCCGGAGAATTCCAGGTGTTTGGAACTTCGTTTATCGAGTAAGCAGACAGCCAACAAGTGATTTAAGGCTCCCTGAAAACGGGAGCCTTTTTTTGGGGGGGATGAAGCCAACCCGTTCCGGACAGCGAGAGCAGAGCTCGGCAAGCAGTTGGCTTTCCCCAAAGACGCCTGAACCAGCGGGATTGGGACATCGGTCCAAATGAGCTGGCGGTTAACCCCGCAAAGTCAATCCTTGACCGGGACGCTGGATCGAGGAAAGGGCGATTATTTCGAATCAGCAATGGTGGAAAATTGAATCGTCGCCGTTTTGAAGAATGAGATTCCGGATCGTCCCTCCGAGAATTGGCGTTAACTGCCCGGACCGAAACGCCACAAAGGCTCAAATCGATCTACTAGCGCTTTTCGATCGGGACAAATTCCCTGACGGTCGCCCCCGTGTAGATCTGACGCGGTCGGCAGATGCGTTTGGTGGGAGATTCGTGCATTTCTTTCCAGTGAGCGATCCAGCCGGGTAATCGGCCCATTGCGAACAGGACCGTAAACATCTTTACCGGAATTCCCATCGCCCGGTAGACGACACCCGAATAGAAGTCGACGTTGGGGTAGAGTTTTCGCTCAACGAAGTACTCGTCTTCCAAAGCAACTTTTTCAAGCCGTTTGGCGATATCGAATAGCGGATCGTCAAGTTCGAGTTTGCTGAGCAATTGGTCGCAGGCCTTTTTGATGATTTTTGCCCGGGGATCGAAGTTCTTGTAAACTCGATGACCGAATCCCATCAACCGGAAACCGTTCTCCTTGTCCTTCGCCATGTTGACGTATTTATCAACATCACCGTTGTCGTCCTGGATCTGCTGAAGCATCGAAACGACGGCTTCGTTGGCACCGCCGTGAAGCGGTCCCCAGAGGGCGCAGATTCCGGCCGAAATCGAAGCGAACAGATTCGAATCTGCCGAACCCACCATCCGAACCGTCGATGTACTGCAATTTTGCTCGTGGTCAGCGTGCACGATCAACAGCAGGTTTAGCGCTTCGACAAACGTGGGGTCGACAACGTAAGGTTCACAGGGAACCGAAAACATCAACTGCAGGAAGTTCTCACAATAGGACAGGTCATTCTGGGGATAGGCAAAAGGCTGACCTTCCGATTTCTTGTGACTGTAGGCCGCGATCGTGGGTAGTTTCGCCATCAAGCGTCGAATGGAGATCTCGACCTGTTCCGGATTGTGAGGATCCAGGGAATCCTGATAGAAAGTCGACATTGCACTGACAACGCTGGACAGGATGGCCATTGGGTGGGCATCGCGAGGAAAACCGTTGTAGAACAACCGCATATCTTCGTGCAGCATCGTGTGGTGACGAATCGCGGCTCGAAAGTCGTTCAATTCGATTGCCGTCGGCAATTCGCCATAGATCAGCAGGTAGGCAACTTCGACAAAATCGCAATTCCTGGCCAGATCCTCGATTGGATAACCGCGATAGCGCAGGATCCCCTGCTCCCCATCGAGGAAAGTGATACCACTTAGCGATGATCCTGTATTGACGTATCCTTCGTCGATCGTAATCAAGCCAGTCTTGCTTCGCAGGACGCCAATATCGATGGCCTGTTCGTTTTCCGTACCCTCGACAACGGGAAGCTCCAGTTCATGTCCTTCGCACTGAATTTTTGCCACTTTCGACATCGACTGTTTTCCTGACGTAACGGTAGTGCTCACCATTTCCTGCCTTGTTGAGAAAATTATGCGTGAGGGTTGAATGTCATTCCACAACCAAAATGTTGGGGGCCTTTTAGTTTAACTGTTTTTTCGCACTGGCGAAACGGACCCAGCCGGAATTGAAGAGGGCCAATTGGACCAACGGGAGTCTGACGATTGCGCAAGCCGTAATTCCTGAAACAGGCCGGTTTCCCGTCAGATTCCGACGGTCGACCCGTTGTGCGATGGCAAGCCGGGCTTGAGAGGAGGGGCCCCGGTTTCGCGACATCCGCCGAAGGCAGGCGTTAGTGAATCGACGTATTGGAGGTCGCCGCTTCAATTGATTTCGCGGCGTCGTCATTCAGGAAATATTCGACAGGAATTTCACTCTTGAGTTTTTCGACATGCTTGTCGAATGCCTGTTGTCGTTTCTCGGCTTCAATTCGCTGTTTGATTTCGACTTGGGCTTCCAGGAACGGCTTGCGTGTCGCTTCCGTTCTTTCGATCACGCGAATCACGTGATATCCGTCGCGGGACTCAATAATGTCGCTCAGTTCTCCAACGGGCAAACTGAAGATTGCTTCGTCAATTTCCTTTAGTACCAACGCCCCTTGGGTTGTCCAATCATGTTTCCCGCCGTCAGACGCCAGGAACCCATGGGAGCTCTTCCTGGCGACGGCCGCGAGGTTGGCACCATACACGATCTGGTTTCCAAGTTCGACAATTGAAGCTTTCGCCGCGTCGCGTGAGCTGGAGCGATCAAAACGAATCATGACCTGCTCCCAGCGGCACTTGGCAGGCATCTCGTAGGCCGCAATGTTTTCGTGATAGCTGTCCAGCATCTCCTGGTGAGTGACTTCCGCCTTGACCTTCAGTTGTTGCGAGAGAAAGTACTTTGTCAACTGATCCTGTCCCCAGCTTTTTCTGAGTTGTCTCAACGACGATCCCATCGCTCGCAAGTTCGCATCAAATTCGGTGGATGTTTTCAGTCCCGATCCCTTGATCATTTTGTCGAGCGCTTTCTCGTCAAATTCCTGGGAAGCCTGTTCCAGGACCTTGTCGACGTCAACGCCTTCGGGGAGCATCCGCAACGTTCCCAGAAACAGAATTTTGGATTCGACGAAACGCGGCAGCAGTTGTGGTATCATTTTTTGCCGTTCGCGCTCCTTGATGTCTTCCGGCGCACCTGGCATGAACCGCTCAATCATCTGGTTGATGTCGAACATCAAATCGCCGACGAAAATCGGTTCGCTGCCGACCAGTGCCAGAATCTTGCCTGCCTCAAAGGATGTGGGCACACTTGTTTTGCGCTTCGATGTTCCAACCGACGTTGCGCTGGCTTCACTGTTGAACGAAGTCTGAGCGACTCGCATATCGCCCGGCTCGGATGGTTTTGAATCAAACGAATCCGGAGAACCCAACGTGCTGATCTGGTTCAATGCATTGGCTTCCGGCCGGGAAGGCTGTTTGGCCGAAAATGAATTGTCGGACTGAAAATCATTTGTGACAGGGTTCCCGGAAACCGTTTCGGAAGGACCGGCTCCCATGAATGCATCGTTCACTCCGACGATGGGTGAGTTATTTTTTGGTGCCTGGATTCCGAATGTGTTGGAATCCCAATCTTTGGATTCCCCAGAAATCCCTTCGCGAATGATCGATTTTTCGCTGGCTGGGTCTGGCATCTGCGAGTTGAATGAACCCGGTGACTTTTTTTGCGGGTCAAAGCCGTTGGAATCGATCGCTGGATTGGGTCTCTGACTCAGGTTGGCAATCACGACCTTGGTCAAAGGAGCATCCCACGTCACCGACGGTTGGGGGGTAATGGCAACTTTTTCAGGATTCACGGGCGTCGTCGGGGGCGTCCACGGTTCCGGATGAGTTAGTGTGGATTGGTCGGCGGTGGGACTCGCGGGCTTTCCAGAGAGTGAGTTGGTTGATGGGATCAGGTCGCCGGAAAAATAGGGATCCGGCGTTTCGTTCTGCTGCTGCGGCAACACCGGAGACGCGCAGGCAGAATTCGGGGTTGGCATTCCCATTGTCAGGCAGGCGATACCAATAAATGACGTCCTGGCAAACGTGAAAGCGAGACGGTTGGTCTTCATGATCAAGCCATACATACGAAAGGTAGGATTTCGAATACGAGCCCTACGCAGAATCGAACGATCGGGTTCCCGGAATCTGCGCAAAAAGTTGGCGGGGAAGAATAGATAGATCAGGAAGGTGGTTGCAAGAGCGATTTCACCAGTGCCAGCATTTTCGTAGGGTGGATCTTGGTCTCTTTTAGCGTGACCATTGCCGTTTGATCATCAATGATCCGAATTACGGGCCGGGATTTTGATAGCTGCGAAAAGCGTGCGCAGTCCTGAAACCGAAATGTCAGGTATTTGTCCTGCATCGATATTGAGGAGATCTGCCAAACCGCGGCTTCCAATTTAAGTTCCGAGAGCGACATCAAGCGTTGCACCGGGGCAGGCAATTTGCCAAATCGATCGCGTAGTTCGGTGCGAAGTTCCTCGATCTGGTCGAAACGTTCGAGTCGGGTCAACCGCCGGTAGAGATCGATCTTTTGCCGCCGGTCGCTGACATAGGAGTCTGGCAGAAACGCCGCGACCGGCAAGTCGACTTCGACGTGAATCGAGATCTTGGCTGGCATGTGTTTCAGGTGCCGGACTGCGGTTTCGAGAAGCTGGCAATAGAGTTCGTAACCAATCGTCGCAATGTGCCCGCTTTGCTGGGTACCTAACAGGTTTCCGGCTCCGCGGATTTCCAGGTCGCGCATTGAAATCGCAAAACCTGCCCCCATATCGCTAAAGGTCTCAATCGCCTGTAACCGTCGCGCTGCCGTCGGATTGAGGTGTTTGTGGGGTTCGAGCAACAGGTAGCAGTAGGCTTTGTGCTTGTATCGCCCTACCCTGCCCCGCAACTGGTGAAGATCGGACAGGCCATACCGGTCCGCATCATTGATGAAAATCGTATTGGCATTAGGAATGTCCAATCCGCTTTCGATGATCGTCGTTGCGATCAGCACGTCAAATTCGCCGGCGATGAAGTCCGTCATGACTTCTTCGAGTTCGCGTTCGTTCATTTGTCCATGGCCGACCTGGAACCGCACTTCGGGCACGAGCGTCTCAAGCTTTTGTCGAATCAAGTGAATGTCATTGACGCGGTTGTGGACAAAAAAGACTTGCCCACCGCGATTGATTTCACGCAGAATTGCGGTTCGAATGACTTTGTTGTTGAATCGCATGACCCTGGTCGCGACGGCAGAACGATCATCTGGAGGAGTTTCCAGATTGGAAATATCGCGCACGCCAACCAGCGACATGTGTAGAGTGCGAGGAATTGGCGTTGCCGACATCGTCAACACGTCGACGCTGCTGCGCAATGACTTGAGTCGTTCCTTGTGCTCCACGCCGAATCGCTGTTCTTCATCGATGATGACCAGGCCAAGATTCAGAAACTTGACGTCTTTCGAAACCAAGCGGTGGGTCCCGATGACAATATCGACTTGGCCGCTTTTCACGCGTGCGACGTTTTCTTTCATTTCCTGAGGCGTACAAAATCGGCTGAGTTTGGCGATGTCGAGCGGAAATTCTCCCATTCGTTCCTTGAAGTTCCTGAAGTGCTGTTCGGCGAGAATCGTTGTCGGAACAAGGACCCCGACCTGGTAGCCATTTTCGACAGCCTTGAATGCGGCTCTCATTGCCACTTCCGTCTTGCCGAATCCAACATCACCACATAACAGCCGGTCCATGGGTTGTCCGCGCTGCATGTCCTGTTTAATCGCCTGGATCGCGGTCAGTTGATCGGGAGTTTCGCGGTAGGGAAACGATTGCTCGAATTCGTGTTGCCATTCCGTATCGCGACCAAATGCGATCCCGGGTCGCCCATCCCGTTTGGCCTGCAGTTCGATCATCTCCGAAGCGAGATCGGCAACAGCGGTCTGGACGGATGCCTTTTGCTTGGCCCATGACTTTCCACCGATCTTCGCAAGCGACGGCCGGGTTTTGGAGCCGCCGATGTACTTTTGCACCAAGTCGATCTTGGTGGCAGGCACGTAGATTTTTGTTCCACCGTGAAATTCAAGTGCGAGGTGTTCGGTTCGTTGCCCGTCCTTGTCGAGCATTTCGAGGCCACGAAATCGGCCGATGCCGTGTGACAAGTGGACTATCAAGTCGCCATCTCGCAGGTCGAGAAAACTGTCGATCGCCTTACTCAGACGCCGGCGCCCGGTCCTCCGCAGTTCGGTGCGATGAAACATCTGGTCGCAGCCGATGATGATCTGTTTCGTGTCGCGATTGCGAAAACCGTGATGTACACATCCCAGGCCTACGTGGAGACGACCGCTGGCTGCGGCGGCGGTTGACGAGAGGATTTCATTGACTTCAAACTCCTCGCCCAGGGGGTCCCTCGCCAGACGATCGACCTGCAATTTCAAATCTCCGATATCGCCGCTGAACCGATCGACGGAGTCGATCGGCAGCTGCCAACGGGCGCCCAGGTACCCCGTCGCGACACGGCTGGCAGTCGCGATCGGAAGTTGAGCCCAACGTTTTGTTACATCGGTCCAGCGGAAGATTGCGTCCGGATTCGTACTTCGTTCAAGATACCTTGTTGCCTGTTCGTTCAGTTCCTCAGGTTCGAACTGCAGTACCAGTGTGTCTTCTGTCAAGAAGTCAACCAGGAAACCGCGTCCGGAGTGCTCATCCGATACAACCGTGATCTCGATCTGCCGCAGTTCAGCGTTGCTTCTCTGGGTCGCACAATCAAACTGCCTCAACGATTCGACTTCGTCGTCAAACAACTCAATCCGCACAGGGCCTTCCCAGTCAGGTGCGTAAACGTCGATGATTCCACCGCGGCTTGAAAACTCTCCCGGCAATTCAACCGACGTCGTCTGGTGGAATTTTTCTTCCAGCAGCCAGGCGATGAATGCGTCGACATTGAGTTGGTCGCCAATCGAGATTCGACGGGAGTGGCCAAGAATCGAATCTTTCGAGGGAGTCGGTTGCAGCAGTGCTGGCACCGTGGCAACGATGATCGGACAATTGTCGCCACCAAGCAGGGACTTGATCAGCCTCAGGCGATCACCATACTCAAGGTCGATGTGCGTCCCGTTTTCGGTGCCAGGAAGACAGGCAGGAAACCTCTCGATCGGGCCGTGAACAAATGTCGGAAGATCGTCCAGCATGTCGTCTTGAGATTTTCCATCGCTGACGACTACCAGGATATGCTTGAAGTGTCGTGCCAGCGACGCCGTGAGGAGCGCGCAGGCTGAACCCCAGACGGAGTCGAATGTGGCCGATTCGCCCCGTTGAAGGGAATCGACGCATTCGGCAAAGTCAGTGCTGCGGTCAAAATTTTCCGGCAGCCCGAGCAATCGCTCAGCCGCCAGAAAGTGCGGCGCAAGTTCTACCATGGAAACCGTATTGTAGTAGGCTGGCGATTGAACACCAAGGCGATGTTTGACGCCGAATCGATTCCGGGCCTGATAAACATGGACCGGTCATGCCAGTGCGGCGCAAAGAATTGATTTTTGGGTCTTGGACGAGATCACGCGTCCATTTGATCTAGATAACGCCAGAACCCGTAGCCTCGTCCGCTACGACCAGCCTTTATGTTTGGCCGTCACTGAATACTAGAAATCTTCCTGGGCTTCCAACCGATCCAGACGCAACATCCCGCTGTTATTGGCCTGCCAGATCGTGCCTGAATTGACGTCCAACGCGGTCAACCATTGGTCGCCATAGCAGTAAGTGTCAATGATCTTGACATGGCCCAGGTCGCAGATTTCCCCTTCGGTTTGTGGCGTATGGCCAACCACTGCGATCTTGCCGCTGATATGCAATCCCGGCGGCAATTCGCGGATATGTTGCCAGAAAATGACTTCGTCCAATTGCTCTGCCAATGGCAAGTCCGCATCGTAGTTGGCGTGGATAAAAAAGTGCGTGTCGGTTTCAAAATAACGCAGACAATGGCTCAAAAACGTCACATGATGTTGGGGAATGTTCTCGACACGACCGCCATAACTCGCGAGCGTGGCGTTGCCGCCATGTTGATACCAAAAATCGAATTCCCCCTTTTTCTTACTGTGAATTCCCTTGTACATCATCAGCTCGTGATTGCCGATCAACGGAATGAAACGACATCGCGATACGAGATCGACCAGGATCTCCAGGACGCCTGCTGAGTCCATACCCCGGTCGACGTAGTCGCCAACGCCGACAATCGTGTCGTCGCGAGTCGGTTTGATTTCATCCAACAAGGTTTGAAGTGCAATTGCACAACCGTGGATATCGCCAATTGCTATCGTTCGGGTCATTTAGAAAAGCTTGAATTCGGGACGGCTTCCAACCTTTGTCATCATTGCGAAACGTACCGGCTTGTACAAGGTTAGTTGAGATTCTGAACTGGCTTGCTGGGGAAGGGTTTTTCTGGTGTTGACCAACCGCATGACGAAAATTTGCCTTCGCCGGGAAATGGCGGGACTTGGGTGGCGCAATGTCAGAATGCCAGGACCCAAAACGCCTCGTCAGACAATCGACTAGCCGAGTTTTGCGAACGGGTTCGTGCCAGCCTTCACGGTTTCCGAGGCGGGGCAATCCCCAAACGGGCGTTAATGGATGTCAGAGAATTTCGCTCCGCTTCGGAAATAAGCTCTGATAGTTCAATTCGTTCAGCTCGAACCAGTATCGGGGCGACATCGGATCGGATCAGCATGGATCGTCCCGCGGCCTTGAGCGAGAACCTCGCTGCCCCTTTTTGATCGGCGAAGTTGTGATCGTTGATTTTCAGATCACAGATTTCCGAATCCGGCAGCTTAAATTCCAGCTCGATCGTCATCGTAAACGGGTGGCGAGGCGGAGGACCTTCCTTGATTGCAAAGGCCTCAATTTTTTTTCCGTTGCAATGGATATCGATCGCTTTCCCAATCGAATCCGGGGCGAGTTCCTTGAATTTGGCTAATAAGTCGGGTGAGATCGAGTGACCGTCATTTGGATTTTTGGATTCAGATTGTTGAAAGGACGTCGACTTTCCGGTTGAAGCGTCTTTCAGGGATCCTGTCGATTCCAATCCATTGGAGGTGGCGATCAACTCAACTGGCGCCACCGTCAAGGGTTCGGTCAGCGGACGATTATTCACGCCCGATGACGCAGAATTCGACGGATTGGCTCCTGGTTCCCATTTTACCAGAACCTCTCGAACCGTCGATTCGTTAAGTCCAATTGAATATTCGACGTGGGCGGATCGGTCTCGCACAACGATTGCCATCGAACGCTCGACAAATCCATCTTCGAACTTGTGGACTGCAGGACTTAACGGAGCTGGAATTGAACCGCTGGCAATAACGACACAAATCAGGCAAAGCAATTTCATACTCAAATCGGGTGACGGTTGGGCAAACGGAACTGGTCGCGGACGACATCTGTGAATATTATATTGTAGAGCAAGTTCAGCAATCCCAAGGCCCTATCCAATGAATTCCAAGCAGATTCTGGACCGCGAATTTCTGGAAATTCGCGCCAAAATACTCGAAGTTGCCGCGGCGCTTGATCGAATCGAAAGAGCCAACGGAGACGTCGCCGGCGATTCGCGTATGGCGTTAATTGCCGACGCCATTAACGTTATTGCGAACGACCAATCCGATCCGATTCGCGCGGAGAAAATCCAGCTTCTGTTCTCTCGCGATTACGATGAAAAATGGTTGGAAGAATTTGCGCTCACGTCGAAGACCTGATCTCAAGTCAGACGCACGATGATGGCGACGCCGATGCAACCAACGACCGACCGGGTATCCATCAATGTCGGGCCTCTGGTTTGATAATCGCCGCTAATTTATGCGGACCGCTGTAATTTTCACAGAAAGACGGAACCATGTATTACATCGACCCGCATCTTCACATGGTCTCTCGAACGACCGATGATTACGAGACACTGTCCAAAATGGGATGCGTTGCGATCAGCGAGCCAGCGTTTTGGGCCGGGTTTGATCGAGGAAGCGCAGACAGTTTTCGTGACTACTTTCGGCAGCTGACCGAGGTCGAGCCCAAACGCGCCGCGCAGTATGGGATTCAACACTTCACCTGGCTTTGTATCAACGCCAAAGAAGCCGAAAACGTCGAGCTTTCGCGTGAAGTCCTCAAGCTCATTCCCGAGTTCCTTGATTGTCCCAATGTCCTGGGCATTGGCGAAATCGGATTGAACAAAAACACTCGCAACGAGGCCATTGTTTTTCAGGAACACCTGGAGTTGGCAATTGCCCACGATCAACAGGTCTTGATCCACACGCCGCACCTGGAGGACAAATATCAAGGGACCCGGATGATCCTTGACATGCTGGGGGAGCATTCCGTCGATCGATCCCGTGTTTTGGTGGATCACGTCGAGGAGCACACGGTAGAGCACGTCCTGAAAGCCGGTTATTGGGCCGGCATGACATTGTATCCCGTAACCAAATGTACGCCTTCGAGAGCGGTGGATATCATCGAGCGGCACGGCTCGGATCGAATATGTGTGAATTCTGCCGGCGATTGGGGACCGTCCAAACCAACGGCAGTTCCCGACCTGATTCTGGAAATGCGTCGTCGGGGACACGACGAAAGTTTGATTCGGAAAATCGTCTATGACAATCCGAGGACGTTTTTCAGTCAAAGCAGAAACTTTCACCTTTCCGACCCGGCAACGCGGGGTGTGGCCAAATAGAAATTGTTGAACTCTCGGCAGGCGATTCCTGACGAAATTCATTGGAGAAACGAAACTGCTGCTGCACTCGGGGTTTTCATTTCTGAGACAAGACCCCATGTCCACACGTTTCGGTCCGAACCCAGCCAATGGCGGGATACAAAGACCTTCGAGAAAGACAGAAGGAAACTGAAACCTCGATGAATCAGAATCCCTATCATGCTCCCCAATTCGATGCGGCCTTGGACGCCGACAACGTGGTGCAACCGGGGAACCGTCGTTGTTGCTGTCCGGAATGTGGAGCGATAATGGAGTCGGGTTACATTGCGTCGTCATCCAGCTTGTTTTGGCGACGATGGACAAACCTGAAATGGCTGTTGCGCGGGAACGAAGCGCTAGCGAAGACCAGCAGCGTGTTTGGCATCAACAAACTAAGCGGTTTTCGTTGTATTGATTGCGAAATCGTGCTGTTCGCCTATGGTAAGTCGCGCGGACGATTTTCGCCCGATCGCAAACAGCTTTCGTGAAACGTCGATTCGGCAGGATTTCCGTGAAGGCTTCGGGTCTCACGGCGATCGCGATCTGCCATCGATCCAACATGCGTGTTATTGAGAATGGTGTCTCGGAAAATCAGGAAAATCAAGGGAAAAGTGGTTGTTTGTCTCAACAAGTGCGGTAAAGTTGAAACCTATGCCCAACTGACGCTAATCCGTTTGACCGATATTCAATTCAACTCAGCAACATCAGTTACATGTCTACGGATCCCGATTTAACGCCGCTACAGCCTGTTCAGGTCGCGTTGACTCCTCAGGAACGCTTCAACGACTATTTGCAGAGCCGGGGGATGCGAAATACCGAGCAACGTCGAATCCTGTTGGATTGCGTATTTCATCAGCACGATCATTTCGACGCCGACCAGCTGTTGGAGCGGCTCCCCAACAAGGGCCAATCAGGCTATGTCAGTCGCCCGACTGTCTACCGAACACTGGGTGAATTTGTCGACGCAGGATTATTGCGCAAATTTGTGCTCGATGGTCGAAGCGTTTACGAACATGACTACGGTTATCCACAGCATGACCATCTTTATTGCAGCAAGTGCGAAAAATTGATCGAATTCCAAAGCGACGCGCTTATCAAGCTACGGGACGACGTAGGCAAGACCCACAATTTTCAAGTCCGAAACCATCGTTTGATTGTAACGGGAGTTTGCGATGATTGTCGCCGTGGTCGTCGCCGCGTACGTCGAAAAGTCGATTTGATTTAGGTTTGTTTCGATGGGTAGATTGCCACGACGTGACGGAATTCCTTCCGATTCACGGGTAGGATACCCGGGAATGGAAGGCAATCCGTTCGATCTTGACTTAATGGTCCAGTGGCTGATGGGCTTTGATTTCGCCCTTGTAAACTTTGTCTCCAACTTTGATTTCGATGTCGACTCCCAGCGGAATCGCGATCGACAGATCCTTGTCATCAAGTGAATAAACCGCTGTGGCTCCTTCCGCATCGGGTTCTTCGGGTTCAAGCGTGAAGCCGGCGTCATCGTTGCCTACTTTTGAAGTCACAATGAAGCTATCAACTTTCAAAGGTGCTGCTTTCTTTCCTGTGGCGTCGAGCAAATACATCTTGATAACGTCGTTATCCTTGTATTTCTTCCATTCTCCCTGGAATTCCGAAGTGTCCAGTTTGAAAACGTGACCGCCAAACGGTCCGTGATCGGGATGATCAGCGTGTGAATCGGTATCGTCGTCGTGCCCGGTGTGGTCATCTGCATCATGGGCGTGCTCGGCATCGTGATCATGGTCTCCGTGTGCGGCATGATCATCTCCGGAAGGCTTGTCACATCCTGTCGACATGAACAGCGCCAAGGCAATACCCGCGAGTAAAACAGAAGCCAAAGAGGTAATACGCATAGGGAACTCCAATTGTGGTTATTCGTCAGTGTGTTTGTTTTTTTATGATCAGATTCGATCGATTTCCCGAAGGAAGACACCTGCCAAGATTATAGAGTCGTATGGTTAATTGGAAACAACCGAACGAAAACTCTCGCGTGGAATTCAAGGATCGGGAAACATGACAGCCGTCGGGGTGCCAACAGCCGGCTGGCCGGGACTGAGCGGATTGGACTCGTTCACGCAAATGAAATTTACGCAAATGAAATTTACGCAAATTGGCTTCAGCGGTTCGCCAAAAAAACAAACCTCGCAGGTCGCTGGAAATCTTCCGAACTCCGGAGTCGGTTTGACCGACTGGTTCGACCAGCCCTGTCAAATGGAAAGGGTCCAGAAGCCTGATTTTGAAGTCGCTAATTCCAGGGTGCGTTAGGGGGAATATTTTTCAGCCCGATGACATCACACAGGACTTGTTGACCGTAGCGGCGAATGGACTTTTCCCACATCCAATCAGGGTCGTCAAAAACCTGTTCGGCGTCTCCATCGATGTTGTACCACAGCCCCTCGTCGAGCTCTTGTACCAACTGCCCCTGTTGCCAACCGGCCACCCCAAACACGATTCGATACTGTGATACGTCCTGTTCAACGAGTTCGTGAAACTTGTCGCTCTGAGCCGTGACAAAGATTCCGCCCGGCATTTCCATCTCGGCGATAGAATGATGCTGGTGAATCGCAAATATTGGTCCTCCAATCGGGCCTCCTTGGACGATATTGCGATCACCGTCGTTGGACCCGGTCATTTCCTGCCAGGCAATTTTGATTTTGTCATCGGCAGGCCGGTTCAATACCACGCCGAAAGTTCCGTTTTGATTACTTTGGAGTATCAACACCACGGCTTTTCGGAACGGCGTATCGAATAGCGATGGTGCGGCAACCAAAAGGGAGCCGGCAGAAACCTCAGGCTGAGAGCCGAAGGGAGTTAGATCGGAATTGCTGATTCGGTTTGTCACGTCTTATTTGGAAATTCGACCAAAGACTTGTTTGGGTGCAGACTATTGCCGTCGCCCGTCATGAAGACTCGATCGGGCAACGGTCACTCTTGGAAGGAAACGCAAAATGCATGCCATTTTCAATTGGAATGCGTTAATTCGGTGATTCCATCGATTAATTTTACGAAACTGCAAAATAGAGGTCGTTTGTTGCCCCTGCGTGCCACAGCGTGTGAATTTTTTCACGAAGTTTATTGCATGTTGACCGATTGCCACCGATGTCGGTGTTTGCCGGTTGCCAAGTTGTCAGGTAGGGCAAGCTTGGAAGAAACCTGACAATTCAACGTTTCGAGACACAATCGTATCGAATTGCGACAAATTGTGACCAGATATTTCGTACCTTCGGGCAATTGCCACGGTCAGGAAGTTGAGATCTTTCAGCCTGGCAAGTTTCGGCCTCCCCTGGTCAAGCTGCGGCTCCGATCTGCGAAAGTTTCAAATCGCGATATGCACTGGAAAAACCGGGGGTCGTTTACCTGATCTCTCCACGTTCCAGTCTCGCTCGTCGAACTTCTTCTGCGGCACTTGGTCGAAAATAGGCAGGTTCGAGTTCCCATAAGCTCTGACGTTTGCCTGCTTCGTGTTGACGCCAAGCCAACTGGCCGACCGTGGTTGCGGTGCAATCCCAGCAGGCATCGGGAACAATGTCGAAGTCCGGATTGGCGGCTTCTCGTTGTGTGAAAACACCGGAAAGTCCGGGCCCGGTCAGTACATCACCCGGGCGAATCTGGTCCATCCAGGTTTTTTGATCGAGAATTTCATTTGGAGCGGATTCCTCGATTCTCCAATCCTGGTCCGAAAGCGTACCGCGTGAGAAGTAATATCCAGCAAAAACCTGTTGTCTTTGAGCATTGATGACCGGGCAGATCCGGTTCTGCCTTGTGAAATCTGCGTTGCCTGCCAGCCATTGGACCGTTTGAGCCACAATAACTTCCAACGTGTTGACACCAATGATTTGAGCTTGAATGGAGTATGCGAGGGCCTTTGCGGTAACAACTCCGACTCGCAAACCGGTAAAGGAACCAGGTCCCTGGGTCACGGCAACCAACTCCACGGAACCAATTGGCAAACCGGTCTGCTGGAAAATCGATTTAATCATCGGGGCAAGCAAGACGGAAGCTCCAGGGGGGAAGATCCGGGATGTCTTGCGACCTCGTTTCGAGTGCTTTCTGACATAGCCAGCGCGCAGCTCGTCGTGGACCCCCGCATTTTGCCGGGATTGATCAGGCAAAGATACCGACGAGTCAGTCCTTGAATCGATTTCAAGTATTAGGTTAGCGCGGTCTAATAACGCCACCGAAACCGATTTTGATGAGGTTTCAATTGCTAGGATTCGCAGGGCAATATTCCTAAATTGCCGGATTCCCGCTAAATCGTAGACAGGACTCGCGACTGGTTCTTGTTCAATTATCTGAAAATAAAGCTACAATTAATCGTTCTACAATGTTCTTGCGACTATTCAACTCGATTGCGTCACGGAGACGATATTCTTAGACTATTCCCTTATTCTGATTTACATCTCGAATTGTCTGGGAACCGGATGCGATTGCCGAACCACTTCATCCTTGTTATCTAATCGTTGAACCAGACAACATTCGCAAGATCCTACCGATTGAATTCCTACCGTTTGAAACACGTGGTTAGTACTTCTCTTACCTGTTTCACAAACTCAACACTTTCCAAAAGGCTTTTCGGTGAAGCGGGCAATTATCAGTGATATTCACGGAAACTTCGAGGCTCTCACCGCCGTGATGGGAAGAATTGGGGAAATCGGTGTCGAGGAGATTATTTGTCTTGGCGACATCATTGGATATGGCCCGGATCCGCTAAGGTGTTTGGACATTGTCATGGAGTCTTGCCAGTTGACGATCCTCGGAAACCACGACCAAGCGGCGATTTTCGACCCGGAAGGCTTCAATCCAGTTGCCATGAAAGCAATCTATTGGACTCGAGAACAGCTTGAACACGACACGAGTGATCTGGAGCAAGCGGATCGGCGATGGGATTTTTTGGGAGAACTACCGCGTCGACATGATGAGGGCGAATTCCTGTTTGTTCACGGTTCACCGCGTGATCCAACCAACGAATACGTGTTTCCAGAGACGGTTTACGAAAAAGAACTGTTGGGATTGTTGATGAGCCGTTTTGAGAGGGTCTGTTTCCAGGGACACACTCATATTCCGGGGGTTTTCACCGAATCGGGATCATTTATTTCTCCGGAGGAGCGAGATCATTTTTTTCGGGTCGACGCAGAAAAATGCATGATCAACGTGGGAAGCGTTGGTCAGCCACGTGATGGCAACCCGAAATCCTGTTTCGTGGTCCTCGATACCGAAGAAAAAACGGTCGAGTATCATCGTGTCGAATACGATACCGCGACGACTCGCCAGAAAATTTATGACGTTCCGGAACTCGACAACATGCTTGGAGATCGACTAATAACTGGGCGTTAGCAATTCAATTGTTCTCGCATCCACAATAGCCGTGACCCGAAAACGGATTCCTGCCGAGCCGGAAAAACTGGCGGGATCAGGGTTTTGCGGCAAGGATTGTCCAACATTACGCGATCCCACAATTTTAGTACCTATTCTTTTCGAACACGTGCCAAACGGGTAGGCTCAGACGAGGATTGTGCTTCTTTCGATTTAGGGATGATTTGTGGGTAAACTCGCCATTATCAGTGACATCCATGGCAATTTCGAAGCATTGACCGCTGTTCTTGCCGATATCGACGCTCAAGGCATCGACGAAATCTACTGTTTGGGAGATGTGATTGGGTATGGTCCCAACCCACGCGAGTGCATCGACACCTGTCGCGAGTTCAAGCTGACTTTATTGGGTAACCACGACAATGGCGCCCTGTTTGATCCGGAAGGGTTTAGTAGTGGAGCCGAGAGGGCGATTTTCTGGACCCGTTCTCAACTCGAGGACAAGTCGTGTGAGGGAGCCCAGGAGCGGTGGGATTTTCTGGCACAATTACCTCGCACGCATCGCGATGGATCGATCATGTTTGTTCATGGTTCGCCACGCAGTCCTTTGAATGAATATGTTTTTCCTGAAGATATTTACAATCAGCGAAAAATAGAGCGAATATTTGGCTTCATTCAAAAATATTGTTTCCAGGGCCATACGCACGTGCCCGGCGTATTTACGGAGAATTTTCGGTTTTATTCGCCTGGCGAGGTCAGCAACCATTATTCCCTGAACGGCCAAAAGCTGATGGTCAATGTTGGTAGCGTTGGCCAGCCTCGCGATAGCGATCCCAGAAGCAGCTACGTGGTCCTGGAAGACAATGAGATCGAGTTTCGGCGTGTCGAGTACGATGCCCAGACGACGAGATTGAAGATTCTTGCAATCCCAGAACTGGATGATTTCCTGGGCGACCGCCTGCTTGAGGGGCGTTAGCAGCCATTCCAGAAAGCGAAATGCCAGAACATCGTCGCTTGTCAAAGCGGTAATGGCCGAATTCGATTTTTCCGGGGATTCAGATGGCTCCTGTCGAGGGGTTATCCTGGTGAAGGGCGATGCCTCAATTCGGCAAAAACGGGAAGCTCACGACCAATTTCTCCTCGTCTGTCTCGGTAAAGTCGGGCAATCCCCCTTTCCAATATTTGTCGAAATTCAGAGAATAGAGAATTAACTCCGGATCCTCGGATTTGCTTGGCACATCCGTTTTGTGCTGTCAGCGCTTCGATCGCCGACGCGGTATTGTTGATCGCGAATTCCAGAACCGCTCATCACGCCTCAGTCGCGTGAAGACTGATTACTTTTTCACCTCGGGACCATTACGTGAACAGCGGACGCGCCTTAACTTTTGTTTTGTTGTCATCAATGTTCATGATGTCGGCGATTCTGCTTCAGAAGTACCTCGCCCCCGGGAATCCGCCTGACCCCGGGGCCGAAGTCGAGCAAGGCCCGGCTGCCGTCGTGGCGCAGGCTGAACCGGCAAATGGTTTGCTGGATCAGCCGGAGAAACCTGATCCGGAAAAAATTCAAGTTGATCAGGAGCTTGAAACTGCCGACGAGCCAAAACGTTCGGCGGAAGATGAGTTCGTGACTTTCGGTTCACTCGCGCCAGATGGATCGGATCGGTACCTTGTCACCGCCAACAAACGAGGCGCGACCATAGCCCGAATCGAACTGAACTTCCGTGACTCCAAAGGTCGCTATAAATACCGCGATCTTGTCTGGGAAGGCGGCTATCTCGGTTGCCTGGACGTTGTCAATACTGAAGACGGAATCAAGATTCGGTCCGTAGGCAAAGGGACTCCCGCCGAAATGGCAGGAGTTCAAGTTGGCGATGTCATCAAGTCAATCAATGGCGAACCAATTACCTCCGCGATCGACTTCGAAACGTATCTCGAAAAGAAAACGAAGCCGAATACCGATGTCGAACTGGTTGTCGTTCGCAACGGCCAACCAGAAACCTTCTCAATTGGTTTGACCCAGAAACCGATTCAGGTGATTCGACCTGAGCCGGGGATCGTCGATCCGGATTTTGACTTTCCTGAGTCGTTTGTTTTCTCGTTGGTCAAACCCCTGGAGGAACTGGATAAGGCGTGGCCGGACCTGGACTCTGAAATGCGGGATTGCGACTGGGAAGTCAGTCAAGCAACAGCGGAAGAAATTGAATTCAAGTTTGAACTCTCGCCTGTTCATTTGAAAAAGCTGGATGTTCCCGGTCCGTTAACTGTCTTCAAACGGTTCAAATTGCCCGAGGTGCCAGCTGACGCAACCGATGATTTGAATTCCCGATCGTTTCACCTGGTTTTTGAAGTCGAAATCAAGAATGGGTCGGACCATGCCCAGCGACTGGCCTACGAGATTGACGGCCCCACCGGACTGACAGCTGAAACGTGGTGGTACGCGAACAAGATTCATGGTCGTCAGACTGCAATCGGTTATATTGCCGGTGCGCGTGACATTGTGGGTTCCACTGGCGACAACTCGTACGTGTTTTTCGGCTGTCCGGAAATCGTCAAAGCGGCCCAGAAAACGGTTCCCACGTATAGCTACATTTGCAGTCCCTATGAGGAGGATGAAAGGAACCGTCAACTGAATTTTGTTGGCGTCGATTCTCACTACTTCAACGTTTCGATGATCCCGAGGGTCCTTCCGGGCGAATTATACGAGACCAACAGCGTCTTGGCATATTTGAACAATCGGCAGGGTAGAATACCGGCAATCCCCAAGAACGTGCGGCTGCAAAAACTGGTGGACTGCACTTTTCAGCTCGTCGCGCCGGCCGCTATCGAAGCCGGCGGCAGTTTCAAGAAGTCGTTTGATGTTTTTGTGGGTCCCAAAGACCCGGATGTTCTCCGGCAATACGGTTTGAGCGATGTGAGAACGTTTGGCTGGTTCGCATGGTGCTCCGTCGTTTTGCTCTGGATTCTGCACTTCTTTTACCTGCTGACTTTCAAAACAAGCTACGGTCTTGCCATCATCATGTTGACCGTCATGGTTCGTTGTTTGATGATCCCGATGTCGCGCAAGGCTGCACTCAATGCCCAGATGATGCAGCACTTGCAGCCGCAAATGAAAGAGATTGCGGACAAGTACAAGGACGACATGGAAAAACGGGCGGCGGCCCAACGGGAATTGTACAAGACCCACAAGTTCAATCCGTTCGGCGGCTGTTTCATGATGTTTTTTCAGCTGCCGATTTTTTACGGACTCTACAAAGCTCTTAACGTCGATATCGCGCTTCGCGGTCAACCATTGGTCCCGGGCATGCAGTGGTGCAGTAACCTCGCTGCGCCGGACCAATTGTATTATTGGGCGGACTGGATGCCCTCCGCATTGGCTTCTGAAACCGGCTGGCTTGGACCGTACTTTAACCTGTTGCCAATTCTGACGATGGTCCTGTTCATCGTCCAGCAAAAATTGTTCACGCCGCCGCCGACGGATGATCAGCAGAAAATGATGCACAAGATGATGACCTTCATGATGGTCTTCATGGGGGTCATGTTTTTCAAGGTTCCCGCGGGACTCTGCATCTATTTCATTACCTCCAGTTTGTGGGGCATTATCGAGCGAAAGATGTTGCCCAAGCCTGTCCTCAATACAGATAACCTGGCACTGGAAGGCGTCAGTCCTCGGACATCCAGGAAATTGCAAAAGGCCGAACTTCTGGACAACAAGAAACGAGAGGCGGAAGCCGAATCCCGCCGGATCCGCAATGCGGAACGAAAAAAACGGCTCAAGCAGCGCGGCACGTAACCGATGGCCACGCTGGACATTGACGATACGATCGTCGCAATCGCATCACCGCCCGGACCGGCGTTTCGCGGCATTGTTCGGATCAGTGGTCCGGGAACGATTGCCTGTATCAGCCGATCGTTTCGTCCCAACGACGGTGGCCCGATTTGCGCGTATCGGTCAGCCACCTGGATCGACGGTCAACTGAAGCTGGATTCCGACACTGAATTGCCAGGCGTATTGCTTTTGTGGCCGACGCAGCAAAGTTACACGCGGCAGCCGACAGCCGAATTCCACACCTTTGGATGTGCGCCGCTGTTGCAGTTGGCCTTGTCGGAGTTTTGCGAGTCAGGTGCGCGGTTGGCCAGGCCAGGCGAATTTACGTTACGCGCGTTTTTGTCAGGTCGAATCGACTTGACGCAGGCCGAAGCCGTATTGGCGGTTATTGACTCGACCGGCGACCAGCAACTAAGTACAGCGCTGCAACAGCTGGCTGGAGGATTGGCTGGTCCCCTCGGTGCGATTCGCAGCTCCTTGCTGGACACGTTGGCGGAACTGGAGGCCGGACTTGATTTTGTCGAAGAAGACATTGAGTTTATCAGCCACGAGGAACTTGCCAGGCAGCTTGAAGATGTCGTTCAACAGCTTGAGTCGATCATGAAGCAGATTTCAAAACGCGAACTGACTGCTGACTCCGTCAAAGTCGTTCTTGACGGAGTACCCAATTCGGGCAAAAGCAGCCTGTTCAACGCGTTGACCGAATCGAATCAGGCGATCGTAACGGATGTCGCCGGAACAACCACCGATTTCCTGACTGCCAGGTTGAACATCAATTCGGCCCTGATCGAATTGATCGACACTGCCGGGTTCGAAAATTCGGCCGAGCAACTCACTCAACAAGCCCAGCACCACCGTGTCGCGCAACAGGATCAGGCCGGTGTCAAGTTGTTTTGCATCGACGTTACGCAATCCCCCAGTCGATGGGAACAGGAACAGCTGGCCAAAGCGGGTCCGTTGACGATCGTTGTCTTGACAAAATCGGACCTGTGGCGCGAACCGGGTGCGGCACAAATGACTGCAAACCAACTCCGCAGCCTGAACTTTGAAGGCCCGGTCGTGGTTACCAGCGTTGTCGATTCAAGCGGCTTGGACCGGTTGCGAGAGGAAATTGCAATTTCGATTCTGGACTCTGAGATATTGGATCACTCCGTCGTGAGCAGCACGGTTGTTCGGGCTGCCGAGAGTCTCCGGGAAGCCAGGCATTCGGTGCAACATGCGCTCGTCGCGACCCGGCAACGGCTTGGAGAGGAAATCGTCTCGGCAGAGATTCGACAGGCGTTGGAAGCGCTGGGACAGGTCGTAGGGACGGTGTATACCGACGATATTCTCGACCTCGTGTTCGGACGATTCTGCATCGGAAAATAGTCCGTTCGGCCGTTCCCCTGCGACCGTGGAAAAGCGAGCGTTGGTCTCCGAAATCCTGGCAACTTTCGGCAGCGGTTATCCACCGTGGTGGATTTCCGGTAGTTTCGATTCGACTTGAATGTTCCGGGGCCAGACGGCAGTCATGACTGACTTGCTGCCGACCTGTCGCAGTTAATTTTTCACGTCGGCATTTGCATTGCATTGAGGTTGGATTTAGTCTGGTAAGCAGTCCAGTTTCATTGACTTCGGATTTTTCAACCCCAGAAAAAAATGTGCAGACCCTTTGTTTTCCTTCCTGCCGGACTGGTAATTGCTTTCACCGTCGTTTGTGTTTTCACGGTGAACACGTCCTTGTCGGCTCAAGAGAAAGGTGAACGTGTCGTCGTTACCGCCAACTTTGACACCAAGTACGAAACGAAGGTCGTAGGAAAAGTGTTTGAAGGGGGCATCCACACCGTATCCGACATTCAAGGCAAATGGTGCAGGCTCGACGATCTTCCGGGTTGGCTGCCGCTTCAGTATGTGATGAACCTGGAGGCGGCGCTGAGGCAATTCACGAAACGAATCAATGACAATCCGGAAGATTCGATTGCCTGCGCCCATCGAGGAATGATCTATTACGAGCTTGAACAATTTGAAAAAGCGTTCGGTGACCTGAACAAATCGCTTTCGCTCAACCGAGACAATGCGGTGGTGTGGATGGATCGCGGGATGGTCCGGAAGTCACAGGGGAAATACGCGTTGGCGGCCAAAGACTTCCAGGAGTCGATTCGATTGAATCCAAAACTGGCAAACGCACATTTCAACATCGGGCTCGTTTTCTACGCGATGAATGATTTTAAGCAAGCGCTGAAGGGGTTTGACGCGGCAATTGATCTTTACGACCAACATGCGCTTTGGTTTGTTAGCCGTGGAAGTGCAAGGCTGAGCCAGGGGGATATCGAAGGCGCACGAAAAGACTACGAGCATGCGATTTCGCTCGATCAGAATCTTGCGGACGCCTACATCGGCTTGAGTAATCTGTCGCTGATTGAAAGTGATTATGTCGAGGCATATCGCCAGGCAGACATGGCGATCCGCATCCAGCCCAAAAATGCGATGGCGCTCAATGCGAGGGGCTGGATTCTGTTCAAACAGGACAGAATCGATGAAGCGATTCAAGACCTGACACTTGCGATTCGGTACGCGCCGAAGCTCTCGCTGGCTTACGGAAACCGGGGTGTTTGTTTTGTCAAGCAAAATGAATTCGACAAAGCCCTCGCCGACCATACGCAGCATGTCAACCTTGACCCGAAGAGTGCTTTTGCCCTCTCGAACCGGGCGGTCGCATGGTTTGGCAAAGGGGATTTCAAACAGGCAAAAGCCGACTTCGAAGCAGCGGAAAGACTTGCACCAGAGCTCGACGAAGTCCTCAATGGTTTTGCCTGGTTCCTTGCGACCTGTCCGGATGCATCCTTTCGCGATGGCGCGTTGGCGCTGAAGAAGTCAGAGCAAGCCTGCAAGATCTCGGAATACAAAGACTGGTATCAACTCGATACTCTTGCCACGGTCTTCGCCGAGTTGGGGAGATTCGAAGACGCGGTGGAATGGGCCGAAAAGGCCTTGGCCGTCGCCCCGGAAAACAGGAAGGCCGTCTGCCAGGAACAACTGGCCAGGTTCAAACGGAAGGAACCTTTTCGTAGCCAGATTGGAAAAAATGCCGAGCAAGGAGTGCTGGGTTCATGACCTACAAAATGCCACCGGGCAGATAGTCAGCGGCGCCCGGGAATTTTTCCTGGTACACGGCGACTTTCGCCACGAACCGGGCCACTTGGGACCGGGCAGCGCCAACATTTTTGCGGCCGTGCGTCAGAATGTCCTGCAATTGTGTTTCGGATAGCGATAACCGGTCGTCATTGCTCACCCGTCGAATCAAGTCGTTTTCCGTAATTTTTCCGGCCCTCAAGTCATTCACCGTGGCGACCGCATGCTGCTTGATTGCATCGTGTGCCGTTTCGCGGCCAACTCCTGCTTTAACCGCTTCCATCATGATGGTCGTTGTCAGCAGGAACGGCAGGTAATGGTTGTTTTCCGACTCGATCATTGCGGGATAGACATCCATTTGGCCGAGAATCGTCAGGAATGTTTCAAACAGTCCATCGAGGGCAAAAAAAGCATCGGGCAACATGACACGGCGAACCACCGAACAGGAAACGTCACCCTCGTTCCACTGATCACCAGCCAATCCGGCCGCCATCGCCAGATAACCCTTCAGGATCGTGTGCAAGCCGTTGACGCGTTCACTCGAGCGCGAGTTCATTTTGTGAGGCATGGCGCTGGAACCCGTTTGGCCTGGCGCGAATCCTTCACTGGCCGTTTCGTGGCCTGCCATCAAGCGGAGGGTTTTGCACAACGACGACGGTCCGCTGGCCAGGTCGGTCAGCAGACTGACGGTTCGCAGGTCCAGGCTGCGCGGGTAAACCTGTCCGACGTTGTCCAACCGGTTGGGAATCCCCAGGTGCTTCACCACGAGCCAATCGAGCTGGTCGGCCTTTTGAGAATCGCCATCAAACAGACTCAGCTGATCCATTTGAGTGCCGACGGCTCCTTTCAGGCCGCGAACCGGGTAGCTTGCCAGGAGCGCTTCCAATGAATCGAGTCCGATCAAGAGTTCTTCGCCAAACATCGCCAGTCGTTTTCCGAACGTCGTTGGCTGCGCGGCGACATTGTGTGTTCGAGCGGTAACGAACAAGTCTTGCCATTGTTGAGCCAGTCGACTGAGGTTTGCCAACGCGGCAATGGAACGCGTGCGTATGATTTGCAACGAGCGGTAAACCTGAAGTTGTTCCACATTTTCGGTCAGGTCGCGGGAAGTCATTCCTTTATGAATATGCTGAAAACCGGCCAGGTCACAGAATTCTTCGATGCGAGCTTTCACGTCGTGCCGTGTAATGCGTTCTCGGTTCATGATGGAATCGAGGTTTACCTGGGATTTGACCGATTCGTACGCGGCAATGGCGTCTGGGGGGATATCGAGTCCCAATTGCTGTTGGGCTTTCATCACAGCGATCCAAAGTTCACGTTCGAGCACGACTCGTCCTTCGGCCGACCAGATGGACTTGATTTCAGAAGACGCGTAACGCTCGGCAAGAATATTGGGAATCATAGTTTGCAGTGGTTAGAGAATACGTAGACCCGGCTTCAGTGTTCCCATTCTATCGCGGCAAAGCGTTGGCCCAAGGTAGCGCCGAAGACGAATTACGGGTGACGATCAACGGGCTTTCCATCGCTTCGACGACGCCCATCGGCGTCAAATTCAAGACAAATATAAATTCCCGGCAACGGAATGCTGCGATCCCAGGCGACAACGACTGGAATTTTTTACCCCGTTTGAGCCCAACCCAACATTCGTGCGCGTGAATTTTCAAATCGGGTCGGTTCATTGAACGGCAGTTAAACGTGACAAATTTGGGAAAAACATGGATATTGTCGTTTGATTGCATTGGTTAACGCTTTACGAATAGCCTGGCAATTGACTAACATTATGCCGGTTAGGGAATTCTGCGAAGCTATGTCAATGAACGGTTTTGGTGTCTTTAACCTGCCATGTTTTGTCGATAAGAATTCGGTGCGGCCAAGAACTCGGATTCAGAATCCGATTATTTTGGACTGAAATATTTCGGTCAAGTTCGACTTTGATTCGTTCCGTTAAACTGTTCTGTTACATCGTTGCGCCAGTCCAGTAAACGAATCGCGAACTGACGAGACTACGCCTTAAGGAGAGTTCTGTGGTCACACGATTGCTTGTTGTCTTGTTGTGTTTCAGTTGCGGAATTTCAGTAGCCGCCCAAACTCACATGAGCATGGCCCAGACCGTCGCCCCCAAGTCGTCGACCCCGGTGGCCACTGAACTTGTGCCGGTTCAGGAGTCGTCCAAACCGGTTCCTCCGAAAGCCGATTCCGGCAAATCCGAATCGGACAAACCTGGAACGGACAAACCTGGAACGGACAAACCTGGAACGGACAAACCTGGAACGGACAAACCTGGAACGGACAAGTCCAAAGAAGCGACATCGGAATCAACGCCGGCAAGAACCGCTAAAGCAGAAACTGCGATACCCGATCCAATCAAGGAGGATGCGGGCGATCAAGGCGAACACGTCGATTCCGCGTCGACCAAACTGGAATCAACCGAGTCCCAAGCCGCCAAGCCGGCGACCAAGAAGCCGATTGTCAAACCGGTCAATCCCGAGCTTCCAGCCACCATACTCAGCGAACATCTGCTGCCCGCATCGACCAAGTTCTGGTTGTCGGTCCCAGATGCCAATCAGCTGGAAAAACAGTTCGATGCAACGCAGTTTGGGCTGCTGGCAAAAGACCCCGCGATCAAGCCTTTCATTGACAGCCTTCGTGATCAGATCAAGCAATTGATGAATGATCATAACGTCAGTTTGGGACTTGAGATTGATGATCTGCATGGAGTTCATTCAGGTGAGATTTGTATTGCCGGAGTGTTGCCCGATGGCGACGGCAAACAATTGGTCCGCGGATCTCACGGATTGATTGTATTGTTGGACGTCTCCAAAACCAAGAAAGAGGCCATGGACCTTCAGAGGAAGATCAACGCCGAACTGGAAAAGCGGGGGGCGAAGATTGAACCCAAGAGTATCAATGGCGTTGAAGTCACCAAGGCCACGCTAAAACAGGAAAAGCCCGTTCGTTTCAGCCAGTCGAACTTTCAGGCGATCGTAAATGACTGGATGTTGATTTCTGACAACGAAGCGATCTTTCGAGATGTGCTTCGTCGATTGCACGCCCCGGAGAAAATCCAGGAGGTCGAAACACTTGCGTCCTTGGCATCGTTCACAACGATTATGGAAAAGACTGACTTGGCCGAGCACTCATCTCAAATTCGCTGGTTCATTGATCCATTTGGTTACATTCAACTGGCCCAGGCACTTGAAGATGAAAAGCGCGGTGATCTTCAGCCACGCGATGATTGGTCGAAAGTTCTGAGGGAGCAAGGATTTGAAGCGTTCAAGGGTATCGGCGGCAACGTTGCGATCGCGACCGGCGAGCACGAAGTTCTGCATCGGACGTTTACGTTCGCACCTCGTAACCAGCCGATCAAGAACAACAAACAAGTGTTCAAGATGTTCAATTTTCAGGGCAATTCGCTGCCGCTTGAGCCAGCCAATTGGGTGCCCGAAGAAGCGTCCGCTTATTTGGTTGGGAATTGGGAGTTTTCGGATGCCCTGTGGAGTGTTGGGTCGCTTTATGATGCGTTTCTGGATGAGCCAGGTGCCTTCGACAGGACGTTGAGTGATTTTAAAGTCGACCCCGACATGCGCCTGGACGTGGAAAAACTGGTTGGTCTGCTCAACAATCGCTTGACTGTGGTGTCGGCTGTCGAACGACCCATCAATGAAAACAGTGAACGAGTCGTGATCGGAATTCCACTCAAAGGTGAACCCGATTACGTGTTTGACAGTCTGCGTCGGGCAACCGGTGGCCAGGTTATTACGCTGGCTGGAATCAGTGCAATCGAAGTCGATTCGGAAGCGTTGGTGTCGGATATCGAGCCAGATGAATTCAGTCTCCCGGGCGATTTGGTTTTGGAAGAGGAAGAACCTGACAAACCGACATTTCAATTGTTTGCCAAACGATATTTTGTCGTTCACGAAGGCAACCTGCTGGTCGCCAACGACAAGGACTACCTGAAAAAGTTGCTGGCACAGAAATCGTCGAAACTTGCCGAGTCCCATGACTATATCCAGATCAAAGAAGCGATTGAGAAGCTGACCAAAGAAGGAGATATTTGCTGGCGGCAGTTTGGCCGAATGGATCGAACGCTTGAAGCAAATTACGAGATGCTTCGAAGGGGAGAAATGGGCAGATCGCAAACCGTGCTGGCACGCGTAATTAATCAGGTTTTTGCCAAGCAGGCGGCGGACAAAGCCGCGGCGGAAGGCAAGAAAGTTGCGGAAGAGCTGGTCCGACAACAGAAACTGGACGGTTCGAAGTTGCCAGCCGATTACGAAAAGAGTATTGCACCTTACTTTGGCCCGATGGGTTGGGTCATGGAATCCAATGAAGAGGGCTGGCGAATCACCGGGTGCATCACAAAAAAAAAGGGGATGACTGAAGTCGTCCAAAACGTGCCGGACGAGCAAAATGACTCGCAACAGCGCTAGTCTTGACACCCGATTCCGAAAATTTGTGCGTCTGTTTTTGTTGCGGTCAATTCGGAAGCGTAGCCGGTAGTTGAGGCTTGATATGCAAGCGTTCAGCCCTCAGCCTACTCTTTCACGTTCCAACTTCCGTCTTCGTGATCGATCCGGGCATAGTAAATGTGTTCCCGATCGGCACGCCGGAGCACATCGTCCAGGATGACTTTCCGGGATGGTTGCACAAACCCTTTGAAATCTCCCCTGCCCCGAATTTCGATACGCTCATTCAAGTCGGCGAATTGCGGCGAGATCCATAACGTCGAATCGACGTCTATTTTCATGCTGGTTGGGCCGAGCCGGAAAACATTGGGTTTGACGATTTCCCCCGAGATGGTCACCTGGTTGAATACCTTGGTCGAGCTGAACAGTTCGGGTGGAACGACGCGGTCTGCGGGAATGCCCGCCATCTCGAAGAACCAATAGTAGGTATCCCATTGTCGTAATGCGTTGCATTCAAAGCTGAATCCACCGCGGTCAGGCCATTGTCTTTTTTGTCCTCGCATCCATTTGAAGGCCATCGGAAGGTCCTCCAGAAACAGCTCGTTGCCCCGTCCAATGTACCAGACCCAGGTCGGATTAACGTATTTTGGCTTCATCCACTTGTTGATGGCGTATTCCATGCTGCTGATTCCAGGAAAATCCTTCTGTCCATTGACACAATACAGCGGCAGCGGGACATGCATGTTGTCCCAGTACTTGTCGATGTACATCCCGAACTTGCCGGAAAACCCCAGCACACCCGCCCAGTGCTCCGGATGCGAAATTCCAATGTCGTAGGCGCCATCGCCTCCGTCGCGATGTCCGGATAAAAAGACTTTGTCGCTATCGATCGAGAATTTTCGCATGGCAAGGTACAGTGCGTCCAGAACCACACGGTGCTCGCGACCCGTATAGCCCCATCGGAACTGGCCAGGCTCGCGCCAGTCGACGGCGACGACCACATATCCATTGCGCATCGCGTTTCCTTCGCGGATTTTCAGTTTTTCGTTGTAGTTTCCGCACCACAGCTGGAGATTCTGCTCAACGGTTTGCGTTCCGCCGGGTAGCGTCAATACCAATGGATACTTGCGATAGGGGTTGTATTGCGGTGGCAAATGAGCCAGGCACCGGAATGTCATCGGCTCCGGGTTGGCCAGCGTGCCGGGAATCTCGATGGTGAATTGGATCGGCTCCTCACCCACGTAATTTTCGATCTCCGGTGGTGGGTCGACCGGCTTCATTTGCTGGATCATCTGATCAAGAAACTGCGGTGCGCCGGCTTCGTACCTGGCCAGCTCCACCAGGATTGCGGCCCGACGTTCAGCCGGTGTTCCGTCGCTCAAGTATTCCAGAACCAGGTCACGGACGGTGAACATCGATTGAACGACCGCCAGGTTTTCAATTGCATTGTTGCTGCCGAGCAGCCATCCACTGATCGCCAGCGCAAGTTTTTGCTGGTCCGGCATTGCCGCAGCGTCTGCCAGTCTCAGGTAGGCAGACAAACGCGGTTCGTTGAAGCGGTTCAAATCGGTTTCCAGCTCATTTTCAAAACGCTTGATCGCAGCGATTTGTTCGTCATTGACATTGCGTACATCACGGGTCAGCGCAAGCACCTTTTGCCGGGACTCATCGACCTGTTTCCGGGCGCCAAGCTCCTGCTCCTCGATATCGGTAAACTCCGCCAGGATGGCGCCGGCAAGTCGATCTTTGCTTTCGAGCATGACACGTCCCAGTTGCAACGCGTAATCAAATTGACCGGAGTCCTTACGCAATTCGATTTCGCGCAGAATCTGGCGGGCCATCAACTGTCCAAGCTGATCGCGCGCGTCGCGGATTCGCTCCTTGAGATCAGGAAATTTCAGCTCGATTTGTCTCAGCTCTTCACTCGCCAGTTTGAAGTCGCCCATTTGCTGAAACAGGTAGGCAATATCAAAATACTCATCCGGCTTGTCAGGCTCCTTGATTCGCGTATACAACACGTTGCGCAAGACGTCCTTGGGGACGGTGCCAGTGGAAATGTGCATCGTCCACTGTTTGAGTGGCGCAGTGTCATTTCCGATCAGAGTCTTCAGCACACAATATCGTGGCGTGATGCGGGTGATTCCCTGAACGTACGTTCGCTGGACTGCCGTTCCGCCTTTGGTTTGAACTCCAATGGTGAAATCCCGATGTCCGTATTGGTCAAAGGGTCCAACGCCGACGAACGTGCCGCTCCCTTCGGTACCCTTGTAATCTTTCTGATAGACATCGAATGAAATCTCGTTACCTTGATTCGAGTCACCGAGGTTTCGCACGTGGCTATCCCCCAGGAAGACCCTTCGCAGACCGTCGGTGACCACCACGATGTTGTCCCGGCTGCCATACGGATTGAAGGCCACCGAGGAAATACTGATTTCCTTGAGCGTGAAGATCTGTCCTTCAAATTGAACACCTGAATCAACGGTCACGACCCGGGCACGATCAGCCTGACCAAGGCAATGCCCTGCACCCAGGGCGGGTGCGAAAAACAGCACCAGCCCGAAAAGCACGAACTTGCATGTCGCCATCCTGTTGCCAACGTCGAAGCCTGATTTTCCGGACCGATTTTGAAAAAGAATTCGCCCCGCGATTTCGGCCTGGTCGTGAGGACCTGGCACGGGAAATTGTTTGCCAAGACACCGCGAACGAGAAAAACGCCGTTCGTACATTGATTTCTCCCTGAGGAAATGGCCGAACGGCTCATTTCCTTTTTTCTGGTTGCCCCAATTCATTATAGTGCAATCATACTGAATTAACAAAACTTCGATAAGCTTGTTTCGATGCAGATGAGGTTTCTCGAAAGTCAAACTCCCTCCTGGTTCAACGATGCCGGAAGTTTGCCGGATTCGTGCTCCCTGACAGGATCTGCAAGGAATAGGCTGAGTATCATACCGGCTTCCAATTTCGCGTCATTGCCACCAACCTTCTAACCGAAACTCACTCGTTGCCATGGCACAAACGATTCAATCAAAAAGTGACTCGGTCGCAAAACAACCCGATTCGCCCGATCCGGAATCGGCCGCTGATACCAAACCGGCATCGTGGAGTGAGCTGATCGAAGTCCCGCGCTGGGCGGTTTATTCTCAAGCCGCGTTGCTCGGGCTGATCGCGACAACCTTTTTCATTTTTGGCATGATGGTCGGAAACCTGACTTCCAACTCCGGTGCCGAAATCAATCGGCTGATTGATTGCCGTGTCATCGGAAGTGTGGCCTACCGGGTTGACGGAGATCTGCGAGCCGATGAAGGTGCGGTGGTGATGTTGCTGCCCCAAGACAGGAAGCCGGATGTCCGCGCACCGGGTGAGTCGGTCAATCCGGGCACGTTCAAGGCCCTCGACAATGACGCGATTGATCGAATCCATGAGCTCGGCGGAGCCGTCGTCCGGGCCGATGAAAATGGGCAGTTCGATGTGATTATCGATGCCAATTACGGCAACGGGCTTGGCTATTACCTGTTGATCGTGTCCCGGAATCAACGGGGAGTCGATACCGAACAAATGACGAAAGAGCAGTTCGCGTCGATCGGAGTGTTTTTCTCTCCGGTGGAGGATGTCGTGGAGGACCGCTCGTATCACTGGATGAAAATCTCCGCCAAATCCGAGCGAATCGATCTGCCTGAAATTGAGTTTTGACGCGCGTTTTTTGTTCCGAACCCTGCCTTGACCACGCGAGACGTTTTGAGCGCCCCCGGTTTTCAACGGCCCGTCAGTTCTACTGGCTGCGAGTCAACGTTCTTTGCTGGTGTTCTTGCCAGTTCTTGGGGTTGCGTTTGAATTCTTCGCCGATCAGCTCTTCAAGTTTTGCCGTTTGCTCATCGGCCAGGGCACCCATGACCTGTTTCTTGGCAGCTGCCTGGATTTCATGAATTCGGGCGGCGATGGCTTCGTTCATTTTCTTCTGAATCCTTGGTGACTTGAGAATCAGATCAGGCCGCGGGAATGACGAACACGATCCATCCAATCGAAACCGGGGAGGCTGTTCTGTTTGAAAGCTCACGCGATTGACGACCGAGGGAACAGCAGAGTACCGGTCGAATACAGGAGATGTTTCATCCCAGAATCTCGCGTTTGCGATTCAGGTAATCCCATACGACGAACCGGTCGAGGTCGCCACCAGCCGTAAAAAAGACGCGGCCCTTGGTCTTTTCACTCAATCGGTGGGCAAACCGTATGTCCTCTTCTGACTGCGACCAACTCGGGACCAGGAACGTGTTGATGGTAATCCCTTCTCGAGCACACATCGCCCCCTCGCGCATCGTGGCTTCTTCGGTTAGTGGGTGTGGGGGATAGAGCATATACAGCATGTTGTCGTCGAAATGCGCTGTGGGCAGTCCGTCCGTAATCAGGACGACTTGCCGGTTGGGAGTGTCCTGGCCAGCGAGCAGTTGTCTGGCAAGTCGTAAGGAATGTTGAATATTGGTGAAATGTTGGTGCACCATGTGCTCGCTGACATCGTCGCGACTCATGTCGACCTTCAGTTGAACCCAGGGGTTATGGATCGTGACGTTCTTGGGCATCAGGTCGATAATCTCACCGCTCCGGCGAATTTTTCCGAACGTGTACATCTCGATGAAATTCAGGTAGTCACCGGGATACTCGGTTCGAATCAATCCTTCCATTGCCAGGGCCATCCGTTTGACATTGATGTACTGGCCGTCGTAGCGCATTGAACCACTCATGTCCATGACCACGACTGTGGCGGATTTAGGATTGTTTCGGGTTCTGTGGATCTCGATATCTTCGGATTTCAATCGAATCGGAAGCTCGCTTCCTCCTCGCAACATCGCATTGATAAACGTCTGTGGAATATCCATGTGGGTGAGTGAGTCGCCGAATTCATACGGCTTGGTCGATTGAAGCTCAACAGCTCCCTCCCCGACGATGTTGCCTTCATGTCGGCCGGATCGCGAGGCCTGCAGGTTGGCAAAAATCCTGGCCAGCAGTTTGCCTTGAAACACACGGTAGGCCTGCGGTGTCAGATGAAACCGACCGTCTTTTTTCTCAAGTCCCTGGCGTTCAGCTGCCTCCTTGACATAGTTCTCGATCGTTCGCTGCATTTCTTCCAGCGAGTGCATGGTTTCCTCGTCCATGAACTCGCCCAGTTTCTCCAAGTCGAGAATGGCGATCTGGGCGGTGTCCCTGGCCTCTTCCAGTTGCTTCAAAAGCTCGTCAATCTTTTCCAATTCTTCCTTGATCTCAAGGGCCAGGGGCACCGACAGCGGTTCACGACCGGTGAAATCATATTTTGATACCAGTTCGTCGATTTCGTATTTTGTGGCCAGGCGACTGATCAGTTGAGCCAGATGTTGGGCCAATGGATCTGTATCGTCGCCGACCTGGTAGTACATCCGCTCAAGGTCATAAAGCTGCTCCTGCTGTATCGCTTCCTTGAAAAACTCCCTGACGGATTTGGGGATTTGTGGACCGTTTTTGGCGTGCTTGTGAAAATTCTTACGAGCTTTCAGTTCTACTGTTTTTGTTTCATAGGTTTCGAGGATTTTTCGTTTTCGCTCCTCGAGGATTGCTTTCATCAGGTCGAGGCCTGGGCCCAGGTTTTTGAACTGCTCCGGATCCAGCCGGACCGCCCGCGCCAGTTCTTCCTCGGTCAATTCGCGCATGCTCCCGTAAGCCAGCATCTGGTTCATGATCGGTGAAACAAAATCAGGTGGCGGCTGGGTTGGGCTTGGGAATCTGACCGGGTCGTACTTCATGTACGTTTGGACGACGCCACCGATCTTCTTTTTGCTGAACATGATATTGATGGGTGTTGAAAAGTCAGGCCATGGGAATTCTTGTCATCGTGACCGCGTTTCAGGTGACCAGGGGATCGACGGAACGGGGGTTGGGTTGCATTTTCGGCAACGGAGGCCGTTCCGATTGACTGGCTGGTCCAGTGTGACGTCGGAACGAGGTTCACCTTCAAAGTCGGACTGGGTCATAGTTCGTAAGCGGAATGTCCGTGTACCTGGCTTCGTGAAATCCGATCCATGGAGTACAGGCCTGCCAGAATAAACTCGACGCATGACGCGCGAACGGCTTCGTCGTCGGACGCATTGATCTCAAACGCCTTTTCCCACGCTGGCGGAACACGCTTGAGCCGCTCGGCGTATTGAGACGACGGGATCATGTCGCCGACTTCGATCTTCACACCTTTGCCGAAAATTTCGGCGATCTCGGCCAAGCCGTGGTCGGAAACGTATTCTTCGAACACGATTTTGATCGCTTCGGCAATAATGCTGTCCAGAACCTGTTTTTCGGACATTTGATGGCTGCCCATCAAATCCAGTTCCAGCTTTCCCAATGCCGACGTGTACAGATGACCCAAATCACTGATTCGGGGAACGGCCGGCGACTCGCCCAGCACGACACTCCGGTGACGGGCGCTGGAAACCATAGTGCGATAATTGGCCAGGCTGAATCGAGCGCTCACTCCGGACTGCTGGTCAACGTATTTTGACTTGCGGGCCTGGAGGGTAATTTGTTCGCAAATCTCTTTCATGAAATACGGAACCCGGACAGGGAAATCTCCGTCGAGTTCAACTTCTGATTCCTGATCGGTGATCTGGATGCCATGGTCGCGATCGACCGGATAATGTGTCTGGATCGAACTGCCGATTCGATCCTTCAATTGCGGAATGACTTTGCCACTCCGGTTAAAGGTTGAAGGGTTGGCCGAAAAAAGAATCATCACATCGATATCGAAACGGACAGGGTAGCCGCGAATCTGCACGTCACGTTCTTCAAGGATGTTGAAGAGACCGACCTGCACGAGTTCATCGAGTTCAGGAAGTTCGTTGATGGCAAAAATGCCTCGGTGCATTCGCGGGATCAAACCAAAATGCAATGCTTCTTCGGTCGACATGCTGACGCCACCGGCGAGTTTGGCGGGGTCGATTTCGCCAATGATGTCGGCAAACTTGGTTCCGGGAGCGAGTCGTTCGGCGTAACGATCGTTACGGTGCCACCATTGGATGGGCACCGCAGCAGGTTCGTGGTGGGCAATGAATTCCTTCGCGATCCTGCTCAACGGTTTGAGCGGGTCTTCATGAAACGGCGTGCCGGGAACGTCAAGGTATGGGATTTCTTCATCGAGAAACCGGATCAGTCCGCGCATCAATCGGCTTTTGGCCTGTCCTTTTTCTCCCAGGTACAGCATGTCGTGTTCAGAAATCAGCGCGATATTGACTTCGGGGATTACGGTATCTTCATAACCAATGATGCCAGGGTAGAGTTCTTTTCCAGCTGCAAGTTGGCGGAGAAAGTTCCGGCGGATTTCCTGCTTGACCGACTGGGATGTCCAGCCGCTTTCGATCAATTCCTGGAGATTGGTGGCTTTCGAGACAGTAACAGACGACATTTATCAAGTTCCTTGCTGTGTTCGGCTGGGTTGGGTTGCGACGTTGAGTTGCCAGGTTCGAATTATACGTCTCAGTGACTCCAAGTCTGCATTTTACCCCCATTCCTCTGACTGGAACGGACTAGCTGGACACTTAGACGGAGAAAAATGCATGCGGGACCGTGCATCGCTTTTCTTCGCGGATTCAATGCAACGGATTACCGAATACGCAATGGATAACCGAATAGGGTTGTGAAATGCAACTTGCCGGGTTGGATTTCCACCGGGCACGACCTGACCGGGGCCAAGGACGACTGCCCGAACATCGCCGTAGTCCGTACATTATACGAAACATGAGCAAAATTAAGCGAGCAACCTGATGCGCGAGAACACCATAGGCCGTCACCGGGACATCCCACCCACAATTGATTTCATCTATTTCGATCTCGGCAAGGTCGTGCTGGGTTTCGATCACGAACGTGGTTGTCAGCAGGTCGCATCGGTTTCCGGTGTCCCCCCCGAGCAGGTTCGCCAGGCGATTTTCGATTCGGGTTTGCAAAACAGCTATGAAACGGGCTTGGTCAGTTGCGAAGAATTTCA
>JAHEBQ010000081.1 GCA_024642205.1 Planctomycetaceae bacterium | reverse complement strand
TGGGCGTTGAGGGACTTGAACCCCCGACCCTCTCGGTGTAAACGAGATGCTCTAGCCAACTGAGCTAAACGCCCGGTCGAGACGTCAATTTATGGGTTGATGGGTGGCCCTGTCAATTGGATAACGACCAAAAATGGCGGGAACCTGTTCTTCAACCAAACCCACGCCAGCATAAACCGCAGTCGGCGGGAACAAATGTCGCAGGTTGGGAGACTCGATTCGTCTCCTATTTTTCGGCGTCCTTCTCAGGATCGTCGATGCCCGCAAAAAATCCAGCTTCGATCAAGTCGTTAACTGTCATCGCTTTGACTTTACCAAAGGCTTTCTCGAATTCAGGAATCATCACTTCCGCTTCGAATTTCTTTTTCTCTTCTCCTTTTTTCGACTTCCAATCGGCGGTCAGAGTCTCGCTTTCGAATTGTTTCTTAATGAGCATGCCGTAATTGTTTCGAATCTTCTTGTCCTTAGCGTCATGGCAGGCAACACAGCTGATCTTCTTGTTTGGAAATTTCTCTTCCAGCTTCTTTTTAAACACGCTATGGGCGGAAACTGGCACAGAAAACGCAAGCGCAAAGACCAATATCAACAATGCGCTTAATAGACTTTTGCCTCGATTCACGTTTGCTACTCCTGGATAAATTTCAAGATTGTCTCATAAAATCCGGTCCGGGCTTGATGCCGAAAAAAATCGTCAAGTTTCCGATTGGATCCCCGTCCCAACTGACCTCCATTCTCGCAGAAGATTCTGGATAGGCAACCGTTATCCGACGTTAATTGCTGTGCCCGAGAACGCCAGGAGCGCCCGCTGACGATTTCGCAAACAAAACGAAAAACCAATTCACATTTTTTCGACTAATTAAATCAATAAAACCGGATCCTTGTTCATCACCGATCAGCGAGGCGTCCGTCCAATGTCTTTTGTTTCCACAGAGAAAGGATCCGCTTGCAGCATGGCATGATCGGTGAAATTAATCCAATAGTGGAGTGGATCGTCGAGCGCAGCAGAAGTACTGTCGGGCCCTTCAGCCCTGAATGATTTTCCGCAACCAAGACAATTCGCTATTCGACCAAGTGATTGCAATTCAAGCTGATTTTTCATCGAGCAATTCGAACACGATGCAACGAAAAAGGGTAGTCTCGTCATCAGGTACTCCTTCACCAATCGTTTTTTTTACCGGGCTTTCATCCATTGTAAATTGCGGCCTCGATTGTCCCAACATTGAAATTCTCAGGTTGATTTGGAGTGAGCCCTTACGACACGCAGCAATGAAAATGCTGCCCCTGGATGGACTTAACGAGACTGCACCACTTGACGATCAAACCAAGCCCAGAAACAAACAGCTTTGAATCAAGTCGTGCCAGCAGCCGGGCCAGGGATATCCGGATCGGAATCCAGTTGAGGAATTCTATCGAGGCCCGCTTTCTGGTCTTCGGTCGTGATTGGCCCCGTTCCGTCCAGGCCCTCTGGTTCGAGCACATCCCCCTCGTCAGTTTGGACGGCCTGGTAAACCGGATCGCGAGTTGGTTCACTTAACGAAGATTCGATTTCGGCTGTTACGGCCAATATACTCTTGATAATTTCACGGTGCGACTCGTCGTCTTTGCCAGACCCGTAAATTTCGATCCGACCAAATAGTCGTCCTTCGCTAATGAGTGGAATCTGAGAATACCATTCATGGTTATCTCCCCGCGGAACATCCGACCGACGACGGGTCGCGTGGAACGACTCATGTAACCAGGGTGCGTTCAAGTCCAAGGTGATTTCAACAAGACCGTGCAAATCTGCGAAATGGCAAAACTGGGACCAGATTTCCTGCCAGTCACGACTGCCCTGGACATGGACCGAACTCTGTCGAACGTCCGGCGCCTCACCGGAAGCAAAACGGAAAAACGACCTGGCCACCGTTGAGGCTTTACGCGAAATCAATTGATATTCCGCCAAGCCGAAAATTCTGCAGCCGATCATGACGACGACCACGATGAAAATTGAAACCAGAGCATATTCACTTTGTCGGTAAAGCAGGCTCAACACGCCACCAGCGGCCGTGGTTGTGCACAACAAAGCCACCCACAGCAAGCTGACCTGAGGACTGTATCCCCGCTTCATCAGGGTGTGATGCAAATGCCCTCGATCGACGGCAAAAATGCTGCGTCCCGTCAGTCGCCGTCGAATGATCGCCGCTCCGGTATCAATAAACGGAATTGCCAACAGCGCAACCGGCGCAAAAAACGCGTACGCCGAATGTTGTTTGAACGTACAACGAATCGCCAGCGCGCTCAGGACAAAACCAATCAACATACTTCCAGTGTCGCCCAGGTAGACTTTGGCGGGTGGAAAGTTATACCGAAGAAACCCCAACAAGGCTCCCGCCATTGAAACGGCAATAATCGCCGTGACCATCATCCCCTGGTAAACGGCCATCACGCTGATTGCGAGACTCATCACAATACCGATTGTTCCCGCAACACCATCGGCACCGTCGAGCAAATTGACCGAATTAATCGCCGCGAGTACCCAGGCGTATACGAACAACACGGAAAACACATCGAAATTGATCGTCATCCCAGCGATGATTATCTTGTCGAAGTGATACCCGAAAACAATCAACACTGTCGCAGCTATGATCTGTCCCAACAATTTCTGCCGACCACGTATACCAAAACGGTCGTCAAGAATTCCCACGATGACCAGAATCGTACTTCCAATCAATAAACCGGGAAGTTGGTTAAAATCCTCCGGATGCAGCCTAATTACACGGCGTTCGAAATCAATTGGAAGCCAGCCAAGCAAATCGTTGCCGAGTGAAACAAAGAACGGTTGATAGTGAAGTCCAGCAACAATTGCAAGCGGGACGATCAAGACCAATGAAAGGAAAACGGCAATTCCTCCGACCATCGGAATTGAGTCGGCGTGAAGTTTTCGCTTGTCATCCGGATGGTCGACCAGTCCAATCTTCCGAGCCAGGATTGCGAGGATCGGAATACCGACGAGGGCAAACAAGGCAGCGGATACAAAAGAAAGAATTACGACGATCATGTTGGGTCACTTTTGAATCGAATTCAGAAGTCAGGGCACCTGAAGGATGGGTCTAAATCACTATTTTTTTTCTGAGTCTCTATTCGAAATCGCCTTTTTGACGTCGTCAAAGAACTTATTATAGGTAGACTTTTGATCGCTGTGGGATTTCAAATATTTGGCTTCCTCCAGTGCTTCTTCCAATTCCCCAAGTTCCAGGAGGATCAAGCCGCGTTTGTATCGGGTATTCGGGTCGTTCGGTTGCCGAATCAAGGCAGACCGATAGGAATCGGCAGCGTTCTCAAGATCGCCTTGCGCCTTCTGGATATCACCCATCAAGACGTCGTTTTCACGAATATTGTAGGAAAGATCAGCCACTGCCCGAGACGCCCGAACAAGAAGATCTGATTTCAACGGAGAATCCTGAGGCAGGAATCTAGCGACATATTCATAGAGCATTCGGCCGTCGTCGGGGATGATCCTGGCGATAATTTGATCATCGACCGGAACGAGATTTCGGGACGTACGACCGGTAAGCAGCGACATCAATTGCAAAAACCGCTGGGGCAGCAATTCAAGGTAGGCTTTGAAATGCGGTATGGCCGCTTCAACGTTTCCTGATTGAAGGTAGTAGATTCCAGCAACTTTTCGGAACACTGGATTGCTGGGAGCCAACTTCAAGGCAGTTTCGATATCAACGTCTCCGGCATGAACATCACCGATCACTCCTTTGATTTCGCCGATCCTTAAATGGACCAGCGGCTGCAACGGAGAAGCCTGTCGGCTGATCTCAAAAAAGCTTTTCGCAAGCGGAAGATTTTTCTGAATTGCTGACGCATCCAGATACTTTTTCAATTCAAACCTGGACTGTTCGCGACGGAGGTAAGCAACCTGCTCCTGCATACTCAGAACATCGGTTAGATTCCAGAGGTTTTCCGTTTGCCGATTCTTTTCACTTTCGTCCATCACGGCGATCGCATTCTCGAATTCCGGCAATTCGGTCAACGATTGAAACATCGCCAATCGTGATCGATGCATCCAAAGTTCACCCGCATAATTCAGCGCTTCGACGGTTGGAGTTCGTTGAATCCGGGCCGTGATTGCCGCAATGCGTGCGTCCGCCTGTTTCAAATCCATATTGAAACGATTCAACTGGACCGAACGCGGAATCATCAAACGATCCAGTGCCGAGCGCCGAAACAAATCCATGGCAACCATCGTTCCCCCGGCAAACAGGACCAAGATGATCACTTGAACCAGATAATTAGGCACCAGGAAACGCAACCATGATTGCTTTTTCAACCTTCCCGCCAACGCATGGCTATGATATGCCAGGAATCCAATCAAAACTGCGAACAACAGCATGTTAGATGGGATGTAAAGCCCGAAATCGAAGCAGGAAACTACGGCTTGCGAGAAAACCACAAACACACCCATCGTCCCGACACCAATCGTTGTGGAAGAGTTCCCTCGGAATAATGCCAGTGACGCATATTTGTAGGCCAACAACCACGCCAGCAGGAACAACAACAACCCCGGCCAACCCGCTTCTACCAGCGACTGGAAATACTGGTTTTCTGCATAGACGAAAAGCGCGTTCTCGGGACCCGTGCGGTAAAGCCGATGGACATGTTCATATGACCCAAGACCTGAACCGAGTAAACCCATTTCCCCTACGGCTGGCCAAGTGTCTTTCCATTGTTGTATGCGACCATCCGCCTCGCTCACGTTAACAGTGTCGATCCGGTCAAACCGTTTCAGCAGTTCGTCTCCAAACCCGATCCAACCAAAAAGAGCCAGAACGAAGCAGATGATTGGCGTCAAAATCAAACCAAAGTTTTTGGGCTTCCTTGCCATCCCGAAAACAAGGATCGTGCCAATCGACGCAACCAACAATCCGACGACCCCACCGCGCGAAAGCGAAGACGGAATTGCGGCCGCGATCATGATTGCGCTCAGCAAGACTGCGGTCTTGGTTCCTGTCAACTCTGCAATAAATGCCATTGAATGAAAATACCATTGTCGCCAAATCGGTATTTCCTTGCTGACAACCTGTACTGCCCCGCGATTTTTCCGCTTTGCCATCACGATCGCAAGCAATCCAAGGCAGCAGCCTAGACACATCAAAAGGTAGCCAGCCGAATTATTGCGATTGACGAACGGCCCAAAAGGCATCCCCGCTGAGATCGGACGAATCCAGAACATCTTCCCGTTGTCCGTCAGCTTGTGAATCACCCCAAAAAAACCAATCGCGACACCGTTGATCGTGACTACCGACAACAGCAACATGATGTCCCGCTTGGCTCGAAAATACCGGCAGCCCAGCAACAGTCCCGAGACGGCGATCACCAACAATCGAATTTGATACCATGTTCCTTCCCGGTCCAACGAAATCGAGGCGCCGGAGTCGGTGTTTCCTGAAAACTCATTGTAAATCTCCTGTTGTCGACCAAGCAGGAGCTGCGCGATTCCATCTGGTACTGAAATCGTCTGAATCAAACCGATTCCAAGACCCACGAAAACCAACACCGAGACATAGGGAAAGACCTGCGAACTCCGATTGTTGAGCGCCGTTTCGAACCACCAGAACGCCAATCCGACCAATAGCGCGACTTCAATCCAGGCCTGAGCCCAATTTTCGACGCTGGCGAATGCCCAGGGCGACAGCACAATGGCTACGAGCAACGCAATTCGACCAGGCCACGAAAACCTGTCCGACAGTGAACTTGTTTTTTTTCCGCCGCCCGAACCAGTACCAGAATCAGATCTTGGCTGTTCAACGATCGCCTGGAGCGTCATGTTTTCGGGCTGAGTCATGGACGGTAGTTAATAGGTCGGTGATCAAGTGGATAAAAAATGGAGTCTGTCGAAACCTGGCTTTCTCGATAATGTTCAATACAAGAATGAGATCAGGTTTTTCCACCAGGCTTTACAAGTCCCATAATAGAATGACCTTTTGCCGCAAACTTGAAAACCTCAAACGGCGGGCAAAAACGCTGATTGCGCTGGCCAGACCCATGGAAGCTGCAAATCCATCCCAGGATGAAGGGCCTGCGGCAACCAAAATGGCTGGCGGCACACCCCATGAGTCGCCTTCCGAGCGAAGCTGGACGACCGCCGAAATCAACACCTGGCCAAACCTTCTCCCAAAAATCGACGGACTGGGTCCCAAAACAAAATGAACCCAAAAAAGAAGCTCGCCGGTCCGTTTGGCGATCCGTTCGCTCAACCAGTGAAGTGCAAACGTCGGTCTTTCATATTTTTACCGTCGTGTTAGTGTACAACACGATAAGTGAACCGGCTGCCAACAGGCTCCATGGCATCCAGTCTTTGGGATGTAGAATCTTGTTTTGTTGACGTCCTGCAGTTGAATTCGAAGAGGTACCCGAACCCGCCAGCAGTTGTGCCATGGGTGCGACATCCGATTGCTGTCTGCCAAAACCGGCAAGACTGAATTGCGAATTCCCGTTGTAACCCTGGCTGCCTGATGGAGCTCCGCCGTAATAGTTTCCAGCCGGCTGATTCGATCCGGCGAAATTGTCGCTGAATCGAGAGGGACCAAAACTCGAAACTCCAGCACCGCTGGGATTTTGATATCCCGATCCCTGAGCCACCGACGGGTTTGTCCCAAACGTACCGGTGATGGGCTGTTTTGACGATCCGTCGAAAATCTTCGCCACCAACCCCGGAATCCGAGCTCCCCGGACAACGAAACTGTCGGTAACAAGACATTCAAGTCCCAAGATGATTAGCATCGTGCCGACAGCAAAAAAGAAAGCTCGCCACATCGCTTGTTCCCAATAATTAACAATTAACCAGCGATCCTTCGCTTTCAAACGTCCTGTTTCTTGATCGGCGATTGGTCATTGCAAGTAACAGCTTTTCAGTATCGCGAAGCACGGCTAACCCAACCCGGATAGCGTGGAAATTCGATTCATCTGGTATCGAGCCAGTTTGACAATCGAATAACCTCTGCCAAAAATTCCCCAGATTGGGTGTGTCAATTTGACAAGACTCGCTGACTCCATTTCACGGCCCTCAACGATTTCATGACAAACACGACCCTTGTACGTTTTTTCCACCTAACCATTGAAAAAAAACCAGAGCGTTTCTATGATCGACGAATCAACAGAAAACGGCGTTTTTCATATCGCTAACCGATGTAGCCGCTTGTCTCTCACATCCTCTTCGCACGACTTGATGTTGGTAATCTAATGCCCAAAACTTCTCCGTCCGAATCAACGAAGCCGAATTCAAGGACGAATCCTTACCACATTCTGATCGTCGATGACGATTACGATGTAATCGAAACGATTCGAACGGCATTGACCGCCGAAGGCTTCACAGTCTCCGTTGCGACCGACGGAAACCAGGGAGTTGCGTACGCCGAAACCGAGGCGCCAGATCTGTTGATCCTCGATATCATGATGCCCCGCCGAAGTGGATTTCTTGTTCTTGAGCGACTTCGACAATACAGCGACACGTCCGTTCCCGTCATCATGATTACTGGAAACGAAGGATCGCGCCACCGAGTATACGCAGAAATGCTTGGCGCCAGCGATTACATTCAAAAACCGTTCACGATGGATCGGTTAATTTCGAGCGTCAGCAATCTACTTAACGACTAACGGGGCATCTCAAACCTGAGCCGACGGGGATTAGCTTCGGGCCGGCGTTAGAGCATTGGACCTATTGCCGGTCGTGCTGTTCCGAGGCTAACGCTGAACTGTCGCAAAATCTCTATTTCCCGACGTCCCGCGTTTCTGACGGACCGAGCCGACTGGCTTTTTGATTTTCTCGCTTGATTGCATCATATACTTCCTGGCGATGAACCGGGATCTCCTGGGGAGCATCAATCCCTAAACGGACTTTATCTCCTCGAATATCCACGATCGTGATCATGACGTTATCGCCGATCATGATGCTTTCGTCTCGATGTCGCGACAAGACCAGCATGGCTGGCTCCTTAAAACAAAACTGACTGCCTACAAAAGCTACGTGAGCTGGAAACCTTTCCAACTCCTGTGCCCGAAAAACACAATCGGGGCAATCCCTTGCCGCGGTTATCCAAAACTGTCTTGTGCCAAATGACTGAGCCAATTCGCTAGCAGACAGAGACTTTCGTCGATATCGTCATTTAAATGGGTCAAGAATGAGAAAAGCGGAACACGTTGGTTTTGTTCCGTGAATGACGGATATCAGGTTCCCGTCGTACCAGTTGCGACAAGTGAAACCATTGGACGGTGAATGTCGCGGGCAGTCTGATAACTGCAACTGGCAGCTGACGGTTCAGGAAACCGAATGATGCATCGACCGCTGTAAGGCCATCAATCCGGATCGGGTATCAACCAAACTCAATCCCAACATCTTGACTGAGTTCTTACGCACTTCGGCGAAGGTTGACTGGCAATGTTGCCAACTCGTACTGCATCGGTTGCGGATCAACCGTCACGACCTGGCAACCGATTCGACGATCGAGGTTGACCACCAAGGGAGCCCGCAGGTTCAAAGTCAGTGTTTCTTCGTCGCGACTGACGATTCCCAAAACATAGGCCTGTTCGACGGATGTTAGCTGGAGTACATCGACGTCCGAGGGCTCTAACCGGACTTGGTATTCCGGCACAAATCGCCGAGGCGAAACAACCGGCAAGGCGATATCAGCATGCTGCATGCTTTGAAGCCAGGCGACGGACGAGTTGTCTGCGTCGGCGAGCAGCACCCAATGTCGACAATCTTCGAATCCCAAGAGTCCATTACGAAAGAACAGAATGTCATCAGGTTCGATTTCAATCGCCGCAAACCTGGTTGTGTGAATTTTCATTTCGACACCGTGTCCTTGACATTCCCTGGAAAAATCCCTTTTCCGCGCCAGAGCGAAGTGGCTCTTACGCGTTCCTCAGTGTTCATCGACCAATTGCAACCGGTTCTTAAGTAAAATTGGTCCGGTTTTAAGCGTTTTTCCGATTGGCAAATATCTTCCGTTTTTCAGGGTTCGTCTCGACACGCAGAAGCTACTTCTTTACGATTGAATCAGCTCTCCAATCGCCAACTGACCCTTGGCTCATATAGGTGCTAGCGATGTCAGAGAAGACCACTATTTGGCGTTCCGCCTTGATCTGCCGATTTGCTATGTCGCAAGTGCGACAGGGCTGGGTTTGTTGTTTCTTGTTCGTCGCATTGTGCACACCGCTGGCACTGACCAGTGGCGACGACCAGTTGATCGAAGAAACGGCAGGATCCCAGGCCCTTGGCGCATCGCTGCGAAACGATCACGCCGGTCAACCCAGCGAGCTTCCGGTCCAAATCGCTGAGCTCATCGCGCTGCTTGATTCGCAGGACTTCGCCCAACGAGAACAGGCGTCGATCGATCTGGCGGCACTCGGTGAACCTGTCATTGGTCCACTGGCCTACCAGTCGTTTCATTGTTCGCCGGAAGCCGGTTGGAGAATCAAAAAGACGCTCGAAAACATCTGCACCAGTGGCACCGAGTCTGTTTTCTTCAAGGCAATTGCCATCTTGAACTTGCGATTTAACGTCGGCGGATCCGATCGCCCCGCATTGGCCCAATCGCTTGCCAGACTTGAATCTGAATGGCGCAAAAAGCGCAAAACTGAAGCAATCATCAAGTTGCGTGCCGCCGGTGCGACAGTCAATGATCCGTTTGAAAACATCGACGTCGAATTTCAACAAATGCCGGTTTGGCGCGGCGCCAATTTATTGGCCATCAACAATGATGTTGTGGTGAATGCCAGCAGGTCCTCACGTTCCAATACAAATTCGCGAAACGCCGTCAAACAAAAACTGACGGAAAAACAGCTCAAAGAAAAGATCAAAATGATTCTTGATTCCAGCCTCGACGAGAATCGTGATCTGGTTTTTGGGTCACAAGCAAATTCCGTTGACCCTGATCGTGACGATCCAGCCGTCGCTCCAAATATTGCAGCCCAGATCGCAATTCAAAATCAGATCCGGGCCAACCAGCTGTTGGTCGGTCGGCAACCCGGTTTCAGTGGCTCAGGCGTTACCATTGAATTTGGCGAGAACTGGAATAACCAGGCGGCTGATTTAAAGCTACTCGACGATGTTGATAACCTGCAGCAGCTGGGTTTTGTAAGGCAGTCGATCTCGGGAGATGAACTTAACAAGTTTGCGAATGTCCCCACGTTGACGAATCTGGTTTTTGACGATTGCGATTTCGATGCCAACGGATTTGAAGACGCCGACTGGAAAGTCTTGCAAGAGTTGGAATTGAGAAATCAGACGATTACAAGCGAGTTGATTGAATCATGTGCATCAATCGCTTCCCTCCGATCAATTACGTTCAGCGCATGCAAATTGGATCGAGGGTCACTTAACGCGTTGTCGAAATCCAGGAATTTGCGAATATTGCAATTTGATGAAACCGATATTGACGACACCGTTTTCGAAATGCTAGCCGACCTGGAACAGGTCAACTACGTCAATCTGACTGTTTGTAAATTTCAAACCGACGACTACAACAAGCTCAAGGCCGCTCGTCCGAATCTTCAAATCGCGTTTACCGCCCAGGCATTTCTCGGAGTCCGCGGGCCGGTCAATATGGGACTTGAAGCGGGAATTCGATTCGATCAAGACGGCAATCGTGTCGATCGGAACCCCGATCAGCAATCCGGCGTTTTGGTCACCGACGTCATCGACGATTCCGGAGCGCAGAAAGCCGGTGTGAAAATCGGTGACGTGATCGAATCAGTCGACGGAATGGCAATCGAAAAATTCGAAGACCTGCGTCTGCATATCGCCCAACGCCGCGCTGGAGACAAACTGGAAGTGACCGTGAGGCGGGGCGATGAATTGGTAGAGCTCCAAGTCGAACTCGGAAGCCAGAAAAACGCCCCCCGATTCTAGTCACGTCGGGGCTGGATGTTGATCCAAGAGTGAAAACGAATCTCTCGATTCCAGTGATTAACGCAGTGCAGGCCTGCAACCGCCAAATCAAGCCGAATTTTATCGGAATGTAGACAGCATCCGGTTGCTCCGCGCAATCAATGCCACGGCAATTCGTTTCGACAACGCCCTGGTTGTTACAATCGGGCAACGACATCGTTGGATCAGTTTGGGCGAAACGGGCCAAAGCCGGCTTTCGAAATACGCGCTTGGCAATTCGAGCCTGCTGCCAAGAAATGAGCCTGCCTTCCTTCGGTTTCGCCAGAGCCTCAGCCAGTGGTGAAATTGCAAAACCTGTTCGTTGACTTACCGCATCCGGTCGGCGAGACTGGAACCCCATTCAGCCCACCTCTGCCTGGGCATCCGACGTTAAATGAAAAGGCAATCAATGAGAACCATGCTTGGCTGTTTTCTTGTCGCATTAATTTCAAATTGCTCACTTGCCCAAGAAAAAATCAATTTCGCAAACACGATCGACCTGGATGACCAATTGTACCGTCAGGTCGTCGTGGATCATGAACCGGGCCAATACCTGGGTCATCCGACCACTTGTTTGCTCGAGGACGGAAAAACAATCCTGTGCGTCTACCCCAAAGGCCATGGTCGGGGTGCGATCGTTTACAAGCGTAGTATCGACGGAGGTTTGACCTGGAGCCACAGGCTCCCAACGCCCCGATCATGGGAGACTTCCAAAGAAGTCCCGACATTGCATCGCGTTGTCGGCCCGGATGGGAAAAAGAGGACCATCATGTGGTCAGGGCTTTATCCCGCCCGATTAGCCGTCACGGAAGACGATGGTGTGAATTGGAGCGAACTCAAACCCGCTGGTGACTGGGGCGGAATCGTGGTCATGGGTTTCGTTGAATCGTTGAAAACCGGCCAAGGCCATTACCTGGCGATGTTTCATGACGATGGCCGATTCTTCAAGGGAGGAACCGGTCAATCGTATGGTGACGTGCCGACAGGAAAAAGCACTGGGTCGATGACACTCTTTAAAACCAATAGCGTTGATGGCGGCCTGACATGGTCGTTCCCGGAAGCGGTTTATCAATCTGCGGACATCCATTTATGTGAGCCCGGGTGCATTCGCTCACCCGACGGCAAACGACTGGCAGTTTTGCTGCGCGAGAATGCCCGACGCAAAAACTCGCATATCATTTTTTCCGATGACGAAGGCCAAACATGGACTGCCCCGCGCGAACTTCCACTGGTCTTGACCGGAGACCGACATACCGGCAAATACGGCCCTGACGGTCGCCTGTTCATTAGCTTCCGTTGTTGCTCTCCCAGGGACTCTGCTGGAAGCCGCCCTTTTGAAGGTGATTGGGTCGGCTGGGTTGGAACCTGGGACGATTTGCTCAATGGCAACGATGGCCAATATTTTGTTCGTCTCAAGGACAACAAGAAAGGCTACGACACGACGTATCCAGGTGTCGAGGTTCTGCCCGACGGTACCTTTGTCGCAACAACTTACGGACACTGGTCGAACAATGAGCCGGCGTACATCCTGAGCGTTCGACTGAAGCTTGCCGAACTCGATGCGATTTCCCATAAAGAAAAATAGCTTCCCGGCGACCCAATTGCTGCTGCCGATCATGGATCGTTTATCGTTAGGATCCAATCGCGTATTCATGATCTGTCGGCTTGCTGTCAAGCATCGACACAATCGACGTCGGCAGGGAGATATTTACTTTTCCTGGTCGATTGCCGGGCGTTCTCCAGTTCAGTGATTCCTGAAACAGCCGGTCAGGCGGCGGTTACCGGTTTCGATGGTGCTTAAAAGACGTCAGGGCTTGCCATAGTTCATATGCCTCTTCCCATGCTTACAGGATCTCTGTCGGGTCCCTGACCACCCAGCCAGACATGTGGAAGCCATCACGTTCCTTTTTGAACCTGAGCGCCGGCAAATTGTGGCTGACGGCAATTAACCCATTGACGTCAGGTGTTTTCGCGATTTTTCGCTGGACCATCGGCGATTTTCCTCGGCAAAAACAGCACGAATCACTTGGTTGCAAGCAACGGGAGAGCTGAGTTCGAATTTGATAACTTGCCGGTTTTCCTCGACCGAAGGCATTGGTCCAATCGAATTCTGAACCTGCTTTAGAGTGAAACATTTCCGGTTTTAGTGATTGCGTCGATTTTGACCAAAAAACGCGTTTTATCAACTCCAACGGTCGATTTGATTCCAGGAGTCGCATCAGTTCGAACTGTCTTTTCGCATTCTCGCCGCCATGAATGTCAATTCCAATCCCCAGACATCTGCTTTGATGCCGCGTGTTGGATTTCAACTCGTGATCATTGCATTGGCCGTCGTTTGCACTTTTAGCGGTTGCAACCTAACGCGTTCTTTCTTTTTGGCCCCCCTGGAAATCGGCAGAGAGAATAGTGTTCGATCTGGACTCGCGTCCCGTGTCAAGTTGAATACTCCACTCTCGCGACAGCCTGGTGAAAACGTAATCCCGATGGGACTGGATGCCGACATCCCGATTGGGCTCGACTCGGCAATTCAAACGGCGCTGGCAAATAACGACGCTTTTCATGCGACGCTGGCGCAGATCGGAATGGCGGAAGGCGATCTGCTCAAAGCCAGCCAACTGACCAACCCCAGTCTGTCAACGATGATTCCCAGTGGTGTCAAACAATGGGAATGGACGCTGTTTCTACCGATTGAAGCTTTTTTGCTGCGCCCGGAAAAAATGGAACTGGCAGAAAAAGACTGCGAACGCATCGCACATCAGCTGGTGCAGAATGGAATGCAACTTGTTCGCGACGTGACGATCGCATACACGAACCTTGGCCTGGCGACGGAGCAACACCAGTTGGCTTTGGAAACGTTAACGATCCGGCGGGACCTCGCTGACCTGACCGAACAACAATTGAAGGACGGCGATATCGCTGAACTGGAAGCGATTCAAACGCGCGTCGACGCACTCAACGCCAAGGCCAATGCTACCTTGCTGGAACAGGACGTCGAGATCGCCCGTGAACAGCTTGCTTTGCTGATGGGAATTCCCGACTACGCCCGTCACCTAGTGGTACCCTTGGTCCCTCACTGCCATTTGCCCGACGACGATTTGGAAACCTTGATCTCCCAAGCGATCGCAAATCGGCCCGACCTCCAGGCTGCCCAATGGGCCATTGAGGCGGCTGAAACCCGGTATCGGCTTGCCCAAAAGGCCTGGTGGCGGTTTGACGGCATCGCCGATTACAACGGGAGCGGTGATCAAGGCCCGGAAACAGGTCCGGGGATTTTCTTCAACATACCGATTTTCAATAAAAACGAAGGTGGCGTCGCCCGAGCGTGTGCCGAATTCGAAGCTGCCAGGTACAATAGGGATCAAATTCAAGATCAAATTGTGCAGCAAATTCGCCTTGCTTCCGCCCAGGCGCAACAGGCATCGGACAACTTTAACACGTTGAATTCCGAAGTACTTCCAACGCTTGCCGAAGCCATGGTGATCGCCAAACAGGGTTTTGTCGAAGGCGGGACTTCGTACTTACTGGTATTGCAAACGACTTCCCAGTATGTCGATGTCAAGAGTCGGATTCTAAACCAGGCAGCTGCGCTTTGTCGGGCAAGCGCCGAACTGGAATTTAGCTGCGGCGGAAGACTAAGGACGACAATACCATTATCATCCATAAACGCGATCAACGAAAACCAAGCACCGAGATGAAGAGAATCCTGTTGTTGATTTCGTTCGCATTGCTGTCAACAGGATGTACAAAGCATGACGATACAAAGCCTGCCAAAACCAAGCCTGCGAGTGTCGAAAAACTGCCAGTCGAAACGGAAATCGGCCGGATCACACTGACGCCAGAAGCGGAACAGCGACTGGGTATCGCCCTGGATGAAATCGCCGAATCGGATGTGCAACGTCGTCGAACGCTCGGTGGCGATGTGTTGATTCCCGCCGGCAAGACCGTTTCTGTTTCCGCTCCCTTCCCGGGAACGGTGTGGCCGCCTTCGGATTCGTCGATCCCTGTGCCAGGCCAACGTCTGGAATCGGGAAGCAAGGTATTGACGCTGGCCCCCATGCTCACGCCAGAACGGTATGTCCCGACGCCGGCAGAGCAAGTTCAGATGGCCAATGCACGAGCCACGTTGCTGGCAGCGATCGCGGTTGCCAAGGGGGACGTTGACAGGGCACAAGCAGAAATTGACGCGGCAAGCATTGCGTTGGATCGCGCAGAAAAACTGTTCAGCAGTCGGGCTGGAAGTAAGCGCGCCGTCGACGATGCGCAGGCACAACTCAATGTCGCTGAATCGGTTCAAAAGGCGGCGTACGAACGGGAGCAGCAGCTTGCGTCACTGGTCCAGGAACTCGACAAGCCGGCTTCCCAGCGGACCGCGACGCCACTGGCTATCACGGCTCCCCAGGCTGGCGTCCTGCGTTTGCTATCGATTACGCCGGGACAGGCAGTGACGGCTGGGACGGTGCTGTTCGAAATCGTCGATACCGGCAGGATGTGGATTCGCGTCCCGGTGTATGTCGAATTGCTGCCCAAGATCGACATCGACCAAAACGCTCAAGTCGTTTCGCTCAGTCAAGGTCCCCAATCCGGGTCCGGGGGCGATGCCCAAGGTCTCAGCCCCCAGTCGTTGCCCATCATCGAAGCGACTCCGGTTGACGCGCCACCGTCGGCCGACGCTTTGAGTTCTTCGGTGGACCTGTATTTTGTAATTGAAAACAAAGCTGGTACCTGGCGTCCCGGCCAGCGTGTGGGAGTCCAACTTGCATTGCGTGGTCAAGACCGTGGCCTGACGGCCCCGATCAAGGCGATTATCTATGATATCTACGGAGGAACCTGGGTTTATGTCAAAACGGGCGAGCACATCTTCCAACGTCACCGCGTTTTGATTCGTTACCCACTGGGAGATCGGGTCGTTTTGGCCCAGGGTCCGGCCGCCGGAACCGAGGTCGTTACCGATGGTGCCGCCGAGTTATTTGGCACCGAGTTTGGAGCCGGTAAGTGAATTGGCTGATCCAAACCTCTTTGAATTTGCGAATCCTCGTGGTCGCGGCAGCCATCGCGCTGATCGTATTTGGTGTTCGCTCCCTGGATGATATCCCGCTCGATGTTTTTCCTGAATTTGCTCCACCGGTCGTAGAAATACAAACGGAAGCCCCGGGAATTTCCACCGAAGAAGTCGAAAACCTGGTTACGATCCCGATTGAGAATTCGTTGACGGGGATCCCGTTTGTCAAAACCGTACGATCGAAATCCGTACTGGGGCTGTCTTCCGTTCGGTTGATCTTCGATTCCGGCACGGACCTCTTGATTGCCCGCAACCTGGTACAAGAACGTCTGGCAACCGTGTCGGCGACACTGCCAACAACCGTGCGAATGCCTCACATTCTGCCGCCGCTTTCCTCGCTCAGTCGGTGTCTGAAAATCGGGGTCTGGAAAGATCGCCCCGCCGGCCTGACGGACGAACATCAAATCGTTGCTTACGACAAACAATCGCAGATGGATATGACGGTCCTGGCCCGATGGACGATCCGTCCGCGATTAATGGCTATTCCCGGCGTTGCGAATGTGGCAATATGGGGCGAGAAAGATCCGCAGCTTCAAGTCGTCGTTGATCCCGATCGCTTGCGCGCCAACAACATCACCCTCGATGCCGTGTTACAGACGGTTCGTGATGCGACGGTGGCGGGCTCCGGTGGTTTCATTGACACGGCGAATCAGCGGATGGCGATTCGGCAGATTCCACCGGTCTATACGCCGGCGGAAATGGGCGAAATCGTCGTGGCCTATCGCAATGGTGTTCCGCTCCAGATCCGGGATATTGCCAGTGTCACGATTGATCACGCCCCTCCGATCGGCGACGCAATCATCAACTCGCAACCCGGATTGTTACTGATTGTGGAAAAGCAGCCCTGGGCGAACACGCTGAATGTTACCCGTGGCGTTGAATCAGCAATGTCCGAACTTGAACCGGCACTCGGAGACACGCGGTACGATACGACTGTTTTCCGACCCGCGACATTTATTGAGCGTTCCGTGGACAACCTCAGTCACTCAATGCTGGTCGGCTGCGGACTGGTAATCATCATTCTGTTTCTTTTCCTCGCCGAGTGGCGATCCGCGCTGATCAGTGTGGTTGTCATTCCGATTTCGTTGCTGACGGCGATCATGATCCTGTTCTGGCAAGGTGGAACGCTCAACACGATGGTCCTCGCCGGACTGGTGATTGCGCTCGGTGAGGTCGTCGACGACGCGATTATTGACGTCGAAAACATCATCCGTCGATTGCGGCTGAACGCGAAACTTGAAGCGCCGCTGAGCCCGATCTTTGTTGTACTCCAGGCGTCCCTGGAAGTCCGCAGCGCAGTCGTCTATGGCACAATGATCGTTGTGTTTGCATTTCTTCCCGTGTTCTTTCTGGAAGGATTGGCGGGCTCGTTTTTTCGCCCGCTCGCCAAGTCCTACATCCTGGCTATCCTGTCTTCGTTGGCAGTTGCCCTGACTCTGACCCCGGCACTTTCATTATTGTTACTACCGAAGATTGCAGCTCGACAACAGCGGGAATCATGGTTCATACGCACGCTCAAGTCGATGTATCGCGCAATGCTGACTCCTCTGTTGAAGTTTCGTAATTTGTCCCTGGCCGCCGCCGGGCTGATCTTCACCGGATTGGCCTGCCTGCTGCCGTTGCTTGGTCAAGAGTTGATGCCGGATTTCAAGGAAACGGACTTCCTGATGCATTGGGTCGAAAAGCCGGGAATTGGCATCGAGGCAATGAATCGAATTACGGTTCGGGCCAGCGAAGAAATGATGGGGGTCGAGGGCGTTCGCAATTTCGGCTCCCACATCGGACGCGCGGAAGTTGCGGACGAAGTCGTCGGACCAAATTTTACTGAGCTCTGGATCAGTATCGATGAAAGGGCCGATTATGATAAAACTGTTGCGGAGGTTCAGCAGATCGTCGACGGATATCCGGGTTTGTATCGCGATTTGCTGACCTATCTCAAAGAACGAATCAAGGAAGTGTTGACCGGCACAAGCGCCTCGATCGTTGTACGTGTCTATGGCTCCAACCTGGACGAGCTTCGCGCGACCGCGCGAGATGTCTCGGATGCAATGAAAGACGTGCCGGGCGTGGCGACGTTGAAAATCGAACCCCAGGTCCTGGTGCCGCAGGTCTCGATCAAGATGCGACCAGATGCGGCATCTCGTTTTGGCTTGACGCCCGGAAGCATGATGCGATCGGTCGGCGCGTTGGTCAACGGGACGCGGATCGGAGAAATTTTTCAGGATCAAAAGATCATTGGCGTCGTCGTTCGCGGCTTGCCCCGACTGTCCGCCGATGTGACAGCATTACGTGGGCTGATGATAGACACGCCTTCGGGAGCTCAGGTTCCGCTGGAAGATGTTGCGGACATTCAAATATCCCCCGCTCCGAACGAAATCAAACGCGAAGGGGCTTCACGGCGGATCGATGTGACTTGTAATGTCGCAGGCCGTGATCTGGGTCGCGTCGCCACGGACGTGGAGAAACAGGTATTGGCCAACGTGAGTTTTCCGACTGGCTCGCATCCAGAATTTTTGGGAGAGTACGCCGAAGCCAAGTCCTCGCAGCGGCGAATTCTATTTCTGACCTTGTTCGCCGTGATTGCGATCATTCTGGTCCTCTTTGTCGACTTCCAATCGTGGCGACTGGTCGGCCTAATCGTTCTGATGCTTCCGTTAGCACTACTCGGGGGCGTGGTGGGAGTATGGTTTGCTGGAGGAACGGTTTCGCTGGGTTCGCTGGTCGGCTTTGTTACCATCCTCGGGATCGCCGCTCGGAACGGAATCATGTTGCTGAGTCACTATCGACATTTGCAAACGGAAGAAAACGTGATTCATGGAACGGAACTATTTTTGCGAGGCGCAGAAGAAAGACTGGCTCCGATTCTGATGACAGCCCTGACAACAGGCTTGGCCTTGGTGCCACTCATGATCACCGGGGCCATCTCGGGTCAGGAGATCGAAAATCCGATGGCCTATGTCATTCTCGGCGGCCTGGTTTCTTCGACGATGTTGAACCTGTTCGTATTGCCTGTCGCCTACAGTCGCATACCAGCAGCTGCGACCGTTATTGATCGCGACGCGGTGTAGTTTATTGGTAAGGCGCGTCTCAAATGCGGTTTCGGAAGATTCCCCTGCAGGGCTCCAGGGACGCTGCGTTTGAGTCGATCCTCTACGGATTTCCGACTGCCTCAATTCCCGAATGACGGAATTTCTTGCCGGGCTTGCAATACTGCGATCGTGAGTTACGATCTCGGATTCCAGATTCCCATTACGAGCCGCGTACGACAAATACCCCCGTGTGTCGATCAGGAACTTGTCACGTAACAACGATTGCCCGTCAATGCTCAAAGATCCAGTTCGCATCCTGCCCGGCAGCTTTGAAACTGCCGAGCATTTCTATCCTCGCGTATTGAACGCCCACATTCACCCCTTGATTCATAATTTGATGAACATGGGAAACGAGCGAATCGCGTCGCGATATTGCCATATGCATCCGGAAGTTGACGCACAAGCCGTCACACAATTGCTCAGTGAGCGGCCCAAGTATTTTCGCTGGGGCGGCTGCGATTTGTTCCATGTAACGACAGAGGATGGAATTCGCCAGGTTGTTGTGATTGAAACAAATTCCTGCCCATCCGGCCAGAAATCCATGCCTCGAGTTATCGAGTCTTTGGAAAAGTCGGGTTACGATCGGCTGATGCGTGACTCCTTTCTCGAACAGGTCAATCGACGCAAAGGAGGCGTCCAGGGTGATCTGGCCGTTATTTATGACAAGAACCACATGGAGAATTCAGGTTATGCGGCCTCGCTTGCTGACTTGACCGGCAAACCGGTGTGGCTGATTCCTTTTCACAAATCCGATGTCGGTCGCACTGCCGAGTTTGATGAAAATGGCGTGTTACACGTGATTCATGAAGGCGAGCGGATCCCGATTCGGGCCGCGTTTCGATACGTCACACAGCAACCCTGGAATCGGATTCCGACCGTCACAAAAACACTGATCTATAACCCCGTGTTGGTTTGTCTTGCAGGAGGACGGAACAAACTGGTCGCTTCGAAAGCCTATGACATTTATAACGCCTCGCAATTTTCGTCGGGGCTCAAGATCAATACGCCGGAGACGATCTGGGACGTTTCCAAAGAAGAAGTGCCACTCTGGGTCCAACGGATGGGCGGGATCGCTGTGGTCAAAGTCCCTTATTCAAATGCTGGCCAGGGAGTCTACACGATCACGTCACCCAGGGAACTCGAGCGTTTCATGGAGATCGAGCACAATTACGATCACTTTATCATTCAGTCGTTGATCGGAAACGCCAAATGGAGTTCGCAAAGCCAGAACGGTCGGTTGTTTCATATCGGAACCATGCCGGATCGCAAACTTAATCTGTATGCCGCGGACTTGAGGTTCATGGTTGCCGTTGGCTCCGGCGGCTTTTTTCCTGTCGCCCTTTATGCTCGGCGAGCCCGTAAGCCATTGACGACGGAATTGGAAGCCGGCGAAGATTCCTGGGACATGCTGGGAACCAATCTTTCGGTAAAACAGGACGATGGCAGTTTTACGACCCAACCCGATCGTTTATTGCTGGTGGATACCCGCGATTTTGCCCGACTTGGTTTCGGGCTCGACGACTTGATTGACAGCTACCTTCAAACCGTAATGTCGATCGCCGCTATCGACAGAATGGCGGTTGGTTTGATCAACAGCAAAGGCAGGTTTCGCAAAAAACTGTTTGGCTCGATCAATCCGGACCGCCGCTTTAACGAGGAAATCAAGTTTTGAATACATCCTTGGACAAGCCGACTTCCAACGGCTATGAACATGTCAGATCGGTTAAACGAGTCGACAGGCTGGAAATTGAATCATTACCCCGGGGCGAGTTTTCACGACTGTTTATCGATCTGATCGAAAACGGAATCGGTCGACCGATACAGGTTCCGGTAGTCGTCGCTCACGGAAAAAAAGATGGACCAATCTTTGGAATTACCGCCGCCCTTCATGGCAATGAACTCAACGGGATTCCGGTTATTCACCAGTTGCTGCATCGCATCAACCTGAAAACGCTCAAAGGGACCGTCGTATGTGTGATCGTCGCCAATATCCCGGGGATGCTGGCCGAACAGCGCGAGTTTAGTGACGGTTTGGATCTCAACCACATTATGCCTGGTAAGTCCTACGGCAAAAGCTCACAGGTCTACGCCTATGAACTGGTGGAGCGGATCACGACGCACTTTGACTATCTCGTCGACTTGCACACCGCAAGCTCAGGTCGCGTCAACTCGCTGTACGTGCGCGCCAATTTGAAGCAGGAAATGACCTCCAAAATGGCGTGCCTGCTTCGCCCCAGTATCATCGTCCATAACCCCCCTTCGGACTATACATTGAGAGGCGTCCTGGCAGAGCAGGGCAAGCCTGCAATCACGGTCGAGATCTGCGACCCGCAACGTTTTCAAAAAGACCCCATCAAACGAACGCTCCAGGGAATCCGCCGAATCATGAGCTACATCGAAATGGTTCCCGGCAAACACGTCGACCTTCCCGATGCACCGATCCTGTGCAAAAAGTCGTATTGGATGCTGACCGATCGGGGTGGATTACTGACCGTTTTGCCCAAGGTGACCGATCGCGTCACAAAAGGGGATCTGGTCGCGACCCAAATCAATATCTTTGGCGACATCATACGCCGATACCACGCTGCTGAAGACGGCATTGTGATTGGCCACAGCGTCAATCCGGTTAGCCAGACGGGCTCACGGATTCTCCATCTGGGTGTCCTGATGAACGAAGTCGAGAAACGGGACTTGAACCGTATCAGTGATGATGTGCTGGTCGACCAACAAAGGTCAGATTCTGCCGAACCATGAAGATCATCGTTGCCGTAAATCACGTTGCTGAAATTGGCTATCGTCAGACCACGGCCCTGCTGATCGCAGCTTTGGCGCGCAAGGGCCATGTCGTATTGCTGGCCGGCGTTGTCGATTTTTCCATTGATACGTCATTTTTTGGACAAACCGACTCGGAGGCAGCGTATTTTGTCAGGGGCGTTACGCTCCCACCCATGAATGATTGGAGGTCCAAGTCGGTAGAGAACTTTGTCCGATCGAATCCGCCATGCGGTTCCAGCCCAATTGAATCGGGTGACCTGATCCTGATTCGATCGAACCCGGGACGCGACATCGAACGGGCTGCGATTCACAGTTCGTTTTTGGACATTTGCCGTTCCGCTAATTCCAATGGGATACGAGTCATCAACGATCCAGTTCATTTACAATTTTTTGCCAGCAAAGCCTCATTGGCCTCGGTCGATGCAGAGTATTGTCCGCCAATGCTCTTGTCCAATCGAATCGACCAAGTCGTAGAATTCGTGCATCGTTCGGGAACCGATTGTGTCATCAAGCCGCTGGTCGGTTCTCGTGGCCACAACGTGATCCGCGTCAGCCACGACCAGACTGGACTCGATGGCTTGATTGGCGAGACGTTTGTTTCCGATTTCGTGGTCGCTCAACATTTCGTCGAAGCCGATCACCTGGGCGACAAGCGGGTGGTTGTCGTGGGCGGAAATGTGCTGGAAATCGACGGTCATTTGGCCGGCATCGCACGGCGGCCCGCGGCGGGCGATTTTCGGGCCAATCTGCACGCCGGTGGTACAGCCCTCCGGCTGGCCTTGAGCCCGCGCGAAAGACGGACCGCCGAATATGCGGCGAAGCTGCTGCAGGAACATGGCATCTGGCTGGCTGGCGTCGATTTGATTGGTGACAAAATTATCGAGTTCAATGTGTTCAGCACCGGTGGCCTGTTTGACGCCGAGAACTTCTCCGGAATCAGTTTCTCTGATGAAATCGTTGCCAGACTGACTCGTGTCGCGTCGGAATCGGGTGTCGCATGACAAGGATCATAGTCGAAACTTCAATTGAACGGGTTTGCCGGCATCGTCCAATCGGCGCCGGCTCCGACGATGCCTCAAATCAATCCTGATGGCAAATTGAAAATCGCCTCGTCGCACGACACCGGTAGACCTGCGGGTCATTCCGGCATGGCATCTGTACTGCAACCATTCTTGGGTGGAATTTCGTTTTCGTAAACGTGAAATGGAATTACCCCTAGAATTCGCCCGCGCTTCGGGCTTCATCTGGTTCGATAAAACAAATGGCATCACCAAACGAAATCTTCGACTTGGGACACATGCCGGTATTTGTTGACATTGCGCGAAAGACATTGTCAGCCTGGGAAATTCAAGCGAAGGCCAATCCAAGCGTTCGGTATTTTTAGAACCCGGGTGGACGGGATACGAACATTCTACGTATGGCTTTGCCGGTTCGGTTTTGATAGACTAATCAACCGTCGTGACTAACCCGTCACGTCTGGGAATGGGCTGGTGCTGCGAACACCAGCCATTTTTTTGGAAAATTCCCTGGCGGATTCCCGGTGCCAAACGGGATTGAAGTTGGATTGAAAACACGGTAATGCCCGAGTGGCGGAATTGGCAGACGCTCAGGATTTAAAATCCTGTGACCTTACGGTCGTGCGGGTTCAAGTCCCGCCTCGGGTACTACG